>CAKSBC010000005.1 GCA_934438085.1 uncultured Lachnospiraceae bacterium
TTCTTGAGAAAATATCTGTTTTATCCACAAAAGAAAAAGACGTGTGAAAAAATGAAAGTTTTTTCACACGCCCTTTTACTATTCCGCTGACAACTAAGGAAAACGCTGACTGCGGGTAACAGATGATATGTGCAAAAGCCGGGGAAAACGCGTGCAGCCTCCTATTACTCAGACTGTTTTACAACCTATCATCTGTTTTTTCATATTTAATTTATCCGAAGAACAATCCAGGAAGGAACATGACAATGCCCGGAACAGCAGTACATATAAGAATCGCTATGATAGCTGCAAGCACCAACGGCATTACATATTTGACCTCCTGCTCGAACTTGATTCCGGCTATAGTAGCCGCTATGTACAGATCCTCTCCTACAGGCGGTGTTGCCATGCCGAGTGAAAGTGTCATACATACTATTACTCCGAAATACACAGGATCTATTCCGAGTGATGTCGCTACAGGAAGAAGTACAGGTGTTATCATAAGCACTGATGCACAGCATTCCATGAAGCATCCCATGAACAGAAGAAGCAGGATAGTCAGTGCCATGAAGATAAACTTTGAGCTTGATACCGCTGCAAACCATGCTCCTATAGATGCTGTTATTCCCTGCATGTTAAGGAACCATGTAAATGCTCCTGCACATCCTATTATAAGAAGCACAAGTGATGAATTAGCCGCTGTATCTATGAGCAGCTTTCCTATCTCCTTGAAATCAAGCTCCTTATATATAAATGTTCCTGCAAAGAGTCCGTATGCAGATGCAACTGCTCCTGCCTCAGTAGGTGTGAAGATTCCAGAATATATTCCGCCAAGGATAATGATTGGTACTAAAAGAGCCCATATAGAATCCTTAAATGCAAGCCATACCTCGTGTGAATCAAACTTGACCTTACTTTCTTCTCCAAATCCTTTCTTCTTGCAGATGATCGCTGATACTACCATAAGCATTGCCGCATAGATTATTCCAGGAATTACTCCTCCGGCAAACATCTCTCCTACGGATTCTCCCGCACTTACCGCATACACTACCATCGGTATACTCGGCGGTATGATCGGTCCTATTGTTCCCGCTACGCACTGTACTCCTGCTGAAAACTCTGCCGGAAAGCCCTTCTTCTTCATCTCAGGGATCATCATTCCGCCTATCGCCGCACAGGTAGCCGGTGCTGATCCTGAAAGTGCTGCGAAGAATGCCGATGCCAGTATCATTACATGTACCAGACCTCCGGTCACCCATCCTACAAGTGAACTTGCAAACCTTATAAGTCTCCTTGACATTCCTCCGTTTGCCATAAGTGATCCGGCAAACATGAAGAACGGTATCGCCATAAGTGTGAAGCTGTTTATACTGGAATACACCTTAGATGCAAAATTCATCATCGGGAGTCCGCTTGCTATAAACGCTATCAGCGTTGCTCCTCCTATACATGCTGCTATAGGCAATCCTCCCAACAGCAGGACGAACAGACATACGAATAATATTACTCCTGTTGACATATATATACCTCTCTATCTTTCCTTAAGGCTCTTATATCTCGCTGTTTTTCATCTTATATATCTCATCTCCCATGAGCTCTATAAGTCTCAGTATGCTCATTGCACATCCGTATGGAACGGCTGAATATGGGATTATCTGCGGGATATGTGCTGCCATGGTATATTTGCCTATTACATTCTGTGCCGTCTGTAAACTTGCATACAGTAATCCTGCAAGGAAAAGTATAGTTCCAAGATATATCACTATCTGTACAATGTTTCTTCCTTTTCCATTAAATCTGTCTACAAGGAATGTTACGCCTACATTAAGTCCTGTATAGAAGGCATATGGTGCTGCTCCGAATACGCACCATATCATACATATCAGAGTAAACTCTTCCGACCATCCGAACGGATTCTTTAGTACATATCTGCAGATAACTGCCGCAAATACTACTGCTGTCATAAGCACTACCGGGATGGTACAGAGTATCTTCTCCAATATATCCATTATTTTCCACAGTATGAAACGTTCTCTCTTTTTTTCTGATGCTGTGTTCATCTATGTATTCCTCCGTGAAACCGAATACCTTTGATTCTTAACGATTATAAAACAATCGTCCTTTAGATATTTTGGGCTGCCGATATATTAACGGCAGCCACTTATATCAGATAGATTTAAATCATTCTCCCTTGATCTCTGCGATGCACTTTTCATACATTTCATATGCTTCTGTACCCATCTTATCCTTAAACTGCTCAGGTACATCTTTAACTGCATCTTCAAAGGTCTGACGCTCTTCATCTGTAAGATCTATAACTGTCATTCCATCATCAGCAAGTTTCTGCTTATTCTCTTCTGTAAGCTCTACTGATTTTTCTCTCATATACTCAGCTGCTTCGTCACTTGCCTGCTGTACCCATGCCTTCTGCTCATCTGTCCAGCTATCCCATGCCTTTCCGCTTATGATAAACGGAGCCACATCGTGCACGTGTCTTGTCATTATGAGATATTTTTGTACCTCATTAAATTTTGAACCGATGATGTTTGATAATGGGTTCTCCTGTCCTTCAACAACGCCCTGCTGAAGAGCACTATATACTTCTGAATATGCTATAGGTGTTGCTGCTGCGCCCATTGCTTTCCATGCTGCAAGGTGTGTCTCCGCATTCATAACACGTATTTTTAAGTTCTTAATATCTGCAACTGTGTGCACTTCCTTGTTTGTTGTTGTAAGATTTCTGAATCCGTTGTCCCAGAAAGATGTAACTACAAGTCCAGTACCATCAAGCGAATCCTTAAGATACTGTCCGAATTCTCCGTCATAAAGCTTCCATACCTGATCATAATCTTCCAACGCAAAGTAAAAGTCTACTGCATAGAATGCAGGTGAGAAATTCTGCAATACCTGTCCCGACGGAACTGAGAAAGTAACGGAATCACCGTATGACTGCATTTCTGCGATCTCACCCTCATCTCCCAAGGCACTGTTGCCGTAAACAGTAGTTTTCATTGTTCCGCCTGAAAGCTCTTCAAGTCTGTCTGCAAAAAATTCAGCACCAAGCTGTGTCGGATTCGCAGGATCCAGAGTGTGTGCGAGCTTAAGCTCTAATACATCGCCGCTTGCTGCACTGCTGTTTTCTGCTGCCGGCTTATCAGCATCGCCTGCTGCCTGTCCGCCTCCTGATCCTGATCCGCAGGCACAAAGAGCTGCTGTCATTGAAAGTGTAAGTATTGCTGCCAGTGTTCTTTTCATAACTCGTCCCCTCGTAATTTGTATCTTTACCGGATAGTTTGCACTCAATCCTTTGCCCAGACCCGGTAATTAAAGCATAAATTTTGCCGATTCATATTTTTTCGGCTGTTCATTTGAGTGCCTGATGCAAGTCTACCCCCCCCGATGTCATCGCGTCAACTATTTTATTCAATTTCCACATTTTAAAAAGATATTACGTCTTATTTTTGTATATATTCACTATTGTATTTATGCTTTATTGCTATTTATCAGCTCATTTTGTGCGTTTTTATTGTTTATTTTGTCCATATAGTTTTTTGCATTTTTTTGTCATTTACATATCAGATATATTTATTACTATCATTTAATTAATCTGATATATCTAAAAATTAGGCATAAAAATATAGGCTATGCGCGATTAGCGGTTAACCCCCTATTTAAGACATAAAAACTTTTAAATCTCAATTTTCACATCTCTAATTACTACGACATTTCAGAAAATAAATCTTTATAGCTAAAACCCCTCATGCCTGATACAATGTTTTCTGATGCAGTTATGACTAATGCAAATAATTATGTTTGGGTCAAAAAGTCTTTTGCCCAAACAGACACCGGGTGAATATACATGATACGAAATATACTTCTTGATCTTGATGATACGATACTGGACTTTCATAAGGCCGAGCATCTTGCACTCGCCAAGACACTTAAAAGCTTCGGACTTGAGCCGTCACAGACTATCATGGACAGATACAGTGAAATAAATCAGTGGCATTGGAAGCAGCTTGAGCTTGGTCTCCTGACAAGAAAAAAGGTGCTTGTCGGCCGCTATCGCCAGCTTTTTCACGAATACAGCATTGACGTTCCTGCCGAGGATGCGCAAGCTCTCTATGAGAAAAGCCTAAGCATAGGACACTATTTTCTTCCGGGAGCCGAAGAGCTTCTTGAGCGCCTTTACGGAAAATATCGCCTGTATCTTGCATCAAACGGTACGGCTGTAGTTCAGCACGGAAGATTGGAAAGCTCCGGTATAGAAAGATATTTTGATAGAATATTCATTTCCGAAGAAATGGGCGCAGATAAGCCAAGCGTAGAATTCTTTGATGCAGTATTTTCAGCTATACCGGAATTTAAAAAGTCAGAAACCGTTATGATAGGTGATTCACTTACTTCCGACATAAAGGGCGGCATAGCATCAGGAATACATACCGTATGGTTTAATCCGCGCGGAAAGAAAAACGAAACTCTTTCTTCGGCGACACCGATAATTCCTGAAACAGAAATTAAAAGTCTTGAGGAAATAGATGCTCTGATGCTTAAGCTTTAATTTTTTCGTTTTATTTATTTTTCATCAACAATGCGTAAAAAGTTACGCTCTTTTCATTCGAATTCAGTTACAAAACCGCTGTGAATGTCATAGATATGCACATTTGCGGCGGTTTTTCTTGATTTATCAACATTTAAACATTATCATCTACTGGTTATTCACAATTACCTCAGTTGCAAAGGGAATATTTATAATGAACAAGATACGCATAATAACAGACTCCGCTTCTGATTTTATAGATAAAGCTCACGGTCTGAGACAGGGGGATATTTTTCTTCCGCTGACAATAAATTTTGATGATAAAGAATATCGTGACGGTGTAGATATAGGGCATAAAGACTTTTATGAAATGCTTATAGAAGTCGACGTTCTCCCGAAAACCAGCCAGGTGCCGCCTGCGGTTTTTGAGGATGCAATGAAAGAAATTACAGATGAAGGTGATACTGCCATAGTTATAACTGTTGCGAAGGAATTATCAGGCACATATCAGAGTGTTGTTATAGCCGCTTCAGAATTCGACAGTGACAAAGTATTTATTATAGACTCAGGCAGCGCCTCCATAGGCGAGCTTGCACTAATACGTTACGCTCAGGCTCTTATAGATAAATTCCACTCCGGTGAATACAATGATGACATCAACGCTGCATCCAAAGCCATTGTTTCCGAACTTGAAAATGCTAAACGCAGATTATGTGTTGTTGCTCTTCTTGATACACTTGAATATCTCAAAAAAGGCGGCCGCATTTCTGCAGCCGCAGCATTTGCAGGCGGATTACTTAATATTAAGCCTGTCATAGATTTAAAGGATGGTGTCATTCACGTCTTAGGAAAAGCCAGAGGTTCAAAGCAGGGCAATAACATGCTCATTCAGGAGATCAACAAATTCGGAGGCATTGATTATAGTCTCCCTCTCCTTGCCGGCTACACAGGCCTTTCTGACAAGCTGGCAGAAAAATATGTAGATGACAGCAGTGCTCTTTGGGAAGGTCACATCGAGAGGCCTTTACCTGTAACTATAGGCGGAACTATCGGAACACATGTAGGTCCCGGTGCCGTAGCTGCTGCATTTTTCAGCCCTGCGGATTAAGCCTTATGCATTTTTATAATATAATCAAACCTCTCGCTCAAACACTATTTCATCAGCCTTAAACTTTTTGGCTCCGACTGCACCCGGGATGAGATCATCAGCCCTTGCAATGATCTCATCCTTACTGAGCCCCAGCTTTACCTGCATCCATTCTCTTGTGCATCCAATCGAATCAAGCTCAGCCTGAGCCTCATACGTGATTCTTTCGAATGCAATAGGCGCTCCGAGCGCTCTGGCTACTGAAAGCACGACAGGAGAACAGCCTATATCTCTTGCCGGAACGCAGCCGGCCTCAATGGCCTTTATAGTAAGTGCAGCTATTATCTTTTTATCGCAGACGATGCATAGAATATGTTTCTTTAATGTCTTTGCTTTATCACCGGAATTGTGAGCCGTGCTTCCTGCAGGAAACTGCGGATGCGGAAATACTCGTCCAAACTCCTCTGCCACTGTCATTCCGATACCAACCGAAATATCTTCACCTGTAAGACCCACAAGTACATCACCGTGAGTTATGCACTGAAGCTGTCCCAGAATAGGGAAAATAAGCTCATCCATAGTGACGATATTCATCATTTCCGTTGCGGAATTGTTGTTTGCCGTGCGTCCGGTAATTACAACATTATGCACCGGAATCAGCTTCTTTGAAGGATCAGGACCTCTGTAAAGCTTTCTGCCCGGATAATATTTCTTCCACTGCTTTAAATGCGGCTCATTCTTGATCCTTTCCTCAGAATACTCGATTTCAGCCATAGGCAGTATGCCGAATTCCTTATTAACATGGCCACGATCCCCTGCTCCCATCCTGACGATAGCGCCTTCGGCAACGATTCCGTCACTGGTAGTTGTGACAGCATCCATGTCAAAAACATTGATAGCAACCGGTCCGTCAAATTCCTTTGCTGTTTTTATAATGGCATCATCCTCAGAAATGCCTTCGGCTTCAATATCCCTTTTATCTATAAATGCAACGGATACAGGAATGATCTTTCCGTCTATTTTTCCTTCAGGAATAACCTTATATTTCATATCATTCTTGCCTGCTGATTTTTAGAGAAACCAGCTTTCCTTTCTTTCTTGTCCTTATAACTTAATGGAGGCCTATTCTCGGTCTTCTGTCTTCAATATCTGTGCATCCGTCAAATTCAGTCTCCTCAGTAGGATGAATAATATTAATGACCTCAAGGATTATCTTTGTTGTTTTGCCGTCAGCATCCTTTCCCTTTACAAGTACTGTGTGCATTGTTTCAGGAATTCTCGGCAATACCTTAAGCTCGACATTAGCAACATTTTCATCGTTTGCTATCTCTTCAACGGCATTTTCAATTCGTCCGGTTCTGAGTGACTGCATCTTTGCCGAATGCAGACTCTCAAGACCCGATATCTGCAGAGTTTTATCTCCCTTTGCTCTTCCAACAGCGTTATACATCTTCTGAATAAACTCAGGAAGCTTCGTGTGCATCAGCCTCATATAAATTACCTCCCGCGTAATTTTTAACCGCCGCTTCATGTGACGGCGTATTTTCATAATAATCTTTATACTTTTGACCGATATATCGGTGTATCGTCAAGTTTAATATACCCTGATTTCTATAGATGTCAATGTTTTCATGACTCGCTTCTCTCTTTTCGTCATTATAATGCATAGCGCATTTTATCTTTCGTAACTTTTGCGGATTTTAATGTCAAATTTCATTTGTTGACCTTCATCTTAGTAATGCTCACGGCTTTTTATGCGCTTGATATTTCCAATATTAATTATTATACTTAACTGAGTTTTTAATGACTGTTTTTGCCGTTTTTCTTGCGGCATACGGAAAGGCTGATATGAATAATCCTACTGCAATGCTCCAGGATCTTGCTTATGATTACCTGAAAAAAGCGATCCGTGACGGTGAGCTTGAAGAAAATAAGATATACTCTCTGAGCGCTGTATCAAAGATGCTGGATATGTCCAAAACTCCTGTTCGTGATGCCCTGCAGATGCTGAGTCGTGAGGATCTTATAGAAATACTTCCAAGCCGCGGCTTCAGGCTTAAATATTTTTCCGAGCAGGACGTTACAGAGCTCTATCAGCTTCGCTGTGCCATTGAAGGCTACTGCTGCCATACCATTGCCGTAAGATATTCCGAGGATCATAAATACGAGCTTATTGACAAGCTGAGGAATAACCTTTTGATACAAAAGCAGGCTGTGAAAGACCATGCTTCCGCGGCAGATTTTTTGCCTCTGGATATAGAGTTTCACAACATAATATATTCCTGCGTAAATAATAATCGCTTTAATGAAACGATGAACTTAAATCGTGACAGAAGCATGAACTTTACGCTCAATTCATTAAAATCCAACGGAATTATTGAACGTTCATATAATGAGCATAAGCTTATATACGATGCCATTATCGACGGAGATCCGTTAAAAGCATATACAGCCATGCTTAACCATCTAAAGACACCGTATAAGAGAAATCTTGAGCAATTTAAAAAGCCTTGATATCTGACTGACAGCTTTAATATTGTACTTATTTTTAGCATGAGATCGGCCTTGATCTCATGTTTTTTTACTGTATATTCCTTATATTATCTGCTATAATAATCAGATATTGGATTTGATAGTTATTTTTTTATCAATCCGTTATGCTCTGACGATGAGATTCATCAAATCGGAAGGCAGGAGTTAATACACTACTTGAGGACAATATTATTTTTTACTGATTTCAGCGTCCGAAACTAATGTACATATAAGACTTTTAAGGTCTTCTCATGCCATGCCGTATGAGAGGACTTTTTTACGCTTAAATATTAAACGGGCACAGCCCAACTACTTTTTGAAAAGGATCGATATATGATAAAGATAGCTGTATACGGTAAGGGCGGCATCGGAAAATCCACAGTCACCGCCAACCTGTCTGCTGCATTTGCAAGCATGGGAAAAAGAGTAATTCAGATAGGCTGTGATCCCAAGGCAGACTCAACCATCAATCTTCTTGGTGGAAAGCCTTTGCTCCCTGTCATGAACTATATGCGTGATATGGAAAAGGATCCGGAGACGCTTGAGGATATCTCAAAAACAGGCTTCGGAAACATTCTTTGCATAGAGACCGGAGGCCCTACACCGGGGCTTGGCTGTGCGGGAAGAGGCATCATCGCTACCTTCCAGCTGCTTGAGGAGCTTGAACTTTTCGAAACCTACAAGCCTGATATCGTTATGTACGATGTCCTCGGAGATGTGGTCTGCGGAGGCTTTGCCGCACCTATCAGAGAAGGCTATGCCGAGGAGGTCCTTATTGTGACTTCCGGCGAAAAGATGGCTCTCTATGCTGCAAACAACATTTATCAGGCAGTCAAAAACTTTGAGGATCGCAGCTACGCCAGAGTCAGAGGCATTATCCTCAACCACAGAAATGTTGAAAATGAAAATGAAAAGGTTGCTGCATTTGCAGATGCAAACGGACTTGAAATAGTCGGCGAGATCCCGCGCAGCAATGATATTAATTTTTATGAGGAACAGGGAAAAACCGTTATTGAAGGCGATATAACCTTACCTGTCAGCCAGACCTTTATTGATCTTGCTGCAAAGCTTTTAAAGGAACACGAAGAGTAATTTATAAGAGGACAGAGATTCTAATTTTATGACAGATACAAGCTTAGAAAAACTTAATCCGTTCAGCCGTACCGTATCAGAGCTTTCCGATGCCGGTATCAATGAGCTGCCGTGGCAGTTCATTTCAGGAGAACATCTTATATACAGCTCTCCTGCTGCCCTTTCATTTAATTCACCGGGTGCCGAAGGCTTCGGTGTTAAGCGTGCCGCTCTATCCATACCGGATTCGGTGCTTCTTTTGGTGTCTCCGGGATGCTGCGGACGCAATACCTCTGGTATAGGCGATATCCCGCAGTACAAAAATCGCTTCTTCTTTATGAACATGGATGAGGCTGATATTGTCACCGGCAAGCATCTTAAAAAGGTTCCTGATGCCGTGTCCAATGTTGTTAATGAATATCTTCAAAGGACAGGCAAAAAGCCTTCAGTAGTAATGATCTGCATTACCTGTGTGGACGCACTGCTCGGAACAGATATGGAAAGAGTATGCCGAAAGGCAGAGGAACAGGTCGGACTTCCTGTTCGTCCGAGCTATATGTATGCGCTTACAAGAGAAGGCCGCAAGCCTCCTATGATCCATGTGAGACAGTCTCTTTATTCACTGCTTGAAAAGCGCAGAAAGCGCAGTACAAGCGTTAACCTTATAGGCCATTTTGCGCCGCTTATCGATGACTGTGAGCTCTATGACATGCTGCATAATAGCATAGGAGTTAAAAGCATCCGTGAGCTTTCCCGCTGCAAAAGCTATGATGAATTCATGCTCATGGCAGAGGCAAATTTTAATCTCGTGCTGGATGCAGAGGCGCGTCCTGCTGCTGCCGACATGGAAAAAGCTCTCGGCATTCCGTATATAGAGCTTAAGAGGCTTTATCAGACTGACAAGATCGAACGCCAGTATCTGGCTTTTGGACAGGCTCTCGGAGTAACTATTGACGTAAGCAAGGCAAAAGCCGAAGCACTTTCAGCAATTTCAGCATTCAGGAAAGCTCTCGAAGAGCACGGCTATTTGCTTTCTTCCGGACAGCCGCCTGTTTTTGCCATAGGCGAATTTTTAAATGCCGACCCGTTTGAGCTTTCGCTTTCTCTTATACATGAAGGCTTTGCCGTATCAGAGATATTCGGCACTATCACTGCCGACAACTTTATATACATCGAAAAGCTTGCTGAGCTTTCCCCTGATATAAGAGTATATTCAAACCTTGATCCGGGAATGATACATTACCGTGAAAAAGAGCATACAAAACCTGATTTTGTTATAGGCCGAGACGCCGCATATTATCATCCCGATGCTGTAAGGGTGCAGTGGCGCGAGGATATTCAGCCGTTTGGCTTTGCCGGAGTAAAAAAGCTGTATCGTGAGCTTCTTTCTGCTTTTGAAGCATCGCTTTCCGCAGTGAACACCGATAATAAGTCACACTGTGATGCAGCAGCCGTATCTAAAGTTTCCGCCGGAAATGTTTTTCCTGATATCATGCTGTCTCATAGTACATCAACCGAAAATGCTTACGGCGCTGCAGCAGTATCATCAAGCGCCGCATGCAATATATCTGTTAATGCTGATGGCTCAGATGCTGAGGCATTTCCTGATGCCTCCTGCACCTTAAAGCATTTACGCGGCTATCGCAGCTATCTTCCTCCGTTTGCACCCGATGCTTCAGGAGCATCTTCCGTGCTTTATTCACTCGGAGGCATCATAGTTATATGTGACGCCGGCGGCTGTGCCGGAAATATCTGCGGCTTTGACGAGCCAAGATGGCTCAGTGAGAAAAGCGCGATCTACAGCGCAGGCTTAAGAGACATGGACGCTATATTAGGACGTGATGACAGACTTGTTGAAAAGCTTAAGCGCACAGCTGAAAGTGTCGGCAATGTACCTTTTGCCGCAATTATAGGTACGCCTGTTCCTGCAGTGATCGCAACAGATTACCACGCACTTAAGCACATGAGCGAAAGACGCACAGGACTTACGACCTTAAGCATAGATACCTCCGGCATGGAGCTTTATGATACCGGTGCCTCAAAGGCATACCTTGAGCTTTTCAGTGAATTCACCAGGAACTCCGAGCTTGAAGATAAAGATGTAAAAGCTAAGGACGAAGCAGCAAAAACTGCCTATAACGGTTACACGGGCATATTAGGTGCAAATCCTATAGATATGAGCAGTCGTGAAATAAAGAGCTTTTTCTCCGACGCACTTTCAGACAACAAAATATGCTGTTTTTCTATGGGAGACGGTCTTGATGCAGTACATGCCGCAGGCAATATGACTAAAAACATTGTCGTAGCGCCTTCAGGAATAAAGGCCGCTGAGTTTATCAAAAGAAAATTCGGCGTACCTTATGAAATCAGCTTCCCTGGTGCAGAGCATATTTTAAAGAAAGCTGTTAATGCTTCCGGACTTTTTAACACCAAAGATGCCGAAGCTAAAGTTGCTGCTGACACAGCTTTCTATGAGTGCTTTGATAATAAGAACGTACTTATTATTCACCAGGATGTGCTCGCCTGCGCTCTTAAAGAGCTTATTAACGAGCACTCAAATGCAAAGGTCACGACCGCCTGCTGGTTTAAAACAGTGTCCGATAAAACCATCAAGCTTCATGATGAGCATGACCTTTCAGAGCTCATCAAAAAGCTCAAGCCGGATCTTGTCATCGGAGACATGGATATGAAGCCGCTTTGTGACAGTACCGGTATTGAGGTAAGCTTTATTGACCTTCCTCATTTTGCAGTCTCGGGAAGACTTATGGAGGAGCTGTTATGACAGCCGAAGTCATTACCAGAAGAATAAGGGTGTACGGCATAGTTCAGGGCGTAGGCTTCAGGCCCACAGTAGCCCGTCATGCCAATGCCTCCGGCATAAATGGAACTGTCATCAATAAAGGCTCATACGTTGAGATAATAGCTCAGGGCTCCGAAAAAGCTTGCGACTTATTTTTGGAGCTGTTAAAAAAAGAGCCTCCGATAAGAGCTTATATTATTAAGATAAGCGTACAGGAGCTTGGAAAATTCAAATGTGAAGGCAATGCGAAAGAGGCCGCCGCTTCTGAGGAAAGCAACAGCCTTCCGATTTATGACAGCTTCACGATAGAAGAAAGTGAGCATACAGACGGAGACATTTACATCTCCCCTGATATCGCCATATGTGAAGACTGCAAGCGTGAGCTTTATGACAAAAATAACCGCAGATATCTGCATCCCTTTATAAACTGCACTAACTGCGGCCCGCGTATGACCATACTTGACGCGCTTCCTTATGACAGGGAGCGTACGAGCATGAAGGTCTTTCCTATGTGCCCGGAATGCTCAAAGGAATATCATTCCCGCGGCAACCGGCGCTTTGATGCTCAGCCGGTCTGCTGCAATAACTGCGGCCCTGAGGTCTATATCCTTGATAAGGAAAGCGGAAAGCCTGATGAGGCTCTTACAGGCAGTGCAGCCATAACGTATTCAAGACGTATCATAAGTAAAGGCGGTATCGTTGCTGTAAAGGGCATAGGCGGCTTTCATCTTTGCTGTGATGCTTCTAATGAAAATGCTGTAAAGCTGCTGAGAGAAAGAAAGCATCGTCCGTCAAAGCCATTTGCTGTAATGATGCATGATATCGATACTGTTAAACGTGAATGTGTTGTTACTGACAATGAAGCCAAAGAGCTTGAAGGTCACAGAAAGCCAATAGTTCTCCTTGAAAGCAGGACTGATGCACAATGCCGCATTGTTCCGTCGGTTGCTCCCGGCAATCCAAAGCTTGGAGTCATGCTGCCGTATGCACCTGTACAGCTGCTGCTTTTTGATTATAATGACGATATAACAATGCCTGACTGTCTCGTTATGACGAGCGCCAATGAATCCGGCGCACCTATATGCCGTGATGACAATGACGCATTAAATGAGCTTTCGGAGCTTGCGGATGCTATACTCTCAAACAACCGACTTATAAGAGTCCGTGCAGACGACACGGTTACAGACTTTTTTGAAGATAAGCCTTACATAATAAGACGTTCAAGAGGCTTTGCTCCTCTCCCTGTCATGTTTACAGGAAATGCCGACGAGACATTGTCAGAGTCTGCTAAGGTCGATGCTGATGCTGAAAATGCCTCATGTGCTTTACCTTCATCACAGGTAAGTGATACCCTCGAAATCAGAAAACACTCTGTGCTCGGCATAGGCGGTGAGCTTAAAAACAGCTTTTGTATAGGAACCGGCGATCTTTTCTATAGCTCCCCTTACATAGGCGATTTAGGAGATATAAGGACCATCAATGCCTTAAGAGAAACCATCAGCCGTTTTATGACATTGCTTGAGACAAGCCCCGAGGCTATAGCCTGCGATATGCATCCGCTTTATCAGTCAAGAAGTCTTGCCTATGAACTTTGCAGGGAATTGGAAGCAGAAAAAGTTCGAGACGGTAAACACTCGTCAATAAGGCTCTTTGAGCTGCAGCACCATTATGCACATGTGCTTTCCTGTATGGCAGAAAACAATGTCGATGAGGCAGTAATAGGTGTTTCATTTGACGGAACCGGATACGGCACCGATAAGACGATATGGGGCGGCGAGCTTCTTATAAGCGATTGGAACGGTTTTCTTCGTGCCGGACACATTTCGCCCTTTATACAGGTCGGCGGAGATGCATCCTCCAAGGAGGGCTGGCGCATAGCTGCTCAGATGATATCAGACATATATAAAGAGTCAGCTGCTTCTGAAAAGTCGCCTGTCTTCGCATCATCGGAGCATTCTGATGCTGATAAATCTGTTTCGGATATAAGCGGTAATGAAGTCATAAAGGCTTTGAAGCTTTGCTCGGAGCAGGAATTTAAGCTCATAGGCACAATGGCAAAGCGTGGCATAAACTCTGTTCGTTCAACAAGCGCAGGTCGTCTCTTTGATGCTGTAAGTGCCGTTCTTAATATTAAAAGGGCTTCAAGCTTTGAGGGTGAGGCCTCAACAGCTCTTATGTATGCCGCATCAGCGTATCATAAGAAACATGGGGATTACCGTAATACAGACTTTACTTACAGCCTTATCGATGTTAATGATGACAGCAGCATAGTAATGAATACAAGCGCCTTATTCAGATATATAACAGACGGAATGCTTAACGGTAAAGATATAGGTAAGCTCGCCTATGATTTCCATGTAATACTGTCGGATGTGACAGCTGCAGCCGTTATCAAAGCATCAGAGCTTACAGGCATCAGGAAAGCAGCTTTGAGCGGAGGCGTTTTCCAAAATACACTGCTCCTTTCTCTTGTAAAGGATGCTCTTACAAAATCGGGTATATCAGTACTCACCCACAGTCTTATACCTCCGAATGACGGGGGCATAGGCTTAGGTCAGGCAGTATATGCCATGAAACAGTTAAATAAAGATTCATAATCATTTTCAGATATAAAAGCATTTGCTTCGGAGGTTAAAAAATGTGTGTAGGATTATCAGCTAAGGTCGTAAAGGTGCAGGACGGAATGGCACTTATCGACGCAGACGGTGCAAGACGTGAGGTTTCCGCCAAAATGCTCGACAGCCTTGAGCCGGGTGACTATGTAATGGTACACGCCGGCATTGCTATAGCAAAGATAACCGAGGATGACGATGAGCAGTCAGACGAGCTCATCGAAGAACTTAATGAGGGGATCATCTGATGAAAAACGAACAGCTCAAAGCTATTATAGAAAATTACAACGGCCCTAAGCTCCGAATAATGGAGGTCTGCGGTACACATACACATGAGATCTTCAGACTGGGAATAAGGAAAATACTTCCGCCTTCAATAGAGCTTATATCGGGTCCGGGATGTCCTGTATGCGTAACGCCGGTCAGCTTCATTGATGAGGCTATCATGCTTGCTCTCGAATATAACTGTACTATCTGCACCTTCGGTGACCTTGTCAGAGTTCCCGGAAGCAAGATGAGCCTTGCCGGTGCAAGAGCTGATGGCGGCAAAATACATATAGTTTACAGTCCTATGGATGCGGAGATCTATGCCAAGGAGCATCCTGAGGAGCAGGTCATATTCCTTTCTGTCGGTTTTGAAACTACTACTCCGGCAAGCTGCCTTGCAGTATCCATGGCTGAGGAGGACGGCATAGATAACTTCTCACTGCTAACGGCAAATAAAACCATGCCTTCCGCTTATGAAATGCTTAAGGACTTCGTTGACGTTTACCTCTATCCGGGACATGTCAATGCTGTAATGGGCAATGCAGAATGCAGAAAGCTTGCAGAACAGGGCATCAGCGGAGTAGTGTCTGGCTTTACAGCAAACGAACTGCTCTCTGCGCTTGCCGTATCAGTCATAAAGTCCCAGCAGGGTAAACCTTTCTTTGTAAATGCCTATCCGAGAGTCGTTACTGAAGAAGGAAGTCCGGCGGCAAGAGCTATGATGGATAAATATTTAGAGACCTATGACTGTGAATGGCGCGGTCTCGGCATCATCCATGCTTCCGGCAAGAGACTTAAGGATGAATATGCTGCATATGATGCAAGAAAGAAATATTCACTTCCTAAGGTAGAAGGTCACGGCAATCCGGCCTGCCGCTGCGGCGAAGTACTGCAGGGCAAAATAAAGCCTTCAGACTGTCCTTGCTTTGGCAAAGCCTGCAACCCAATGCATCCTGTCGGAGCCTGCATGGTTTCAAATGAAGGTGCATGCTCTGCCTACTATCAGTACGGTGAGGAACTGTAAGCATTTAAAGCATAATAAAGATAAACGGAGATATTATCATGGATAATAAGAATACTGCCGAAGTCATAACTCTTGCACACGGTGCCGGAGGACATCAGACTTCAGAGCTCATAGATAAAGTATTTAAAGCACATTTTTCAAACCCTGACCTTACTGCCGACGATGCTGCAGTACTCGCTGCACCAAAGGGACGTATGGCAATGACTACTGATGGCTTCATCGTCTCTCCTGCGTTTTTCCCGGGAGGAAATATCGGAAAGCTCTCCATATGCGGTACAGTAAATGACCTTGCCTGCATGGGAGCAAAGCCATTATATCTTTCCTGCGCCTTTGTCATTGAGGAAGGCTTTCCGATGGAAAAGCTTGAGGAAATAGCTGCAGCCATGGAAAAAACTGCTGCTGAGGCAGGTGTAAGAGTTGTATCAGGAGATACTAAGGTTGCCGGAAAGGGACAGGTCGACGGAGTCTTCATAACAACTACAGGAGTAGGTGAAATAAGAGAAGGTGTAGAGACCTCAGGAACACTTGCAAAGCCGGGCGATGCAGTAATCGTTACCGGAGACATCGGAAGACACGGCTGCACAATACTGCTGCAGAGAGAAGATTTCGGTATTGAGGCAAACGTGACCAGCGACTGCGCACCGCTTTGGGGCACAGTAAACGCACTGCTTGATGCAACAAATGATATACATGTGATCCGTGATGCCACAAGAGGCGGTGTAGGAACAGTGCTCTATGAAATAACCGGGCAGAGCAACGTCGGCATAGAACTTAACGCATCGGCAATCCCGGTAGCACCGGAGGTAAAGGGAGTATGCGGAATGCTCGGACTTGAGCCGCTCTACCTTGCCTGCGAAGGCCGTCTGGTCATCATTGCACCAAACGACAAGGCTGAGCTCATACTTGAAACACTCAAAAAACAGCCATACTCACAAAACGCTGCAATCATAGGAACAATAACCGCAGACCATCCTGGCAAAGTAGTAATGGAAACAGAAATAGGAGCAAAAACCGTCCTCTCCCAGCCGGGCGGAGAACTACTGCCGAGGATATGTTAAAGCCTTGAGAAGAGCATCCGGTGGTTTAAATAAGTATGGAGGGAAGCTTGCTTACCGAAATACTTATTTAAAGCAGCGGTTGTTCGGCGAATGCCGAACAACGAGAAAAACCTGAAAGGTTTTTCGAGATGCTCTTCGTCATAAACCACTTACCCATACGTTTTTACAAATGCGAAGCAGCGGAAAACCTGAAAGGTTTTTCGAGATGCTCTTCTGCTCAATTTTAATGAAGAAAAGGACCACCAATGTGCACTGAAGACTCAAAAACCCGTGTCGCAGTTATCGCAGTCATAGTCGAAAATAACGCAGCGACCGATTCTATCAACGAATTGCTCCATGAGGCCGGACAATATATCATCGGCCGCATGGGCATACCATACAGAGAAAAAAACATTAACATAATAAGCATTGCCATCGATGCCCCTCAGGATGTCATCAGCTCACTCAGCGGCAAATTAGGGCGTATCGAAGGTGTTTCCGTAAAAACCGCTTACTCAAATGTTTTCTGATAATATGAACGATAAGACATTGCCAACAAAAGAATATTCTGTATCCGTCCGTGATGCGGCTTTTCCAAAGCCTTTTTATCAGGGGCTTGAATTTAACGCTCCCGCTCACGGCAACTGGAACATTGTACACATAGGAATGCTTCTGCCTGAGGCAAGACAGATCTATGTATGCGCTGATAACTGCATGAGAGGCGTTGTCCTTACAGCTGCAGAGATGAATGCAGAGGACAGATTTTCCTTTGTACTGCTTGATGAGGCAGACATGACAGTAGGCAATCTTGAGGATGTAACGATTGACGGCGTTTCAGCCTGCATAGATAAATTAGACTCGCATCCTCCGGTGGTACTTCTTTTCACTGTGTGTGTACATCATTTCTTAGGCTGTGATCTTGACTACGTATACCGCAAATTAGGCGAAAGGTATCCTGACATATTCTTCGCACGCTGTTATATGGATCCTCTCTTACAGAAAACCAGGCCCACTCCGGATCAGAAGCTTAGACTTGCAATGTATGAGCCGCTTAAGGCATTGCCGGTAAACAGACATACAATAAGTCTTATCGGAAGTGAGCTTCCTTTACATAAAAGCAGCGACCTTTACCGTATCATAGAGCTTGTAAGCTGCGGCAAGATATCAAATGCAATTAAGCTTAAGGAAATTGCCTCCTGTACAAGCTATAAAGAGTATCTGACCATGGGTGAAAGCGCTTTATTTATAGCAGATTTCCCGGGTGCACTTATGGGACTTGAGGCATTAGGAAAACGTTTGGAGCGGCCTTATCTTTATCTTCCGATGAGCTTTAACTATGATGAGATCAAAGGTCTGTGGAGCAGCTTTGCACAAGCACTTTACTCATACTGTATCAAAGGTTCAAAGGCAAATGCGAAATGCACTTTGCCGGATCACATTCAAAAGCTTATCCTTACAGATATTGAAAATCAAAAAGCCCTATGTGAAAATGCTCTTTCATCTCTTAAAGGCCTTATCGACGATACTGAAATACGTATAGACTATGTATTCCATCCGAGACCTTTAGGGCTTGCAAGACTTCTGCTTGAACATGGTTTTAATGTAAGTACAGTATACATCGATGTCATAAGCGCAGAGGAAGAAGCTGATCTTGATTGGCTTAAGCAAAATGCTCCTGACCTGCTGCTTTGTTCAACGGTGCAGGTCGAAGCCCGTATCCGTAAAAGAAACAGACCTGATGTTTTGGCTATAGGTCAGAAGGCTGCCTGGTTTTCCGGCACGGCTCATTTTGTAAATGCTGTATACGGCGCCGGGCTCTGGGGCTTTGACGGTATCTTAAGGCTTTGCGAGCTCATGGAACAGGCCTACAGAGAGGAAAAGAATACAAAGGATCTTATTACACGTAAGGGCTGGGGGTGTGCAAGTTGCGTATAGAAAATTCATACAGAATAATACCCTGCTATACCGCGGATGTTTCCGGTGTATGTTCGGCTCTTTATGAACTCGGCGGTATGGTCGTAATGCACGATCCTTCCGGCTGTAATTCCACATACAATACTCACGATGAAACCCGTTGGTATGATAATGACAGTCTGATATATATCACCGGACTTACCGAAATGGATGCCATAATGGGCAATGACAAAAAGGTAGTTCGAGATGTCACTGATGCAGCGAAAAGACTTTTACCTAAGTTTATAGCACTGTGCGGCTCTCCCATACCTTTTCTTAACGGTACAGACTACAACGCCATCGCAGCCCTGATTGAAAAAGAATGCGGAATCCGTACATTTGCAGTCGAAACCAACGGCATGCACGATTATATCAGAGGTGCAGGTACAGCTTTAAGACGTTACTCTGAATGCGTAATGAAGCCTTTGTGGGACAAAGTCCTCATTCAAAAAAACATGCACCGTGGTGTCAATATTGCAGAGAGCGCACACTGTTTAAATAAGGATTTTGTCAATGAAAATATCTCACAAAAATCCGTTGCAAACTCTGTAGCCGGTTCACCTGTGTACAAAATAAATACCGGTATTTCGCAAACTTTGGCGGAACATGCTGAAATTTATCCACATAATTATGATAAATCAGACAAAAATCACAGTGTAGTTATCAACATTTTGGGTGCAACTCCGCTTGATTTCACTGTTGAAAGCTCGGTTTGTTCACTAAAAAACGCATTAATCAACAGAGATATCCACATTTTAACATCTTTTTCCGCATCTTGTGGTGAAGATGTTGACAAATTGCAAAATGCTGTTCTTGCGGATGTTAACCTTGTTGTTTCGGCTGTTGGCATGCCTATGGCTGAATACATGTATGAAGAATACGGCATCCCTTATGTCGCCGGGATACCTGTCGGAGATTTCGCAGATACTCTTTGCAAAGATATCCTGAGAGCCGCTTCAGAGAAGATTCCATGCATTGTATCTTATAATGATGCACGAATGCAGTTTGCAAAAAACAGCTCAGTACATATAAATGATAATGCTAAGCTTCCTCTTGCCGTAATAGGTGAGGCCGTCACCATGGGTTCATTAGCTGCAGCATTATCCATTCGATATAATATCCCGGTCAGTGTGCTTTGCCCGCTTGAGGATTCAGCTGCACTGCTTTCAGTCTCTGACTTTAAATTCCGCGGTGAAAACCAATGTACCGAGCTTATGAAGCGGTTTGAGCACGTTATAGCAGATCCGTTATATCTGCCTATATGTCCTAAAGGAACTACGCTTCACCGACTTCCGCATGAAGCATTTTCAGGAAGATGCTGCCGGCAGGAAATGAAGGATATATTCTTATATCCCGATGAATGGTAGGATAAATTGTAAATTAAACTATAGAGGATAAAAAATGGGACTTAACGATACACCTTCCGGAGAGCGTGTACATATAGGCTTCTTCGGATGCAGAAATGCCGGTAAATCAAGCCTTGTAAATGCCGTGACAGGTCAGGAGCTTTCTGTGGTTTCAGACATTCTCGGCACTACCACTGATCCGGTTAAAAAGACTATGGAACTTCTGCCTTTGGGTCCTGTCGTCATAATCGACACTCCGGGTTTTGACGACAGCGGCAGTCTCGGAGAGCTGAGAGTAAAGAAAACAAGACAGATACTCGGTCAGACAGATATTGCAGTATTGGTTACCGACGCCTTAAGAGCGCCTAATGCATGCGAAAATGAGCTTATAGCCCTCTTCAAAGAGCTCAGCATTCCTTTTGTAATTGCATACAATAAATGCGATCTGCTTGAAAATAATGTACCTGATACATTTTCAGCAGTTCCTAATGAGCGAAAAATATGTGTAAGCGCTCTTAAATGTCAAAATATATATGAGCTTAAGGAGCTTATCGCAGGGCTCATTAAGCAGGATAAAAATGAAGTATTTTTGTGCGGAGATCTGATTAAGCCTGGAGATATCGTGCTTCTTGTAATCCCTATTGATAAGGCCGCGCCTAAGGGAAGGCTCATACTTCCGGAGCAGATGGTCATCAGAGATGTTTTGGACAATGACGCCATACCGGTCTGCATCAAGGAAGACCGATTAGCTGAGTTTCTGGAAAGGCCGGGCTTTAAGCCGTCTATAGTGATTACAGACAGTCAGGTCTTCGGTCCGGTATCCAAGATAGTACCTGAGGATATCCCTCTCACCTCCTTTTCAATACTTATGGCAAGACATAAGGGACTTTTAAAAGAAGCTGTAAGAGGTGCAGCCGCACTTAAAGCAATGCACGATAAGACAGTAATGCCAAAGGATCATACTGAGCTTAATGCGTCTAAGCCTTACCGCATACTTATATCCGAGGGCTGTACACATCACAGACAGTGCGATGATATAGGCACAGTTAAGATCCCGCGCTGGCTTGATGAATATATCGGAGGTTCTTTAGATGTCTCCTTCAGCTCCGGCCAGCAATTTCCGGAGGATGTCAGCGGCTACGACCTCATCATACACTGCGGAGGCTGCATGCTGAATGAAAAGGAAGTATCAACACGCATGAAAAGAGCCATGGCTCAGGGTACTGCAATAACCAATTACGGTATTGCCATAGCACAGTTTAAGGGTATACTTAAGCGTTCAACAGCAATGCTTCCGGAAGTAAACGACCTGCTTTAAGCATTTACATAATTAACACATAATTATTTATGGACAGAATTAAACTTATAGATAAATTAAATACCGCTCATGATCTTTCAGATGAGGAATTCTATCAGCTTATATATCCGCTTTGCTCTGCGGGGCTTAGGGATGAATCAGCTCCGGATAATTCAGCATTAAAAGCTTATGCTGATGCCGCTGCATGGACCAAGGATGAAGAGGAATATCTTTATATTACGGCACGTGCGGCAGCTGATGCAAATTACGGAAAAAGCGTATTCTTAAGAGGTCTTATAGAATTCACCAATTACTGCAAAAATGACTGCTATTACTGCGGTATACGCTGCTCAAATAAAAATGCCGAGCGTTACCGTCTTACAAAGGAAGACATTTTAAACTGCTGCAATCAGGGCTACGATTTAGGCTTCCGCACCTTTGTACTGCAGGGCGGTGAGGATCCGTTCTTTTCAGATGAGCGCATATGCGATATAGTTTCGGCGATAAAGCTTAAACACCCAGACTGCGCTGTTACGCTTTCAATAGGTGAAAAGGAAAGAGACAGCTATCAGGCATATTTTGATGCCGGAGCCGACAGATATCTCCTTCGTGAGGAGACCTCGGACAATGAGCATTATCATTATCTGCACCCGGAAAGCTTAAGTATGACACACAGGCAGAACTGCCTATTCACGCTTAAAAGCATCGGCTATCAGGTAGGCTGCGGCATAATGGTCGGATCACCTATGCAAACCCCCGAGGCGGTTATAAAGGATCTTCGCTTTATGCAGGAGCTTAAGCCTCATATGATAGGAATAGGCCCGTTTATACCACACAAGGATACAAAGTTTGCAGATATGCCTGCAGGGACTCTGACAGATACACTGCATCTTCTCAGCATTTTAAGACTCATGTTCCCTGATGTTCTGCTTCCGGCTACTACAGCTTTAGGCACCATACATCCGCTGGGACGTGAAATGGGTATAAAGGCCGGTGCGAATGTAGTTATGCCAAATCTTTCTCCTACCGGAGTCAGAGGCAAATATCTGCTTTATGACGGTAAGATATGCACCGGAGATGAAGCTGCCGAATGCCGCATGTGCATGCAGCGACGCATAGAGAGCACAGGCTGTCACGTTGAGATCTCAAGAGGCGATCATTGCTCGCTATCGCACTAAGCTTATAAAATTTATTTTTACATATAGATATTACAATGAAAGGAAGTTTGGTCGTTTTATCTTTACAATGACCGGACGCAAACACAAATGGATACTATCAAGAGCTTTCTTAGGAAAAAGGACATAATCTTTTCTGCTCACCGCTACGGCATAGATGCCATGGGCGCTATGGCGCAGGGACTTTTTGCCAGTCTTCTTATCGGCACTATCATAAAGACCCTCGGAGAGCAGACAGGCATCAGCTTTTTGACGGATGCCGGAGTTTTTGCTCAGGGTATGGCAGGTCCTGCAATGGCCGCATCCATAGGCTATGCACTTCATACTCCTCCGCTTGTACTGTTCTCACTTATAGCTGTCGGCAGTGCGGCAAATTCACTGGGCGGTGCCGGAGGCCCTCTGGCAGTATACTTCATTGCAATAATCGCAGCTGAGTTCGGAAAATTAGTAAGCAAGGAGACCAAGGTTGATATAATCGTAACTCCTGCAGTTACAATACTGGTCGGAGCTGCCTTAAGCATGCTGTTTGCTCCTTCTATCGGACGTGTAGCTTCATCTATCGGCAGCATTATCATGTGGGCTACTGAGCTTCAGCCTTTCCTCATGGGAATACTTGTGTCCGTTCTTGTAGGTATTGCTCTTACACTTCCTATTTCAAGTGCCGCAATATGTGCCGCGCTCGGTCTTACCGGGCTTGCCGGCGGAGCTGCCGTTGCAGGCTGCTGCGCTCAGATGATAGGCTTTGCAGCACTCAGCTACAAGGATAACGGAGTCGGCGGTATTGTCAGCCAGGGTCTCGGAACCAGCATGCTGCAGATGCCGAATATCCTTAAAAAGCCTGTAGTATGGCTTCCTGCAATCATCACATCTGCCATAACAGGTCCTATAGCAACCTGTGTATTCAAGCTTCAGATGAACGGCCCTGCTGTTTCCTCAGGTATGGGAACCTGCGGACTTGTAGGCCAGATCGGTGTATATACAGGCTGGGCTTCCGATGTTGCTCAGGGCTTAAAGTCAGGCATCACAGCCTCCGACTGGATCGGGCTCATTCTTATAAGCTTCGTGCTTCCTGCTGTTTTATGCCTGCTGTTCGGACTTTTCTTCCGCAAAAACGGCTGGATAAAGGAAGGTGACCTTAAGTTAAGTTAAACAAGCGTATTTCATATCACTTATTTTTATGATATGCTGATTAAAAATCTTAACCACTAAGTTTAAGTCAAATTGCGAAGAGAGGTATTTTATGGAAATGAATCTGAAGCTTGATGCTTTTGACGCAGTGCTTTTTGATCTCGACGGTACTATTTACTGGGGCTCAGAGCTTATCCCGGGTGCCAATGACACCATAGCGTTTTTCAGACATCATGGTAAGAGAGTATTCTTCACAACAAACAACTCTACAAAGACAAGAGAACAGATATATGAGCGTCTCAACAAGATGGGTGTAGATGCCAAATATGATGAGGTCCTTACCAGCGGCTATGTTGCAGCCGATTACGCTCACCGCAATAATATGAAGGATATCCATATATTCGGTTCAGCCAACCTGATAAATGAATTCAGAGCATTCAATATTGAAGTTAATCAGGAAGAGGATGCAGAGAATCTGCTGATAGGTTATGATCCCGGTATGACTTATGAGGATCTTACAAAAGCAATAAGAGTTGCCATGCACTGCAAGACCATCATGGTCTGCAACAGAGAAAGGATCTTCGCCGGCGAGGGGGCAAGGCCGTTCCCGGGCTGCGGTGCAATGACAGCTCCTGTAGAATGGTGCGCAAACCGTACAGCAGATATAGTAATAGGAAAGCCTAATACAATGATCGTAGAGTTCTTAGAGGCCGCCTATAACATCGTCCCTGCAAGAGCACTCGTTATAGGTGATACATATGAAAGTGACGTTGCCATGGCCAAGAATGCCGGCTGTCCATCCATATGCATTACCAAAAAGGAATATGATGATACGATCTGTGTGAAGACTATAGCCAGCATACCGGCTCTGTTTTGAGGCAAATTAAATTGGACAACGATAAAAAAAGCGAACAGAGCAAGAGCTCTGCCGCTGTAACAAATGAAAACTACAATATAAAAAAAGGCATTATTTGCATACTTATAGCAGGCATGGGTTTTTCACTCATGACTGCTTTTGTACGTCTTTCAGGCTCGCTTCCTACCTTTGAAAAAGCATTTTTCAGAAACTTTGTAGCAGCCATAGTTTCCATATACCTGATCATAAAAAAAGGTGAGCTGAATGCCGGTGCGCTTAAGCTGCAAAGAAAAAGCTATCTGCCGCTTCTGGTTCGATGCACCGCCGGAACTGTCGGCATTATCTGTAATTTCTGGGCAGTAGATCACATAGCGCTTGCAGATGCCAATATGCTTAATAAAATGTCGCCATTTTTCTGCATGATATTTGCAACTATACTGCTTAAGGATATGCCTAAGCACACGGATATCTTATGCATTATTATGGCAATAGTCGGCGCAGTATTTGTTGTAAAGCCGGGAAGCAGTCTGTTTCAGCCGGGTTCATTGGTAGGTCTTTTAGGCGGCCTCGGAGCGGGACTTGCCTATTGCTGCGTGCGTATACTCGGCATGCAGCATGTTAAGGGTGAGATCATCGTTGCAGCCTTCTCGATATTTTCGTCTTTGGTGTGCCTGCCGTTTATTATCATCGACCATGAGCCCATGAGTCTTTATCAGCTCAGTATGCTGATACTTGCCGGATGCTCTGCAGCGGCTGCACAGCTTGCCATTACCGCTGCCTACACCTACGCACCGCCTAAGGAAATATCCGTATATGACTATTCTCAGGTCATCTACGCCGCATTAATTGCCTTTATCGTTTGGGGCGAAATACCTGATCACTACAGCATTGCCGGCTACATTATCATAATAGCCGCAGCTATACTTCACTGGCGCATTCAGCTTAACGATAAATAATTTTTCAAAATAGCATGGCTGGAAATTGCATAAAGCCATTTCTTTAGCTAAGCTCATCACTTTTATGAACACCGGTCACTGAAAATACAGCCCATTCGGCTATATTGGTTGCGTGATCACCGATCCTTTCGAGATATTTTGCTATCATCAGCAGATCGACAGCCTTTTCGGCATCATCGTTTTTCTTTGCTATGATATCAATTATCTCGTTTTTCATTTCATTGAAAAGATCATCGACCTCATCATCATATTTTATTATGTTCTGAGCAAGTGTGACATCCTTTTTAACGTAGGCATTTACACTTTCCGTAACCATATAGATAACGTGCTTTGCCATGTCTCCTATCTTTGTCATGTTAATGATAGGGTCACCGTCTATGTATTTCACAAGCTCGGCTATGTCAGCTGCCTGATCACCGATTCGCTCCATATCAGTTATCATTTTGAGTGCTGCCGATATCTGTCTTAAATCGCTTGCGACAGGCTGCTGCAAAAGCAGCTTTAAGCACAATGACTCAATGTCTCTTTCCTGATGATCTATATCTGTATCAAGCACCGAAACACTTTCGGCTCCTGCCTTATTGTTATTGATAAGTGCATCCGTCGCCATGGTTATGACACTTTCGCACTGCTCTCCCATCTCTATAAGTCCTTTATGCAGACTTTTAAGCTGTCCGGTAAATCTGTCTCTCATTTATCTTTCTCCCGATAAGTAATTTTAGGTTTCTGCGGTAAATATAAATCTTCGTCTTTTATCTTTCTGCTGATACTTTCACTTAGCCGAAACGTCCGGTGATATAGTCCTCTGTACGCTTATCCTTAGGTGTTGAGAACAGCTTATCCGTATCATCAAACTCAACCATCTCTCCCAAGAGGAAAAATGCCGTCTTATCTGATATTCTCACAGCCTGCTGCATGTTATGAGTAACTATAATTATCGTATATTTTTCCTTGAGCTCTAACGCCAGATCCTCAATTCTTGATGTTGAGATAAGATCAAGCGCACTTGTAGGCTCATCCATAAGAAGGATGTCAGGTTCTACAGCGAGTGCTCTTGCAATGCAGAGTCTCTGCTGCTGTCCTCCCGAAAGACCGAGTGCAGATTTTTTTAGTCTGTCCTTGACCTCATCCCAGATGCCGGCACCGGAAAGAGAGCGCTCAACTATCTCGTCAAGCTCGGCTCTGTTATTTACTCCGTGTGTTCTCGGACCATAAGCGATATTGTCATAAATGCTCATCGGGAACGGATTAGGCTTCTGGAATACCATGCCAATCTGATGTCTTAATTCATTTATATCTACAGAGTTGTCATAAATCTCATTGCCTTTATACTGAATGCTTCCTGTGATCTTAACTCCCGGTATGAGATCATTCATACGGTTTAAGGATTTTAAAAATGTTGATTTGCCGCAGCCTGAAGGGCCTATAAGCGCTGTAATAGCCTTTTCCGGTATATTGAGACTTATATTCTTAAGCGCCTGGGTCTGTCCGTACCAGAGGCACATGTCCTTTACTGTAATAATATCGCTCATATCAATAACTTCTCCTTTTTTTGAAATATACACCCACTAAGGTTGCCGCAATATTTAAAACAAGTGTAAGCAGCATAAGTATTGCCGCAATGGCAAAGGCAACCTCGAATTCTCCCTGCTCCTTGGCATAGACATAAAGTGCAACTGTAAGTGTAGCCCCGGCACTCTTAAGCCCGTCAATAACACCGTTTACGGCATGAGCAAAGCCCGCCGTAAATAAAAGTGCTGCAGATTCTCCCAGGATTCTTCCTGTTGCAAGAATGCATCCAGTAATGATACCGTCCACACAGTTCGGAAGAACGACTGTCCTTATAACTCTCCATTTTCCTGCACCGAGTCCGAAGGCGCCTTCTCTGTAGCTCTGAGGAACAGTCTTTAAGCTCTCCTGAGTCGTACGCATTATTGTAGGAAGATTCATTATTACAAGCGTAAGAGCACCTGCCAATAAGGATGTCTGCATTCCCATAAACTGGCAGAAGAACAGCATTCCTACAAGACCGTAGATAATTGAAGGAATTCCTGATAATGTCTCAGCAGCGTATTCAATGACCCCTACAAGTCTTTTATCCTTTGCATATTCTGTAAGATACACCGCAGCACCTACACCAAGCGGTAAAACTATTATCAGTGATGCAAGTACGATATAAAGTGTATTAAGAATGTCCGGAAGGATTCCGATCGAATCACTTAGGTAGCTTGGCTTGGTAGAAAGAAGCTCCCATGTAACATTCGGAAGTCCTTTGGCAAGCACATAGCCCACCATGAATATTACGAGCGCACAGGTAATTCCTGCACAAAGCCACATAAGAACTGTCATAAGCTTGATATAAGCTTGTCTCTTAAAGGAAATACCGCTCTCTCTGCTTTCATAAATGCTGTCTGTCTGTGCATAGCTCTTTGTATTTCCGGCTGCCTGCACAGATTGGTTTATTCTTATATCTGATGTAATACTGTTTTCTTTAATACTGACTGCTTTTTTGTTCCCTGCCGCAGCAGTTATATCGGATACATATACTCCGGAATTTTTCATTTTAATTATCCTTCTCTCTTCATTAAGAAATTAAGTGTAGCGTTTATAAGCATAATAAATAAGAACAGAACAAGTGCTATTGAGAATAATGCCTGCCTTTGAAGTCCTGCCGAATAAGACATTTCACTCGCTACCGCAGTGGTAAGAAATCTTACGCTTTGGAAGAGTCCCGGCATATTCGGAACATTACCGGAAACCATCATAACAGCCATAGCCTCTCCTATGGCACGTCCTACTCCAAGCACTACAGCTGCAGCGATTCCGCTTTTTGCACCCGGTACAGATACCTTAAAGTAGGTTTCTACAGGAGTTGCTCCGAGCGCAAGAGACGCATCCTCATATTCTTTCGGAACTGCCTCAAGCGCAGTGAGCGACACCTTTATGATCGAAGGGAGGATCATTATCGCTAAAACTATGATGGCCGCCAGTAAGCTGGAGCCGTCCGGTATATGGAAAATACTTCTGATTCCCGGTACCAGCACCAGCATGCCTACAAGACCGTAAACAACGGACGGAATTCCTGCCAATAAGCTTACTGCTTCTTCTACAATGTTCCTTACCTTAGCAGGTGCCATTTTCGCAAGAAAAACAGCAGTCATAAATCCGATCGGTACTCCGAGTACTATTGCTCCGGCAGTACCGTATACACTTGTTAATATAAACGGCAATATACCGTACTGAGGCTCTGCCGCAGTTGATGCCCAGGTCTTTCCGAAAAGGAACTTAATAAGTCCGATTTCTCTTAATGCGGGAATTCCTGCAATTACAAGATATACGGTTATGAGCAGCACGCATCCTACCGTTATAAGTCCGAGGATCAGAAAAATTCCGTGAACAAAATTTTCAAATGCCTGATTTTTATTTTTCATTTTCTTTTCATCTCTCCTAAAGCTTAATGCTGTATTTAAGGGCTTTCGTCAAGCTATATAAAAGTCCTCATGAAAATTTAAAACATTATCCTAAATACAGATATAATCTAATTCTTTTATGTAAAGCCAATTATCGGAGAAATGTAAAATTCAGTTAAAATACTATTTCCGTTTTTTATTAAAGCAAGGTGTGCGTATATTCAGGCAGAACACTTTTTGTCATATAACTCACTTTTTGTATAAACAGTAAGAGAGCCTCCGCTGCTTTTTTATAGCGAAAGCTCTCCCGGGCATTATATATTTAATTCGAATGAAAGGCTTTTGGTTAAAACCATTTTATTAAAGTTGTTTTAATGATAATCGTATTCTATCAGTTGATAGCTACAGCTCCTGCCTTAGCGATAAGGTCATTAGCATCTGATGACATTGCATAATCGTAGAATGCCTGTGCCTGCACTGAGAGTTCAACTCCGTCCTTTGTTACAAGCACGAACGGTCTCTGGATCTTGTAGCTTCCGTCCTTAACTGTTTCCTCTGTAGCTTCTACGCCGTCAATCTTTACAGCCTTTACAGAATCCTTTACTGCTGCAAGTGAAGCATAGCCGATAGCTGCAGGATTCTGTGATACAGTTGTGATAACGTCACCTGTTGATGTAAGCTCCTGACGATACTTGCAGGCATCCTTTGTATCTGTGATAGACTCAAATCCGTCTCTTGTACCTGAACCTGCCTCACGTCCTATAAGAACGATTTCCTCATCATTTCCGCCGAGATCCTTCCAGTTTGTGATCTCGCCCTTGTAAATCTTTGCAAGATCATCAAGTGAAATGTCCTCTATAGTATTCTCATTGTTTACGATAATAGCAATACCGTCAAGGCAAAGTGTTTCTTCCTTAAGGCCTGATTCCTTTTCCTCATCCTTTAAGGCACGGCTTGAAAGTCCGATATCGCAGCGGCCTTCCTGTACTGCCTGAATTCCTGAACCTGATCCTGTTGGGTTATATGTAAATGTTACTCCCTTATTTGCTTCCATGAAAGCTTCTCCGAGAGCACCGATAACCTTTTCCATTGATGTTGAACCATCAGTTGCAACTGTTCCTGTAAGCTCTGGTCCTGATGCTTCCTTTGCCTCCTCTGTTGATTCAGCCTGAGTGCTCTCAGCCTCTGCGCTTGTCTTGGCAGCTGTTGTCTCTGTTGAGCTTGATGATGAACAGCCTGTAAGTGCTGCGGCTGCCATGAGTCCTGTTAAAATAAGTGCTATAGTCTTTTTCATAATGTTTACTCCTTTTGCGCTTCCTGCGCTGTTTAATCAGTACACTGTGCATATCCTGTCGTATGCGCCGTAAAGTGTACTCCTGACACGCTGTATTTCCCGTGCCTTACCGCGCTGCCTGTAATGCAGCTCTTTCAAACATCTATAATCTACAGTACTTATGTAAAGGATTTTATCCCGTAATTGTAAAATCAATGCAAAAATAAGTGATCTTATATAAACAACACGGCGGCCCCATTTAAGGACCGCCGCATCATAGCTGTATATTTTAAAAATACGATATTCAATAAATATCAGAAAACTGCATTTGTTTTCAAATCTCGTTTTCCTATGTCTGTATAAGATCCGAGCTGGTAATTTTTATACCATCGGAACTTCTTCTCCCTCTTCTGCCTCAGGGAAATCCTTAGGATCGTAAGGGATGTTGTTCTTGTCATAGTAATCCTTAACTGCAGCCTTAATAGATTCCTCAGCAAGTACAGAGCAATGAAGCTTGAACGCAGGAAGTCCGCCAAGTGCATCTACAACTTCCTTATTTGTAAGCTTTAAAGCCTCGTCTATAGTCTTGCCCTTGATCATCTCTGTAGCGATGGAGGTTGAAGCTATTGCTGAACCGCAGCCAAAGGTCTCGAACTTAACATCCTTGATAACCTTAGTCTCAGGATCTACATCAAGATACATCTTCATGATGTCTCCGCACTTAGCGTTGCCGACCTCGCCGACTCCTGATGCATTCTCTATCTCACCAACATTTCTTGGATGCATGAAATGATCCATTACTGTATCTGTATATAAAGCCATGATTAACTCCTTTTTTAGCTGAAATTTATATCACAAATGTGATTTTTAAAACTCAGGATCTCTACGGTCCTTATTTAAATTCAAAATCAAAGAATGAACTGTCTCTTTCCTCTTATAAGATCCTTCCATACCGGAGACATATTTCTCAGGTATTCAACGATTTGAGGAAGCTCCTGAAGGATATAGTCTATTTCCTCTTCTGTGTTCCACTCGCAAAGACTGAGTCTGAGTGATCCGTGTGCAACCTCATGAGGACGTCCTATAGCTAAAAGTACATGGCTCGGATCAAGTGATCCTGATGTACAGGCACTTCCTGAAGAAGCGCAGATTCCTTTAAGATCAAGAAGGAGCAGCATGCTCTCTCCCTCAATTCCTTCAAAGCAGAAGTTAACATTACCTGGAAGTCTGTTCACAGGATCACCGTTAAGTGCGCTGTGAGGTATCTTGCTGATTCCTTCGATAAGCTTATCTCTGAGCTTTGAAACCTTTGCTGCATTCTCATCAATATGAGCACATGCCTCTTCTAAAGCTGCGGCAAGGCCTCTGATGCCCGCCATATTCTCGGTGCCGGCACGCTTGCCTCTTTCCTGAGCACCGCCTTCGATAATGTTTGTGAGCATGATTCCCTGTTTTGCATAGAGAACACCTGTTCCCTTAGGGCCATGGAACTTATGACCTGACAGTGAAAGCATGTCAATATTCTGGTCCTTAACGTCTATATGAAGATGTCCTGCTGCCTGAACTGCATCTGTATGGAACAAAACTCCTGCTTCCTTACATACGGCACCAATTTCCTTGATCGGCATGATAGAACCGATCTCATTGTTAGCGTACATAATGGTAACAAGACATGTATCAGGACGAATAGCCTTCTTAACCTGCTCAGCTGTGATAGTTCCTGTAGGACCTACAGGAAGGAGCTCTATATCAAAGCCTTCTTTTCTGAGCTTTTCAAGAGTATGAAGAATTGCATGATGCTCAAAGGCAGAAGAAATAATGTGCTTCTTACCCTTTCTCTCGCCTATTCTTGCCGCTGACACTAAGGCCTGATTATCGGCCTCAGATCCGCCTGATGTAAATGTTATTTCCTTCGGTGAGCAGCCTAAACATTTTGCTACTCTTTCTCTTGCATCCTCAAGACCTTCCTTGGCTCTCTGTCCGAGAGAATAAAGGCTTGACGGATTTCCGAACTCTTCATCAAAATATGGGAGCATAGCATTGATAGCTGTCTTGCTCATCTTTGTTGTTGCAGCATTATCCGCATAAACAAACATAGTCATTTCCCCTTAAATACTAATTTATACTGCATTAATCGATGTTACTGTTTATAGACTGACATCTAAGATCCTGCTGCTTAGAATGTCTGTTATTTCATATATGCATGCAAAACCCACTTATTTTGTATGCATTTGAAGTCTACTATCATAAACATACTTTGTCAATGGGTATTTTGCATTTCCTGCTCCATGATATCTTCAAGTGATACCGAGTCAAGATAATCATTTATAAGATTCTCTAATTTCTCCCAAACAGGCAGGGATTTGCATAATCCGGCTCTTGGGCAGACATTGTCGCTTTCAAGGCACGATACCGGTGCCAGTGAGCCTTCAGAGATACGAAGGATCTCTCCGACAGAATAGCTTTCCGCAGGTCTCGACAGGCGATAGCCTCCCTTTTTGCCTCTTAATCCTTCAACAAGTCCTGCTTTTACCATCATTGAAATAATGCTCTCAAGATATTTTTCTGAAATACCCTGATTTTCTGCTATCAGCGGCAGCGGCATATAGCTTCCTTTTTCAAACTGCGCTAACTCCTCCATTATACGAAGGGCATAGCGTCCTTTTGTTGAAATAAGCACTTAATATCCTCCATTTAACAAACGTAATTAACTTCCTTATACAGCTCGTCCGGTGTAGATTCGTATTCCTTGAAATCGATCTTTCCGTTGTATTTAAGAAAATCAAATGCATACTGTGCGTACAGTGCGGCACCCACCGTAAGAGCGCTCTCATCAATATCAAAGAATGGACTGTGATTATCTGCTCCTGAACCAAGCTCATCATTTTCTATTCCAATAAATGCCATGGCTCCCGGGTAAAGCTTTGTTGCTGCCGAAAAGCTCTCGGATGCAGTCCAGCGCTTAAAGCCTACCTGAATCCCGTCGCCAAGCTTTCTTGCCGCATTTCTTGCTATCTCCGCACACTGTTCGTTATTAACAGTGGGAATGACCGGTCCGATCTGTTTTTTGACTTCGTATTCACATCCGTAGGTTCTGCATATATCCGCAAGCATCTGGTGGAATTTGTCATGCACCAGCTTTCCTACCTCCTGTTCATAATATCTGTATGAGCCTGCGAAGGTCAGCTTGTCCGGAATTATATTCCATACCTGACCGGCAGAAACAAGTCCCAAGGAGAATGAGCAGGTCTTATCTGCAGGAATGAATCTTACCGGTATCTCGCTGACAGCCTGATAAACTGCCGCAAAGCAGTCTATAGGATTGTTTGCGATATAAGGAGTGGATCCGTGTCCGCCTTTGCCGTATATATCAACCTCAAAGCCAAAGGCGCCGGCTGTGACCGGTCCATCCAGTATAGCTGCAGTTCCGGCCTTGAGTCCTGTTCCTCTTACATGCTCTGCAAAGCATCCATGAACTTTTATATTATTATGGTACAGAAATTCTAAAAGATCGCAGAGATTTCCACCTGTTTCCTCACCTCGTTCAAAAGCAAGGATAACTCTCATATTATTTTTATCAAGCTCTTCCGCATGCTCCTTTATAAGCTTTGCAGCACCTAAAAGCATCGCTGTATGTGCATCATGTCCGCAAAGATGCGCCGCTCCATTGACCTTTGACACACATTGTTTTTTTCTTGCAAGGTTCTTTTCACTTTCAATTATCTCAAGTGCATCTATATCAGCACGAAGCAGAACGGTTTTAGGCTCATTTTCTGTAGCTGAGCTGCCAATTATACCTAAAATGCCGCCTCTTGGAACAGCAATATATTTGATGCCAAGCTCCTTAAGTCTGTCACATATAAATTTGACAGTATTTTCCTCCTCATTGGAAAGCTCCGGGTTTTCATGCATATATCTTCTGTCTGCAATAAGCGAATCCTTTATTTTATTTGCCTCATCGAGGAAGTTCATAAGCTCTCATCTCCTTTATTGTGAATTAATAATTTAATGTAGCTATCAGCATAATGCTGACAAGCAAATCAGTCAATAACCGCATCCTCTCTCGGATATCCGGCTCTGACCTTTTTATAATAGAAATAATAAATTACGATGATCAGTATCCAGCTCGCAGGCCATGCCAGCAGAATGACGAAATAATGTCTGAAAATACGGAACACCGTCTTAAGCCACAGGACTCTGAAGCCGCATATCGCACAAACCGAAATGATCATAGATTCCTTTGCCTTTCCAAGGCCTCTTAAGGCTGCGGAATAAGCACCCATAGCTGTGTCCATCCATGTTAAAAGAGCGATTATGCTGAGTCTGTAGCATCCGAGCTCGATGATCTCAGGTGTCTGCGAATACAGTGACATTATCGGTGTCCTGAATACAAATATAATACCACCTGCCGCAAATGTCGCAACAATACCTATTATCATTGCAGATTTAAAAACAAGCTCTATCCTGCTGTATTTCTTTCCGCCTATATTCTGGCTCATAAAGGTCAGCATAACATTACCGGTTATAGTTGAAAAAATATACATGAAGTTCTCAACATTTGCAGCTGCCGCACTTCCGGCAATGACTACAGCACCGAAGGAATTTATAGCTGACTGAATAAGAATATTTGTAATGCCGTACATACTGCTCTGTACTGCACTCGGCACACCTGTATTGACAATTTCCGAAAGACTTCTTTTATCTATACACAGCTTTGACGGAATAAACTTAAGAGATCCTTCTTCATTAAGCATAGCCTTGATCATGAGAAAGCATGAAAGATAGTTGGAAACAGTTGTCGCAATAGCAACACCTTCAACATTCATGCCCATAACTATGACAAAATACAGATTCAGGATAACATTCACAATGCCTGCTGCAACCAGATAATACATCGGTCGTTTTGTATCACCTATTGATCTGACGATAGATGCTCCGGCATTATAAAGAGCAATGCCCGGAAGACCTCCGAAATAAATAGAAAGATAAAGAGCTGCCTGATCAATAATCTCCTCAGGTGTATTAATAAGCTCAAGGATACCTCTTGCCCCTATTATACCCAAAAAGCCAATAACAGAGCCAAAAAGCAGTGAAGAAAGCATTGCCGTGTGTACATCTCTGGAAACATCCTCTTTATTTCCCGATGCAACATCCTTTGCCACCGCATAATTGATACCAACAGTAAAACCTATAAAAAAGTTTACCACTAAAGCAACAGTTGCTCCGGTTGCCCCTACCGCAGCAAGTGAATTACCGCCTGCATAACGGCCTACAACAATAACATCGGCCGCATTAAACAAAAGCTGCAAAGCACTGCTCAAAAAAAGCGGAATCATAAATGCTACCATCTTGCCATAAAGCGGCCCGTGAAGCATATCAACTTCTCTTGAATTACCCTTACCCATAACACCTCTTACACACACATAAAAATAATAGAATTACCGCAAAAGAAAAACCGCTGTAACACTACAGCGGTCATTATATCATGAAAGTCCCATCAATAGGCATAAATGAACCGTGTTTACACGAGTGAATTTATGTCTATTAGATGGGCAAGACAGATGAGTAAGCAGGGCGACAGCCCGGATTACGAATCTGTCGGCAGCTGCGGGAGCACGCAAGTGCGCAGCAGCTGACTTTCATGATATATGTGAATTTATGTCTGTTGGATGGACGAATAATATTTTTCGTGCATTTTATTGATTTCTTCGTGCATATGCCATATATTATATTTATCAGCACGAAAGGAGATGATTATATGGCTGGTTCAACTACAAATATCAGCATTCGTATGGATTCGGATTTGAAATCACAAGCTGATGAACTTTTTAATGAACTCGGTATGAATCTATCTACAGCATTCAATATTTTTGTCCGTCAATCTCTTCGCGAAGGACGTATTCCGTTCGATATTTCGCTTAATCGCCCAAATAAGGAAACAATCGCCGCTATGTTAGAGGCAGAAAGGATTGCAAAAGATCCATCCTCAAAAGGTTATAACAATTTAGATGATCTATTTGCCGATTTAAAAGCATGAATAAAACGAAATATACAGTGAAAGTGACCACGCAATTCAAAAAGGATTATAAATTAGCTATGAAGCGTGGTCACAAAATCGAACTTTTGGAAGAAATAATTACAAATCTTGCTATTGGCATACCACTTCCTGATAAGAATAAAGACCACCCTCTATCAGGAAACTGGTGTAATTATCGTGAATGTCACATTCTACCTGATTGGTTGTTGATATATCGCATTGAAAATGAAGTATTAATACTTACATTATCCCGTACAGGAACTCACAGTGATCTCTTCGACAAATAGTCTTTTGCATGCATTCTGCATTCTTTTTCACTTTTTAGTCCTTATCAATTCAGCCTTCTCAAATCTTCTTCAAAGTCTCAATTACATAATCAGTAAATGTCTTTGCATCGGCACCGTCGGCATGTCCTGTCATAACAACCTTCTTTTCAGTCTCAAGACAAATATCCATAGCCTTCTTAAGCTTATCCGCCTTATCTGTAAGTGCAATGTGGCGAAGCAGCATCTCCAATGCTCTTATGATGCTTGAAGGATTTGCGTATTCTCCCTCGCCTCTTTCCATCTTTCTCGGAGCTGAACCATGAATAGCTTCGAACATGGCATAGCGGTCTCCGGTATTTGAGCTTCCTGCTGTGCCAACTCCTCCCTGAAGCTGTGCAGCCTCATCCGTGATAATATCTCCGTAAAGATTCGGAAGGATAAATACCTGGAAAGTATTTCTGATTCGAGGATTTACAAGATTAGCTGTCATTATGTCAATGTAGTAATCGTCAACTGTGATTCCGGGATAATCTTTAGCTACCTCATGACAGATCTCTGAAAATCTTCCGTCAGTCTTTTTAAGAATGTTTGCCTTTGTTACTATAGCAACATTAGTCTTGCCGTTATTCTTTGCAAACTCAAAGGCAGTTCTTGCTATTCTTCTTGTTCCTGACTCTGTTGTAACCTTGAAATCCATGTTGAGCTTTCCCGGAATGCTTATGCCTCTGCTTCCGAGTGCATATTCACCCTCAGTATTCTCACGGAAGAAGGTCCAGTCTATGCCCTCCTCAGGAATGCTTACAGGTCTGACATTGGCGTAAAGATCAAGCTCACGGCGAAGTGCAACATTGGCGCTTTCAAGAGTACCGCCCTTAAGAGTTGTTGTCGGTCCCTTTAAGAGAACGTCACAGGTCTTTATCTCCGCAAGAACATCATCAGGTACAGCCTTACCCTTTGCCTCACGGTTCTCAATGGTGAGTCCTTCTATATTCTTTATTACGATCTTTCCGGACGCTATCTCTTCCTTAAGGAGTTCATCCATAACACGCATAGTTTCTCTGGTGATAATAGGCCCTATGCCGTCTCCTCCGCATACACCTACTGTTATCTGCTCCATAGCTGCAAAGTCCTTTGGTGCATCGGCCTTCTCCATGCGGGTTTCACGCTCTATCTGCTCTAAAAGCAGGTTTCTGAAATGCTCGACTGCTTTATCAACTGATACATTTATCTCGTCCATGTCTCTATTCTCCGGTTATATTTATATAATAATCAAATTAACAGCTGTATTAGCATTTATTCCGTATCCGGGAGCTCTTTTATTCTGTCTCTTGCATCTACAGTATGCTGAGTAACTCTTTCTCTTGTGAGATCCGGATCGTGAAGCTTAAGAGCCTCATAGATAGCAAAATGCTCATGCAGTGACTCTTCCGCTCTTGACTTCTTACTTATAGAAGCCTTTCTGAACTTCGTCATCTTCCTGTGTATCTGAAGCAGTACGTCCTTATATGCCTGACTTCCGCAGCTGTCATAAAGAACTGCATGGAACTGTGAATCCAGATCCTTAATATTGTCGGCATTATCCTTTGGATCGCCCTTTTCAATATAATACTTCTGCAGATCAAGGATCTCGCCCATCTTCTTAAGATCCTCATCAGTGATATTTACAGCAGCTCTTGCACCGGCATTACCCTCGAGACCGATTCTTATCTCATACATATCGAGCATGTCTGTTTTACTGATACCTACTACTGTGAGACCCTTACCGCTGTCCTTAAGGATGTGCTCCTGCTCAAGTCTTCTAATCGCCTCTCTTACAGGTGTACGGCTGACTCCCAGCTCTTCTGAAAGCTTCAGTTCGCTTAAGATCTCGCCTCTTTTGTATTTTCCTGATAATATTTCCTTTTCAAGCTGTTCAAATATCTGATCAGCTATAGATATAGTTCTGTGATCTCTCATGATTATGCCTGTCTCTTATACTTTCCGTTTGAAAACTCTTCTATCTTTGTCTCTATCTCTTCTGTAGAAAGTGTGGCTGTTCTTCCACCCTCATACTCGCTGTCGACCCAAGCCTTGAGCTTAATAACTACATCATTCTTCTTATCGACCTCAGCATCACCCTTAAGACGGTAGTTCTGATTCATCCAATAAGCAATGCCGGCAAGTCCGGAATTCTTATTTATCATAACCATTGCAGGTCTGTTGAGTATTTTTTCTGTATTGAAAATGTTATATATCTCTTCGTCCTTAAGAAGTCCGTCTGCATGGATGCCTGCTCTTGTAACATTAAAGTTTCTGCCTACAAAAGGAGTCATCGGAGGAATATTATAACCGATCTCATTCTTATAATAATCTGCAATCTCGGTTATTACTGTAGGATCCATTCCGTCAAGAGAACCTCTTAATGAAGCATATTCAAATACCATTGCCTCAAGCGGAACATTTCCGGTACGCTCTCCTATTCCGAGCAGCGAGCAGTTAACCGCACATGCGCCGTAGAGCCATGCTGTAGCGGCATTTGAAACTGCCTTATAAAAATCATTATGTCCGTGCCACTCTAAGAGCTCACTCTTAACATCAGAATAGTGCTGAAGTCCGTAAATAATACCCGGAACACTTCGAGGAAGTGAAACCTCTGTATAAGGAATTCCGTAGCCCATAGTATCGCAGGCTCTGATCCTTACCGGTATTCCTGCCTCGTCGGAAAGCTTCATAAGCTCATTTACAAACGGTACTACAAAGCCGTAGAAATCAGCTCTTGTAATATCCTCAAGATGGCAGCGCGGCATAACTCCTGCCTCAAATGCATCTTTAACTGTTGCAAGATACATATCCATAGCCTGACGTCTGGTCATCTTAAGCTTATTAAAGATATGATAGTCTGAACATGAAACAAGAATTCCTGTCTCTCTGATGCCCATGTCCTTTACGAGCTTGAAGTCATCTCTGCTTGCTCTTATCCATGTGGTTATTTCAGGAAATTTAAGACCCAGATCCTGACAGCGGCGAACTGCTTCCCTATCCTTCTCACTGTATATGAAGAACTCTGTCTGTCTGATAATGCCATATGGACCTCCGAGTCTGCTCATAAGCTTATAAAGGTCAACTATCTGCTGAACGGTATAAGGATTTATCGACTGCTGCCCGTCACGGAATGTAGTATCAGTTATCCATATCTCCTCAGGCATATTCATAGGAACACGTCTGTGGTTGAAGGCCACCTTCGGCACCTCGTCATAACTGAAATATGTACGATAAAGATTAGGCTCCGCAACGTCCTGAAGCGAATACCTGTATTCATTTTCCTCAAGAAGATTTGTTTTTGTTGAAATATCAAGCATAGTCTGCCTCCCTGTCATGTATCTCACAGTGAAAACTAATTGTATCCTTATATAAATGATGTATTCGCTTAAATTTGCCGAAGCAGTTCACTGTAAACATCAAATTATTATATGCTTATTAATTTATAAAATTTATAGCAAAAGTGCGTGTACTCATGTTTTATGTAGTTCATGTATACATGTGTACCATTATAGCCATATGTTTTTCTTTGTCCATAATTTTTTTATTTTTTTCTTTGTATATTTTCGTATTTTTTTTAATCCACTTTTTTAAGATGATTTTTGCCTATGAATTTCACAAATTCCATATTTAAATACTCTTTTCATTTTTCTGATTTTTGTTATGATTACTTGCAACTGTAAAGTATTATTAGGCGAAGGATTTTTGTGATATATGGAAACAAAGAAATCTAACAGCATAATTGATAATTCTGTAAATATCCGCCCGTGCTCTATCCCTTCAAAAGACCTTGTCCGCAGTCAGGTCAAATCCCTCAGGAAAAGCCTCTCCGCAGATGATAAAGCAACGCTTGATAAGGGCGTATATGAAAATACAATTAAGCTTCTTTCTGAGCTTGATCTAAACAGAACTATTAAATGCATATACACCTATGCAAGCTATGGAAAGGAAACCGACACTTTTAAGCTGATCGAGCATTTTCTGAACCGATCTGATAATGTAAATGCTTCCGAGACTGAATATTTATCCGGCGGTTCCCATCGCATCAGTACAGACTTTGATTTAAACACACACGTAAGCATTGCTGTTCCAAAGGTGCTCAGTGACGGGGTTATGGATTTTTTTACTATAAATTCTATAGATGATCTTACTAAAGGATATATGGGAATACCTGAACCAAAGAGTTGCGTTCTTCCCTGCCTTTTTAATGAGACTGAAACACTTATGCTCATGCCCGGACTTGCTTTTTCAAGAGACGGCAAACGCTGCGGCTACGGCGGCGGCTATTATGACAGATTCTTACAAAAAGAGCCAGGGCATTTAAGGATAGCACTTTGCTATTCGTGGCAGCTTTTTGAAAATTTTGAAACAGAAAATACAGATATGTATGTTGACTACATAGTTACCGAAATGGAGACCATTAAATGTTCACCCGGCGCATGCAGCAAGCAATGAAGGTCAGCCGTGATCCTGCAGCAGTTATCCTTCAGCTGTGATCCCTCAGTGGCTATCCTGCATTTACAGGGAATTTAACCATTACTTTCAACCAAAAAATCCGAGGCAGCTAAGGCTTCGGATTTTTCGGTAAGGTAATATATGATCAAAACTTTTGACATTATGGCAATTTAAAATTTTATTTCATTTCTGTTTTTACACACTGTAACATGCCATTTGTTCTATCACTCATAGAGCGGATATTTATTGCAGAGCTTTGTTACTTCTTCTCTGATATAATCTCTCTTATTTTCAAAATCTGTTGCTGCGAGCCATATGCATTCAGCAATCTTCGGCATATCCTCTTCCTTTAAGCCTCTGGATGTAACTGCAGGTGTTCCGATACGAACTCCTGAAGTAACAAACGGACTGCGAGGATCATTCGGCACAGTATTTTTATTAAGTGTTATATATGCTTCATCACAACGGATCTGGAGCTCTTTTCCTGAAATGTCCATATTTCTGAGATCCACAAGCATAAGGTGATTGTCGGTTCCTCCGGAAACTATGTCAAAGCCCTGCTTCATAAGCTCTGAGCAAAGTGCTGAGGCATTAAGCTTTATCTGATGCTGATATGTCTTAAACTCAGGCTTAAGCGCCTCTCCGAAGCACACAGCCTTAGCCGCGATAACATGCTCTAAAGGTCCTCCCTGAGTTCCCGGGAATACCGCCTTATTGAAGTTGAACTTATCAGCTGCTTCCTTGTTGGCAAGGATAAGACCGCCTCTAGGTCCTCTAAGTGTTTTATGTGTAGTAGTTGTTACCACATCTGCATACGGGAACGGACTCTGATGCTCACCAGCGGCAACAAGTCCTGCAATATGTGCAATGTCACACATAAGGTACGCTCCGCACTTATCCGCAATATCTCTGAATCGCTTAAAATCTATTGTTCTTGCATAGGCCGAGGCTCCGGCAAGAATAAGCTTAGGATGATGCTCCATAGCTAACTTTTCAACCGCGTCATAATCAATGAAGCCGTCATCATTTACACCGTAAGGAACTATATTGAAGAAAATTCCGGAGAAATTGACAGGGCTTCCGTGTGAAAGATGTCCGCCGTGATCAAGACTCATGCTGAGTACAGTGTCGCCCGGCTTAAGCATTGCAATGAATACAGCCATATTTGCCTGAGCTCCGCTGTGCGGCTGAACATTGGCATAGTCACAGCCAAAAAGCTTTTTTGCACGCTCTATTGCTATATTCTCAACTACGTCTACACACTCACAGCCACCGTAATAACGCTTTCCGGAATAACCTTCTGCATATTTATTTGTAAGAACTGTTCCCATCGCAGCCATAACCGGCTCAGAAACTATATTTTCAGATGCGATGAGCTCAAGATTTCTTCTCTGTCTTGCAGCCTCTGCCTCAATAGCCTTGCCCACCTCAGGATCATAGTCTGTTATAAATTTCATCACTTCATTTACCATATTCGTTTTCCTCCTTGCAATGATCTTTGATAAGCCGCTGTACGGTCAGCCCCAAAAGTAAAAAAAAGAACCGTTTTTAGCGGCTCCGGAAAATTTTAAGACAAATGATATAAGCACAAAAAATGCTTCTTCGTCTCTGTCCTTTCGCCTGAGAGATTCGGCAGCCGTAATGCTCTGTACTGATAGGTACTCGCAATTACCTGCCTTACACCTTCGGCACCCTATAAAGGGATTCTCCAGAGTTCCCTCCGCATTCAGTTTCATTTAATGATTCTTAATGCTTCATCGGGAGCTATATGTTTTGTTGTTCTAAAAGATACACCTATTATACTTAAAATTCAACAGTTTTTAGTTTCGTTTATTGTATAATTTAATGTGCATCATTAATAAAATCGATTTTTGTCAGTTTCTATTGTTTCATCCGCCGTACTTCATTTTAAGTACTGCTTTATCCAGTATATGTCCTTCTATGGAATTCCTCATGTCCGCATAGAAGAAGCCATCTTTTAACTCTGGCGCATTATCAAGTGCATAAATAGTAAGCTCGTATGTATGACAGCGTCCCGGAGCAGGTCCTCCGTAGCCTGTTTTATATTTATCAGGAATGTACTCGTAAGGTCCGTAAGGAAGTGCCCAGCTGTTATGTCCCTGAATGATATCAGAGCCTGATGCCTCTCCTTCGACAAATTCATGTCTGTCAGCAGAAATCCCCGCCGCGATCCAGTGTATCCATATAACACCCTCATCCTCAGCATTATCATAGTCCATATACTCTATGGCATATGATTTTGTACCTTCAGGTTCCCCGGACCATTCGAACGGAAATGATATCTGCGGAATGCCTTCTTCAATCATAGAAGCATCACCTGAGTTAATACCGTATCTGATGTCTAATCGTCCGTTATCAATAGCTGTGCTTGTGAGTTTAAACATTATAAACCTCCTTTGCGGTGCCATTTCCGCAGATAAAAGCCTTCGTTTAAATCCTATATCCGGCTACGTAAATACATTCAATTCAACAAATTACTATCTATAATCTTTTAATGGTCACTTTTTATACGAAGTGCAGCATCAGTCATAAGTTCTTTCTGAGATCTTACCTCTGCCACAATACCTCTTCTTGTAAGCTCTGCTTTAGCCGCCTCAAGATCAGCCTCTCTCACCTTCACAAAATAAACATCATGATCGATTTTGCCCTTAGCGCCAAAGTCTCTCGGATCAAGCTTTGCTCCGCAGCCGCCTGCCATAACCGAATCCTGCAGATAATGTCCGCTGCTGACTCCCTTAAATCCGGCCTCTCTCAGTGCGGACTTAACCTTAAGCCAAGTCTCTTTATCCTTTTTCCTGAAAATATCTATTTTCTTTTCAAATAATCCTGAAAATAAGCTCATACCGATACCTCCGATTTATGCTATTCATTATAACGCAATTTAATGTAGTAATTAACATAAGCGTTAAAAATCCGATCAGCTATTTGCTTTTTCCGAGTCATTCAGCTTGAAATATTTCGGAAAGATATGACAATAGCCTCCCGGATTCTTATAAAGATACTTCTGGTGCTCTTCCTCTGCCGGATAAAAGCACTCCAAAGGCTTAAGCTCAACTGCAAAATACTCTCCTGACTGCCTAAGCTCCTCCTGTTCAAGCTTATTATAATAAGCTTCTATCGCCGGCAGATCCTCAGCATCTGTATAATATATGCCTGTGCGGTACTGTATGCCGCTGTCAGCTCCCTGTCTATTATACGATACAGGATCTATTATCATAAAATAATATTTGAGCAGAGCCTCGAGTCCTATAACCTCCTCATCATAAACAACCTTTACTGTTTCTGCATGACCGCTTGCATGACACACATCATAATAACTCGGATCAGACTTTTCGCCGTTCGCATATCCGACTTCCGTCTCTATAACACCATCAAACTGATCAAAAAATTTCTGAACTCCCCAGAAACATCCCCCTGCAAAATAAATAGTTTTATATTTCATTTATTTATACCTCATATACTCTTATTTATATCTCATATGCTATGTTTTAGAATTATTTTAATTTTATATCTTTTTATCTGAAAAGGAAAGCCTAATTTTATCATCAATAAACTCAATTACATTATTTTTAGAAATATTCATGGCAGCATCTGATCAATATTATCTTAAGCCTTCTAAATTTTCAGCCTATAGTATTAATCAACTGTATAAAAAGCATTATTAGTTAAAAATACATTAAAAAATATAATAACAAATCGTCTTGCGATATACCCGGTGCGGGTATATAATTCAAATTATCAAGCATACCCCATGTGGGTATATTATATGCAAGGTTAGTAGACTCAAACATGACTGTTCCATACAAAGCACTGTCATGAAAATGAATATTAAAGATTAAAAAACAAACATTAAACAAAAACCAATGAAAAAATACCAGCCTTTATAAAACTATACGGAGCGACTATGAAAGAAAAAAATTACACTGAACCACAAATGGACATCACTGAGAACACAGAAACCGTCTGTCCGTCCTGCTGTGAGCATTGCCGTCACAAGGAACGATCTGAAAAAGAGTATAAGGACCTTATCTCAAGACTAAACCGAATTGAAGGACAGATACGCGGCATAAAGGGTATGGTAGACAACAGCGCATACTGCATAGACATACTTACACAAGTAAGCGCGGCCACATCAGCTCTCAACAGCTTCTCAAAAATACTATTGGCAAACCACATAAAAAGCTGCGTAGCTGATGACATAAGAGACGGAAACGAAGACAAACTGGACGAGCTCGTCCACTTCCTCCCGAAGATGATGAGATAATTCCGTCAAGCAGATAAACGAAGTGACCGCTTGCGGGCAACGAAGTTTATCTATTTGACGGATAAAACAACATGAGCAAAAAAGCACGCAGTGCGATTTGCGAATGATGTTTTAGGAATGTATTTTTTTGTAATGAAAGGATTTTATATGGAACAATACACAGTCACCGGCATGAGCTGTGCCGCCTGCCAGGCACGAGTTGAAAAAGCCGTTTCCAAAGTCCCGGGAGTGACAGAATGTTCAGTCAGTCTCCTGACTAACACGATAGGCGTCGAGGGAACAGCCTCCGAAGCCGACGTCATAAAGGCCGTGACAGACGCGGGCTACAGCGCAAAGCCACAAAACCAGACTTCAGCTTCCCGTGACAGCAATTCCAGGCTTGCTGCCGAAGAGGAAGCATTAAAGGATACGGAAACACCTTTGCTGAAAAAGAGATTAATTTCTTCGATCGGCTTCCTTATCATTCTCATGTATTTTTCTATGGGACATATGATGTTCGGGTGGCCGCTGCCGCACTGGTTTGACGGCAATCACGTTGCGATGGGGCTTGTTCAGCTTATACTTTCTGCCATCATAATGATTATCAACGGTAAATTTTTTTTAAGCGGAATAAAGGGTCTTATCCATCGTGCACCGAATATGGATACGCTTGTTGCATTAGGCTCCAGTGCATCATTTTTATACAGTACCTTTGCATTATTTATGATGACTGATGCAGTTGTCAAGGCAGATGATGCTCTCGTCATGCACTATATGGATGAGTTTTATTTTGAATCCGCAGCAATGATCCTCACTCTCATCACAGTCGGAAAAATGCTCGAAGCAAGATCAAAGGGCAAGACTACCGATGCACTTAAGGGTCTTATGAAGCTTGCTCCCAAGACTGCTGCAGTCATCAGAAATGATACCGAGCAGGTAATACCTATCGCAGAGCTTAAGATCGGTGAAATATTCGTTGTAAGACCCGGTGAAAGCATTCCGGTGGATGGTGTTGTGCTTGATGGAAGCTCCGCTGTAAATGAAGCTGCTCTTACCGGTGAAAGCATTCCTGCCGACAAGGCAGCCGGCGACAATGTAAGTGCTGCAACCATTAACCAATCCGGCTTTCTCAAATGTCAGGCAACGCGTATCGGTGAGGATACTACGCTTTCACAGATAATAAAAATGGTCAGCGATGCCGCAGCAACCAAGGCTCCAATAGCTAAGATCGCTGATAAGGTTTCCGGTGTCTTCGTACCTGTAGTTATAGCTATTTCCATAATCACTATCGTTGTTTGGCTTATACTTGGTGCAGATTTCGGATATGCACTTGCCCGCGGCATTTCCGTCCTTGTTATCAGCTGTCCTTGTGCGCTCGGACTTGCCACTCCGGTTGCCATCATGGTCGGAAACGGAATCGGTGCTAAAAACGGTATAATGTTTAAGACCGCCGTATCCCTCGAAGAAACAGGACGCGCTCAGATAGTTGTGCTCGACAAAACCGGTACTATAACACAGGGAACTCCAAGGGTCACTCACATTGAAACCGCTGACGGTGTTTCATCCGACAAGCTTCTTATTACTGCAAATGCCTTAGAGGCCCAATCAGAGCACCCTCTTGCAAAAGCTGTAACAGCATATTTTTCTGAGCTTTCAGACAAAACAGCCACAGCCTTCGGCAACCAGAAATTAAATGTCACTGATTTCAGTGCATTGCCGGGCAACGGTTTAAAGGCTGTTATTAACGGAATGAACTGCTGCGGCGGAAATGCCGACTTTATAAATACGATATGCCGGATTCCGAATAAGCTTCTGGATAAGGCAAATGCATTTTCCGAAAACGGAGAAACGCCTCTCTTTTTCACGGAAAACGGTCAGATACTAGGCCTTATTGCTGTTGCCGATACCGTAAAGCCCGAAAGCCTGTCAGCAATAAAAATGCTTCAGAATATGGGTATCCATGTTGTTATGCTTACGGGAGATAATGAGCGCACAGCAAGAGCCATAGGCGGACAGGTCGGTGTCAACGAGGTTATTGCCGGTGTTCTTCCTGACGGTAAGGAAAATGTTATAAAAGAACTTAAAAAACATGGTAAAACTATTATGGTCGGTGACGGCATAAACGATGCCCCGGCACTTACAAGAGCAGATATAGGCATTGCTATCGGTGCCGGTGCCGATGTGGCAATAGACGCGGCAGATGTCGTTCTTATGAAGAGCCGTCTCAGCGATGTACCGGCAGCTGTTCGACTCAGCAGAGCTACACTTAGAAATATTCATAAAAATCTTTTCTGGGCATTTTTCTATAATGTTTTAGGCATCCCGCTTGCAGCCGGCTGTTATGTGCATCTGTTTGGTTGGTCACTTAACCCTATGATAGGTGCTGCTGCCATGAGCCTTTCAAGCTTCTTCGTTGTAAGCAATGCCCTAAGGCTTAATCTTTTTAAGGTATTTGACTCTGCAAAAGACAAGCCTATCAAAAATAAAGCTGTATTTGAGACTAAGACTGTAATTGATACAAACACAAAAAAGCTCATAAACTCCGAGCCTGCAATTAACTGCTGCCCGGATAATAATAACAAAGATAATGCTATTAATAAGGAGGATAAGATAATGAAGAAAACTATGAATATTGAAGGTATGATGTGCCACCACTGCGAAAAGGCAGTAAAGACTGCACTTGAGTCTATCTCAGGAGTTGAAAATGCAGAAGTAAGCCATGAAAACGGTACAGCTATAGTAAATCTCAGCTCTGATGTTTCCGATGACGTACTTAAAAAAGCTGTTGAGGATAAGGACTATACAGTTAAATCTATTATTGACTGATTATTGCATAGCTCACAGCTTATAATTGATCGTTTACAAAAATCGCTGCAGGTGACTTTTAAAGCCACTTGCAGCGATTTTTCAACAACCTAATATCTGTTATATTTCGTATGCCCGATATTTCCTTACTAAAGCCAAATCTAAACTTATGCTTACCGGAGTTTTCTTCACAAACACATGACATTTAAACACGCTCGGCAACAAGCTTAAATATAGGATTTCCTTTAGCTGAGAACTTTGCCTCATACTCAGTCATGATGTTTCCTTCATTCATAACCGCATCGTTATGCAGATCATAGGTGATTGCCTTAATAGCCCAGCCGTTTGCAGGTAATGTTTCAACTGAATAATCAAACAGCCCGCGGTTATCAGTCTTAAACTCTATTACGCCGTCCTTTTTAAGTATCCTGTCATACAGCTTTAAAAACTGCGGTGAGGTAAGACGCTTATTCTCATTCTTATCCTTCGGCCACGGATCCGAGAAATTAAGATAAATTTTGTCGACTTCGCCGTCTGCGAAATAGTCGCAAAGAAGTCTTGCATCATTTCTTATAAAGCGCAGATTGCAGTCCTTTGCATCAAGGCTCATGCCTCGCTCAGTAAGCTCTTTTTCGTAACGCTTCATGGATTTGTAAAGAACCGTTGTATTAAGTTCAAAGCCTATATAATCCTTATCCGGGTGCAGGAAGCTGTTTTCTCTTATAAATGTTCCCATACCCATTCCGACCTCTAAAAAGAGCTCTGCATTATTTCCGAAAACTTCCTTCTTCCAGTTTCCTCTGAATTTCTCCGGTTCCTGTATAACATACTGACTTGCCGCTACTGCTTCGTCAGATCCCTTGATGTGTCTGATCCTCATCTATCGTATTTTCCTTCTCTGTGTAAATGTCTAAAATGACGTTGGCCTTATAAAGATCTCCGTCTATTTCTATCACAAGCTCGCCGCCCATAAGTCTGGTCAGACTTGTGGCAATATTAAGTCCCAGTCCGGAGCCTTCCGTATTTCTTGATACATCACCTCTTACGAATCTCTCTGTAAGTTCCTCCGGGCTGATATTAAGCTTGTCGGCAGATATATTTTTAATTGTAAATTTGGCTTTGTTGTCCGCTTCATCTACGGAAACATACACTCTCGTACCTTCAAGGGCATATTTTGCCGCATTATTGTAGAGGTTTTCAAGTACTCTCCAAAGATGTCTGCCGTCTGCCAGAACATAAACCGGATGCTCAGGCACAGAAAGCTCCAGATCAAGCTTTCGCTTTAAGAACTTGTCCTCAAGCTCACCGCCTGCCTGTATAACCAACTCGACCATGTCAATGCGTTGCATATCCATCTTGATATTACCTGAACTTGCCTTGGAAGCCTCCAAAAGATCCTCTGTCAGGTTTTTAAGGCGCGCAGATTTTTTCTCAAGCACCTCTATGTATTCTTTAAGCTTTGGATCCTGTATATTTTCACGCTTCATCAGATCCACATAGTTGATTATGGATGTAAGCGGTGTTCTGATATCGTGTGAAACATTGGTGATAAGATCAGCCTTAAGCTTATCGGCCTTGACCTGCTCATTTATGGCGGTCTGAAGTCCTACTGAGATATTATTCATGCTGCGTGCTATTTCCAGAGTATCTCCGGTAAACTGACTCTCATCCATCTCGCAGTCTATGCTGCCGCCTGCAATATCCTTTATTGCTTTCCTGATGATATCCCTTTGCTTAAAGGTTCGGCATCTTACAACATATATGAAAATGTCAAAGGCCAGCAGCAGTACAAGCCCTATAACCATAGCTATCGTATAGATAGGTCCCTCGATCCTTGAGTTGTAGCAGTTCATGATCAAAAGTACTGCAGCAATATTGATAAATATGAATGACGCATATCCTTTTAGCGCAGCCCATGCCGCACGTCCGTCCTCTTCATTGCTGAGCGCTTTGAATAAGCCGTTTATAAGTGAATATTTAAAGCATCCTCCGTTTATTTCACGTCTGTACATTGAGCCGGCGATAGCTGTGCAGAGGAACCAGATGATCACGCCCTTTGCCATATCGCGCCAATATTCCCATTCGTTATATTCTAACAGCTCCTCAAAGGCAAAATTGACAGTAAGCTTAAATACTACATATATGATCAGTGACAGACAGCTAAACAAAAATACCAATGCTTCAAGCGGTATCTTATCCATAACAAGCTCTTTCTTGTCATTTTCATCAAATCCTCTGATGCAAAGAACAAGGCTCGCTAATGCTGCGACACCGCATAAGGCCATGATAACAAGCCAGTTTCTGACAGTTCTTATGTCATCGTCAAAATTATCTGCGGCCTTTTTGTATCTGTCGTTGAAAATATATGTGGTATCTATACCTATAGCAATTGGATTGCCTTCATAAGAGCTTAACTCAAAGCTGTTGTCTGAAGAAAGCAGATTTTCCGGCTGCGGTGAGATATTAGTCTCAACAGTTCTGTCCTCAGTAACGATAAGATATTTTCCGAGAGATTTTATCTCATCGGTCGTTCTTGAAGAGTTGCTGAGCTGTATATCATAATGATTCGGGGACTCAAAGCTTATGTTGTAGATAAAGTTGCTGAGCTCGGGATCGTATATAGCTCTGAGCCTGTAATACTCTGAAAGCGCCTTAAGTGCTTCCAAGCTTATATCTCTTATATTTGTAATTCCCTGTGAAGGTCCCGGTTCCAGATTATCAAAATAGTACGGGTCGAATGCCTTGTATGTAACTCTCAGCTCGTACGGCTGTTCCTGTTCTCTGATATCACCGGCAGTTATCCTGTGAGTATTCTCATCCATAGTATAGCCGTATCGTGCAGCTGCTGCGATAAGATCACTCAGCTTATAAAAGGTCTTTCCGTTTTTGGTCTGTGCCGTAACGACCATTGCGGAGGTATCAAGCTCCCCGTCACCCTCGTCTTCAAATGCATCCTTTAATACCGCAAGCTTTTTAAGATTTGCAATATCATCGGCTACCATTTCCGAAAACAAGGCGGAATTCTCAAAGGTCGTCTGGCTCATCCAGGTTATGCCGGTCTCGTTTCTTGAATATCCGTGCAAAACACCAAGTCCTGCCACAAAAAGCAGGACTGCAAATATATGTATTAATATCGTCAGATTCTTTTTCATGGCAGGACTTTTCTTATTACTGCTTCTCTATCTTGTATCCGACGCCCCATACTACCTTTAAGTATCTTGGCTCTCTCGGATTGATCTCGATCTTTTCTCTGATATGTCTGATATGAACAGCTACGGTATTATCCGCACCGATTGCCTCTTCATTCCATATCTGCTCAAATATCTCATCTATGGAGAATACCTTTCCGGCATTCTTAACGAGCAGCAAGAGAATATTGTATTCGATAGGTGTAAGCTTAATAAGCTCTCCGTCTACAAATACCTCTTTATTATCGTCGTTTATAGTAAGACCGCCGCACTTATATACAGCCTGTGAGGTATTGCCTCCGATGTTTCCAAGTTGCATATAGCGTCTGAGCTGTGACTTAACTCTGGCTACAAGCTCAAGCGGGTTGAACGGCTTTGTAATATAGTCATCCGCTCCGATATTAAGTCCGAGTATTTTGTCAGTATCCTCAGACTTTGCTGAAAGAATGATAATAGGCACATCCATCTTTTCTCTTATCTTAAGTGTTGCATGTATACCGTCAAGTCCCGGCATCATTACATCAATAATAATAAGATCGACCTTGTTCTTTTCTAATACCTCAAGAGCCTCATTGCCGTCATAGGCCTTGATTACCTTGAAGCCGTCTGTCTCAAGATATATTGATATCGCTTCTACTATTTCCTTCTCATCATCACATACAAGTATAGTCTGCTGCATAAGCACCTCCATACGGCGTAATTATGCAAATATACGCCATGCTACAATAAAGTTGTTTCTCCACCAGTTTGAAAGCGAACGGTGAACGACACGTCCGTTTGATGACGATGCATCAATAACTGTTCCGCCGCCTGCTGCAATGCCGACATGTCCGTGCACTACGACAATGTCTCCGGCCTGTATGCTGTCAAAATTCGATATTCTCTGATATCTGCCCGGATTTCTCCATCCGCTTGATGTCAGGTAAGACTGTCCAACACCTGCCTGATTGAGGCACCAGTAAACAAATCCTGAGCAGTCAAATGAGTTCGGTCCCTTGGATCCCCATACATAAGGACAGCCAAGCTTTGATGAAGCAATGCCTATGAGGTTTCCGGCAGAACCGCTTACTGTAGCTCCGCCTGAGCCCACGCTCACAGATCCCTTATTGCTTCCGCTTCCCGCATTTCCTGAGCTTGAAGCACTGTTGTTTCCGGTTACAGAAGGTGCGCTTGCCGGCTTCTTCTTGGAATTAGATGCCTCCAGCTTTGCCATTGTCTGTGTTCCTACAGTTCCGTCCTGAGTCAGGTTATTATATTTCTGGAACTGCTTTACAGCAGCCTCTGTAGCTGAACCGTAATATCCGGTTACAAGTCTTGACGGAAGATATCCGTAATGTGCAAGTCTCTTCTGCGCTGTTGTAACGCTTGCAGAGCTGTCACCGACTCTGAGGCCGAAAGGCTTGGCATTTGAGCTTTGAAGTGCCTGAATAGTTCCGGGTCCTAAATAACCGTCAACGATCTGGTCGTTTCTTGACTGGAATTCACGAACAGCTCTTTCAGTAGCTCCGCCAAAGTTTCCGTCAGCCTCTGTACCTCTTAAATAGCCAAGTGCTATAAGTCTCTGCTGGTAAGTCTTGACCATTTCGGATTGTTCTCCGAGTCCGATAACATTTGCCTTTACCTCATCTGAGTAGAGAAGGTTAATGCTTTCCTTTCCGACTGTGCCGTCTACCGCAATACTGTTTCTCTCCTGCATCTTTTTTACTGCAGTCTCTGTTGTATCACCGAAATGTCCCGTAACAGAATCGGCAGAAAGATAACCAAGCTCGTAAAGTCTCTGCTGTATCCTCAGGATATCATCACCGTCATCGCCGTTGCTGACCTTATAATATGGTACATCAGCCGCAAACAGCTTATCCCATGTCTCCGTTCCGCAGATGCCGTCCTGAGTCATTTTCTGCTGTCTCTGAAAACGCTTGACTGACTCTGCGGTAGCATTTCCGTAATAGGTCGTAGCTTCATCGTTATCCATATAACCGTAAGCCATGAGCTGTTCCTGAAGGATCTTTACTACCTGATGCTTGTCTCCCACCTTAAGATAGGCCGGAGCAAGTACGGAGTTATCCTCGGCAGTTGTCACGTCTCCAAGGATAGGGAGAATGTCTCCGTCGGCCTCCATTCTTATAACAGGCTTTGTCTCCTCTTCGGTATCCTGCTGTATGGATAAAAGTGATTCCTCTTCTGTTTCTGACTCTGCTGCAGTTCTTCCTTCCGCACCGCCCTTGCTGCATGCGGAAAGTGAAAGACACAGCGCAGCGACCATAGTCGTTTTATTTATTAATTTAAAAATTTTTCTGCTATCCAATGTTTTTAGTTATTCCTTTTTTATAGCAACATTGCCTATATACCGATTAATATTAACACATCCTGAAAATTATCTTTTTCTTTTTCTTTTAGTTTTTCTTAATCTTCGGCGGTCTTTAATGTATGCTGTACCTTCCCCGACGATTATTCCGTTTTCGCCTCGTTTTCTGCCTGACATTCGGCGTCTTCTGCGCTTCTTTCGCCTGTTATTGCTTATGCTTCTGACAATGCCTATGAGCGCAATAAGTGCCGCTGCACCGGCCAGTACCTTTGCGGCAGTTCCTATAATATTGCTTATGTCAGCTGCCTTTTTATGGGCTCTGGTCTGAGCAGGTTCCGATATAGACTGAGCTTCACTTAATCCGCTGTCTTCATAATCGGCACCTTCGCTATCGCCATCTGCCTCTCTTGCAACTTCTGCGGCTGCGTCACTGACATCAGTATTATTATCGTCAGCTCCTTCAGCCGTCTTAGCTTTACTCATACCGAGTATATCGGCAAGCAGCGGATCCTTTTCTGCCTCTGACTCATATTCAGCCATGCCTCCGATACTCATCAGCTTTATCTGTGCACTTCCAACAGTCCTGTCTCCGTAGCTGAAGCTCATGACTGCATTAGTGCCCTTATCTGTCTGCTGAACATCGAGCTTTCTGCCTACCTCCACATAGCTTGCAGACTTAGGTATGGTCACTTTAGTGTCCGGATCTATTCCGACCGTATAGGCATCGATAAGCGTCGTTCCGCCGATGGAAAAATCTCGCTTTATAATGCTGTTTATATCCTCGTAGTCATTTACTCTTATCGATGAGAAATTATCGAAGCCAAAGTTCATCAGACGGATGGTATCATTGTAATGATTAGCATGAGCATTGAGTACGCAGGTAACAAGAGTCATTCCGTCTCTCTTGGCAGCGGTGACCAGAGTGTTGCCGGCGTTCATGGTATATCCGGTTTTTCCTGCTATAGCGCCCTTATAATACTGGCTCGAATTTCTTTTGAGCATAAGATGCTTCGGATATACAGTATTCCACGGATCATCTGCATTCGGATAACGTGAAATAGGTGCATGCGTCCAGTAGGTGTGCTTTTCTATATCCAGAAACTGCTTGTTCTCTATAGCAGCGGCCATTATAAGACACATGTCATACGCAGTGGTATAGTGATTGGAATCCGTAAGACCTGACGGGTTATTAAAATGCGAACCCCGGCAGCCAAGCTCCTCAGCCTTCATGTTCATCATCTTGACAAACACATCTCTGTCTGACATGCCGTCTTCCTTAAGCTCATTGTGCTGTGCGCCTATATGCTCTGCAAGTGCATTTGCAACCTCATTAGCAGACTGAAACAAAAGACTGTAGAGACAGTCAAGCACTGACAGTCTGTCGCCCTCGGATGCACCTATGATAGTAGAGTTTTCCTCTTCTATATGCACTGCATCATAGGAAAATACCACCTGCTCACTTAGGTTTTTGCAGTTTTCCAATACTACCAGTGCCGTAAGCACCTTCGTTATAGATGCCGGATAATAAGCACTGTGCACGTCCTTTCCGAAAAGCACCGTCTTAGAATCCGCATCCATCAGGCATGCTCCTTCTGAGGCAACATAAACACCCTCAGGCCAGCTCTCAATAGCATAGGCTCGAAGGTTCAACCCTGAAAATGAAATAGACAGTACCAAAAAAAGGCATATTATATTTTTTAGAATATGCTTGAATCTTTCCATATTAAAATGACATCTGTATTTATCATACACAGATGTCATTTTACTATAAAATATTCTATTAGTCAAAAATTTGTCTATCCTGCAATTATTTGTTATACAGCGGCTCTATCTCTGCCTTGAAGATATGTCTGATGAACACGGTGCTGAGTAAAAGTGAAGCAAGCTCAGCTATAGGGAACGAAAGCCATACCGCATTTAATCCGAACAGCTTTGCAAGTATAAACGCTGCAGGAAGTAAAACTATAAGCTGTCTTACAAGTGATACCCACAGGCTCTTGAGCCCGTGTCCGAGTGCCTGGAACATTGATGAACATATGATATCATAGCCTGCAAATATAAAATGCACAGCAATTATCCTGAGAGCAAGCGTACCTATAGAATAAAGATTATCCGAAGCATTAAACAGTCTTAAAAGCGGGCCCGGAAGGAATTCAAATATAAGCATTCCGCACACCATTATTCCTGTCGCATACATTACCGCAAGCTTAAAGGTCTCCTTTATACGATCAGGCTTTCTTGCTCCGAAGTTAAAGGCAATGATAGGAACGACGCCGTTGTTCATTCCGAATATCGGCATGAATACGAAGCTCTGGAGCTTGAAATATATTCCGAATGCCGCCGCAGCTGTGCTTGAAAACTGCAGAAGGATCTTGTTCATTCCGAAGTTCATCACTGATGAGATCGACTGCATTACTATAGACGGAAGTCCTACGGCATATATGGCTTTTATAGTTTCCGACTCAGGCTTAAGATACTTTTTATCGAAATTTATCTCTTTATTAACCTTGAGGTTAAATATAATAGCAAGGATCGCTGCTATGCACTGACCTGCAACCGTCGCAATAGCCGCACCCTTTGTCCCCATTGCCGGGAAGCCTAAGAGTCCGAATATGAGGATAGGGTCCATGATTATATTGAAGATAGCACCTGCACCCTGAGTTATCATTGAATAAATGGTTTTGCCTGTAGACTGCAGAAGTCTTTCTCCCGTCATCTGGAAAATAAGTGCGAAGCCGAATGAAAGTACAACATAAATATAGTCAACGCCATACTGTCTGATCTCAGCATCAGCTGTCATAGCTTTATAGAAAGGTCCACAGATAAACTGACCGAGTACGGCAAATATTACGGCATAGATAATAGCGATCAGAATAGCATTGCCTGCAGTTACATTTACCTCTTCCTGATTCTTCTCACCGAGTTTTCTTGAAAGTCTGGCATTGATACCGACTCCGGTTCCGGCTCCCACAGCTATAAGAAATGACTGGATCGGGAATGCCAATGAAACAGCCGTAAGGGCATTCTCATTAAGCTGTGCAACGAATATAGAGTCAACTATGTTATAAAGTGCCTGCACCATCATGGACAGCATCATAGGAAGTGACAAGGTCAGCAGCAGCTTATTGCACGGCATATATCCCATGATGTTCTGCTTTTGTCCTTCAGTCTGTGCAGAAGTATTCATATTATCATTTTCAATATTCTTTTCTCTCTCCATATATCCTCTCTTCCCCAACATAATACACATGCCAATGGAACTCATGCGTTCGTGATTTTTTAGAGCCCGTTTCTAAGGCATTATTATTTTAAACATCCTTATAAGGCTAAGCGTGCCGATCACCCGACAGACATAGGACCGATGCATCGATATCAGCATATAAATGCTTCTATACAGCAGTCCTGCATCCGACGAATTCCTTTTTCTTTTTTGCGTTTTCGCTATAGTCGCTTACAGATCAAGAATATTCATATAAATGGCTATATGGCAGATATTCATATAAAGAAAAGAATACATGGGCGTTTATTTTTGCGCCCATGCATTCAATTAAAAATTCTATATGATCAATTATTTGAACATGTTTGTAAGGATTCCGCCGTACTGTGCGATAAGCGGAGCGAATACAAGTGAAATAACAGTCATAAGCTTGATAAGGATGTTGATAGAAGGTCCTGAAGTATCCTTGAATGGATCACCTACAGTATCACCAACTACTGCAGCCTTGTGGTTATCTGAACCCTTTCCGCCGAAGTTTCCGTTCTCGATGTACTTCTTAGCGTTATCCCATGCACCACCGGCATTTGAAAGGAAGATAGCCATAAGAACACCTGTAACAAGTGCTCCTGCAAGCATTCCGCCGAGTGCCTCTGTTCCGAGAAGAAGTCCCATAGCGATAGGAGCGATAACTGCCATAACACCCGGACGTACCATCTCTCTGAGAGCTGCTCTTGTTGAGATATCTACACACTTTGTATAGTCAGGCTTTGCCTTCTCTTCCATGATACCAGGGATCTCTCTGAACTGACGTCTAACTTCCTCGATCATGCTGTGTGCTGCCTTAGAAACTGAAGACATTGTCCATGCTGAGAATACGAATGGAAGCATACCACCAACGAAAAGTCCGATGATAACAAGCGGATCCATGATGTTCATGTTTGTAATGTTAGCAACCTCTGCGTATGAAACGAAGAGAGCAAGTGCTGTAAGAGCAGCAGAACCGATAGCAAATCCCTTACCCATAGCTGCTGTTGTGTTACCTACAGCATCAAGTGAGTCTGTGATCTCTCTTACGCTCTCATCAAGGTGGCTCATCTCAGCGATACCGCCGGCATTATCAGCGATAGGGCCGTAAGCATCAACTGCTACAGTGATACCTGTTGTTGAAAGCATACCTACTGCTGCAAGAGCGATTCCGAATACGCCTGCGCAGATGTAAGCAACGAAGATACCTACTGCAACGAAGAGGATAGGAAGTGCTGTTGAAAGCATACCTACTGAAACACCTGTGATGATAACTGTAGCTGAACCTGTCTCTGAAGACTCTGCGATCTCCTTAACAGAGTTGTAGTCTCCTGAAGTGTAAACCTCAGTGATCTTACCGATAGCAAGACCAACAACAAGACCGGCAATGATAGCTACAGCAAATCTCATGCTGCCCATAAGGCTCATTGAAAGTGCGATAGATGCAACAAGTACAACTGCTGCTGCGAAATATGATCCTGTGTTAAGAGCCTTTGCAGGGTTTGATCCCTCTCCGCCCTTAACAAACATTGAACCGATGATAGATGCAATGATTCCTACACCTGCAAGGATAAGAGGGAAGAATACTGCATTTGGCTGAAGGTATTCAGCTGCGAAAACAAGACCGAGAGTTACAGCAGAAACGATAGCTCCTACATAAGACTCGAAAAGGTCAGCTCCCATACCTGCAACGTCACCTACGTTATCACCTACGTTATCAGCGATAACAGCAGGGTTACGAGGGTCATCCTCAGGGATACCGGCCTCAACCTTACCTACAAGGTCAGCTCCTACGTCAGCAGCCTTGGTATAGATACCGCCGCCTACACGAGCGAAGAGAGCGATTGAAGAAGCTCCGAGTGAGAATCCCATCATAACGTTTGCATCACCTGTGAGGATGAATACGAGAGATGTTCCTAAAAGACCGAGACCTGCAACGCACATACCCATAACAGAACCACCTCTGAATGCTACGTTCAGAGCCTTTGTCATTCCGCCTTCTTTTGCTGCGTTAGCAGTTCTTACGTTTGCCTTTGTTGCTACGTTCATTCCTACGTATCCGGCAAGAACTGAGAAGAGAGCACCTGCTACAAAGCAGATAGCTGTGATCCAGCTGATACCGAGACCGATGCAGATGAAAAGTACTGCTACAAAAATAACAAGTACTCTGTACTCTGCAAACAGGAATGCCTTTGCTCCGCCATGGATAGCATCAGCAAGTTCTGCCATCCTGTCTGTTCCTACAGACTGCTTTGTTACGTATGATGCCATTGCAAATGCAAACACCAGTGCGCAGACAGCAGCTGCAACTGAAAAATAAGCCATTTCCTTTTCTCCTTAAAAATATAATACAACTTGGAAAATACATGTGTCCTGCAAAACACGGCTTAAGTGTTTCGCACAAAAACATGCATGGACATAAGCCCATACATGTAAGCACCTAAACTATTTTACACAAAAAAACAATTTTGAAAACCCAAAAATGAAAAAACTATGAATTTTTGTGTTTTTTTTATAACAATCTGCTGTAAAATTGCACTTTTTTGAGTTATATCATTTCCTCAGGCTTGAATACTTCGTCAAATTTCTCCTCTGTAAGGAAGCCAAGCTTAAGGCAGGCTTCCTTTAATGATATGTTTTCCTTATATGCAAGCTTCGCTGTCTTTGCCGCATTTTCATATCCTATATAAGGATTTAATGCAGTTACGAGCATCAGCGAGTTATAAAGATTATGATGCATCTTCTCACGGTTTGCCTTAATGCCTACAGCACAGTTATTGTTGAAGGATGTAAGAGAATCAGCTATAAGTCTTGCCGACTGTATGAAATTATATGCTGTCACAGGCATAAATACATTTAGTTCAAAATTACCCTGACTTGCCGCCATTCCTATGGCAGCATCATTTCCCATTACCTGTACCGCTACCATAGTCATCTGTTCACACTGTGTAGGATTGACCTTGCCCGGCATGATGGATGAGCCCGGCTCATTTTCAGGGATAAAGATCTCTCCCAATCCGTCTCTCGGACCCGAAGCCAGCCATCTGACATCATTGGCTATCTTCATCATGTCAGCTGCAAGCGCTTTAAGAGCACCGTGAGCAAATACTATCTCATCCTTTGATGTAAGAGCATGGAACTTATTGGCTGCAGTCACAAAGGACTTTCCTGTAAGCTCAGATATCTTTTCTGCAACTAATGTATCAAAGCCTTCAGGAGCATTGAGTCCGGTTCCTACCGCAGTTCCGCCGAGTGCAAGCTCGCTAAGCGGCTTTATAGCTGCCGCTACAAGCTCTCTGTCACGCTCAAGGCTTGATCTCCAGCCCGATATTTCCTGTGAAAAGCTTATCGGAGTGGCATCCTGAAGGTGAGTACGGCCGGATTTAACTATGCCGTCATTTTCAGCTTCAAGTCTCCTCATTGTAGTTATAAGCAGATCCAGTGCCGGAAGCACCTTATCATTAAGGACAGTTACAGCAGCTATATGCATTGCCGTAGGATAAGTATCATTGGAAGACTGTGACATATTGACGTCATCATTCGGATGCAGAAGCTTTTTGCCTGCGATCTCATTTCCCCTGTTAGCTATGACCTCGTTGGCATTCATATTGGACTGTGTGCCTGAGCCGGTCTGCCATACCACGAGAGGAAAATGTTCCATAAGCTTTCCTTCAGCAACCTCGCCTGCAGCTTTTTTTATAGCCTCTGATTTTTCCGCTGTCATCTTCTCCGGGCGAAGCTTGGCATTTGCCATTGCTGCAGCCGCCTTCAGTATTCCGAAGGCATGTATTATTTCCTCCGGCATGGTCTCATGGCCTACTCCTATGCGGAAATTATTGCGGCTTCTTTCTGTCTGAGCTCCCCAGTATTTATCGGCAGGAACCTTTACCTCACCCATAGAATCATGTTCGATACGATATTCTTCCATTTCATGCCCTCCGAATTGTCAAGCTGCAGCTGCAGCTGATTTCTTGATTATCAAGCCGCATCTACAGCTGATTTCTTAGTCATCAAGCCGCAGCCGCAGCTGATATCTGATTATATGCGAGCAACTCCGCTTTCTCTTGCGGCCTCCTCAACAGCCTTTGCAACCGCATTCTTAACTCTCGGATCAAAAGCCTTTGGAAGTATGTAGTCTGCATTTAATTCTTCATCTGAAATAAGTCCTGCAAGCGCCTTAGCTGCTGCGATCTTCATAGCATCATTTATATCGCTCGCTCTGCAGTCAAGCGCACCTCTGAAGATGCCCGGGAATGCAAGTACATTATTGACCTGATTAGGATAATCGCTTCGGCCTGTGGCAACGACCTTTGCTCCTCCGGCCTTTGCATCCTCTGGGAATATCTCAGGTGTAGGATTTGCGCAGGCAAATATGATCGCATCCTTTGCCATAGTCGCAACGATCTCAGTTGTAAGCATATTAGGTGCCGATACTCCTATAAATGCATCGGCTCCCTTTATAACCTCTGCAAGAGTGCCCTTTTCCATGCCGCGGTTTGTAAGCTTAGCTATCTCTTCCTTGACAGGATTCATATTATCTGGACGGCCCTCGTAGATAGCGCCCTTTCTGTCGCAAAGAATAACATTCTTAAGACCTGCAGAAACTAAAAGCTTGGTTATAGCTATAGCTGCAGCTCCTGCCCCGTTGACCACAAGCTTGATCTCATCCAGCTTCTTTCCTACTACCTTTAATGCATTCATAAGTGCAGCCAGTGAAATAACTGCTGTTCCGTGCTGGTCATCATGGAAAATAGGAATATCACAGCGCTCCTTAAGCTTTTTCTCGATCTCAAAGCAGCGCGGTGCGGCGATATCCTCAAGGTTAACTCCTCCAAATGAACCTGCGAGCAGTGCGACTGTGTTGACGATCTCATCAACATCCTTTGAACGCACGCAAAGAGGTATTGCATCAACTCCGCCAAAGGCCTTGAAAAGCACACATTTTCCTTCCATAACCGGCATTCCTGCTTCCGGACCGATATCTCCTAAGCCAAGAACGGCTGTTCCGTCAGTCACAACAGCCACAGTATTCCATCTGCGTGTAAGCTCATAGCTCTTATTCACATCCTTCTGTATCTCAAGACAAGGCTGTGCAACACCCGGTGTATATGCAAGTGAAAGCGCCTCACTGCTGTCTACAGAGGCTCTCGGTGTAACCTCAAGCTTTCCCTTCCACTCATAATGCTTCTTCAGAGATTCCTCAGCGTAGTTCATCTATTACTCCTTTCAATGATCGGCAGTACCAATACTCAAATTTAATTAATTCATATCTTATATATTTTATAGTAAAAGTCCCTGATATTACAATACAGGCAGAGTCCTTTTAAAGCACTCCGCCTGCATTTTTATTTAAGCAATATTACTAATTAATAAAGTCCCGCAAATACTACCATAGTGATGACCGTCATAAGACCGGCTACAGCTATAGAAAGTCCTGCCATTGCTCCCTCTATCTCTCCCATCTCAAGAGCCTTTGCCGTACCTAAGGCATGTGATGCAGTACCTATACCGATTCCTCTTGCAACCGGCTCTGTTATCCTGAACAGCCTGCATACCGGGACCGCAACAACATTTCCGGTTATTCCGCTTACTACTATTCCTGCTACTGCGATAGATACATAGCCCTTATACTGCTCCGCAAGCGCCATTCCCATAGCAGTAGTTATCGCATGAGGAAGCAGCGTTACATATTCGGTGTGGCTGAATTTAAATATAATGGCAAATATCAGCAGTGTTAAGCCTGTTGTCAAAACTCCCGACAGTATTCCGAGAAGGATAGCCAGATAGTTCTTCTTAAGTGCTTCAAACTGCTCATAAAGCAGTATAGCAAGGCTTATAGTCGCAAGATTAAGAAAATATGATACATACTTTCCTCCCTGATTATATGCCTCATAGTCTATATTGAATATTTTCAAAAATGCTATACATATAAGAAGTCCGACAAGGATAGGATTAAAAAGTATAAAGCCGGTTTTTTTCTGCAGCCAGCGACCGAACATGAATGCACCTATTGTAAGTGCAGCACCGAAATAGGCTGAGCTTAAGAAAATTTCATTCATAGTCTCATTCATTGCTGCTGCCTCCTTTTTTAGTACATCTTATAATGAACTGTGTAACTCTGCCGGAAACAGCCATAACTATGACTGTAGATACCATGCAGACAATAATATATTTAATTATTGAATCCTTGACCTCGCTCCATATAACAATAAGACCTACTCCCGCAGGAACAAACATTATCGGCTGAATATCTATAAGAAATCTTGCCGCGTCCTTTATGGCATCCAGCTTCAGAAGTCCTGTAAAAAGCAGGAAGAACAATATAACTATTCCGTAGATACAAGTTGGGATCGGTGCCGGAATGATTGCGTTAAGCAGCTCCGATATAAAGCCGATAATAAGGATAATTAGATACTGACTGATGTACTTCATGTAAAATAACCCCTTTGTTTTATAGTCGGGCTTCCCCTCACCGCCATAACGATATCAGATAAAGCGCCTGACGATAATGCCGGCAGCTGTTAATGATATACGTATAACAAAAGTCCGTGTGAATGATAACACACGGACTTTACTACAAATTGTATACATTTTCAATATTTCAGCTCTGCAAATCTTTGCCGAAAATTAATTTTGGCAAAACGAACAAATTAAAGCTGTATTTTTCACGTTGAGCTGTATTTATCTTCTGCTTATTTACATCCTGTCAGCTGTCATAACTCTGATAGTATTGGTCCTTGAGGAATTTCCTAAAGGAAGTCCTGCTGTAAGCACTGCAGGTTTGCCAATGCGTACAAAGCCTGTGCCGATAGCCTTGTTGAAGGCGCTGTCGAACAGCATATCAGAATCCTCGATGTGCTCAAGCATCTGCGGTGTAACACCCCATACAAGATTGAGCTGATAGTAGGTCTTTTCACTCGGAGTGCAGCCGACTATCGGGCATGACGGCTTATACTTTGATATCATTCTTGCCGTATATCCTGACTGTGTTACGGTTATGATCGCATCTGCCTTGATGTCTATGGCTGTAAGTCCGCTTGCATGAGAGATTGCATTTGTCACGCTGTCATTAAAATCATGCTGTGTCTCTCTGAAACGCTTCTCATAATCGATATCGCCCTCAGTATATTCAGCGATGTCTGCCATGGTCTTAACTGCCTCGACAGGATACTTGCCGGCAGCAGTCTCTCCCGAAAGCATGATAGCGCCTGTACCGTCATAAATCGCATTGGCAACGTCTGTAGCCTCAGCTCTTGTAGGTCTAGGATTATGTATCATAGAATCCAGCATCTGTGTAGCTGTAATAACTATCTTGCCAGCTGCCGTAGCCTTCTTGATGATAAGCTTCTGAATAGCAGGGATCTCTCTGATAGGGATCTCAACGCCGAGATCGCCTCTCGCTACCATGATTCCGTCAGCAACAGCCAATATCTCATCGATATTTCTTACACCCTCACGGTTTTCGATCTTAGCTATGATAGCTGTATTTTCTCCGTGATGCTCCTTAAGCAGGAACTTAAGCTCCTTCACGTCATCTGCACATCTTACAAAGGATGCCGCAATAAAATCAATACCGTTTTCTATACCGAATATAATGTCACTTCTGTCCTTGTCACTGACAAAAGGAAGTCCGAGGCTTACATCAGGTACATTTACACCCTTATGATTGGAAATGACACCGCCGTTCATGACCTTGCAGTTGATGTCGTGTCCTACTACCGATTTAACCTTAAGCTCGACCTGGCCGTCATCGATAAGAATAATGCTTCCCGGTCTTACGTCTCTGTATAAATGCTCATAGGTTATAGCAACCCTTGTCTCATCTCCGAGAATGTCATCCGTTGTTAATGTAAAGTCCTGCCCGTAATTAAGCTCAACCTTATCATTTTCAAAATCCTTTAATCTGATTTCAGGTCCGCTCGTATCAAGCATAAGCGCTATAGGCAGTCTGAGCTGCTCACGCATAGTCTTGATCCTGTTTATTGTCTCCAAATGAGATTCATGTGTTCCGTGAGAAAAATTAAGTCTCGCAACATTCATTCCGTTGAGCATAAGTGCTCTTAAAACATCATCTGATGCTGTTGCCGGGCCCATAGTACATACTATTTTTGTTCTTCTCATTTAATAGTCTCTCCTTTCAGTAATGTAACTCTTTCATTACCCTTCATATTTCCATTCCTTTTTCCGACTCTTATTTTAGCATCTATTTATAAGCTTGTGTTGTGAACTTTTTGTCAATGAAAAGCAACATATTATAACAATAGAGCCGCCGCTTCAGAGAAAAACAAACTCCGATGCGGCAGCCCCGATTAATTAATTTAAAATATATGATGTTGGGTCAAAATAACTATTTCTCCCAAATGATACCGGATTGGAGGTTTAAACCTGTTGATCCTGTATCATCATATGAGTGATTTATAAAGCTTCTCGATGTCCTCTATTGTAGGCTCCTTAGGATTACCCGGACGGCATGCATCATCATAAGCAGACTGTGCAAGGAAAGGAATATCCTCTTCCTTAACTATATCCTTGAGATCTGCAGGAATATTAACATCTGCAGAAAGCTTTCTAACAGCGTCAACAGCCGCTTTTCTGTACTCCTCCTGAGACATCTTCTCTGTTCCCTCTACGCCCATAGCCTTTGCGATATCTCTGTACTTTTCACCGGTAGCATCGGCATTCCATTCCATAACTGTAGGAAGAAGGATAGCATTGGCTACTCCGTGAGGTGTATCATAGAGCGCTCCGAGCGGATGTGCCATTGAATGCACAAGTCCGAGTCCAACGTTAGAGAAGCCCATGCCTGCAACGTACTGTCCGAGAGCCATGCCCTCACGTCCCTCTGGTGTATTATCTACAGCACCTCTTAAGGAACGGCTGATGATCTCGATTGCCTTTAAATGGAACATATCTGAAAGCTCCCATGCACCCGCAGTAATATAGCCCTCAATAGCATGTGTCAGTGCATCCATACCTGTTGCTGCAGTAAGTCCCTTCGGCATAGTAGACATCATATCAGAATCTACAAATGCAACTACCGGGATGTCGTTGGTATCTACGCATACCATCTTTCTGTCCTTTTCAGCATCTGTGATAACATAGTTTATGGTTACCTCTGATGCTGTTCCGGCTGTTGTAGGCACTGCAAAAATAGGTACTGACTTATTCTGTGTAGGTGCAACGCCTTCAAGGCTTCTTACATCAGCAAACTCAGGATTGTTGATGATAATGCCTACAGCCTTAGCTGTATCCATAGGTGATCCGCCTCCGATAGCGATTATAAAATCAGCTCCTGCCTTCTTGTAGGCTTCAACAGCTGCCTGAACGTTCTCAATTGTAGGGTTTGGCTTTATGTCTGTAAATGTTTCATACGGCATGTCTATTGTTGCAAGAACATCAAGTATCTTCTGCAGAAGTCCGTGCTTTGCCACAGTAGGACCTGAGCATATAAATGCTTTCTTAAAATGACGCTTCTTTGCCTCAGGAGCTATCTCCTTTATCGCACCTGCTCCGTGATATGATGTTTCGTTGAGTACAAATCTGTTAGCCATAATAATAACATCTCCTTCTTTTGTCCTATATTCAGATATTGTTCTGCCTGTTGTAGGCATTGCATATAGCATTTGAATTCTTTATAAGGATATGCATTGCCACGAACGGTCCTAAACAGCAGAGGAATGCGCCTACGATGTCCCAGAGAAGTATGGTCGTACCGTTTTCCTGGAATGAAAGTCCAAAGCGCGGTGCATTAGTCGCAAGTCTGTTTCCTAACTTATACTGCCAATAGAATGAATAAAGTCCGCAGGTTACAAATGATAAAAGGATAAACGGCACAAGTCCTGCCGTAGTTTCATCATCTCCCTCACAGGCAATATTAACATCGTGTGCCATCTTATAAACAAAATAGTAACCGTAGATACCGCAGGTTATGATACTTAATACAATATATGATAACAGACCTCTGTCATCCTTAAGATGTTCCTTCATCATACCGGAATTTGCTGTGTTATCATTTTTTGCAACAGATGTAACATTTGTACTCATGTCTTTTTCATCTGCATGCTGATAAGGCTCATCCTGAACCTTGCCGGCACCGGTGTCAGGCTCAGGCTTTCTGTCCTTGCCGCTGAGTGTGTCCTGTACTTCGCTTATAGCGCTGTCAAGCTCATTCTCAGCCCCTGTAAACGCCTGCTTTGCTGCATTTTTAATATTCTCTCCTACTCCTACAGCTGTGCCGCAATTAGGACAGAATTTCGCTCCGTCTTTAATTTCATGACCACATTTACTGCAAAACATACTATACCTCCTTTTCCCCTCATTTAATGCTTAAAAACTATCCTTTTAAGCCGTTCTCTCACACATTCAAAACTACCTTCTTTTGTTTCATAATAATCATTTTTTATGGAAATATCAATAAAACGCGTGGATATTATTTACATTTTTTATAAACAATCCATAAATCGTTTTTTCTATAAATCCTTCTGTCGGTCTGAACACAACAACGGCTCCGCAGCCCGAAAGCATTCTGTAAATATAAACTGCAGCAAAAGCAATCACAAGCACCGTATAAAAGCTGTATCTAAGCCATTTAGGGATTTTTTCTTTAAAGAAAATCACTGCCAAAGCAAAAGGCACCGTGAAAAACAACGGATGATAATAAAATGCCGCTTTAAAATCAAGTCTTAATACACTAAGCCAAGCTCTCGTCATTCCGCAGCCCGCACAGGATACTCCGGTCAGCCATTTTATAGGACAGGTAATGCCAAGTATATACAAAATCCCATAAAAAGCCGCGACAGCCATAACAGCCGAAAATAATTTAAGTTTTTCCTTCCATTCTTTTTTCAACTTTTGCTCCAAATCTTCTTTCTCAATTTGTTTTCAACTTATGTTCTCTTTTTCTTTCTTTGCCTTATTAAGATTTAACGAATCATATTAATTTTCATGCTGCTGTCCGATGTCTTAATGCCTTCTACTATAGCTTTGATTATTCCTTCCGCAGATGCTTCCTTTGCAATGATCGGCTCATCACCTATAAGCTCTCTGTAAGCTGCTGCCGTATATTCTCCTATACAGACTGCCTTACTGAAGCATTTTCCTCCGATAGCAGACTTCTCGGTCTTGATATCGTAAATATTATACTCCGGCTTTTTGGATATATCTAAATAAATGCCTTTTTCCTCATAAATATCATTTTTATTCCGACACTCATTCCAAGCCTTAACCCCTCCGGCACTGCCGAACACTATATAATCATAGCTTCCGCCGTATACATCACTGCAAACAGGCTCTGTCTTATAGATATGAACATCCTCAAAGCTGATCCCGGCTTTCTCAAGCTCCTTTGTAAGAAGCTTCGATCCGTTTTCAGCACGCAATATTAAAGCTTTTTGCTCTTTGTTCATCAAGCTTCCGAGCTCTCTTCCAAGGCACTGTGCAGTGAATTCAGACGGCACAAAGTCTGCTTTTATCCCGTACTTTCTAAGCTCTGCTTTAGTTCCGTTTCCAATGCAGGCAAAATGCAAGTTTGAAACTGCTCTTATATCTCTGTCTCCAATATAAAGCCGGTCAAAGAAAACCTTCACGCCGTTTGCACTTGTAAAAACTATCCAATCGTAATCAGAAAAATCTGACGGAACATTATTATTCTGCGGAACTATCTTTATCGTAGGATGCTTTTCACACACTGCGCCGCATTCCGAAAGCATAGATTTAAGCTTACTCGTAAAGCTCTCGGTGCCTGTCACAAGGATCCTTATACCCGAGAGATTATTTTTATTACTGCGATTTCCATTATCCCCAAGAAGCTTAAAGCCGGCTGTTTCTCCGACCACCAGTATTCCAGGAGTTTCGGCATCCTTTGCTTTTACTGCAATATCCCCAAGCCTTCCGTCAATACGCTTTGCATACTCGGTAAAACCTCTGCTTATAACGGCAGCCGGAGTGTCCGGAGCCTTTCCGCATTCTATAAGTCTGTCACATATCCCGGAAATGCTTTTTATACCCATGAGGAATATAAGAGTTCCCTTAAGTGCTGCCAATGCTTCATAATTTTCGCTCTCACCGTCTGCGGTATGTCCGGTCACCACCGTAAATGACTGTGCCAGCTTTCTGTGTGTCACCGGTATTCCGACAGACTCCGGAACCGCTATGCATGAGCTTACTCCCGGTATTATACTGCACTCAATTCCGGCCTCCTTAAGCGCAAGAAGCTCTTCTCCGCCTCTTCCGAAAACAAAGCTGTCTCCGCCCTTTAAGCGAACTGTCTCAAGTCCTCCTTTGGCAGCATTAATTATCAGCTCATTAATGGCATCTTGCGAAAAGCTGTGCCTTCCCGAGCGTTTTCCGACATAAATGTATCTGCAATCTTTAGATTCCGGCAGCTCTAAAAGCTCATCATCTATCAGATCATCATAAATAACGCATTCTGCTTTTTTTAACGCTTCTATACCTGTAGCTGTTATGAGCCCTTTTCCGCAGCCTGCACCCACCAGTGTCACTGCACATTTTTTTGTGCTTTCTGACAATGCCTCCGGCTCATTTTCTAATTCACTAAATTTATTATTTTCGAAGTCTGAACAAAAGTCTTTTTTCATCGACCGCTTCCTCGTTATATATCAGTGTTGCTATCCCTATCTTATGATGTTGGCATCAATAGGTCTTTTGCCTCCAACCTGATACCGATATATTTTGAGTTTTACCTGCTTAATTTTTGTCCTTTAATATATACCTACTAATTTATTAGGTTTATGATATAGCGATATTCAAACGTTTGTAGTATGATTTAAAAGTTATCTAAACATAAGGGCAATAGCTGTATCAGGATATCACAGAATTTATGGTATCGGCATTTATAGTATCTTTACTGTACAGCTATAAGTACAAAAATGCGAGTGTTATTTGGATTAATACTATTGACTCGGTGGGTTGGTTGGTATATTATTCATTCAACATTCGGTTCATTCATCGAAAGGAGGAAATATGAACTGGACCGCAATAGCAGATTATCTGCCGTTGTACGAAAAAGCCGCAGTGCTCACAGTTAAACTGGGAGTTCTCGGAATCTTTTTCGCAATCATCATCGGCCTTATCTGTGCAGTTATTCAGTATTATCATATACCTGTCCTAAAGACCATAGCAGGCTTTTATATTGAGTTAAGCCGCAACACGCCGCTGCTCATACAGCTTTTCTTTATATATTACGGACTCCCTAAGGTGGGTATCAGCATCTCACCTTCTGTCTGCGGTGTATCGGGTCTCGCCTTCCTGGGCGGAAGCTATATGGCTGAGGCATTCAGAAGCGGTCTCGAGGCTATAGAGCCTATACAGACAGAAAGCGCCTACAGTCTCGGCATGAGCCGCATGCAGACCATGCGATATGTAATACTGCCGCAGGCATTTTCCATCAGCGTTCCGGCATTTATGGCCAATGTCATTTTCCTCTTAAAGGAAACCAGCGTATTCAGTGCCGTAAGCCTTATGGATCTGATGTTCACAGCCAAGGATCTGATAGGATTATACTATAAAACGACAGAATGTCTTTTCCTGCTCGTTGTTTTCTATCTGATAATACTGCTTCCGGTATCATTGCTCGGAAGTCTCTTGGAAAGGAGGCTTAAGTATGCAAAACCTGGGGCTTGAGGTACTTTTTAAAGGAAAAAATATGATCCGTCTTTTAGGCGGACTGTGGGTAGCACTTAAGATAAGCCTTATCTCCGTAGCGATCAGCATTCCTCTAGGAATACTTTTGGGCGCTATGATGACATGGAAAAATCCTATCGTCAAAGCAATACTAAGGATCTATCTCGAATTCATACGTATAATGCCGCAGATGGTACTGCTGTTCGTATTCTATTTCGAGACAACCAAGGCCTTCGGCTGGGACCTTTCCGGTGAAACTGCATCTATAATAGTTTTCATACTGTGGGGTGCTGCCGAAATGAGCGATCTCGTGCGCGGTGCATTTGAATCCATACCGAAGCATCAGTATGAAAGTGCAGAAGCATTAGGTTTTACAAGGGCACAGACACTCACATACATTATTATTCCTCAGACGCTGAGGAGACTTCTGCCGCTGTCCATTAACCTTATTACGAGAATGATAAAGACCACCAGCCTTGTGCTTATGATCGGAGTCGTTGAGGTATTAAAGGTAGCACAGCAGATCATAGAGGCAAACCGTATGACCAGCCCGAATGCGGCATTCGGTGTTTACCTTACAATATTTATAATGTATTTCCTTGCCTGCTGGCCTATCAGCATGCTTGCAAGATACCTTGAAAAGAAATGGAGATGATGAAGATGGCTGAAGATCTGCTTAAGATAGAGCACCTTGTGAAAAAGTACGAGGATAACACCATCCTCAATGATATAAGCTTCAATGTCAAACAGGGTGAGGTCATAGTTATTGTAGGCCCGTCGGGCTGCGGCAAAAGCACGCTGCTTCGATGTATAAATGCTCTTGAACCTATTCAGGGCGGCCATATTTATTTAAAGGATGATGAGGTTATGGCAGGCGGGGCCAATCTGGCAAAGCTCAGACAGCGTATTGGAATGGTTTTCCAGAGCTATGAGCTGTTCCCGCATCTTACCGTCATTGAAAATATTACTCTTGCTCCGATGAAGGTGCAAAAGCGTGCCAGGGATGAGGTTGAAAAGGAAGCTGAAGCACTCTTAAAGCGTGTCGGTCTTCTTGAAAAGAAAAACTATTATCCGAGAGAGCTTTCAGGTGGACAAAAGCAGAGAGTTGCTATTGTAAGAGCGCTCTGTATGCATCCCGAAATACTTCTTTTTGATGAGGTCACAGCTGCATTGGACCCGGAAATGGTAAGAGAGGTCCTCGATGTAATCGTTGATCTTGCCGCAGAAGGAAAGACAATGATGATAGTCACTCACGAAATGCAGTTTGCAAAGGCCATAGCTGACCGTGTCATATTCATTGACAGCGGAAGCATAGTTGAGGAAGGTGCGCCGGAAGCATTTTTCGAATCACCTAAGACCGAACGTGCAAAGAAATTCCTGCAGACCTTTACCTTTGAGGATGTCTCAAAAAGACGTGCGGCAGCTTCAGACAGCATAGGCACATCGGAGTAAAAGCACAAAACGACAGCATTAATGCCACAAACATAACAGCATTAATGTCTTAAAACAACAGTATTAAACACACAAATAACAATATTGCTGTCATGGCACAGCAATATAAAAAAATATTAAAAGGGAGAAACGCATTATGAAAAAATTCAAGCAGTTACTTGCACTTTCAACAGCAGCGCTCATGGCACTTTCACTTGCAGCATGCGGAAGCAGCAGCACTGACAGTTCTTCATCAGCTGAAAGCACAGACAGCACTGCAGAAGCTTCAAGCAATGACATTTTCCGTACACTTGACGAGATCAAGGAGAGCGGAACCATCAATATCGGTGTATTCTCAGACAAAAACCCATTCGGCTACGTAGATGAGAACGGCGAATATCAGGGCTATGACATTTATTTTGCCAACCGTATCGGCGAAGATCTCGGTGTTGATGTCAACTTTGTATCAACCGAGGCTGCAAACCGTATCGAGTATTTAAAGACAGGAAAGGTCGATCTTATCCTTGCAAACTTTACAGTAACCCCTGAGCGTGCAGAGGAGGTTGACTTCGCACTTCCTTATATGAATGTTGCTCTCGGAGTTATCTCACCTGCGGACAAGGTCATCACAAGCCTTGACAACTGGAATCCTGACGATGAGATGATCGTAATCTCAGGAACAACAGCAGAGCCTTATCTTACAAAGAACTATCCTGATATGAAGCTCCAGAAGTACGATACCTATGCTAATGCCAAGAACGCTCTTGAGAACGGAAACGGTGCAGCATGGACTAATGACAACACAGAGGTAATTGCATTCGCACTTCAGAATGAGGGCTACACTGTAGGAATCTCTTCACTCGGAAGCTTAGATACTATCGCTCCAGCAGTTTCAAAGGGAAATACAACACTCCTTGACTGGCTGAATGATGAGATCAAGTCACTCGGTGAAGAAAACTTCTTCCATGCAGACTATGAGGCAACTCTTACCGACACCTATGGTGCAGAATACGAGGATACACTCGTAGTTGAGGGCGGCGTAGTTGCAGGTTCAGATGAAGATGCTGCTGCAGTTGAAACAGCAGACGAGCCAAGTGCTGAGGAAGCTGACTCAGAAGCAGCTGATGAAAATACAGCTGCTGACACAGAAGAATCAGCCGCTGATGCAGAGGCTGAAGAGACCACAGCTAACGAATAATCAGACTAACGAATAATCAGACTATTTTAAAGGATGCCTGCCCGCATTAAAGGGTAAGCATCCTTTTTTTGTTTTTCAATCTTTTGTTATTTCTTGAGTTATAAGACAAAAGGTGTTGTTTTTAGAGATATAGGACAAAAAGTGTTGTTTTGAACTGCGAATCAGCCAAGTATATAAGGCCGATTCGCAGTTTTAAGTTGTTTGGAAGAAACTGCTTACAGTCTTTCCATGACTCTGTACCCGACAAGATACTCATCCACCTGACTGGCACAGTCACGTCCCTCAGCTATAGCTCTCACAACAAGTGAAGCGCCTATACGCATATCTCCTGCGATAAATAATCCCGGAATCTCTGTTTTATGCTCTGATCTTAGCTTTTCAAAGAATTTGTCATCTTCCTTCTTTTCACCTTCAAATGCTTTTATCACAGACTCATCACATCCGGAAAAGCCTGATGCGATAATAAGAAGATCGGCAGGAAGCAATTGTTCACTGCCTGCAGCTTCAATATAAGCTCTGTCCTTTCTCTTAAGGCCGACGATTTCAAGCTCTTTGAGCTTATTCTTATCATCAGTGACAATACTCTTTACTCCGGTTTCAAATACACGTATGTCCTTTCCGTATACCGATATTGCTTCCTCCTGCCCGTAGCCAAGATTTCCGCTGTCATCATAATCCGGCCATATAACACTGCGCCCTCCTCCTTCGGAGCGTCTGATAAGCTGAGTTATCGAGGCAGCCTTCTGTCTTACAGCTGTAGCTATACAGTCATTTGCGGTATCTCCTGCTCCGACTACAACTACATTAAGGCCTTTTGCACTTATCTCAGTAACACCATCAAGCAGATGCTTTATCTCTGCCTTCAGATAATCCATTGCATAGTATACGCCGCTTATATCCTTTCCTTTGGTTTTAGCAGTCTCCCAGGCTTCAAGCTTTCTCGGCACCTCAGCTCCGCAGCAAAGTACGACTGCATCATACTTTTTCATCAGCTCCGCTGCTGTGATATGCTTTATTTCGCCTGCACTTACTGCAGTTACTGCATTTTCATCAATTGCAGCATCCTTTGTGACAGCAGTATTACATACAAACTCTACGCCTTCCTGCTCCATAAGCTTAATGCGTCGCTCTACAACAGACTTATCAAGCTTCATGTTAGGGATACCGTACATAAGCAGTCCTCCTGCACGGTCGGCTTTCTCATATACAGTCACACTATGTCCTCTATGGTTAAGCTGATCCGCGCATGCAAGTCCTGCCGGACCGCTTCCTATAACAGCAACCTTCTTTCCGGAACGTATTTCAGGGATCCTTGGTTCTATAAGTCCGTCTTTAAATGCTTTCTCAATTATAAACAGTTCATTTTCATGCACTGTTACCGGGCTTTCATATTTCCCGTTTATGCAGGCTCTTTCACAAAGCGCCGGACATACTCTTCCGGTAAATTCAGGGAAATTGTTGGTTTTTAAAAGTCTGTCCAGAGCATGGCTGTAGTTTCCGTTATATACCTCATCATTCCACTCAGGAATAAGATTATGAAGCGGGCAGCCTATGCGCTTTCCGTTATATTGTATTGCTGACTGACAGAACGGAACGCCGCAGTTCATACATCTTGCACCTTGTCTGCGTCTTGCTTCCTCATCAAGCTGCTGCCTAAACTCGTCAAAGCTTTTTATTCTCTCGCCAGGAGCTAAGACAGTATTATCCGATCGGTCATATTCTAAAAATCCTGTCGGCTTTCCCATCTTTATCTGCCTCCTTTCTTAATGCTTAAGAATGCCTCGAGCACGGCATCATCATGCTTCATGCCCTTTTCTTCAAATTCTGCAATAACATGCAGCATCTTCTGATAATCCTTAGGTATTATCTTTTTAAAGCTAGGGATATGCGCTTTGAAATCCTTTAATATTCTTGCCGCAAGCTCTGAGCCCGTCTCTTTATAATAATCCGTGATTATATCATGAAGCTCGGATATGTCCTGCTTCTCACTTACGGTACTGATATTGATCATATCCTTGTTCAGTCTCTTATAAAGAGAATGATCCTCATCAAGCACATAGGCAATACCGCCGCTCATACCTGCCGCAAGATTCTTACCGGTCGCTCCCAAAATTACCGCACGTCCGTCTGTCATATACTCAAGACCGTGATCTCCGCAGCCCTCGGCAACAGCCACAGCTCCTGAGTTTCTGACACAGAATCTCTCTCCCGCAACTCCGCACACATATGCGGTGCCGCTTGTCGCACCGTAGAGTGCAACATTTCCTATGATAATGTTATCAGATGCCTTGATACGGCTTGTTTTCGGAGGAACGACCACCAGCTTGCCTCCTGAGAGTCCCTTTCCGAAGTAATCATTGGCATCTCCTTCAAGTCTTATCGTAAGTCCTGAAGGTATAAATGCGCCAAAGGACTGTCCTCCGCTTCCGTGACATTTTACTGTAAATGTATCCGTCGGAAGCTTAGTGCCGCATCTTCTCGTTATTTCAGATCCAAGAAGCGTTCCGAAGGTCCTGTCAGTACTGCTGACATTCACTTCCTCAGTGTGTGAAATTCCTTTCTTGATGGCATTCTTGAACTTTGGCAGCAATATGCGTTCATCCACGGTTTTCTCAAGCTCAAAGTCATATACATCCTCAGGCTCAAAATGCTTCTTCTCAGCATTTGCATAGCTTACATCAACTATCTTGTCGACACTTACAGACATTGCTCTTTCGGTCTTCAGCTTGCTTCTCTTCTTAAGCAGGTCACAGCGTCCTACCATCTCATCAATGGTACGAACTCCAAGCTTTGCCATGATTTCTCTAAGTTCCTCTGCTATATACAGCATGAAGTTCATGACATACTCCGGCTTTCCGGCGAAACGCTTTCTGAGCTCTTCATTCTGAGTTGCTATTCCGGCCGGACAGGTGTCAAGATTACATACTCTCATCATCATGCATCCCATAGCAACCAACGGTGCTGTGGCAAAGCCGAATTCCTCAGCTCCAAGCAATGCAGCAATCGCAACATCACGTCCGCTCATCAATTTACCGTCTGCCTCTATGATAACTCGACTTCTGAGCCCCGAATCGATAAGTGACTGATGTGCCTCAGAAACACCAAGCTCCCACGGAAGTCCCGCATTATGTATAGAATTACGCGGTGCAGCGCCTGTTCCTCCGTCAAAGCCCGATATAAGTATTACCTGAGCTCCTGCCTTTGCAACACCTGATGCAATAGTGCCTACACCTGCTTCTGATACCAGCTTTACCGAGATCCTTGCATTATGATTGGCATTCTTGCAGTCAAATATCAGCTGCGCCAGATCCTCTATTGAATAAATATCATGATGCGGCGGCGGTGAAATAAGTGCCACCCCCGGCGTAGAGTATCTGCAATGTGCTATCCACGGATATACCTTGGAGGCAGGAAGATGTCCGCCCTCTCCCGGCTTAGCTCCCTGTGCAAGCTTTATTTGTATCTCTTTAGCGCTGTTTAAATATTCGCTTGTAACTCCGAAACGACCTGAGGCAACCTGCTTTATCGCAGAGTTTCTCTCTGTGCCGTAGCGCTCCGGATTTTCTCCTCCTTCGCCTGAATTTGACTTTCCTCCGAGTCTGTTCATGGCTATTGCCATACATTCATGTGCTTCAATAGAGATTGAGCCATAGCTCATTGCTCCTGTCTTAAAGCGCTTTACGATCTCACTCGCAGACTCGACCTCAGAGATGTCTATACCGCCATCCTCAGGATAATTGAAATCCAGTAATGAACGCAGCGTATGAGGTCTGTTCTCTGCATCAACACAGCTCGTATATTCCTTGAATTTTTCATAGCTTCCAGTCCTTACCGCCTGCTGAAGAGTAAGTATTGTCATCGGATCGTATAGATGATCCTCCTTATCGCCTCCGGCTCTTCTCTTATGGAAGCCATAGCTCTCAAGTGTGGTGTCAAGGCTGAGTCTGAGTGGATCGAAAGCCTGATTATGCAGATAAATGACCGAATCATTGATCTCTTCAAGTCCTATGCCTCCTACACGGCTTATTGTGTTCGTAAAGTATTTATCTATAACATCCTTACGTATGCCGACAGCTTCAAATATCTGTGCCGACTGATATGACTGGAGTGTTGATATTCCCATCTTTGAAGCCACTTCAACTATTCCGTCCAAAACAGCCTTATTATAATCATCAATGGCAATGTGAGGCTCCTTATCCAGCATGCCCCTCTCTATGACTTCCTCTATACATTCATGCGCAAGATAAGGATTGATAGCGCGTGCACCGTAGCCCAGAAGCATTGCAAACTGATGAACATCTCTCGGCTCTGCACTTTCTATGATGATTGACACAGCAGTTCTCTTACGAGTCCTTATAAGATGATGCTCTATCGATGAAACCGCTAACAGTGAAGGAATAGCCAAATGATTCTCATCCACGCCTCTGTCCGAAAGGATTATGATATTACAGCCGTCTCTGTAGGCTGCATCGACCTTGATAGCAAGCTGTTCAAGCGCTCTCTCAAGTGAGGTATACTTATAATACAGCAATGAAACCGTCTTGCTCTTAAAGCCCGGTCTGTCAAGCGCCTTGATCTTCAGCAGGTCTACTCCTGTAAGTATCGGATTATGCACCTCTATCTCGGTACAGTTCTCAGCACTCTCCTTTAACAGATTTCCGTCCGAACCTATAAATACCGTCGTATCCGTTACTATCTTTTCTCTGAGTGAGTCTATCGGCGGATTTGTTACCTGTGCAAACATCTGTTTAAAATAGCTAAAAAGCGACTGATGCTTCTCTGAAAGCACGGCAAGCGGAATATCTATTCCCATAGATGCCGTCGGTTCTGCACCGTTTTTCGCCATAGGTATTATCAGATCCTTCACATCCTCGTAGGTATAGCCAAAGGCCTTATACAGCTGATCTCTGCGAGTCTGATCATATACATCCACCTTCTTATTCGGTACCGGAAGATCGGCAAGGTGCAGCAGATTCATGTCCAGCCATTCACCGTAAGGATGAAGCGTGCTGTAATGATGCTTACATTCTTCGTCTGAAATGATCCTCTTATTCAAGGTATCAATAAGCAGGATCTTTCCAGGCATAAGTCTTGATTTCTTAACTATATGCTCTTCCGGAATTTCTACGGCTCCTACCTCAGACGAAAGAATAAGATGGTCATCATCTGTTATATAATATCTGGACGGTCTGAGTCCGTTTCTGTCAAGTATCGCACCTACAAGGTCACCGTCTGAAAACAGTATCGAGGCTGGACCGTCCCAAGGCTCCATCATAGTCGCATAATAATGATAAAAATCCTGCTTTTCCCTATCCATGTACTCCATATGGCGCCACGGCTCCGGAATAGTTATCATTACTGCCAGCGGAAGCTCCATGCCGCTCATATACAGAAACTCAAGAGTATTGTCAAGCATTGCAGAATCAGAGCCGCTCTGTCTTATGACCGGAAGCACCTTATCTATATCATTGCCAAGACATCCGGCGCTCATGGTCTCTTCCCTTGCAACCATTCTGTCCACATTTCCGCGAATAGTATTGATCTCACCGTTATGAAGTATGAAACGATACGGATGCGCACGTTCCCACGAAGGTGTGGTATTAGTTGAAAAGCGTGAGTGTACCATGGCAATTGCCGTCTTAAAGTCTTTATCCTGCAGATCCTCATAGAAGCGTCTGAGCTGTCCTACAAGAAACATTCCCTTATAAACCACTGTTCTGGATGAACATGATACTACAAATGTCTCATCATTGGACTGCTCAAACTCTCTGCGCAGTATATAGAGCCTTCTGTCGAATTCAATTCCCTTTTTTACATCCTCAGGCCTTTCAAGAAAGCACTGTTTGATATAAGGCATGCACTCCAGAGCCGCACGGCCTAGTATCTCCGGATGAATAGGCACATCTCTCCATCCCAATACCTTTACTCCGTTTTTCTGAGCTATGATTTCAAACATCTCCTGAGAGAAATTACGCTTAACCTTATCCTGCGGAAAGAAGAACATGCCGACTCCGTAATCACGTTCTTCTCCAAGCTCAATACCGAGTTTAGCTGCGGCCTTTTTATAAAGCTTGTGCGGTATCTGAGAAAGTATGCCGACACCGTCTCCGACCTTTCCGCTTGCATCCTTTCCCGCTCTGTGTTCAAGCTTCTCAACTATGTGCAGCGCCTTATCAAGCGTTTCATTATCCTTGACACCATTAATGCTTACGACAGCTCCTATACCGCAGGCATCATGCTCCATTCCATCCAAGTTTATCTCGGGTTCAAACTGTCTTTCTGATATATTCATCAAAAAATCCCCCTATCCTTAATTATTAATCGACAGCGACTGTTCCTTTATTTATTGAATCACCGCCGAAGCAAAACCATATAACGAATATTGCCTGTACACCCCTGACTCTGACCCGTCAGAGACGATTCATGGCAAATATAGTAAAAAAAAGCGCCGCAGTCTTTTAAACTGCGGCGTCCTTGCCTTTTTGTAATGTGATGTTATCACTGTGCCTTTTAGATGTGATATTATCACTGTGTTTTATGTACGTCAATAAAAATTTTCTATATCTGATTCATTCTGCTGAGTCAAGTGACTTGTCAAACTAACTTCCACCCCTCTTCTTCCAAAGATGGACCTTACTTATTACAAATAATGCAATGGAATTAAGTAATTCCAAATGCTATTCTTTTCTATGCTTTATATGTTTAACTTACGTTTTTCTCCGTCAAGCATCAAAAAAATTTCTATATTTTTACCACCCTTGACATTATCTTCAGATATATTTATCCCCAATATATCTTCTGGCATATGTATTTCCGAATAATTTAAAGCATGCGGAATTTCCGCATATATTCCAACCGGCACACTGCAGTCGGCTTTTAGCTTTCCAAAAACTGCCCGCTCTGTCTTAAACCTGAGCATAGCGTGATCATCATTAATAGCTTCAAGCAAGCTGCGTGTTCTTTCATCAGTCTCACGGCACTCTGCCGCAAGAAGCCCCTGACAAGGCGAAGGAATAAAAATCTTTGTATCGAGTATGCAAAAATCAAAATCCTCCGAAAAATATCCGTCCGAAAGCCCATAACCCAGCCTGTCGAGTCCGGCCTTTGCCAAGACTATGGCATCATATTCACTGTCTCTCAGCTTTTTAAGACGAGTATCAACATTTCCTCTTATATTCCTGATTTCAAAATGTGCATCAGTACTGTAAGCATTGCCATTAATACTGCCTTGAAGATTCAACAGATCCAGAAGCTCTGCCTTTCTTCTCGGACTTCCTGTTCCTATTACAAGCTTTTGATCAGCGCTTACTCTGACAGATCCGGACTTATCTATACCTAATTTATAAAGCTCGCCCTTCCTGGTGACTATCACATCTCTCGGATCAGCCTCGTCCGGCACCGAAGCTATCATAAGTCCATCCATAAGCTCATACGGAAGATCCTTTGCGCTGTGAATAGCTGCATCTGCGTATCCTTCAAGCACAGCCTTTTCCAGCTCTCTTATAAACAGCCCGTCACCGCCTATTTTTGTTAGCTCACTTTTTCTGTCCTTATCGCCCTTTGTATTAACGATCAAAAGCTCAACGCTTTCGCCGAGCTTCTCTAATTTTTCTTTAACGATTTCAGTTTGTGCAAGAGCCAGTCTGCTCCCGCGAGTAGCAAGTATCACCTGATGATTCCCCTGATTTTTCTGTACTATGCTCCGGCTCTTATATGCTTAAGCATTGTCATTATACGTAAAGACATGAAGCCCGCCGCAACGGCTATCACTGTGTCTGCAGAAACCGTGCTTAAAAACCATATCATAAATAGCTCCTTAAGGCCTATCGTCATTCCGCTTGTAAGAACAAAATTAAAGATCACATAATAATAGATAAGCCCGCATATATAGTATGCTGCCTCTCCCGCAATACAGGAAATACACAATCTTTTCAGCTGTCTTTTTCTATGTGATTTTTTTGTATTTCCCGTGTTCTCATTTTGCTGTCCATGTACACCTTGTCTTACGGATGCATTCAGCGATTCATATACAGCTCCTGCTGTAAATGCTGCTGCCGCAAAGCCTATGATAAAGCCAAAGGTCGGCTTCATTATATAATAAATACCGCCTCCGTGAGCAAATATAGGAAGTCCTATAAGTCCTAAAAATATATAGCAAAGTACGCTTAAGGCACCCCATTTCCGACCAAGGACACAGCCTGCAATAAGTGCAAAAAACAGCTGCAGACTTATAGTGACCTCAAATATTCCAAGCGGTATCATTATTTTTATATATGCACCCACAGCCATCAGGGCAGTAAAAAGCGCACAGCATATAAGCTCATATGCACCGCTCTTAGGCACAGCTTTCTGATTTAAAATATCATAAGCTTCAGACATTTCCGTTGCCGCCTTTATAAAAATTATCATTTGCAACAGCAAACTGAAGCTTTTCCATGCGCTGATCCAGCTCCGCACTTATATTGGCGCACTCCAGCAATTCATTAAAGATCTCTTCGCTGTCTTCTATATCCTTTTTATAACGTATTTTGTGCTCAAGACTTGCCCACCAGTCCATAGAAATCGTCCTGAACTGCACTTCGACCTTCATATTTCGCTTATGCTCAGATAAGAAAATCGGTGTCTCTATTATCAGATGCAGACTTCTGTAGCCGTTTGGCTTAGGGTTTGCAATATAGTCCTTTTTCTTTATTAGTGTAACATCATCCTGCTTTAAAAACGAATCCGCAAGTCTGTATATATCTGCAGGATGTGAGCATATAACACGCACACCCGCAACATCAGTGATATTTTCCTCTATGCTTTCAACTGTTATCGGCAGATTTCTGCGGTTCAGCTTCTCAAGAATACTTTCCGGAGACTTAAGTCTGCTCTTGATGGTTTCTATCGGATTACGATCATATTGCAGAGAAAGTTCCTCATCGAGTACATTAAACTTTGTTTCTACTTCCATAAGAGCACAGCGATAACAGCTCATGAGCTCAATATAAGGCTGGGAATACTTCTGCAGCCAGCCCTTAAGTTCATCCTGTCCGAACTGCTGACTCAGAACCCTTTTAAAATTACGCGCGTCTCTTTTATTTACAACGGCCTCCATTTATATTCCTCCGATTATGAAAAGGCAGCTTCAATGTCGACCCTTTCTTTTATATTTTGATGTAATCAAATTAAGTGTTGATTATATTCCATAGATTATAGTAAATTAATATGTATAAAATATTAATTTTTTCTGTATTAGATTATTCTAATCAATTCTAAACTTCATTTTTATTTACTCATCGAATAGTTTGCAGTTTGATTACATTCTGGATATGGTCCACCACAAGCTCTGCAGCCATAAGGAATTTGCGTTGGATACTTTCCTAATCTCTCACATATATATTTCTATTTTATTAAATTAATCACCTTAGTTTATGACTTACTATTTATTATACATCACCTTTTGCATGTTTTAAGAATATAAAAATATTTAAATTAAATTCTGCTTTTTTTTACAATTGCCGAATTTTATTGAAATTATTTTTGAAATATCATATGCTTCCTATTACAAGGAGGTAAATAAATATGAGTCCACTTGATGATAATAAAAAATATTACTCAATATGTGAGCTTAATGAGATGGGATATTCTTACTATAAAATTGGTAAACTTGAAGAAAAAAACTTTATCAAACGTATAAACCGCTCAACCTATGAAAACCTATATTTTAACTGGGATGAAGATGATTTCATTAACGCTATAGCTTATGTTCCATATGGTGTTATTTGTCTTATGAGTGCCGCCAGATACTATGACCTAACAAATTTCCTCCCCGATGTTGTTAATGTGGCAATTGAACGAAAAAAAAAGGTCAGTACACTTCCAAAATGGCCCGAACTTAAAATCTATTATTTTGATTCTGCTCGTATGAATACCGGAGTAAATCAAATAACTGAATGTGGCGATACATTCTATATTTTTGATATTGAAAAAACTGTTGTGGATATTATTTATTATCGCAATAAAATCGGTATCGAAGAGACTTCTGAGGTACTGAGAACCTATCTGAAAAGAAATGATCGTAAAATTGATAAGCTATTCGCATATTCAAAGCATCTTCGCTGCGAAAATATAATAAGAAAATATTTGGAGGTACTTATTTGTTGAATGCAGATTCCGTAAAAGCTAAACTCAAAAATTATTCTGTACAGTCAGGATGTACATTTCAGGAAGCCCTCGTTTATTACGGACTTGAAAGGACTATATATCGAATATCTATTTCACAATATGCAGAGCACTTTATTTTAAAAGGCGGAATATTCCTATATGCCATATTTGACGGTAACTATGAGCGTGCCACAACTGATGTTGATTTGTTAGCTATGCGAATATCTAACAATGCTGAAGAAATGAAAGCGGTATTCAAATGTATACTGGCTCAGAATATTGATGATGCAATTTTCTATGATCTTAACTCAATTGAAGTTGAAAATATTACCGAATTCAAAGAATATCACGGTTTACATGTATCCGTTGTCGGATATCTTGACCGAAGCAGAATTCCTATAGGAATTGATATTGGTTTCGGTGACATTATTTTTCCCAAAGCAATAAAGATTGATTTTCCGGTTATACTGGATTTTGAAGCTCCAAAAATTAACGTATATTCATTAGAATCATCCATAGCCGAAAAATTAGAATCTGTCGTTAAAAATGGATTTCTGAATAGTCGATATAAAGACATCTATGATATTTATATTCTTTCAAACAACTTCTCCTTTGTTTATAATGAGCTGCAAAATGCCGTCTTTGAAACATTTACAAATCGTAAAACACCGATTACATCAAACTCTCTCGATTTCATTAAAGAATTTGTCTCTGATCCTATACATCAAATTAGATGGAAAGCTTTTTTAAAAAAGAAAAAAGCGTTAATACCCATATCTATGAAAGATGCTATAACAAGAATGTTATCTTTTGTTCAACCTCTTTTTGAAGGCAGCTACTCCACCACCGCATTATGGGATCCTGAAAAAGGCAGTTGGACATAACTACATTTAAATAGCATGCCATACTGCCTTTATCATCATTACTCTAACCGGTAATCAGTTTATTATTTCTAAGAGATTCTTTCATTACAAACTCTAAAATCTTATTGTCCCTGTCAGCAACACAACGTTTTCCACATGCTCTGCCGTAAATGGGAACATATCAAACGGCTGTATGCGTTCTGCCTTGTAGCCATGTTTCTTAAAAAACTGCAGATCCCGCTTAAGCGTATCAGGCCCGCAGGAAATATACACAATGCGCTTCGGCTTCATTTTAACAGCTGCACTCATAAACTTCTCTGTGCTGCCCGAACGAGGCGGATCCATGAATATCACATCCGGATGCAGCTCATCGGCATTGTCATTCATAAAATCACCTGCATCTCCCACAAAAAATCTTGCATTTTTAATGCCGTTTTCCCGTGCATTCAGCCTTGCGTCCTTTACTGCGTCCGGATTAAGCTCTATGCCAATGACCTCTCCGGCATGAGAAGCTGCCGAAAGGCCGATGGTTCCGATTCCGCAATAAGCATCTACAACTGTTTCACTGCCTGTGAGCTGTGCAAATTCTATGGCCTTCTTATACAGCCTTTCCGTCTGAACCGGATTTACCTGATAAAATGACTTCGGAGATATTCTGAATCGGCATCCGCAAAGCTCATCCTTGATAAAGCCCGGTCCGTATATAACAGTTTCCTTCTCTCCGAGCACCATGCTTGTATCGGCATCATTTACATTTATAACTATGGTGGTTATCTCAGGATGCGCTTTTTTAAGCGCCTTTACGAAATTATTCTTTCCCGGAAGGATAGGTGAGCTTAGAACAAGCACGACCATTATTTCTCCGCTTTTAAAGCCCCTTCTCACCATAACATGACGAAGCAGCCCGAAACCTGAATCCTCGTCATATATCCTTATTTTAAAGGACTTTGCAAGCTCCTTAATAGTCTTAATGATCTGCTGGCTCTTCACGTCCTCTATCAGACATTCATCTATGTCGACTACCTTGTGTGAACCTGCCTCATAGCTTCCTGCAATAATATTGCCCTTCCTGTCTCTGTCAAAAACATGATGAACCTTATTGCGATAATGCTCCGGCTCCTTCATGCCGATAATAGGCTCGACCTTTGCAAAGCTGCCAAGCAGCTCCTCCATCATATGCTGCTTTTTCTTAAGCTGCTCCGGATAAGGCATGCCGGTAAGAGCGCAGCCTCCGCACTTTTTTGCGTACGGACAGCGGCCGGCCTTTTCCCTGACTTTATTTGTAGTTTTTCTTTCATTTAAATGCTTTTCCATATTTTCTCTCATGCTTCCCGCTCACCTATTTAAATGCAATCAGCTTATCACTACCCCGTTTACCGTTACATTTTCACCGTCAATGTCAATGACTATGCATTTTTTGCCGTCAACCACCTGTTCACTTACAAGATGTGCCTTATCCGCATCTACCTTAACAGTCACAGAATCAGTTTTGACCTCAAAGGTCTTTTTTGAAACGATATTGTCTAAGAGGATTGGGCTTTCCTTGGTCAACTCGCCATAGGCACTCATAAAGCTGTTCATTTTCTCTTCGCTGATGCCGGTGTCAGACATAAGATATCTGAAATCTGCGGCGTCCACCTCGACAACAGCCTTGTTCTGAGCCATTTCCTCCTTCATCTGAAGAAGATTGTCATTAATATCTCTTACCGCATCAAAGTTAAGCTCATCTCCGACAGCCGTCTCAAGCACAGCTGCAAAGGAATTCTTCTGCTCGTGTGCCGGGAGCGGTGTCACACAGCCGAAAACATTTTCCACCATATCCGAACGAAGATTCTTAGAATTCTTGGAATACATGAGCATTGCATGCAGATCCGTCGAACGATCATTGAAGGCCGGAAATAAAAGTGCAAACTCAGGCATATTCACCACCCAGTCACGTATGCGGTGTGAAAATTCTCCGTTTTCTTCATTATAGCTCAAAGCGCCCTTTGAAAGCTCAACCGGACAGATAACACACTGAATATACTTGTATACCTCTTCCGAAGCATCCTCCATAGTCATGCCGTCCTTGGCCTTTCCCGGAACATCATATGCCGCAAATGCCAGCAATATAAGATAATTTCCGGAAAACTCGAAATTATTGATGATAATGTCATAAAAATCATCCAGCAGTGCATCATCTTTAAGCTCGTGCTCCTTAAGGTGCATGAGTCTTTCATGCATACTTCCGTCGCCCTCTGATGCAATAGGAAATTCAAGGTTGGCAATGTTTCTGCCTATACTTCCGCTGAGCGCCTTTTTAAGTATTTCCAGATACTTAAAAACATCCTCTTCATCAAGTGAAAAAAGAGCTTCCCTGAAAACTGCCTTTTTATTCTTTTCACCGTCCACATAGCAGCCCGCAATACGGCTTATTGCACTTGTTTCCGGTTTATAGAGCTTTTTAAGCTCTGATATCTCTGATTTATTCATGTATATCCTCTTATAAAATATTTATCTTAGGTAAATAATTATTATACCGCATTTTGTATCATAAAATACAGCACAGCTATAGGATTTGTGCTACAATCATTATCTAAAAAATTAGAGTCAGGACCCAAATTATATGGAAATAACTGTTGAAGAGCTCATGGCTCTTGATAAAAATACATACAGACTTATTGATATAAGAAGCGAAGCTGATACCGGCTACGGAATAATAGACGGTGCAGAATCCATACCTCTTGAAAAGCTTTTTGAGGTCTTTTTGCCTATAACACCCGATGCAGACAGCCATATGGCAGCTTCTGTATCAGAAAGTCATAATAAAAAGCTTATTCTTTACTGTTCACGAGGTGTAGTAAGCATTGAAGCCGCAGAAGAGCTTTGTGAAAAGGGCTATGAGGCCTACAGTCTTAAGGGCGGTTATGTAGGCTTCCTCATGTATGATATGAAACGTAAGCAGGAAGAAGAAGCCGCAGTACCTGATGCATTTTCAAAGGCTGTTGAGATCAGCCTCCATAAAAAGTTCAAAAAGCAGATATGGAGTAAATTCATAAAGGCAATAACCGAATACAAAATGCTTCAGGAAGGCGACTGTGTGGGCGTCTGCATTTCAGGCGGCAAGGACTCCATGCTCATGGCCAAGCTTTTTTCCGAGCTTCATAAGCACAGCGTATTTCCGTTTGATGTCAAATATATAATAATGGATCCTGGCTACAGTCCGGCAAACCGTGAGATCATCGAGGACAATGCCCGCAGGCTCAAGATACCCGTGGAAATATTTGAATCCGATATATTCGACTCTGTATACACCATCGAGAAATCCCCATGCTATCTGTGTGCAAGAATGCGCAGAGGACATTTATATAATTTCGCAAAAAGCCTCGGCTGCAATAAAATCGCGCTCGGACATCACTATGATGATGTTATTGAGACGATACTTATGGGAATGCTTTACGGCGCACAGATACAGACCATGATGCCGAAGCTCCACAGCACAAACTTTGAAGGCATGGAGCTCATACGTCCGCTCTATCTGGTAAGAGAGGATGATATCAAGGCTTGGCGCGATTACAACGGACTGCATTTTATACAGTGTGCCTGCAAGTTTACAGAAACCTGCACCACCTGCGCAGACGGCGGCAATCCGTCAAAACGAATGGAATGCAAGGAGCTTATACGAAAGCTTAAGGAAACTAATCCCGAGGTTGAAGCCCATATATTCAGAAGTGTGGAAAATGTCATGCTGGACACAGTCATCGCCTATAAAAAGGACGGTGTCAGACACCATTTTCTGGATGAATATGACAAATAATAACTATCATATTTCTAATATTCTTTTGGCATTGGCGGTTCCGGTCGCTAATGCCTCTTTTGTATTAAGTCCGCAGTCTCTTAATGTCTCAAGCTCGTAACGGGCATACTCTGCAAGCTTCATGTCAGCATAAAGATCTGTGCCGTAGCCAATGAGCACACCCTCGTCGAGTGCATATTTTACCGACTTAAGCTGAGCTTCACAGGCATATTTGGCATTTTCCTGTATAAACTGCGGAATACCAAAAAGCTCCGGCTTTTCCGAAAGCAGTCTGTATATTGATGTTGTAGGAACTACAGCAATACCTTTTTCAGCCATGAGCCCTGCCTGCTCCTTCGTCATATAAACCGCATGCTCTACAGTATCCACCTTAGACTCAATACACCAGTCAAGAGAATCACCGCCATAGCAATGAACCATGACCTTTTTGCCGCAGTCATGCAGCCATTTGACCATAGCCTTGAACTGTTTTTCATTTGCCTTAGGTATAACCACATCCTGAGGACTCACTCCGACTCCTCCGGTTATAAATATCTTTGTCCACTTATTAGTTGAATGCCTGATCTTATTAAGAATGCTTTGAACCTCCGGGCTATGTGGTTGCTTTTCAGCTGCTAAATTATGGTTGATCACATAATTATGATCATAAGCATTTTCAAGAGTATCTCCATCAAGCATCTCACAGCTTGGAATCACCTTTGTGAAGTCCGAAGCCGTAACTCCCGGAATCGTCATATTAAGCGCACTGTCAGTGCCATCAAAACCACCGGCATCCCTTGCCGTAACGATTCCTTCTGCTTTATAACGGATCAAAAATCCGTTTATCAGCGCATTAATTTCATCCTTTGATCTTTTTCCCTGATCGGCATGATCAAAATCCGTCCAACCCGCATGAAGGTGCAGATCAATAAGCTCAGGCTTTTTATCCTCATTCATTTCTTCATCTCCGCTACAGAATCCAGCAATTCCTTTCCGTAATCCGTTTCCGGATGCCTGAAAAATCGTTCCTTACTTTGCATTTCCACTATACGACCTTTTTTCATGACTGCCACATTGTCGCAAAGATAATTAATAACACCGAGATCATGAGATATAAACAATATCCCCAGGCCTCTTTCCTCCTTGAGCTCCTTTATTAGCTCAAGCATATTCAGCTGCACGGACACATCCAGTGAAGACGTCGGCTCATCCGCTATCAGAAGCTCAGGCTCCACGCACAGCGCTCTTGCAAGCGCTATTCTCTGCTTTTGCCCGCCCGAAAAGGATTTGGGATATCGTGATAAAGTATCCTGTGGCAGCTCCATGCGTTTGATAAGGCTGAGACATTTTGATTCGATCTCATCCCGGCTCATATCACGAAAATGAAAATGCATCGCATCATATAAGATCTCACCTATCTTATATTTAGGATTAAGCGAGCCCTCCGGATTCTGAAAAACCATCTGTATGCATCTGCATATATCCTTGTCGCGTTTTCCTTTAAGCTCCTTACCGTTAAAGATAACGCTGCCCGAATCAGGCCTTAAAAGTCCGGTGACAACCTTCGCCGTAGTGGACTTGCCGGAGCCTGACTCGCCGACAAGCCCCAATATTTCATTTTTTTCTATGGCAATGCTTACGTCTTCAAGCACCTTGGCACCGGCGTAGGATGCATATATATTTTTTAACTCAAGTAATTTTGACATTTTGATATTAATTTCTCTCAGGAACCGTAAGCACCGAATCTACAAGCATCTTAGTGTAGCTATCCTTAGGATCTTTAAGCAGCTCCGAGGTCTTTCCTTCTTCAACTATCCTGCCGTTTTTAAGCACCATTATCCTGTTACACATCTCAGATGCCACAGCCAGATTGTGGGTAACAAAAACGATCGCAAAGCCGTATTCCGACTGAAGCTCCTTTATAAGCTCCACTGTCTGCTTCTGCACCGTAACGTCAAGTGCCGTCGTAGGCTCATCGCAAAGGAGCACCTCAGGCTCGCAGGCAAGCGCCATGGCAATGCCTATCCTCTGACACTGTCCTCCCGATAAGGATCTCGGATATCTGTCCTCTTCCAGAAGCTCCTCAGGCAGTGACAGCCTCTGCATTATGCTTTTTATCCATTTATCACACTCTGCTTCTTTGTCGCTTTTCTTCCTTCCTGCAGCATTTTTAGCGCCTTCTCCTGCAAGAAGTCTCATAAAGCGATCCCCGATGCTCTTTCTTCCTGCATGAGCATCCTCTGCTCCGTGGTGTGCAAGATAAACCTCTCTTAACTGCTTTACAACAGGATACAGCGGATCCAAGGCCTTCACCGGATTCTGGAATATCATGGCAATTCTGTCATTATTCGTTTTATCATCAAAGCTGATATGCACGCCCTCAGGTATAAGCCCGATCAGACTGCGCAGGGTAAGCGTCTTTCCGGAGCCCGATTCGCCGACTATCCCCAGACTTTCTCCATTTTTTATGTCAATGTCAATGCCGTCAACGATAACGGCATCATTTTCATTAGAAAATATCTTAAGATTTTTGATTGCAAGTACAGAATCAGTCATAATCCCTCCGGATGCTGCTGCCATTAGATTTTTATAATCGCATTTTATAAACATTATAAAAAGCATTATAAAATACACTGTCACAGAAAGCTCTATGAAGAAGCATAAGCTATCTCCACCTGTCGGCAAGTCCGTCTCCTATAAGCGACAAACTTATGCCTGTATAAACCACCATAAGTCCCGGCAAAAGTGAAAGATACGGCGCTGTTCCTATGAGCGTCTGCCCTTCTGATATCATACTTCCCCAATCAGGTGTAGGCGCGGTTATACCGATGCCGAGATATCCGAGCGTAACTATTGCCACAAGCAATGCCGCCATGTCCGTCATGAGCACGACTACAGCCTGCGGCAAAACATTCGGAAATATCTCCTTTACAATGATCCTAAAGTCCGAATAACCCATAAGCTTAGCGGCCTGCACCCACTCACTGTTCTTCATGGAGGCGGTAAGCGGCTTTGCAACTCTGGCATAAACCAGCCAGCCGACGATCATAAAGGTTATGAATATGCCATGTATGCCGGCTCCGGTCATGAATGCTACCACTATGACCAGAAGATAGTACGGAAATGCTATAAATGTATCCGTAACAAGTGAAATAATCCACTCTGTTCGTCCTCCGAAATATCCGGAGAGCATTCCTATAAATATTCCGCTTATAAAAGGGACTATCTCTGCCAATACCATGACTGCAAGATCGGTCCTTGCCGCATAAAGCAGTCTGCTGAGCATATCTCTTCCGAGCTGATCAGTTCCGAGAATGTGTTCACTCGTTCCGGGCGCCTTCAAGGTTGCATAAAGATCCTGCGATATCGGATCATAGCTGCATATATAAGGTGCCGCTATCGCCGCTATTACAAGGAGCAGAAGCATTATCAGCCCGATATAAAGCGTTGAGTGTCTGAGCTTTTTCAGTAATTTCTTCATAAACCCCACCTCACTCAAGCATGCGCGGATCAGCTCTGTGAGCGATCATATCCGTAACTAAGCTGATAATAACTACAAAAATCGCGCAGTAAAGAGCAACCGCCTGAACTAAAGGAAAATCTCTGTTGGAAATAGCGTCAAACAGCAGCTTTCCCATGCCTCTTACAGCGAAGACCTTCTCTACAATCAGGGTTCCGCCTATGAGATATGAAAGATTAACGCTCATAAGCATAAGCGTCGGAACAAAGGAATTCCTAAGTACGTGCCTTATAAATATCTGACGCTTCGGAATTCGTGCCGCCTTAAGTGTAACTACAAAATCCGCATCTAAAACCTCAATGAGCTGTTCTCTTAAGGATCTTATAAGCGGAGGTATCTGCCCAAAGGCAATTGTAACTGCCGGAAGTACCAGACTTTTCCAAAATGCTGTGCCGCCGCTTCCTACGCCGCCAACCGGAAACCATCCCAGCTTTACAGCAAAGAAAAGTATCAGCAAAAGACCGACCCAGAATACAGGCATGCCCTCCGTAAAGGCCGGTATTACTCTTATCAGGTGATCAAGAATGCCGTCACGGTGCATGGCAGCACCAAATGCCAGTATCACTGTCAGCACTATAGTTATAAGCATTGACAAAAGTATAAGTGAAAGTGTGACCGGTGCATACTGAAGCACAAGACTGCGGCAGGATACTCCGTATTTAATAGAAATTCCGGTGTCAAAGGATGTAAGAATGTTTCTTATAAACAGTACAAACTGCTGTCCCGCAGGCATATCAAGATGCAGCTTTTGTCTGAGTGCTTCTACAGCCGCTTCATCCGCATGCTCTCCGAGTACCATAACCGCCGGATCACCCGGCACAAGTCTTATAATAAAAAACACAGCAATCATTACAAGCACAATGACCGTAATTGATCTAAACAGTGCTCTTATAAACCAGGCCCTATAGCTTTTATTAAAAGCCGATCTGGTAGATGCAGTGCTCTTATCACTTTCAACTTTATGATTTTTTTTCTTGATCTTATCTGTCATTACTTAAATATCAATATGTGTCATGTCAATTTCAACAACATCTTGCTTTTGGCTTTCCTTCTGCAAAATCGTAGTTCAATGTACTGTCAATGATACAGTTTAAATTTAACGCCCTTATAACGGCAAATCGGTACATGCGTCTTACCGCATGTACCATATAAGCCATTAAATATAACATTGGCGGGATTTAGCCATAATTATGAATATGCTCCGATATCCGCTCTGCCATATGGTTGGCATTAATGGCTTCAGCTATGATGTCATTACATATTCAGATTTATCAGTTTTTTGTAACCTTGTTAAATACTGCACTTCCGTTAGGGAGTATCTCAAGTCCTTCAACATTATCCCTTACACCGACAACATTTTCCGGATAGTAAAGCGGGATATAAGGAACCTCGTCTGCAAGGAGCTGCTGAAGCTTTGTATAAACTTCCTGTCTCTCATCTCCGTCAGCAACAGTCTGTCCCTCATGCAGAAGCTCTATTGCCTCGTCATTGACATAGCTTGTCCAATAGCACTTGCTGAAGCCGTCCGGATCCACCTGGAATGCGAATATAGAGTTAGCATCCGGATAATCAGCTGTTGCACTATTGATCATAATTGAGAAATTGAAGCCCTTGAATGCCTCTCTAAAGGCTGCGATCTCCTTCTGATCTATCTCAATGTTAATGCCTATAGACTTACCTGCTGCCTGTATGATCTGTGCCTCCTGCAGACGGATATTGCTGCCTGAGGAAATGCTTATAGTTGTATCAAAGCCGTCAGGGAATGCACTCTTCTTGAGCTCTTCCTTTGCAGCATCAACATTAAACTCAAGTGCCTTAACAGCATCGAAATCGTGATATCTGATAGCTGCCGGCAGTACTGAATTTGCAGTAACTCCGAAGCCATGAGTCTGAGATGCATTTAAAGCTTCACGGTCGATAGCCATAGCCAGTGCTCTGCGCACGTGAACATCCGCAAAATGCTCATCAAGAGTATTGAAGAATACCTCGTCAACGTTCCAGCTGTTCTGAGTGATAACCTTGGTGCCGTCTCCGTTTTCAACCTCTTCAGCTGCTGCAAATGACAGATCCTCTACAGCGTCAACCTCTCCGGTCTTAAGCTGGTTGATAGACTGATTGTCATCCTCAACTACCTTGTAAATAAGCTTATCAACTGTAGGCGCACCGTCCTGCCAGTAATACTCATTCTTAACAAAGCTGAGGTCTCCTGACGGATCCCACTCATCAACAACAAACGGGCCGGTTCCTATCGGAGCCTTAAAGAATTCCTCTTCAGACTTTCCTTCGAGATCTTTAGGAATGATTCCGTTAGAGAAGTTTGCAAGCTCTGAGATAAATGGTGTATAGGCTGTGCCTAAGGTAATAACCACGGTCTTATCATCCGGTGTCTCTATAGACTTGATGTCAGCTTCTATAGGAAGCGGACCGCCTATCTCAAGATGTCTTTCGATAGAATACTTAACATCCTCTGAGGTCACGTCAGTTCCGTCATTAAACTTAAGTCCGTCTCTGAGCTTAAAGGTATATACGGTTCCGTCCTCACTGATCTCATGAGATTCTGCAAGATAATCATAAATATTACCGTCTGCATCGAACATTACAAGCGGCTCGAATACCTTATCTATTGCAAATGCATTGTTTTCGGTTATCTCCTGATGAAGATCGAAGGATGTTGTAGAATCATCTCTCAAATATGTAAATGTAAGTTCGCCGTCAGCTGCTTCTGCACTCTCTGATTCTGCAGCTGATTCCTCTGTACTCTCTGCACTGCTGTCGGTCTCCTTAGCTGCACTGCTGCCGCATGCTGTAAGTGCTGCCATAAGTCCTGCTGCCGCCATGAGCACTGCGATCTTCTTGCCGTTCATTAATAAAAATCTCTTTTTCATTGCTCTCCCCTTTAAATTTGATCCATGTAGACGGATTAATAAAAAAGCATTACAAGGTCACCTCACGATCGTTTTATGCGCTGTGACTTTGTAATGCGTATGATATAGATTTTAATTCTCATAATCAAGAGGATAGCCCGATTCTTAAGAACTAATTTTTACCCCCGGGTAGTAAATATTGAATTTGCTTATATTTTTTCAGACCCCTGTGTGGAAAAGTGAAATGTGCTGATGAGGCAATGATCTCATATATAATTATGTTATTTTAATCGGTTATAATTTTTTGTTATATCACTTTGTTTTCATATTGTAAATATTTAAGAGCTCTGAAAAAGCTTTAACCTGAGGAAGTTTTAATGCATTAGGCTGAATATATAAATATGTATTTCTCAATATCGGTGTACCATCCTTAAAATAACAATATACCGCTTCCTCTTGATATTCTTTAACATAAGCCTCCGGAAGAACACACCAACCCAGACCTTTTTTCACCAGCTCCATACAAACTGATATGCTGTCAACACAAATTCTGTTTTTGCTGACATAAAGCCCATTTTCCTGCAGCCATCTTGATACCAGCATATTCATATATTGATCTGTCGTATACCATATACAAGTGCTTTCTGTTATTTCCTTATTGCCGCTTACAAGACAAACATGCTCAGAATGAATCAATGCTTTATATCCTGACCAAGGAAAATCACCTCTTATTAATGCAAGATCAAGAGTATTATTTATGAACATATCATAAAGCTGTTCACTTTTACCGGTTTTTATATTCTGCTGCACATTCGGATAAAGTTCACGATATTCGCATAATAGATCCGCAATGTATGCCCTTGTTTGATCTATAGATATTCCTGCATTAAGTATTCCTTCAACCTGTCCGGAAATATCATTAAGCTCCTGCTTCATCTCAATCAGTTTATCAGCAATGCTGTAACTGTATTTAAGTACAATTTCACCTTTTGTTGTAAGATTCGTCCCCCCCCCTGGACCTTTTTAGCAGCTGAACACCCAATTCGTCCTCAAGTGCTTTTATACGTTTTGAGAGAGCTGACTGTGTAATACACAATTTCTCAGCAGCCTTAGTTATATTGCTCATCTCGCTTAAGACTTTAAGCATTTCAAAATCACGTTCATTCATATTGTACCTTTAATCATATATTGATATTCAAAAAATACACACATAACAGCTTTTTATGTTTCTTGCTGTCTGTGTGTATTTTACATTATTCTTTTAGAAATTAAAGGGTTTTAAGCAGTAAATGTTTTTACAATAATGAATACGAATATATACCAAATACGATGAATGCTGCCAACAGTACCAACATTATTATATAGTTTACCTTTATAGTTTTTCTGTCTTCCGGCTGATACATCCCGTTTCTGAATTTAATTCTTTCTTCGCGTTCAACTCTGCTTAAATTCGGTCTTTCTTTTAATTGCTTCATAGTTCTTAATCAAATAGTGTACATGCTACAAAATGATCTTTTTCGATTTCCTTTAAAGGTATCTCGCCAGTCATGCATTTCTTTGTTGCATATGGACATCTTACAGCAAATCTGCATCCAGGTTTTGGATTTATCGGGCTGGATACTTCTCCTTTCAGAACCTTCAGTTTTCCGCGCTTCTTAAGATTTGGAAGCGGAATTGCATTCAAAAGACCTTTTGTATAAGGATGACACGGATTATTAAATATCTGTTCCTTTGATGCTTTTTCAACTATACAGCCCATGTACATTACCATAATATCATCACTTATATGCTTTACAACACTTAAATCATGACTGATAAATACATATGTAAGTCCGAATTCATCCTGAAGATCCATCAGAAGATTCAATATCTGTGCCTGAATTGAAACATCCAGTGCAGATACCGGTTCATCACATACTATAAATTTAGGATCAAGAACAAGTGCTCTCGCCACACCAATTCTCTGTCTTCGTCCTCCGTCAAGTTCATGCGGAAAGCTGTTGACATATCGAGGTGCCAGACCAACCGTTGCCATCATTTCAAAAACCTTAGCATCGATCTCATCTCTGTTTTTTAACGTCTTGCAGACCTTTATCGGTTCAGCAATAGTCTGATACACTGTCATTCTTGGATTTATCGAAGCATATGGATCCTGAAATACCATCTGCAGATCTTTTCTGAGAATATTCATCTCATTGTTTCCAAGCGTCATTATATCCTGACCTTTATACAGAACCTGTCCTTCACTTGCCTCTATAAGCCTTATAAGAACTCTGCCCAGTGTGGATTTGCCGCATCCTGACTCTCCGACTACTCCAAGCGTTTTTCCCTCATAAAGCTTAAAGTTTATTCCGTCTACAGCATGCAGTGCGCCTTTTCTGGTATTGAAATATTTCTTTAGGTTTTTTGCTTCAAGAAGAGGTACTGCATTGTTAATGCTGCTGTTAACTTCCATGATCATACCTCCTCTTAAGATTCAAATAAAAAGCACTTTATGCTGTGAGTTTCTTTTGTTATGTACGGCGGTTCATTTTCCAGACATTTGTCCATACAATGCGGACATCTCGGTGCAAATTTGCAACCCTTTGGAAGATTACTCGGATCAGGCATGAGCCCATCAATAGGATGCAGTCTGTCTGTATCTTCACTCATGTCAGGTATTGAATTGAACAATCCTACTGTATAAGGATGATGATTTTCACCTTCAAATACATCCTCTACAGATCCTTTTTCTATAACAGTACCTGCATACATTATTGCAACATCATCACATATCTGAGCTACAACTCCAAGATCATGAGTAACAAGAATAGTCGCTGTTCCAAGTTTTTCTTTAAGTTCCTGCATGAGCGCAAGAACCTGCGCCTGTATTGTAACATCAAGCGCTGTAGTAGGTTCATCGGCAAGAAGCAGCTTCGGCTGACAGGCAAGAGCTATAGCTATAACCACCCTCTGCTTCATTCCGCCTGAAAATTGATGCGGATATTCTGTTTTTCTTTCTGCCGGAAGACCTACAAGCTCGAGCATTTCATCAACTTTTTTCTCTATTTCCTCTTTGCTCATTCCGGAATTATGCAGATGAATTACTTCATAAATCTGATCTCCGACTGTAAGCACAGGATTAAGTGAAGTCATAGGATCCTGAAATATCATAGATATCTCTGAACCTCTGAGATTTCTCATATGATCATCACTCATCTTAAGAATATCTTCTCCCATGAAATTAATCTCACCGGATATTATTTCTCCTACCTTATAAGGAAGAAGCCTTAGAATACTTAAGCATGTCGTTGTTTTTCCCGCACCGGTCTCTCCCACAAGACCCAATGTTTTTCCGTCAGCAACTGTCAAATTCAAATCATTTACAGCATAAACCGTACTGTCATCACAGTTGTACTGAACATAAAGGTCTTTAATTTCAAGAACATTTTTTGCCATATGAAGCTCCTCAAATATATAAACTAATGCCTCATCTTCGGATCAAGCGCATCTCTTAATCCATCACCGGCCATAGTGAGCGACATTACCGTAAGAATAATTGCTATTCCCGGTGCAACTATAAGATACGGATAATCTATAAGTCTTACCTTTGCTTCAGAAAGCATTGCTCCCCACTCCGGGTTAGGTGGCTGCAATCCAAGCCCGATAAAGCTGAGTCCGGCAATGGTAAGTATCGATCTTGCAACTGTAAGCGTACAGTTTACTATAATAGGTCCTACTGCGTTCGGCAGTATATGCTTAAATATAATTCTTGCATTCTTTGTTCCGCAGCATCTTGCCGCTTCCACAAACTGCTCATTCTTTAATGTGAGTACCTGTGATCTTACCAATCTTGAAAGCTTTGGTATCTGACCTACAGCCATGGCACAAAGAAGAACCGGAAGGCTGGTTCCGAATGCAGCTACTAAAGATATTGCAAGCAGGGTTTCCGGAATAGAAAGCAGGATATCCATAAATCTCATTATTACGTCATCTACATATCCACCGAAAAATCCCGCTGCAGCACCAAGTATAGAACCGAATGTCAGAGAAATCGTTACTGCTCCGAGTCCGCAGAACAAGGAAACTCTGCCTCCCCAAAGTACTCTTTTAAGGATATCTCTTCCAAACTGATCAGTTCCTAACGGATGCTCTCTGGAAAAACCCTGAAAACGTTCCATTATGTGCTGTTCAACTATATCTGTTTCATAGTCGAAAATGAAGCTGCATGATATGGCTACTATAACCATTAGAAAGAATACAATAAGTCCGAATACAGCCATTTTATTCTTTTTAAACTGTCTCCACGTAGCGACAAGCTGATTTTGTTTTTTATACTGCTGCTTCATAAGAGCAACTTGCTCTGCCGTAAAATTTCTTTCTGCAGCAGTATTAACATTTGTATTACTCATAGATGACCTCACTTTGTATAATTGCTCTTAACTCGAGGGTCTATATATGCATAAAGAATATCTGTTGCAAGATTTATGAGTGATGCAAGCAATGCAACAAATGTTACGCAGCCTAATACAACAGGGATATCTTTTGATCTTACCGATGTTATCATCAACGTTCCGATGCCTGATATTGTAAATACCTGCTCTATTATGATTGTTCCACCGAGCTGCCATCCTATATTTATTCCTATAAGTGTAACTACAGGAAGCAGAGCATTTCTGAGTGCATGCTTAAATGTTACGGTCTTTTCGTTACAGCCCTTAGCTCTTGCCATGGTTATGTAATCACTATGAATTACATCAAGCATAGAGGTTCTTGTCTGCCTTATGGTATTCGCCATATATCCGACTGAACCGGCGATAGCAGGAAGTATAAATCCTCTTATACTATCTGTTCCGCCTGATACCGGAAGCCATCCCAATTGAACTGCAAACAATATTATAAGCATGAGGCCCAGCCAAAAGCTTGGAACGGATGTGATAAGTAATGTAAATGCAAGAGTTGCATTGTCTATCCAGGTGTACTGTTTCACTGCCGATAAGACTCCGAACAGAATTCCAAGTACTGCAGATATTGTTATAGTCAGCAATGCAAGCTTCAATGTATTTGGAAATCTTGTAAATACCTCTTTAAACACCGGCATGCCGGATCTGTATGAATTTCCGAAATCTCCGTGAGCAAATATATTATAGAGATAACTAAAATATCTGACAAAGAACGGATCATCAAGTCCCAGCTCTGCTCTTTTTGCTGCAATACTTTCTGCTGTAGCAGCTTCACCAAGTATAAGCGTTGCAGGATCACCGGGTGTCAGGCTGAGGATAGTAAATAAAATAAATGATATTCCAAAAACTACAAATATGAGTTGAAGTAATCTCCTGATTATATATCTTCCCATATACAGCTCCGTTTCTTTTTTTACAAATTGGCTGCCGACAGATATTATACTGACAGCAGCCAACATTTACTACATTTAAGTTTTATTCGGCAACATATGACCAATCACTTATTCTGTACTGTCCGCCGCCATGAGCATATGCTCCCTGAACTTCTTTTCGTACAACTACTGAGTTTGTAGATGTTACAAGCGGTATATAATATGACTCTTCCTTGTTTATCTCAGATATTTCTCTGTAAAGCTCAAGTCTCTTGTCATCATCAAGCTCATATCTCGCCTCTTCGATAAGCTTATCAAGATCTTCATTAACCGCACCTGCAACATTACCCTTAGGACTGTTTATACAGCTGCTGTGTAGTCTCATGAAAACTGTAGCATCTGCATCCGGATACTGCGCAACTGTCATCTCATATGCAATATCATAGTCAAAGTTTGTATCAACTTCCGTATCGTAGGTTCCGGTTTCCTGTATCTTTATATCTATGTCGAGTCCAAGCTTTCTGAGCTGCTCTACACATATCTGTGCCGGTGTTGAATAATAGCTGTCCTGCTTAACCTTAAGTGTACACTTGAAGCCATCCGGATATCCTGCCTCTGCAAGCAGCTGCTTTGCTCCTTCAAGATCATATGGCATAGCCTCAAAATTCTTGTCATAACCAAATATTCCGTAAGTAATAGGCTGTGTTGTGATCCAACCAATTCCATCGTGTCCGCCAACAAATACTTCTTCAACATTTATAGCCTTAGCTATAGCCTGACGCACCTTCTGGTTGTCAAACGGAGCTTTTCTTGTATTAAGAGTAAGTAAATGATAACCGGTACTCGTTGTACGATATATGATAGTATCCTCATTAGCATCAAGTCTCGGCATGTCTGCTGTATTAACACCGAGGAATGCATCACATTCTCCGTTTTCTATTGCAAGAGCTGCAGTGGTTGCATCTGTCATTATCTTGACCTTGAGGTTCTTCATCTTTGCTACATGATCCTGGTCGTGATAATCATCAAATCTCTCAAAATTAATTTCTTCGCCTGATACCCAGTTCACGAATTTATAAGGGCCGGTTCCCATAGGACAGCGATCCATTACCGTACCTTCAGATTCACACTTCTCTGTATAAGCCTTGTTGTAGATACAATACTGAGGCTGAGCAATAATATTCAGTATCGGCTTATACGGATACGCAAGTGTAAGTGCCACATGAGAATCATCAACTACCTGTACATCTTCTATAATGTTTCCTGTACTTGCATTAGTAGAAAGCTTTCTTGCATGATCCAATGAGAATGCAACATCCTCTGCGGTCATAGTATCGCCATTATGGAACTTGACTCCATCCTTAATAGTAAATGTCAGTGTCTTTCCGTCTTCACTGAATTCCCATTCAGTTGCAAGATTAGGTAAAAGATCAGTTCTGTCTCCGCCGTTCTCTTTAATAAGACTGTCATAGACCTGAATGGTACAGAGTCTTCCGTTATTATTAGTTACTTCCTGTCCGATATTAGCCGGCTCTGAGATGATAGTAAAAACAAAATCATCTTTTGTAGCATCCTGAACCTCAGTATGTACAGATTTCTCCTGACTTGTATCAAGCTCAGCCGCTGTTGTTCCGGAGCTGTTGCTTTCAGTTCCGCCGCCGGATCCTTTTCCTGAGCCCGAACATCCTGCTGCAAGCAATGTTACTCCCAATACCAAAGCTACTGCACTTTTGATTTTTTTCATGGCTGGTTCCTCCGTTTCTACCATAAAATCTGAATCCTCAGAGCTAATAAATGTGCCTGTTATATTTTCTGTAAACCATTTTTGTAATTGTGATTTAGTACAAATAGTTCATTGGTGTTTATTAAAATATTAGGCACTTTTGCTAATTCTTGTCTCCATATTACTTTGATTCATTTATTTTGTACAATGACTTTTTGGATTTCTATGCATTCCAAAAAAGACTGATAAATCATTTTTTTTATATTTTATTTTCATAAAAACTGTGATAGTTTGAAAATGTGCACAGCATAATATGATTATGGAGGCGTTTTTATGGATATTTTGAAGGAAGCAAGTAAATATCAGGATTTTCTGATAAAGGAACGCAGATATCTGCATCAGCACCCGGAGCTGTCAGGTCTGGAATTTAATACTGTTAAGCATGTAAAAGAATTTCTCGACAGTATACATGCATATTATGAGGAGGTTCCTGACGGTGGTATATTAGTCTTTTTTAAAGGGAAAAACCCTGGGAAAACCGTATTGCTGAGAGCTGATATGGATGCACTTCCTATCCCGGAATCAAATTGCAATTCAGCCGGCCCTAAGGAGTGTGTTTCATTAAATGACGGAGTCAGCCACGCCTGCGGACATGATGCGCATACAGCAATGCTCATGGCTGTTGCCAAAATACTTAGTGAAAATAGCTGTGATTTTAACGGAACAATAATTTTAATGTTTGAACGCGGTGAAGAAAACACTGAAAATATCCTTAAAATATTCAGATACACAGAAACCCACAATATCCATATCGACAGTGCTTTTGCGGTTCACTGCATTAACACTATCGATACCGGTGTTATTGCAGTGAATCCAAGCAATGTATCTGCCGGTTCATTTACATTTGATTTATTTATACATGGTCACGCCGGACACGGATCTCGTCCGGATCTTGCAAACAGTCCAATTGAATGCTTCGTAGACGTTTACACTGCTTTATCTGCTATAAGGCTGCGAAAAATATCACCATTCAGTCCTTTGACATTCTCAGTAGGCTGTGTGCAGGCCGGTGCAGCGTCAAATGCCATACCTGACGATCTTGAATTTAAAGGCACTGCTCGTTTCTATGGCTTTGAAAGCGGCAAAGCATTTAAGGAAAACATGATTGAAATTCTCAACAATATTTGTTCTCTTTATAATTGCAGCTATGACGGATATATGGGCGGAATAAACCGCGCAACCATAAATAACCCGGAATGTGTTACGCTTGCTGAAAAAGCTATAGGCGATGCTATAGGCAGTGACAAGATTACTGCTATTGAACCAAGCATGGGCGCTGAAACAATGAGCAGAGCACTGCTTAAATGGCCAGGCTGCTATGTAAGATTGGGTACCCGAAATCTGGCTAAGGGTTCAGATACGCGCTCTCATACAGCTGAATTTGATATTGATGAGGATGCGCTCAAATATGGCGTTGCCGCGCATATTGCATATGCATTTGCATTTTTAGAGTCTGATATAGACACATCTAAGTATGCATATAAAGGAAGCTTTGCCGATATGGCCATTGAAGAAGGTGCTAATCAGAAACGTATTGACTATTTCCTTGGAAAAACCGATGAGCTCGTATTATTAAGCACCTAAATAAACTAATCCCCTGCAGTTGTTATGTCCATCATAGCTTCTGCAGGGAATCTTATATCATTTTTTTAGTTTATCCGCAGATCGTTCCGCCGCCTACGACACGGTCGCCGTCATATAAAACGACCGCCTGCCCCTTGGTTATCGCACGCTGCGGTTCGACGAACTTGAGCTTTATCAAATCACTTCCGTTTTCAAGCTCCTTTAAAGCCGATGCCGGAATAGATGCAGAATCCTTTGCAGAAATAATACTCACCCTTGCCGGTGCAGGGCTATGCTTATAACGCACCTTTGCCTGAACAAAAGCTCCGTTCGACAGTTCTAAAGCCTCGGATTCTTTAGTATCCGAGATTTCTATCGGCTCGGATGCTTTTGATAATTCTACTGATTCTACTAATTCAACTGTATCTGTAGTTCCTGCCATCACTTCATCACGAGACCATGACACCCAGTTGAAATCCTTGGCATAAAGCGTGTCTGTAAAAAGCGAAGCATTATCACTTATCACCACTTCATTGGTTTCGGGCCTTATTTCCTTGACAAATACCGGCTTTCCGGCGGCGATGCCGAGTCCCTTACGCTGTCCGATAGTGTAATTGCAGATGCCGGTATGACGGCCGATAACATTTCCGGAAGTATCCACAAAATCACCCGGTGCCATAGTCTGCCCGGTGTACTCTTCAATGAAGCGCTTGTAATTTCCGTCCGGCACAAAGCAGATGTCCTGACTGTCGTGCTTTCTTGCATTTACAAGACCGAGCTCCTCCGCGATGCTGCGGCACTCCTCCTTGGTGTATTCGCCGAGCGGAAATGCCGTATGCGCAAGCTGTTCCTGAGTAAGGCTGTAAAGCACATAGCTCTGATCCTTGCCGGAGTCAATACCGCTTAGAAGCTCATAGCGACCGGTCTCATCATTATAACGAATACGCGCATAGTGTCCGGTCACTATCACATCACAGCCAAGCTCCTTTGCTCTCCTGTAAAGTCCCTCAAACTTCAAATGCCTATTGCATTCAATACACGGATTCGGTGTTTCGCCATGCATATAGCTATCCACAAAACGATCCATTACCTGACATTTGAAATCATCCTTAAAATTAAAGACATAATAAGGAATGCCGAGCTTTCTTGCCACGGCACGCGCATCCTCTATATCATCAAGTGAACAGCAGGTCTTTTCGCGACTCTTCTGAATGTCCTCATTATCATAAAGCTTCATCGTGACACCGATGCATTCATAGCCCTTTTTCAGCATAAGGGCTGCTGCAACCGATGAATCGACGCCTCCGCTCATTGCAATAAGTGCTTTTTTCATTGCCAAACCTCAGCTCCAGCCTTTCCATACATCAGGCACATATCCGACTGTGGCCTGCTGCCCGTTTCTAACTATCGGCGTCTTAAGCACCTGCTGATTCTCGAGCACCTTTTCATCTCGGTCCTCCTCAGCGATATACTTGATAAGTGCCAGCGCATCCTGATCCTTTGCATTTTCATTAAGCATATTATCAAGGCCGCCTACAGCCTGCTTAACCTTTTGATATTCGCCCTTACTAAGGCCCTTTTCTTTTAAATCTATAAATTGATACTTAATGCCGCGCTCCTTAAAATAGCGCATTGCTTTTTTCGTATCAAAGCATTTATTTGTCCCGAATATTTGAATGTTCATTTAATATTTACTCCTGATTCTTCAGCCCGCGGTGTAATTTTTTATGTGACTTACAATGTCAAAGCCAATCCTCTTATACACAGGCTCTCCGAACACCGACGCCTGCAGACTAAGAATGTCAAGCTGCATTTCCTCAGCGTCTGATATTATACGCTCAATAAGCGCCGTAGCATAGCCGCGATTTCTGTATTCCGGCAATGTTGCCACCTCGTGAATGCCGCCGTTTTTTATGCTGTACTTAACGCCCTCATGCTCGACAACTGACTCAAATACATTTAAAAGTGCAGTAGCCGCAGGCACTCCGTCCTCAGCAGTGATCATATAGAATTTGCATTTATCATCCTTGCCAAATATTTTGAATGATTCCAGCTTTCCACCGTTTCCAAAGGCACGTTCTCCTATATAGGCAAACGGTTCTATATTTTTTTCAATGCTTTCCACGTTAAGAAGCTCTATTTGAGCATGGTATGCATTTGCATATGAATTCTTCATACTGTCTGAAGGGTCATAAAGCATGCCCTTTTGCTCCTTTAAGAGCTTGAAGCCGACGTCTGTAAGTTCTTTCTCGAAATCCTCGCTTACATCCTCTATAGAAAGTGTCAAAAACTTAGGGCTGTCTGTTTCAGTACAAAGTGCCTTGAGCTCGCCTGCAAGCTTTGCAGCTTCCTCACCTTTAACAGCATTGGCAGACTTAATATTAATGCGGCTGTACCAGTTCTGATAATCGAAGCTGCGATTCCATGTATAATGCTCATTCTCGCCATAGTCTCTGCCGAGTGCCTTGCTGCATTTTTTTGAAAGATCCGTGAGGCTGTCAAGTGCCAGATAGGATGCGTTTGCTGAAATGATTTCTGATTTATTTGTAGCTTTGCTGATAGATTCCATGTGTTATTTCCTTATATATCGCTGATTTTTACTATTAGGTTTATCCGGGATAGTCATCTGAATCAATCCCATTTCAATCGCTGGACGAAGATAGCTTCTCCTGAAGCCTTCTCTTGACTTCAAACTTAGCTTTTCCATTAGTGCATTGCTTGTATACGGAACATCATATTCCATGAGATCAAGCAGTTTTTTTACAGATTCCGTAAGATATTCATTTTCCTCGTTGATCTGAACTGAAATATCGTCAAGAATCCTGTCAATTTGAGAAAGCATGAATTCAATAAATAGCGTCGATTCTCCTGCCGAATGGCATTTTGAAATCGCATCATAATATTCATCCTGAAACTTTTCAATCCGGCTTTCAATTGGTATATATTCAAACACAGGATGCCATTTAGATAAAATGGCAGTATGCCATAGTCTTGCAGTTCTGCCGTTTCCATCAGAAAAAGGATGAATAAATACAAACTCGTAATGAAATACACTGCTCAGAATAAGCGGATGCACTGCGTCTTTAGACGCTTTCATCCAATCGAATAAATCCTTCATAAGCTGCGGCACAAATTTTGCCGGAGGTGCCATGAAAATACATTGGTCACCATTAAAAACACCTTCTTCCCCACTACGAAATTCACCGGATCCCTCTACAAGATATTTCGTAAGGATCCCGTGAATGTATTTCAAGTCTCGTATTTCATATGGATCAATTTCCTGCAATTTGTCATAGGCTGCGTAAGCATTTTTAACTTCTTGTATTTCTCTGCTCTCTCCCAATACAGTTTTTCCGTTAATCACATCCCGAACCTGTCCCAACGAAAGTGAATTCGCCTCTATCTTCAATGATGAATGAATAGACTTGATTTTATTATTTCGTCTTAAATGCGGTTTTGCTTCAAGATTGCCTGTAACAGATATTCGCCCTATTTTCTCGGAAATTGACGATACATGCGATAATATTTTATTCGTTATTGTAAATGGCGGTTTGTATGATCCCATGTGTATCTCTCAATCATCTTGCGTATTATCTTGCGTATTATCATCCTCCATTATACAAAAAAACGTGTGAGAAATCTATATTGCTGTTATAGATAACTCACACTGAGATCAAATATTTATATGCTTTTATCACTGTAATTAAAACATGCAACTAAATGTCCGTTTCCCACATCTTCAAGCTGTGGCTCCTCATTCTTGCATCTTTCACTTGCGAAAGGACATCTTGGATTAAATCGACATCCTGATGGTATATCAATAGGACTTGGTGGATTACCTTCTATAAGTGCCTTTTCTTCTCGCCTTCTAGGATCCAAATCAGGTTCTGATCTAAACAAAATATCAGTATATGGGTGAAGCCTTTTTTCAAACACATCATCTTTTTGTCCAATCTCTACTATCTTGCCAAGATACATTACACATATTCGATCTGATATGTATCTAACTACGCTTAAATTGTGCGTAATAAATAGTATAGTCAGATTATGACCCTTTTGAAGAACTTTAAGTAAATTAAGAATTTGTGCCTGAATTGATACATCAAGCGCAGATACCGGTTCATCTGCAATGATAAATTTCGGGTTAACTGCTAATGCTCTTGCAATGGCAATTCGCTGACGTTGGCCTCCGGAAAATTCGCTTGGATAACGTTTTAAGGCTTCTTTATCCATTCCGACTTCGCTTAATATAAATGAAGCCTTGTCTTCGATTTCTTCTTTAGGGCAAATATTGTGGTACAGCAGTTCTGTTTTTAGCATATCTCCAACAGTTACCCTTGGATCCAATGATGAGTATGGATCCTGAAATACCATTTGCATGTCCTTGCGAAATGGTTTCATTTCGCGATTATTCAAATTGGTTATATTTTGCCCATTAAATATCACTGTTCCTTCTACAGAATCATTTAATCTAAGTATTGTCTTTGACAACGTCGATTTTCCACAGCCGGATTCTCCAACAAGCCCCAGTATTTCATTTTCATATATATTGAATGAAACATCATCAACTGCTTTCACATATTTTTGAGGCTTTTTTGTTACAGCATCTATTACAGTTCTTTTTACAGGAAAATAAGTTTTAAGATTTTTTATCTCTATTAATTTATTTCTTTCATCCATGACTTTATCCTCATCAATCAATCTGCATCTATTACACCTGCATATTGACTCATTTTCTCTGCAAAATGGCATCTGGAATAATGGTTTTCTCCAACCTTTACCATGTCTGGAATTTTCTTTGTGCAAATTTCTTGACACATAAAGCATCTTGGATGGAACGGGCATCCTTCAGGCAAATTTATTAAACTAGGAGTATTTCCTGGTATGGATTTTAATACGCCTTTTTTTCCATTAGGAATAGCATCAATAAGTCCTTTAGTATATGGATGCATAGGATTTGAAAGCAATGTATATGTATCTGCATGCTCTACAAAATATCCTGCATACATAACTGCAACCCTATCACACATTTGCGCAATTACTCCTAAATCATGTGTTATGAGCAGCACACCCATGTCCAATTCACTTCTTATGCTGTTTATTAGTTTTATTATTTGATCCTGAATAGTTACATCAAGTGCAGTTGTTGGCTCATCCGCAATCAACAACTTGGGTTCTCCGGCTAATACAATTGCAATCATAGCTCTCTGACGCATACCACCGGAAAACTGATGAATATACTCATCCAACCTTTTTTCCGGACTTGGAATTCCCACTAATGACAGCAATTCAACTGCCCGTTTGTTTTTTTCCTCTTTCGTCATATTTTTGCCGCGAAACTGTTCATACATCTGAGTGCGTATAGTAAGGACAGGGTTTAATGCTGTCATCGGTTCCTGAAATATCATTCCGACATCATTTCCTCTATAATCCCTAAGCTCTTTTTTATTCATAGCTAAGATGTCCTTACCTTCGAAAGTAATCTTGCCATTAGGAATAGATGCATTTTTTGCAAGTAATCTAATCAAAGCTCGCCCTGTAGTTGATTTGCCACAACCAGATTCACCTACAAATCCAAGAGCTTCTCCTCTTTTAACTTCAAAAGAAACATTATTAACAGCTCTAACTTCATACCCGTTAGTGCTAAAATGGATACACAGGTTCTCAACCTCGAGAATATTGTTATTATTTTTCACAACAATTCCTCCCTATCGTTTCTTTGTACGAATCATATCTGATAAACCATCTCCCACAAGACTAAAGCCAAGTCCTGAAATTATGAGAAACAAACCCGGATATGTAGAAATCCATGAAGCCTGAGCAAAAAAGTTTTTACCTCCAGCCATTATCGCGCCCCATTCAGAAGTTGGCGGTTGAACCCCAAGTCCCAGATAGCTCAAAGCAGCCGAACTCATCATACACATAACAATGTCTGATGCCCCATATACCAAGGCACTACTGAATACGTTCGGTAATATTGTAAAAAACATAATCCTATTATCAGAATAGCCAAGAACCTTTGCAGCCTGAACATACTCGGCATTTTTAGCAACCAATACCTCACTTCGTATCAGTCTTGCATATTCTTTCCATCCAACGATCCAAATAGATATAAACAAAGCTTTAAGTCCTGCGCCTGTAATCGCAACAATCGCTATTGCAAGTACCATATATGGGAAAGCCATAAATATATCAAAAATTCTCATTATGATCATGTCTAATCTGCCACCATAGTACCCTGCATAAAGCCCTATAAGCGTACCGAAAATACACGGAATAAGCATTGCAAATACACCTATTAGAAGATCTATTCTTGTGGCATATACGCATCTTGTGAAGATATCTCTTCCATAATTGTCCGTGCCAAAAAGATGTTCTATTGACGGAGATTTTAACATTGCTGTCTGGTCTACCGCATCAGGATCAAACCTTGTTATCAGTCCTGGAAATAATGCCATAATCAAGAAAATAGCTACTATAAATCCACCTATTACTAATGGGAAATTTATTTTCTTATAAAGCGGTATCTTTTTCGAATTAGAGTTTATACTCATACAAACCTCCCACAGCTATTGAAGCTTGACGCGTGGGTCAAGAATTGAATATAAAATATCAGTAATAAGGTTTATAAGCATTACAAGAATTACAAACATCATTACCACTCCCTGAACTACCGCATAATCTCTTGCGGTAATGGCATCAACTAAAAGCGCACCAAGACCAGGGAGATTAAACACTTTTTCAAGTACTACGCTTCCGCTCATCATAACGGCAATTCTTAACGAAAGAAGCGTTGTTGCCGGAATAAGTGCATTTCTTATAACATGAAATAAACTTAATCTTATTGGTGAAATTCCCTTGCTCTCAGCAAAATCAACATAGTCTGCTCTGCTAATGTCTATAACATTACTTCTTAGATTTCTAATCAATATTCCCGAAACATATACAGCTCCGGTTATTCCAGGAAGAATCATGCTTTTCAGATGCTCTACCGGCGTACTTCCCCATCCTGACACAGGCAATAAATGCATTTTTAATGCAAATATATCAAGCAAAACAAGCCCAATCCAAAACTGCGGTGCAGATAATCCAAATAACGCAAAAAATCTTATAATTGCATCCGCCACCGAGCCTTTTTTCATTCCTGCTATATATCCAAATATAAAACTGATTATTACTGTAATCATTACAGTAACAAATGTAAGCAGCGCTGTACAACTAAGTCTTGATTTCAATAATTCACTAACAGGAACTTTTTTTGCCAATGAAGTGCCAAAATCCAATTTCAACAAGTTTCTAAAAAATATAATAAACTGCTCGAAAATAGATTTGTCCAATCCCATTTTGACATGCAATGCCTCTATTGCTTCCTGTGTTGCTCTTTCTCCCAACAAAACTCTTGCCGGATCTCCCGGAATAAGTCTTATCAATACAAATACAATTATTGTTGATATTAAGAACACAGGAATCATTTGCAGTATTCGTTTAATCAAATAATTTAAAACATCCATAAGTATTCCTTTTAAAAATGCGGGCTTTTTCAAGCCCGCTTTTATGACATTGAACTATATAATTTTTATTTGGTTTTTACTGCTTCATCAAGGAAATATGTTCCATAAGGCGTCTGTGAAAAACCAGTAATTTTATCTGACTGTCCAACTATCTCATCTGCATTGAAGAATGCAGGCAGAACAACCTCATCTCTACATATTTTCTGGATTTCCTTATATAAAGCCTCTCTCTTTGTGTCATCCATTTCCTTTGATGCCTGTGCAAACAGTTCATTTGCTTTTTCTGATTTCCAGTTAGTATAGAAGCCGTATGAATTGTCATAATCAAGTATATACTGTGTGAGCTGTGATGGATCCGGCATATCATCAGTCCAAGATCCAACAAGAAGTTCGAGTTCCATATTATACTGCTTATCTCTCAATGCCGCTATATCCAACGATTCAATATTAACCTTTACCCCTATCTTAGACCACTGATCCTGAAGCAATGTTCCCAACTGTTCAAATAATGCATTACCACTGGCAACGGTCATTGTCACATCAAAGCCATTAGGATATCCTGCTGCTGCTAGAGCTTCTTTTGCCTTCTCGGTATCATATTCCCAATCCGGGAGATCATCATTATACGAATTCTGCATTGGGCTTAAATACGATTTTGTAATCTGTCCGTAGCCATATAATGACATGTCGATTATCTGCTGGAAATCAGTTCCCAGCATAAGTGCCTGGCGTACTTCCGTTTTTGCAAGTGCTTCATTTGCAGCACCATTCATGACTATATATCTGCAGTTTGTCGATGGGTATGCAACAATGCTTATACCATCCACTGCATCTACTGTCTCAGCACTTGAATAAGGTATATCTGTTGCGATATCAAGCTCTCCAGATTGAAGCATCATTGTTCTAGAACTATCATCCGGTACAGTTACAAACTTAATGTTCTCTGTCTTAGGGTATCCTTCCTTGTAATAATAAGGATTCGCTTTAAGATTAACATACTCATCATGTTTCCATTCATCAACATAATATGCTCCACAGCCAACCGGCCATCCGTCATCATAAGTTGAACCAATTTCTTCAAAATGCGCTTTTGATTGAACTCCCATATTGAAAAGTGACAGATATGCAAGTGTTGCAGGGTTTTCATTTTCTAATGTAATCGTTAATGTTTCATTATCACCTTCAACACTTACTATATTTTCAGCTGTATATTTCCAATATGATTCTTCCGTGTTCTTAGCTCTGTCAAATGTAAACTTCCAGTCATCAATTGTAACATCAGTACCATCCGAAAACTTTAGTCCAGGAATCAGGTGAAATGTCCAAACCAATCCGTCGTCACTAATCTCCCATTCTTTTGCAAGATCCGGTATAAGTTCTCCATTTTCATCAACTGTTACAAGCCCTTCTATTATTGAATGATACATACGTGTAGACTCATAATCATTTCCGCTCGTAGGGTCAAGATCTGTCGGATCTTTCTGTCTGCCTATAAGGATAGTATCTGCGGCTTCTGCCGAACCATTGCCTGAATCGGCCTCTGTTGCTGCTGAACTGTCCTTTGGACCATCTGTCTTATTTCCACCACAGCCTGTTATCAAACTTAATATAACAATTGATGCTAAGCAACATGCTATATGCTTCTTCATAAAGCCAAATACCTCCTTGAATGATATTGTGAATTTTAATGCTATCATTATACAGTGTACTAATAGCTGGTTATGTTGCTAGTATATACTACTCATCAATCTAATTTCAACTTGTTTTTGTTATTTTGCATATATATTCTATAATATCTTTATTTTTATTGTGCTATTTGCATAATATCCTGTTTATTTCCAAAACAATGTCGCATTTATAAAGCTGAAAAATATCTAATACAAAAAGACCATTGTGATATCTTCCGATTTCACAACAGTCCATTGATGAATTATAACCGTACTTCCTTCATCTAAAGTTTTTCCTGTCTGTATTCACCGCAGTCCATGTAAGGTATAACCTTGATCTTGAACTTTAAACACGACCAGTGACAACCTTTATCAAAAAAACTATACGGTTAACATTAAACAGTTCTTTGCGATTAAATTTTGCAGTATACGAATAACAGAGCAGGCGGAAAATATCAGTTTATTATAAATCGATATCTATGGTTCCAGTATTATTAACAATATCAAGCGCTGTCTGCGCCCTTGCGATCAGCTCCGTAGTCTTGATATAATCCTCGGCCGCCTTGTCCGGGTCAAAGTTTGCATACTTGTAATCAATAATATTGCCTGCATGCGCTGAAAATGGATCCCTTGCCTTGCGCGGTATCATTCTCAGAGAATTAAGCTTTTCACATTTATTGTTCAGCTGCGGTAAATATATCAGGATCTGGTCTACGGTCATATTAAACTCTTCCACAACTGTTGTTGTATTGAAAACCGCTATCGCATGCTTAAGTCTGCGTATCTGCTCATCAAGCTTATCAAGATCAGCCTGTGTCTTGGCGTAATCATAATCCGGTCTGAGCGCTTCAGGATCTTCTATAGTTGCCGCAACAAATGTACTGTTAATGCTTTCCTTCTGAAGCAATGTTTCCTTTTTGGCATTAAGAATCTTTAGCTGCTTTGCCGCTTCTGCCGCTGTATATACCATAGTCTGATATCCTTTCATTGAATCACTTATTATACACTGCTGTGGTTTGAGGTTATAGCTATGAAAATATAGTAATTAAACTCCTAAACAAAATCGTTTGCCCCCCCACACAACACAAAATTCACACAATACTTGCCACAGCTTACTTCATTAATCCAAGCTCTCTTGCTTTATCAAGTGCAGCTGCTATGACCTGATCCATGTCATAATACTTATACTCTCCGAGTCGGCCTCCGAATATAACTTTATCCTCTGCTGCTGCAAGCTGCTTGTACTCAGCATACAGCTTACTGTTCTTATCGTCATTTACCGGATAATAAGGCTCGTCGCCCGGCTTCCACTCTGAGCTATACTCACGGCTTATTACAGTCTTCGGAAGATCATTGCCATCCTCATCCTTACCAAACTCAAACCATTTATGCTCTATGATACGAGTCCACGGAGTCTCTCTGTCAGTATAATTAACCGCAGCATTACCCTGGAAATTCTGCTTATCAAGTACTTCATTTTCAAAACGAACCGAGCGATACTCCAGATTACCCAGCTTATAATCAAAATATGCGTCTATCGCGCCTGTATAGATGACCTTGTCTGCCATGGCATCATATTCCGCCCTATGCTCAAGATAATCCACACCAAGACGAACTTCTATGCCGTCAAGCATATTTGCGACAAGCTTAGTATATCCGCCGACAGGAATTCCCTGGTAGAGTGCATTAAAATAATTGTTATCAAAGGTGAGTCTCACAGGAAGTCTCTTGATTATAAAGGACGGAAGCTCCTTACAGTCACGTCCCCACTGCTTTTCTGTATATCCCTTGATAAGTTTTTCGTAAATGTCTCGTCCCACAAGAGATATTGCCTGCTCCTCAAGGTTACTTGGCTCAAACGGCGCATCCGCCGCAAGCCCACGCTCCGCCTGCTTCCTTGCAATATAATCCCTCTTCTGTTCCTCGATCTTAGCCACAGCTTCTTCCGGAGTAACCACGCCCCACATCTTATTAAATGTATACATATTAAAAGGAAGCGAATAGAGCTCTCCCTTATAATTTGCCACAGGTGAATTGGTAAAGCGGTTAAATACGGCAAAGCTGTTGACATAATCCCACACTTCCTTGTTATTGGTATGGAAAATATGCGCGCCGTACTTATGCACATTTATGCCCTCTACCTTCTCCGTATATATGTTGCCGGCTATATTGTCTCTCTTATCTATTACAAGCACTGACTTCTCCGCCGCCTTCGCCTCGTGTGCAAGCACCGCGCCATAAAGGCCGGATCCAACTATAAGATAATCGTACATAATCGTTTCCTTTCAGTTTATTATCTGCCTTCAAAATTTATCAAATAAGTTTAGGATTAAAAAGTTATTAACATAGCAAATTCATCGTCTGAATATCCTTTGAAATCAGATGATTATTTACATGCTTTTTCTTCACTACTATACCCACGAATACAAGACTTTCATAACTTCTTCATCAGCTTCCATAATTTTTGTAAATAAGATTTTCTGAATTCCTTTATATATCTCACATCGAAAGCCATGAGGCGCTTTCGGGAAAATATCTCCTTCCATTGCGTATGTCACCACCGGGCAAACACCGCAATATGGCTGAAATACGCAGTCACTGCATCCCGGCAGAGTTTCGACAACAGAGGCTATTGCAGTAGCCTTACAAACCGGATTTTGTATCAGATCATCATAAGAACTTTTATATACGTTACCGAGTCTGAAACCGTATTTTCCCGCTTCAGAGATCATTCTTCCTTCATCGCAGGTATAAATATCACCATCATAATAATAGCTCAGCTGCCCCATTGCCGCTCCGCACGGAGAACGTAATTCCATATAATTCTGCGCATATTTGCCTAAAATCTTCTTAAGAAAATAAGCTGCCAGAAATTCAGGGAAATACTCACCTTTTTGATTTATCTCAACAATATAATTTAATGCACTTTCATAAAATTCAAGATATTCTTTGGGCGTATACCCAATTCTTGCCCACTCTTCCGCTGCAAAGCCAAGCGGTGTTAACGGGCGTATAAAAATACCGGTAATTCCATGATTTCTATATGTATAATAACCATGAACTTTTTTACATGCTCATGAATAATTTAGGCTAATTATCTTTTGTTTAATCACGCTCTATCTCATATCTCCAACTATTACATTCAGGATTTTCTTTTTCAAATAGATCTATCAACTCTTCTTCTATTTGAACATTTGCTTTAAAGAATTTAATCCCATCTAATGCTCGCAGGCCATCATCATCTACTATTCCAATTATCTCTTGTCTATCTATCAGTTTCATATCAAACCCTCATTTTCAAATCATTCAGATCCTTTATCTTCAGCTCAAGGATATCCTTAAGCTTATTCAAAGTCTCTTCATTCTTGCATTTCTTCTGCTGTGAAATCTCGAATTTTCGCTTTAAAAACTCACCATATTTCTCTTCATTAAATTCAATCCTATGATTTTTCATTTCGTTAAATAAATTGAACAAATTCGAATAATATAGGTTCTTATCCTCTGAATTGTGCGCATAACATAACTGCACAATATCCCAATTGTTTTGTCTTTAGATCATCTTGACATGTACTCCCACAGCTGCTTTATTACTGCAGCTTACAGATCAAGGCTATCCGGATTCAACAGAAAATCCATGATACCCATAACAACAATGCCCTTTTCATTGCGCCACAGCTTTATTCTATCATTCACTACAATGATTTTTTTGAAAGAATCGTCAATGCGAACCAGTGAGTTTTGCTCCTGCTCCATTTTTTCCTGGTCAGGAATTGCAAATGCAGATTGAATATAGTATCTGCGGCTGCCAAGATTGCAGACAAAATCGACCTCCAATCTCTTGCGCACAGCTTTCCCTTCTTCATTTTTTTCTGTATGTTCAACTACACCCACATCTACATTAAATCCTCTGACGAGAAGCTCGTTGTAGATAATATTTTCCATGATATGAGTTTCTTCTTGCTGACGGAAATTGAGCTGTGCATTACGAAGCCCTACATCAGTGAAATAATATTTGTAAGGTGAAGCAATGTACCGCTTACCTTTGATATCGTACCGTTCTGCCTTGCTGATAAAGAAAGCATCCAACAGATAGCCGATATATGTTCCAATCGTCTTATCGCTGACAGGAATACCATTGCTACAGAATGTATTCGCAAGCTTTGTCGGATTTGTGAGTGACCCTACCGCAGATGCCAGAATATTAAGCAGCGCTGACATGACATTGTCTCCGCGCAAATTATGGCGATTTTCAATATCTTTCAGATACAGCTCCTGACAGAGAGTGGTCAGGTATCCTGACTTCAACTCATCGGTTTTTCTACTGAGAATCTGTGGCAGCCCACCATAGGTATAATAATCGATCCATGCGTCATACTTATCGCCCGAGTACACCGAAATATACTCTGAAAAGGATAGCGGATACACGCGCACTTCGTCTCCTCTCCCACGAAACTCCGTGAGGACATCCGAAGAAAGAAATTTGGAATTGCTTCCTGTCACATAAATGTCCACATTATCCCACCGATTCAATCCGTTAAGTACTGCTTCGAAATTTCTGCACAGCTGAACCTCATCCAAAAACACATACCACATATTGTCGTCCGTAATTCGTTCTTTGATGTAGGCACTCAGTTTCTTGCTGTCATGAAGCTCCTCGAAGTCATCATCATCCAGCGGAATAGTTATAATTCTGGACGATTCTACACCGGACTCAATCAGATATTGATAATAAAGCTTAAATAGAAGATATGATTTTCCGCATCGACGGATACCTGTGACGACCTTTATCATGCCGTTTTCTCTTCGTTCTATGAGTCGGTTCAGATACAGATCTCGCCTGATTTGTTCCATAGTCTCGCGCTCCTTACTTCGGGAAAGTGTGAATAGTTGCATTTCTCCGTAATGATACTATATCCGCAACCAACGGCAGTGTCAATATCACACGATTTTATTATGCCGGGAAATGATGAAAATATGTATTTCCCCGAAATAAAGCTTTGCGTTGCTGTCTTTTGTCAACTATGCAATGCGGGAAATTGCATCTTGTTACAATTTCCCGTAATATTTGTAAATGTATAGTTTCTTTGTAAATTTTCCTGAAAAATTAACTTTCGATGACCCCGTCATCCCTTCCCATTAATCAAATACTCTATTATCTTATCCGCCGACAACTCTATCCCCTTGCTGTCCAGATCCTTTATCTTCAGCTCAAGAATATCCTTAAGCTTATTCAAAGTCTCTTCATTCCTGCATTTCTTCTGCTGTGATATCTCGAATTTTCGCTTTAAAAACTCACCATATTTCTCTTCATTAAATTCAATCCTGTGATTCTTCATTTCGTTAAATAAATTGAACAAATTCGAATAATATAGTTTCTTGTCCTCATCATATCCGTCCGGATCCGTATCAAGATTGAGATCCACAAAATAAGTCATAATGTAATACAAAATGGCATTCTTTTTGTAGCTCCCGAGCAACAGCAGTATAAATTTATAAACCTGCTCATCCCAATCCATTTTGGCTGTCTCTATCAGCATATCATGAATATCAGAAATATAATCCGCTGCAAGTGCGTCCAGCCCGGATGTACTCAGCCTCTCATCTCTGTTCAGTAAAGTTCTGGAAATGTCTAATCTCCTCAGGAATTCGTCTTTATCGTCAATCTTTTCATCAAAAAGCTTTTGGAAAATAATGTTATACCGTTCCTTAGGTATATTTTTTTGCTTCTCATATAACTCAATATACAAATCAAGCGTAGGCCTGGAAATGTTTAATGCCTCCGCTAAATATATCTGTGTTATCCCAATGCTTTTTAAATATTTCTTTATACTATCCATATCACTCTTATTAAAAATCCGCATGCGCATATACGCACGCGGATCCTTAAATTAAATCACTAGTTTACCGGAACTAAATCCTCTGAATTCACACTGAAATCACAGCTACTAGAATTGTGCGCATAACATAACGGCACAATATACCAATTGTTCTGTCCGTAGACCAGCTTGACATGTGCGCCTACTGCTGCTTTATTAATGCAGCTTACACAAGAACAGCTATTAGCCTTATGCCCTGTATTTCTCTCCCAGAAATCTATCCAGGATGAGTATCCTATAGGATGAGTGTTATCTGAGGTTCCGTTAAGATTCTTAACATTAACGATCATGATTTATCTCCCTTCTTTTATACTCGATAAAATAAAACTTGACAAAGCCACGATCATATCCCACAATAAAAATGCAACTTCTCCAATGTGAGAAAAGATTAGAGTCTGCTTCGGCAGGCTTTTTTCTATCTGTACAACAAATAATACTCTTTTCTAACAATAATAAGTTTTACTTTTGTTTTACATTTGAAGATGGGCTGGTAAGTTATGCAGAATGAAAAATGGGCTGTATCCGAAATCACTGCGGCAAGCAGAGTTTTTCTTCTAAGAACAAGAGATTCATGGTACTATAGAAGCAATGAAAAGTCTATGCACGGCTACGTGAAAGGAGCAGCAGAGATGAAAGAAATGAATATTCCCGTTGGAGTTTCGGATTTTGAAGAAATTCGTAAAAATGGGTATTACTATATTGATAAGTCAGGTCTGATTGGAGAACTGCTCAGTAGAACAGGAACAAAAGTGACGCTTATTACTCGTCCTCGACGATTCGGTAAGACATTGGGCATGAGTATGCTGGAAAGCTTCTTCGACATCCGCAAGGACAGCAGAAAACTGTTTAAAGGGCTGGCAATTACAAAAAATCAAGCGTTGTGCGATGAGTGGATGAACCAATATCCTACAATTTTTGTTTCGTTTCGGCAAGTAGATGGCCTGAATTTCACCGGGGCATATGATATGCTCACATGGGTTATTTCGGAACTATATAAGAGACATTTGTATATACTGGACAGCGACAAGATAGATAACACCGATAAGGATATTGCTAAACAGTTAGTGCGAGGTAATGCTTCCTTGAAGAATACGAAAGGAAGCTTGATGCTGCTCACAAGGATGATTCAGCAACATTACGAAAAGCCTGTAGTTCTTCTTATAGATGAGTATGATGTCCCTGTAGCAAAAGCAAATAACAATGGCTACTATGATGAAATGCTGGATGTCATGAAAGGTTTGATGCAAGCACTGAAAGACAATCAAGCACTTCGTTTTGCAGTTGTTACGGGTTGCTTGAAGATTGCGAAAGAGAGCATCTTTACGGGAACAAATAATTTCGTATCGGATACTATCACAAATTCTCGTCTGAACGAGTATTTCGGATTTGTACAGAGCGAGGTTGACCAGTTGTTAAAAGACGCCGACCTGACAGGGCAGGCCGAAAACATTAAAAAATGGTATGATGGCTATCATTTCGGCGATTTTGATGTTTACTGCCCATGGGACGTAATGAATTACATGCTGGAACTGCAGCGCAATCCGAAAGCGAAGCCTATCAGCTACTGGAAGAACACCAGCGACAATGCAATCATCCGTTCCTTTATTGACTATGCGGGGAGTACAAT
>CAKSBC010000006.1 GCA_934438085.1 uncultured Lachnospiraceae bacterium
GGAGATAGCAAATAGATAAGGTGCAACTTCTCCAATGGTTTCTAAATGAATGTCTTGAAAAGAGGTGATACTAATATGTAAGGCATCAGCAATGCGTTGTAAAGGTTCTTGTTTGGGATTTCTATTACCTGTTTCGTATTTTTTTAGTGTACCCAGAGGAATACCAGAAAAATCCGCAAGTTGTTGTTGAGTTAACCCACGGAGTTCTCTATAATATCTGATTTTTTCACTGACATTCATAATAATATCTCCAATCATATTTCTTTTATTCTAATACATTGTACATACATTGTCAAGAACAAAATGAGAACCTAAACACAATAAAGATTGACAAAAAGTGTTACATGAGATAACATGAATACAAGGAGAACAAAATGGTTATCAAACAGCAAAAAAAGAGAACAAAATGGAGGCTATGAATAATGAGTACATCAAAAAAATTAAAAAGTGAACAGCTTTTTGTGAGAGTAGAAACGGTGATGCATCTGCCCTCTTGACCAGCTTCATATCTTCCCCTATAGGCACACATCAATAAAAAAGAGAAAGAACAGCCCCTACCACAGTTCGTTCTTTCTCTCAACCAAGTCTGTCAGTCAGGTTTGTGCGGGGTTATGCGCTAATAAATGAGCTATAACTGATATTCTGATTCCGGAACTTTCCCAGCCATTTTGTTGCAAATTCATATACCTGCGTTTGATAATTCATTACATTCCCACTCCTATTTTACCGGCCAGATAATATCCTGTCTTTGACAGTACAAGTGTCTATTAAGTCCTGGGATTGGCTCTATGAACCAGTTCCAGGACTTTTCTGAATTTTCGCGAAGTGCGTAATTATCTTTGATTTTGTCCTCTTGCCCCTTCCGCTACCCCTTGTAAGGTGATGGAATCGGTTCTACAGAGACCTCGCCCCACTAGCTAAAATGACCCCCCTTGAAAACATTGGATTCTTCCTTTGTTTTCAAGGGGTTTTTTCTATGCTTCTCTGGATTTCGAAGTCAGCATTTTTCAAAATTTTCTTTGAAAAGAGATAAGGTTCTCTGCTCCTGTTAATGATAGTATGCTGTATTAAGTCACACAATGAAATACTATATATAGGAAAATAAAATAACAATATACTATATTTAGTCTGACAATTATTGGAAGGTTGCTGTTTCAGTCTGTTTCTCCAGCCATTCGCATATACGTATTTCATTAATAGGTGTATAAATATAATATAGAGACTTTGCTGTGACCAGTAACGCTTTGCGTGTTGAAGAGACCTGTGTGTTTTCTGCGTTGATTTGCAAGTGATTACCTATAGCCAGCAAACTATTGTGTTATTTAAATAACAATTGATTTGACACATATCCGGTATCATGTAATAATTTAGTTAAGTATCGAGAATTGAACGTGAATCGGATTAGTGAATGTGGATGAGTTAGGGGGAGAGATATGAAGCGGGAAGGTGTTATATCCAGAGTAGCGATTTTGTTTTGTATGGTATTAGCTCTTGGAATCAGCGGCTGCGGGGGAAAGAATGCGGACAAGCAGATGAGCAGCACTGAGGAGAAGGCAGAGTCATCAAAAAAGGCCTCGATATTGAAGGATATATCTGATTCTGCTGAGTCAGAAAGTGAATATAATGACAGCCTGATTCAGGATGCAGCTTCGATAGAAGATAGCTTCCAGGGTTTGGATGGCGCAGAACATACCGTTTCGATTCATCTGCCGGAGATCCTGTCAGAGGATGAGCAGGCAAAGGCCCTTAATAAGAAAATCATGGAAATCTGGGGTGGTCTGCTTAAGAAAGAGAAGGAGGATTATTGTTATTGGTTTGATTCGGGAATCTCAGTTTCCTGGGAGTCTCACTGGTATGAAAGTCTTCTGAGTCTGGTGATAACGGAGGAACGACCGGAGGTCGGAACTGCATACGAGGTATTCTACTATGATTTTAACAAGAAACAGGAATACACATCATCAGAAGTGCAGCAGCTTCTTTCGATTCCGCAGGATACGCTGAAAACATCCTTGCTGCGTGCAGTGGCACGGCGTTTTGATGATTATTTTAATGATGGCATGATTGGACCACAGGAAGAGGTACTGCTTCTGCGTGCCAAAACACTGGCTTTTGCAGAGGAATCTATTCAGCATCTTAGCTTTTATCCACAGGAGAGTGACAGTCTGGCAGTGTATGCGGGAATTTGCGTTTCAACGGATAATGAGTGGTTGGATGAAAAAATGGAGGTACCCCTTACCTGGCAGTCTGATAAACTTCATGCGGAATCTGATTTTATTACGGCGGATGCCGATGCAGACGGGGTAAAGATACGTTTCCAAAAAAAAGGAAATGGCGCTATATATCAGGAAGAATACGGATTTAAATATGATACGGATTATCCGGTCCGAGGATGCTTTGGCAATTACAAGAAGTTATTCATCGGATCCGTGGGTCCGGATTATGCACCAGTTTTATTCCTCTTGACGGATCAGAATACCGTAGAATTTGTACGGATTTTCGATGGCTTGTTCTATGATAGTCTGGTAAGCAGCGGTCCCATCTATGGGATCGGAGCAGACGGTGACATGGATAGGGAGCTTCCGAAGATTACAGGCTTTAAGACTGGAACCAATGAAATGGGCGGTACTGTCTATGTGAACTGTGATAATGGAACCAGTTTTGAGCTCTCAGTTGAAATGAACAGTGCCAGAGATCGATATCCGGAGGATCTTATTGCTGCATGGCAGAAAGCAGTTTCGCAGGCCGATGGCAGCGAGATCACATATTCCATGGCAATTCTTGGATTCGAAACCATGGGTGAATTTATACTTACGGAAAGCGGAGAAGGATACGATGTTGAATATGACGGATTCCTCGACTATCTCGGCATGGATGAGACGGGCCTGCTTTACGGCTATAGGGTTACCGGACCAGACGGAAATGATGTGACAGGTACATTTACATTCCTTCCCAGATATGGAGTGCTGCGGGCAGGAATTGCCGGCGGTGAAGAGTGGTTTGATGCAGGTGAATACCTTGATTTTGATGAAGTAATGGGATAATAAAAGGAGGATTGCTTATGAATTATACCCGATTCTCTTGGATAATAGAGAATCACTTAGAGAAACCTCAAAAGATGATAGTGACCCGAATGACATTCAATACATGACATCTTCAGAAACAGAAGTTGTAAATTTTGATTTGGTTAAGAGGCATTATGTAAATGGGTTTGGCCTTTCAGAAGATGCCATAACATCAGTCGATGCGATTGTGCCACTTGAGGATAGAATATTATTCGTTGAATTTAAAAACGGACAGGTTAATAATCGCAACATTAAGGATAAAGCGCGAGACAGCTTGTTGGTTTTTCTTGAGATTATTGGGGGAAATATAGCTTTTTCTCGCAGCAATATCGATTTTATTGTGGTTTACAATCTCGAAAAGAATCCTTTACCAAGGCAAGTTCAAAAAGGGCAGTTGCAAGAAACTCCATCAAGAGTTTCTATAGCTGATCACTTTATGGGAAAAGCCAGAAAAGAATTTATCTGCTTTGACTTGGAACGGTATGAGAGGTTATATTATAGAAACATTCATACATATTCCAGGGAGAGATTTGGAGAATATTTGCAGGCCTTGAAACTTGGCTGATAACCGAATTATGAAAATTGATTCTATAGCGAGCGAAGCAGATATACAATTGTTGCATGGTATGAAGGTGATGGCCTCTACTGCTGGCAACACCATGGCAACAAAAAATCAGATAGCCTCTGCTATCTGAATAATGGAAATAATGCTAATACTATGAGCTAAATCCTATAAGCAAATCTGTTTATAAAACATCTAACAGGAGCGAGTTTGAATAATTTTAAAAGCACGCAAAGCCCTTTAAAAAGGATATTTGTGTGTTTTTTATCTAATCATCCATAGGTGTTACAACTTTAATAGATCAGGACTGTTGCAGAGCTTATGAAGCTGTATCAGAAGCTGGCTGATAATCGTAATGAATAAGAGAACCAATCAGCGCAGGATATGTTAATAAAATGTAACGGCAGCTTGCATTCCACACAAATAAACTGTAAAATAATAGATAATATATTAGATAAAAATATTGCAATATAGCATATATAGATAATATATTATCTATATATGCTATCGGAGGAAGTCATGGGACAGTTTGTATGGGAGACTGCAGAAGAATTAGATCAGAAGCTTGCACAGAGAGTACGAAACATCAGGAGACGCCGCTTTATTTCTCAGGAGAAGCTTGCATCAATGAGCGGAGTGAGCTTAGGCTCCGTCAAGAGATTTGAAACCTCCGGACAGATTTCACTGATATCACTTACCAGGATTGCAATTGCCTTGGATCTGGCTGATGAACTCAGAAATCTTTTTATGCAGGCTCCTTATAAGGATATTCAGGAGGTCATAAATGAGAGAAGATAATGCTTTGAGAGTGTATTATGCGGATCGCTTTGTGGGAACACTGGCAATGACCCCGGATTATAAGGCAGCATTTCAATACAGCGATGAATGGCTTGAAAACGGATTTTCAATCAGTCCATTCTCACTGCCGTTGAAAAGACAGGTTTTTATTCCGACCAAAGATTATTTTGACGGACTTTTCGGAGTATTTGCAGATAGTCTTCCGGATAATTGGGGTAGATTATTGCTTAACCGATTGCTTCGTGCGCATAAGGAGAATCCGGATGAGCTGACCGTTTTAGATAGATTAGCTATCGTCGGTAAGTCCGGAATGGGAGCATTGACATATTATCCGGAAAAAGGCTATTCACAGCAATATGAGCATGTTGATCTCGATGAGCTTGCAGAAGAATGTGAGAAGATTTTAAATACCGAATACTCGGATAAACTGGATGAACTGTATTGTTTAGGCGGTACAAGTGGCGGTGCCAGACCTAAAATCCTGACAGTGATCGATCAGGAAGAGTGGATTATAAAATTCCCTGCAAATGTAGATGGTAAAGATGCGGGAAAGATGGAATATGACTATTCTTGCTGCGCCGGAAAATGTGGGATAGTTATGAGTGAAACAAGATTGTTTCCGTCAGAAAAATGCAAAGGATATTTCGGAATTCGACGTTTCGATAGGAAAAGGGGCAGGAAAAGAGTTCATATGCTGACTGCCGCAGCAATGCTTGAACTTAATTTTGAACAGCCGAGCTTAGATTATCACGGTCTTATGAAGCTTACAAAGATTTTGACTAGAGACAACCATATCGATGTTGAAAATATGTTTCGGCGTATGTGCTTTAATGTGTTTGCTCATAATCGTGATGACCATTTAAAGAACTTTACATATTTGTATGACGAAGCTGATGACAGCTGGCATCTTAGTCCGGCCTACGACCTTACATACAGTAATACATATTATGGTGAGCATACGACAACCATAGATGGAAATGGGCGAAATCCGGGCAGAAAGGAATTGCTTGCGGTAGGAATTAAGGCCGGAATGAAAAAGGATACCTGTGAGAAAATCATGGATATGATTGAGGAATGTGTCAGAACAATGCTTGGGAAGTATCTTTAATAGCAAGGATGCCAATATGCGTGTTTTAATGCAGACGACGGAATCGTGAGTATGCAGGTAAAGAAAATGTGATAATATAAGATCATGCGGATAATCATATCCGTATAATTGATAGTATGTATATGAAACAGCTGAAAGCAGGTGATTAGGTGGTTAGCAAAGAATTCTTTGGAGAAAGCAAGAATGTAGAATTCAAAAGAGAGATTCTAAGCAAACATGAAAAGTTTTTGAAAGATGTTGTTGCATTTTCAAATAGCACTGGCGGGCAGATCATTGTCGGGGTTGAAGATGAAACCTGCATTGTTTATGGGATTGGTGAGCAAAGTCCATTTAAGTTGTCAGACTCAATCTCTAATATGATTTCTGATGCTTGTACACCTCAGATAGAACCTGATATTTCGATACAGACAATTGAAGAGAAAACAGTACTTGTAATAGATGTTGCACCCGGCAAATTCAGGCCATATTATTTAGCAAATAAGGGCAAAGAAACCACTTCTTATATCAGGATAAACGGAACAAGCAGACCGGCAGATGCAAGAAAATTGCAGGAGTTGGAGCTGGAAGGACAAAATATATCATATGATTCGCTTCAGGATATTGGTCGGGAATATGATGAGAATAAAGCATTAGAATTATGCAAAACTATGAAAAGGATTGCTTTAGAAGCGTGTGAAACGGAGGAAGAAAAGACTTCTATAAAAGATATGACTCTTGAAAAATTAGAAGATTTCGGGTTGCTATGTAAAGTCGGTAGAGACAGGTATCCGACACACGCATTTGATCTACTGACTGATAATCATAATAAGGCGGCCAAGATACAATGTGCGCTGTTTAAGGGAACTTCTAGAGACATATTCATAGATAAAAAAGAATTTACCGGACCGATACAAGATCAGATTGAGGAAGCTTACCAATTTGTTCTGAGGCATATAAATACGGGTGCAAATATCGAAGGATTATTTAGAATGGATATCTATGAACTTCCGATATCTGCTGTAAGAGAGGCAATCGCAAATGCTGTTTTGCACAGAAGCTATTTGGATAGATCATGTGTGCAGGTATGCATTTATGACGATAGATTGGAAGTTTCTTCACCGGGAATGTTATACGGAGGACTTGATATAGAGACAGTAAAAACAGGAAAATCAACATGCAGAAATGAGGCAATTGCGGAGGCTTTTCATTATATGCATATTGTGGAAGCTTTGGGCACAGGAATTCCAAGAATTATTAAAAGATGTGATGAATATAATCTTCCTGCTCCGCTGTTCGAAGAATTTGGAGACGGTTTTAAGGTGACTCTTTTCAGAAAAGTAAGCAGTGCTCCGGAAAAAGTAAGCAGTGCTCCTGAAAAAGTAAGCAATGCTTCGGAAAAAGTAAGCAGTACATTTGATAAATATATCCCTTTGTTAAAAGCGGTAGATGTTACCGATATATTTATAAATAATATCAGAATAGTGTACGAGCATTGTGGCACAGGAATTCCGTTCAGACAGGCCAATATAATGGAATGGCTTGACTGTTCAAAATCTAAAGCAACTAATATTATGAATGTATTAAAAAATGCAAATGTAATAGAAAAAGTAAATGGGCTTGGAGCCGGAAGATATAGATTTGTGGAGTTACAGGCTTAGAATATTATATATAGAATCCATATAAAGATATTCAGGATGCCATAAATTAATGAAGCCCCTGTGATTGACAGCGTAAGGAAGGATTTGACTGATGACGGATGCAGAGCAGAGAGAGGCTGCAAGACAATTTGCAAATAAATGGCAAGGTAAAGGCAATGAGGATGAAGACGGACGTTCCTATTGGCTTGACTTTTTGACCAATGTTATGGGGATGGAGCATGTTACCGATCGTGTGAATTTTGAAAAGAAAGTTATTGTCGATGGAAACACCAAGCGTATAGATGTATATATCCCGGAAACACATGTGCTGATTGAGCAAAAGAGCCTCGGAAAGGCATTGGATAAGAAAATACATAACTCCGGAGATATAGAGCTTACTCCTTATGAACAAGCAAAGCGTTACAATGATAATCTGCCATATGGAGAAAAGGTAAGATGGATCATTACGTCCAATTTTGCAGAAATCTGGGCATATGACATGGATGCTCGTGTACCGGAGCCGGTAAAGATTTCTCTGCCGGAGCTTCCGGGAAAATATCCGCTTCTCGACTTCCTTGTAAAACAGGATGTGAAGAAGATATCACATGAGATGGAAGTTTCTATTCAGGCAGGCGATATTGTAGGCTTGCTTTATGATGCCTTTCTTAAGCAATACCGTAATCCGGAAAGCGAGCAGACTTTGAAGAGCCTGAATGTCCTATGTGTCAGACTTGTATTCTGTCTCTATGCGGAGGATGCCGGGATATTCGGACGCCGCGATATGTTTCATGACTATTTGTCTGGTGTTGACATACCGCATATGCGTTCGGCTTTGATTGAACTATTCAGAGTATTAGATCAAAAGGCGGAGGATCGCGATCCATATCTCATACCTGAGCTTGCAGCATTTCCATATGTAAACGGCGGATTATTTGCAGATGAAAATATCGAGATCCCCATGTTGAACGAAGAAATACGTGAGCTTCTCCTTGTTAAGGCGAGCGAAGATTTCAACTGGGCGGATATCAGCCCTACGATCTTTGGCGCTGTATTCGAGTCTACCCTGAATCCGGAAACAAGACGTTCCGGAGGTATGCATTATACCTCAATTGAAAATATTCATAAGGTCATTGATCCATTGTTTCTGGACGATCTTAAGGAAGAATTACAAGAGATCAAGGTGATCTCCGTGCTTAAGACAAGGAACCGAAAGTTGGAGGAATACCAGACAAAACTGGCGACTTTGGAATTTTTGGATCCGGCAGCCGGAAGCGGAAATTTTCTCACAGAGACTTATTTGTCAATTCGTCGTTTGGAAAATGAATCAATCAGTACACGTTTAAACGGACAGATGACGATCGGTGAAGTCTCAAATCCAATCAAGGTGTCTATCAGCCAATTCCATGGGATAGAGATCAATGATTTTGCTGTGACGGTCGCTAAGACGGCACTCTGGATTGCAGAAAGCCAGATGATGAAAGAGACGGAGGATATACTCTACGGAACGCATCTGGAGTTTCTTCCTTTGAAGACAAATGCCAATATCGTAGAGGCAAATGCGCTGCAGATAGATTGGAATGATGTGATTCCGGCGGGAAAGCTTAATTACATCATGGGAAATCCGCCGTTTGTCGGGGCGAGATGGATGAATCCTGATCAGAAAAAAGATGTCTCAATGGTTTTCAATGGCTGGAAAAATACCGGAGATCTTGATTATGTATCCTGCTGGTACAAGAAGGCATGCGATTATATCGGAGACACATTGATTCGTGTGGCTCTTGTTTCAACAAATTCAATCACACAGGGAGAAAGCGTTTCCATATTATGGAAGCCATTGTTTAGTAGCGGCATTCATATAGATTTTGCTTATCAAACATTCATATGGGATAGTGAAGCATCTATAAAAGCTCATGTTCATTGTGTAATTATTGGATTTAGCCGTGCCCGAAATGATAAGAAATACAGAATATTTACGGATGATACTGTTCATGTCGTAAATAATATTAATGCCTATCTTATGGATGCTGAAAACGTATTTATTGAGAAACGAACGAAACCATTATCAAATGTTCCGCCTATTGCCCTTGGCGGACAAGCAATAGATGGCGGGTATTTGATTCTGACAGAGGAAGAAAAAGAGAATTTGCTTGCTGAGGAGCCACAGGCGGCGAAGCTCATCAGGCATTACATGATGGGAAAAGATTTTATTCAAAGGAAACCCAGATATTGTATTTGGTTAGTTGATGCAGATCCAAAGCTGTTGAAGATGTGCCCGAAAATATTGGAAAGGGTTAAAAAGGTTAAGGAATTTAGGTCAAAAAGCAATAGAGATAATACTAAGAAAGCTGCCGGTACACCTACTCTCTTCGCATCTATTAATGAGATGAAAGGTGAATATATTGCAATCCCAAAAGTATCCTCACAAAACCGAAGATATGTACCGATGGACTTTTTATCCGGTGAGATTATACCGGGAGATAAATTGTTTACTATGCCTAATGCAACACTTTTCGAATTTGGAGTCTTAACATCAAATGTACATATGGCATGGATGAGAGTTGTGTGTGGCAGGTTGAAGAGCGATTATAGTTACTCCAATACCATTGTATACAACAACTTCCCTTGGCCTGTACCTACGGATGAACAGAAACATAAGATCGAACAGACAGCACAAGGCATCCTTGATGCACGTAAGTTGTATCCGGATTCTTCACTGGCAGATCTGTATGACCCGATTACTATGCCGCAGGAGCTTCGAAAAGCACACATGGCGAATGATCGTGCAGTTATGGCGGCATATGGATTCAGCATAAAGATGTCGGAAACTGATTGTGTTGCAGAGCTTATGAAGCTGTATCAGAAGCTGGCAGGCAATCGTAATGAATAAGAGAAAGTATCAAAGGCTGAACCCCATGAATCTATCTGGGCTTTGTTAATAGAAAAATAAAAATGTTCAGAAAAGAGATTAAAATGAAAAACATGAAAATAGATGCCAATGGAACAGAAATCAGAGTAGTGGGCGATGTTGTTAATGAAGCTGCTTACATTTCGCTCACCGATATTGCAAAATATAAAAATCCAGACAATGCCTTTATCGTGGTGGCAAACTGGATGCGGAATCATTCGACGATTTCATTTTTGGGCTTGTGGGAACAAATTCATAATCCGAATTTTAAACCTATCGAATTCGATAGGTTTAAAGCAGAATCGGGGGATAATGCTTTTACCTTGACACCGCAGCAGTGGATAAAAGCAACGGATGCAATAGGTATCGTATCAAAATCCGGACGGTATGGCGGTACTTATGCACATACAGATATAGCTTTTGAATTTGCTTCATGGATTTCACCGGAATTTAAGCTTTATATCATCAAAGATTATCAGCGATTAAAGAAAGACGAGGCAGAGCGATTAGCAATTGGATGGGATGTAAAGAGAGAACTTTCAAAAATAAATTATCGTATTCACACAGATGCGGTAAAAGAATTTTTGATAACTCCAACATTATCTCAGCAGGAAATGGCATATACATATGCTTCAGAAGCAGATATTTTAAATATGGCTTTGTTTGGAAAAGCGGCAGCACAATGGAGAAATGAGAAAGGAATAAAAGGGAAAACTCCTAATATCAGAGATTTTGCCTCTGCTGAAGAATTGGTTGTGCTTATCAATCTGGAGGATACAAATGCAGATTTGATAAGACAGGAAGTGCCTAAAATTGAAAGGTTAAAAATATTAAGAGAAAAAGCATACAGGCAATTAGAACTTTTGAGAAAGAATCAAGATACGATTGAAGCATTAAAGAAAAATCTTATTGAAGATACAGAAACAAACGGTTGATTTTTCTAAGTAAAGTTGCTTCGAAATTATAGATGTTGATCTAAAATTCGACGCAGGGATAGAAGAAATTATATATGACGATCAAATGGTGACTATAGAATAAGTATTTCCAAAGCCGTAAATATCAATATAAAAATGTTCAAAGGCTGTCTGCAACGGAACGGAAGCTGAAATAATCAAAGGCTGAACCCCATGAAACTACCTGGGCTTCAGCCTTTTTCTGTTTGGAGCCATTTTTTGTGGAGAAGGAGGACGGATAGTTTACATGGCCATGGTTTGTCCAAAAAGCTACACATGAGCTTGCCTCTGTGGTAAAATTATCTTAATAAAAAGAAAATCGAATATCAAGCAAGTTGTTTAATACATAAGGCGTGTTTCCACTGTTTATTTATCCGCTCCGACATTTCTCATATACTCGGGTTCGGCGGTGAAACAGTCCTTTTCGTTAACTTTCATTTACTTCCACGGAGGCAAATATATGAAACACCGAGTGCTTAGTAAACGTATCATCTCAATTCTTCTGGCACTGCAAATGGTTCTTTTGCAGCCGCTTTGTTCGCTTGCGGATATGCCGCAGCACAGACCGACAGTGATCGATGGCGCAAGGTTAAGTGAAGACCGGCTCACAGATGGTGATCTGGTCTATTTCGGCGTGTCCGGCTTAACAGTAAAGGAAGCAAGTGACACCTATGAGATCGCGATTTACCGCGAGGGTAATCTCGACCGTGAAGCCTCGGTGACCGTTCATACTCTTGATATTTCCGCTCTATATAATAAAGACTATCGTCTTATGGGCGATAATATCAAAGAGCTGGAGAGCGGCATGACCCTGCTTGAGCGTGCAGCAAAGAGTGACAGCAATGCTGCTGAAAATGATGTGCAGGGAACAGAGTATAACTTCGATGAAGACGGCAATCTGATCGGTAAGACCGATACTGAAGATATCTTTGATGGGGCAGTTGCCACACCGACAGAAGTAAAGAGAACCGAAGATACGAATAATAACGGAAGTACAGAAAAAGCAACGAATTCGAAGAAGACAGATAGTACAGACAGAATTAAGGATGCGAATGCAACTGAGCATACGGACGTAGTTGAGAATTCTGAGCAGTCTGACAGCGCAGAGAACAGTGAGAATGCATCGGAACTTGAGCGTGCAGACAGCATAAATAGCACAGATAAGCTTGGTGGTACGGAAGATTCTGTAGAAAAGGATAAGCTTGATAAGCTCGTCGAAAACAAAGCTTCAGAAGCTTTGGAAGATGTAAATGAACTTAAAGCTGTTAAAGCATCGACATTTACAGAGAAGTCAGACAGCACAGACAAAAGCGAAAAGACAGAGTCATTAAAGAACGAAGATGACATTAAGGATTCAGAACAGTCTGTGGGCACGAATGACATTAAGGATAAAGTCGCATCCGGAAATACAGACAAAAATGACAACGCAGACGAAATCGACAACAAAGATGAAAATGTTGTAATCAAAGACGAGGGCGATACAGAGACTCATAAACCGAAGCAGGATGCAAACGATAAGGATAAGGCATCATCTTCCGAAGCTTCGAAAAGCACGGCAGATAAGCAGGATACAGATGAAGAAGCTCTGAATGGGGCAGATGAGCAGGATACAGGTAAAGATGCTCTGAAAGATGAAGATGAGCATGGTACAGATGAAGATGCTCTGAAAGATGAAGATGAGCAGGGTACGGATGAAAATGATTTGAAAAAAGAAGATGAAGCCGATGATGCAGAGGAGCCGGATGAAACAGGCGAAATTGAGGACAAAGACAAGTCAGACTCTGTTCTTTCTGTTGCAGGAAGTGATGCGGTAAGCACGGGTAAGAGCCGTCTTGCCATACTTAAGGAAGAGGCAACGGGAGAACCTACAAGAGAAGAAGGTTCAAGCGGAGTAAGCGGAAGTCTGACCGATGCCATCCTCGCACAAATCATGCCGGAGCAGATCGAAGCCATCCCGCATTCGGCAGAGCAGACTATCACATTTGCACCGGGAGAAAATGTACAGTACCTTAAGTTCCGCATCCATGACGATAAGCTGTCAGAGGGAACGGAAGCATTCTCGGTGATGATCACAGATGCCGAAAATATGGAGCCTTATATGGTGACATCCTTGTCAGTCATAATCACCGATGATGAGGAATCGGAGCAGTCGGAGATCTCCTTCGACAGTGACGCCTATGCAGTTGAGGACGGCAAGGCGCTGGTGACATTACATAGAGAGGGCGCCGAATACTCAATGGCGTCCGCAAATATTCGCGGAAAGGATGCGGAAACAGGGGCAAATCAGGTCTATGGTACGGTCGTGTTTGCACCATATGAAACAGAGAAGGAAGTTGAGCTTGCCGTCACAAAGGACAGCACGCTTTATCTCAGCGACTATCTTGCCGCACAGGCAGGCAATACGATCGAGGCCGATGCTGTCATGGTGGATGGGGGGGCAGATAGGAGCATGCTTTTATCCGGTATATCAATGCTGTCAGAAGAGGACGAGGATGCCGCAGTCACTTCCTTAGCAGCTGAAAATGCTTCCGATGAGCTTTCCTTCGACATCAAGATTGCAGGTAAAGACTATAAGGTCAAATATAAAAAGGGTGATGTCGTAGCTGACATCTATGACGAGGGCTACACTCCTGCACTGGAGGTTGGACAGTATTACTTCTCTGCAAGCACGGATGTCGGGGGCATCTTTTCCTACGGTATAGATCAGCGCCACGGAAGCAAGCCTAACAAGCTCGGTACGCTCCAGAATCGCTATATGATCGCAAATGAAGAAAAAGACTTTAGTAAGGGCTACGGCAAGCTGGAATACTTACATACGACCACATGGTGTACCGGTTCTGTGTGGAGCTCAAATGAGCATCCGCCTGCCGGAAGACCTACTATTAACGGACTATATTATCAGTATCTTATTCCGCACTGGGAACAGACCAGCAGCTACGGCGGAGGTAACAAGGTGCGCTTAAAGCTCCATGCCATCGGTGCCGGAAATGACTTTGGACAGAAGGATAAGAATGATAAATTCGGCAAAGAGCTTTCGAACGAAGCAGCGGTAAAAGTGCAGAACATCGCGGATAATATCGAGGCCATCGTCTATGCAGTTGATGAATGGAAAACAATGACACCGAAGAGCTATATGCGCTTCTACGGTATTGCCGCAATGTACAAAAAGTATCGTGTCAATGTCGAAAATCCTGATAAAAAGGACTTCCTCGGAGCTCCGGCTTCTGTACCTATGCAGGTGAAGATGGAGTGTGGTGCACAGATAATCGAGCCGGGACATACCGACAGTAGGGATATCTATACGAATATAGATACAGATGATGCAAACCTCGTCTTCACTCTTAATAAAAATACGATCAATGGCGTAGACGGCATCTTCGGCACCATTACAGGATATACGATCACAGTTTCTCCTAAGGATCCGGATGATAAAAAAAGGGTTACTGTCAATTATCCGTCCGACTATCTGAAATATCTTGACAGTAAGGTAGGAATGAGTGTCAACAGTGATGCCATAGATCTATCCAAGGAAGCCGTTAAGACGGTAAAGGAGCGTGCGACAGCTCATCTCGATACCATAGTCATGGATAAGTATTTTGTGAATTGGATCGAGAGTCTTCAGAAGACAACATATCACGAAAGCAACAGTCCTGATGCATCGTATTTCCAGGAGCTGAGCTTTAAGCCGACCGTGGCGTACACGGATGTTAAGGTCAGTGTGGCGGCACCGGATGCGGGCGGAGTAAGTACTAAGGCGCATTTTACCGATACCAATCTTCCGGCAGTAGGAAGCGACAAGACCTTCCACGCAGGTGATACTTTAGATCTCAGCGCGGCATCCGATGACGCAAATTACCGTGTCACAGGTTTTGAAATCTCAGAGGACGGAGGTGTACACTTTAACAGCATCCGTGATGCCAAGACATTCACTCTGCGAGCAGATAAGAATTGTGTGATACGTCCGCTGCTTGCCAAAAATGACAATCATGTGGAAATAGAGTTTGAATCGGAGGAGGCAAGAAAGAATCTCAGTATTGAGAACCTTATCCAGCAGGATAAGCTGAACGGCACGTATCTTAAGGGCAAGAATGTCATCAATCTGAATCCGGAAAAGAGTAGCTGGACTGAGATGATGCAGCCGTCGATCGGCACGGCATGTACAGTACGTGTACTTGTGACAGGTACACCTTCCGATACCAATTATGTATACCGTCCGGTGATCACGGATCAGATGACGGGCAAGACATATCAGACTCAGGGCTACAGCTTTATTCTGCGCAGCAATACCGCAGATAATGTCCTTAAGCTCGGAATCGAGAAGGTTAAGAAGAACGAGCTTGTGGAATACAGTCTCAGCGGAACTGTGGCGGCACGTGTAAAGACCATACGTGAAACAGGACTGGCTCCGCAGACCAATCCGGCAGAGGGCTATGCCGTATCGCTGGCAAACGGTGAATTTGAGACGAACGGAAGCCGCCATGTACAGCTTCAGTCTGCTACGGCAGATAACACCGGAATCATCAGTCTGGCAGGACTCAAGGCTAAGGAAGGAGACCGTATCAGTCTGCTGATAGATAACGGCATCGACGATGCACAGGTAGCGGATTTTGTATTCGGCAGCGGTACACTTGATAAAATTACAAATGTTCGCAGCGTAGATGCAGGTATGATAGGGATACACTATCCGATCACTGCGCCGGTGGTGACATCGATTTCCTATGATTACGATAAACCGGAGAGCAGGCAGAAGACAGATCTTCGTAAGAATCAGGTGCGCTGTTTCGATGATAATCTGAAGCTGACGGCAATAGTGGATCAAAAGGAACGCAGCATAGATAAGCTTGTATTTACCGTGAGGACGGTCACCGGTGCCGAAGCAAGCTATGAAGCAAAGGCCACAGCGGCAGGCTCTAATGTATTCACGGCGACTATCCCGTCAATGCTTACGAATCTTCATAACGGAGATCGTATCACGGTGTATATCGTGGATAAGGAAAAGCGCAGTGTGACGGTGGGAGATACAGCACAATTCGTCGCTATCACCTATCCGACGGTTGACACGGGACTCGTAAGCTATGTGGAAAATGAGGTGATCGCTCCTAAGAGTTTTGATATAGATGGGGCTATGGGTGAGGTAAATATTCCTCTTCTCGGCGCGGCTAAGAGTACCGCACAGAGCGGCATCCTTAATTTCTCACGACTTGACTATCCGAACGGAACAGGATTCTCGCTGAATATCAATTTCGATATGATGCTGAAGGACGACGGCTCGATGACACCGAAGCAGAAGAGAGACGCTGTGAAAACCTATCAGAAGTCTGTCCAGAAGACGCAGAAGCTGAAAAAGGAAGCAATCGCAGCCGGTAAGGATGCGGCAGATGCCGGTGCAAGTGCGGATCAGATCCGCATGATGGTTGAGGCAGAAGATCGAGATCTTTCGATAGAGGAGCTGAATAGTGTCATTGCTTACGATGAGAGGCAGGCGCGCAGCAACGAGCTTCGTGATCGTAAGCTTACGGAAGCGAAGGACGAACGTGCAAATATGACCAAGACGCAGGGCTACATCAATGTGCGTGTGATCTTCAATATGAGCTTCGAATTCCTGTATGATCCGGTGAAGAAGGAATATGTGCTCGCAACCACAGCTGTTACCGTCGGCGGTGCACTGGATGCATCAAAAACCTTCTATACCATGGTGGGTTATGTGCCGTGCTTCCTGAATCTGTCAGGCGGTGTTGAGGTGGATCTTACCATGGGCGGAGTCTGCCCGGAGGGTAAGAATGCGTTTAATGAGGGTGATTTCAATGCCTATAGCGGAAATGTACAGAATATATTCTCTGGCGGTGATTTCCTGATCGAGCTGGATTCTGTCGTAAAGGCGAAGGTACAGGTGGGAGCAGGCCTGTGCGGCGTACTCAGTGCGCGCGGCTATGTAAGCGTATTGATGAAGCTGCAGCTTGTGAAGGACAATGTTTCTGCTGATCCATACGGAATCATCCTTAATGCGGCAGGAGGCATAGGCTTCGATCTTATTCTGCTCAGCATGGATGTTGATATCGCAAAGATATCTCAGGGCTGGGGCAACTATGCAGGTCGAACTAAGGTTGAGTACTTCAATAATCTGATAACGAAGGAATACGGAGATACACTTGCGGTGAATGCTTCGGCGGAAGGCACTGAAGGCTCGAATGCCGCTGCATTCTCACTGAATGCAATATCGGAAGAGGATGAAGAAGCGGCTGCAGCAGCATTTTCATTGAATGATGCATATGAAGAGGCATATGCCGAAGGCAGCGGTGACGAGATCACCTTCAGGCGCTACGACATGGGCTCTTCGGATATGAGCAGCTTCGGGCATTCAGGCGGCGTCAATGCACAGCCGATGCCGGTAAATAAGAAGATACTCATGGAGGGTGCGGCGTCACGAACAAGACCGGAGATGGTAAGGCTACCTGACGGACGTTATTTTGCGGTATTTATAGCTGCCTCGCCTAATGGCGATTCGTCTCGTCTGTACTATACTATCGGGAACAAGACAAGTGGACAATGGAGTGCACCTGAGGCATTGGACACGACGGACGAAACCTATGATTCCATGCCGGCACTGACCGTTGTGGGTGACAAGGTAGTGATCGCATGGATGGATGCATCAAAGCAGATCGAGGGTACTGATGACCGGGTGACTATGGATGCATATAAGGATAAGTTCAATGCCTTCAATATCAGCGGTAGAGTGTTTGATGCGAATAATAATAAGCTTGGTAAGGAGGTTCAGATTTCTCCGTTGAATCGGAGTGATTTTGAAATTTCATCTTCGGATTTGAGTGATTTCTATCTTCATGCACCGTCACTCTGCACGGTGGGAGATACGGTATACTGCACCTATGTGGCACGAGATATCTCGAAGCTTACGAAGCTGGAAGAATTGTCAGATCTCAGCAAGGGCTATTCAACCGCCATTCGTGCAACATTGAAGAATATAGACACTGATCCGGTCGTTGAGAAGAACGAATATGTAGTAATCAAAAATGAGAAGAAGACAGACCCGCTCGTTATTGATTATCAGACCGAGGGCATACAGATTGGTGACACAGATTACCTTGTAACTGCATTTACCATCGATCAGGATGGAAAGTTTGAGACTGGTGACCGACAGCTGTACCTTGGGCTCTGTGCTTGTGATGCGAAGAAGTCCAGAAATTACTATCCTATCAAGATAGGAAGTGCTGAGAAGTGTCAGGCAGTGCCGAAGCTTACGAAGGTGAACGGACGGCTTGTGCTGAGCTGGACCGAGGACGGAGAGATGCTTGAGCTTCTCGATGTAAGCGGACTGATCGAATCTCTCTTCCATACCGCGGAGATCTTAAACAAATACAGCGAGGCCGAGGGTGCATATTATGTGAATGGTGAAGAGCCAAATTACAGCTGGTACAAGAAAACAAAGTCGGATCTTGGGCTTTCCGATGAAGTCTACGAAGGAAGCTATTATGAGGCAATCTATAATGGCGATTTCCGTAATGTAGAGACACGCCTCAAGGAGAACGAGGAACACAGCAGCTCCATCGATGATTATACGATTGCCGGTGACGGAAGAGATCTCTATGTGTTCTATACCGATTTCGGACCGGAGATCGAGGAGCCTACAGTAGAGCTTTACGGCCGCAGATACCGTATGGCAAAGGATACGAGCGGAACATCCGGAAGCGGTGGAACCACCGGTGGCAGTGGAACAACAGGCGCGACAGGCGGCGCAGGTGGCAGTACATCCACAGGCACGACCGGCGGTGAAGGAGCCAACGCAAACATCGGCGCAAATGGAAGCGAAGGCAGCGGTGCAGCTACCGGTCCTGACGGCAGTGAAGGCACCGGTCATCATTCCGACAGTGCATGGGGCTTTACCGATGCAGTCTGCATAACAGACTTCAATGAGGTCATTGATGATTTCACACTCACTATGGATACCGATGGCAGCATCACGCTATTGTCGGATTTCTATAAGCAGTGGATAGATGATGACGGGCATATTCAGTTCGGTCAGAATAAACTTGTTGAAATCGGCTTCGAGCGCGGCGGATCGCTTGATATTGATGATATCTCTATTGACATGGATAGCCATATGATTGCCGGCGAGACCTCGACAATTACATTTGATGTTGTCAATACCGGACTGTTGGAGGCAAAGGGCTTCACGGTAAAGGCGGAACTCATTGATAATGGCAAGAGCACGAATCTGTATAGTGAAAGAGACGTTTACCGCATACTCGATACTAACGAGACTGCCACAGTTCAGATTCCATGGAAGGTTCCAGACGGAGAGCTGAACGGAAAATCAATCAAACTCATTGTTACCGAGAAGGCTACTACGATTGCAGCCGAGACCACGGCGGAAATCGAGCTTAAGTCGGAAGCAAAAATTGCACTTGATATGGAAGAGGTGACATTTGATAAAGAGGAGGCAGTCATCCCGTTTGAAATCAGTAATATCGGCAATGCGGCGTCGACACCGTGTGAGGTAGCAGCGTATGCACTCGATGGTGCGGATAAGACACGTCTGCTCGGAAGCATTCAGATCCCGGCACTGGCATCCGGCGAATCCAAGGAGGAGACGCTTCGCTTCACACCAAAGATCGAGGACTGGAACGGTTTTGGACGTATAGATCTGGAGCTTGCAGCTGTGCAGGATGGAACGGTAGTCAGAACCACCTACGGCGACATTTACAGCTCAGAACCGGTATTGCTTGATATTGAGGACGGAATGGAAAGCATAGACATGTCGGTGAAGGCACAGCAGGCGCTTAAGGTTCAGTGTGCACCGTGGGATGGTCTGTGTACAGATCTTCGTTACATCAGTTCTGACAGCAAGGTGGCAAGTGTGGATGATAAGGGTACGATCACGGCAGTCGGAAACGGAAGCTGCACGATTGAGGTCTACAGTCCTGATCTGCTGCTTAAGGATACCATTACTGTCAATGTCAGCGGAGGCAGTGACGGCAGTTCAAAAACAAAACCGGTACGGAATTCGACACATGACCGTAGCTCGAAGCTTGATACTTCGGCTTTGGGACTTCCAAGCTGGGTAGAGCACGGCGGACGCTGGATACAAAATGCCGACGGCTCCTGGAATTACCTGAAAGCCCAGAACATAATCAAGGATCGCTGGGTATGCATCTATAATCCTTATGCCGATGAAAGAAAGGGACATATGCGATATGGATGGTTTAAGTTTGGACAGGATGGCAAGATGCTGACAGGTTGGATAAAAGATGCCGAAGGCAGCAGCTACTATCTGAATCCTAACTCCGACGGTACACGAGGCATGATGCTGATCGGCTGGCAGCTGATCGACGGTAAGTGGTATTACTTCTCTGAGGCGGAGGGCAGCGGAACCATGGGTGCAATGCTTAGAAATACTGTCACGCCTGATGGCTACCGCGTCGACAGTGACGGTGTATGGACAGGGCAGTGAAAAACTCCAAAGTTTAGTGGGGTGGGCTGGTGCATGATGCATCAGCCCTTTTTATAATCCCCTGATTTCGAAACAAAAGTTTCTCATCAGTTCTGAAATGTTTATTGAACGTTTCTTAATAACTATGCTGAAAGCATTTTTATATAAAGCAATATTATTATTTACAACTCTATGCTATAATATCATCTGAATTTTTATGCAGTATGATATGAAGCATTTAAGTTCTGTTAATATACGGTCTAATATGCAGATTCTGATAAAATAAGGATCTGTGGGGCATGAGGCGATATATTATAAGGAGGAGTTTAAAATGAATGTAGCTGAAATCAGACGTCCGGCTGATATGGAAAGAATTACAACATCGGAGCTTGCAAAGAAGTTTATAGATGAGCAGATTTCGCTGATCAGAGAACAGGTAGGCGACAAAAAGGTTCTTCTTGCGCTTTCAGGCGGAGTCGACTCATCTGTTGTTGCAGCACTTTTAATTAAGGCTATCGGTCAGCAGTTGGTATGTGTGCATGTTAATCACGGCCTCCTTCGTAAGGGGGAGCCTGAGCAGGTTATTGAAGTATTCCGTAATCAGATGAATGCAAATCTGATTTATGTTGACGCAACAGACAGATTCCTTGACAAGCTTGCAGGAGTTTCTGATCCTGAGACAAAGAGAAAAATCATCGGCGGAGAGTTTATCGAGGTATTCGCAGAGGAAGCAAGAAAGCTTGACGGCATTGAGTTCCTCGCACAGGGTACGATCTGGCCGGATATTCTTGAGTCTGAGGAAGGAATTAAGGCGCATCATAATGCAGGCGGACTTCCTGAAGATATGAAGTTTGAGCTTGTAGAGCCTGTTCGTATCCTTTTCAAGGACGAGGTTCGTGTTGTAGGTGATGAGCTTGGATTACCGCACGGTATGGTTTATCGTCAGCCATTCCCTGGACCTGGACTTGGTGTTCGTTGTCCGGGAGCTATCACACGTGATCGTCTTGAGGCTGTGCGTGAGTCTGATGCTATCCTTCGTGAAGAGATAGATAAGAACGGTCTTTCTGATAAGATCTGGCAGTACTTTACAGTAGTTCCTGATTTCAGATCAACAGGTATCAAGGATGGTAAGCGTGCATTCGAGTGGTGCTGCATCGTTCGTGCCGTATGCTCAATTGATGTTATGACTGCAACTGTTGCCGAGATCCCGCATGAGGTTATGGTTCATATTACAGACCGTATAACACATGAAGTTCCGGGCATTAACCGTGTGCTTTATGATTTCACACCAAAGCCTACAGGAACAGTAGAATTTGAATAATACATAATGATAATAAATATAAATCTGCAAATCGTTTATCATGGCGGTTTGCAGCTTTTTATATTCAAAATCATGGCGGAAATAAAGTATTCTATTAGTTAATTTCTATCGATGTATAAATAGCGATTAAATACTTAAATACAATATGATCTATATCATAACAGTATTGAATTTATTCATGAATTTTGATAAATTTATAAGGATAATGTTTAAATGACATTAGGTTTTACGAGGAGGAATATATGAAAAGAGCTTTAACTGCAGCAATTCTTGCAGGCGTACTCGCTGTAAGTCTTGCCGGCTGCGGAAACTCAGGTGCATCAAATGGGGCAAATGGTGCAGTTTCTGAGAGCAGCAGCACAACAACAACTACATCTGTAGATTCGGATAATACTGTCAGAGTAGCAGCTGTAGACCCGGGGGTAGCTTTAGATACTCAACAGTATACTTTTAGTATTATTATGAAGATCAGTGATAACATTTGCGAGTCACTGCTCAAGACAAACGATGACGGTTCTATGGAGCCTACACTTCTTGCTGAGATGCCTGAGATTTCAGAGGATGGCCTTACTTATTCATTTGAGCTTCTCCCTGATGTGAAGTTTCATAACGGTGAGATACTTAAGTCTTCAGATGTTAAGTATTCTTATGAGCGTTTAGTTAAGATGACAGCAATGGATAGCCTTATGCAGTGTGTAGAGGGCTATAAGGAATTTGAAGAGGGTTCAGCAGATGAAATTTCCGGTATTCAGATTCAGGATGATACACATTTCACTATCAAACTGACTGAGCCTTATTCTCCGTTTGCATCTGTTCTTTCTACTGCTTACTGTGCTATTTATCCTGAACAGGCATGCGAAGAGGCAGGAGATGACTGGGGATTTTCTACATTAATAGGTACAGGCCCATTCAAGCTTGATTCTTATACAACAGGCGTTGGAATCGAAATCTCAAGATTTGATGATTACCACGGAGATGTAGCCAAGATTGACGGCGTATCTTACAAGTTTATTGAGGATCCTAATACACAGGTACTTGAGTTCCAGAAGGGCAATGTTGATTACGTTGAATTAGACACAGCTCTTTATCCTGTATATTCAAGCGATCCTAAGCTCAGCCAGGAGATGCATCCTGTTCAGCCAATCGGCGGATACAGCATGGGATTAAACTGTAAGACAATTCCTGATGCAAGAGTTCGTGAGGCAATCACACTTTCAATTGACCGTCAGGCAATCTGCGACAGCATCCTTCACGGAACAGCAACTGTATCAAACGGATACCTTTGCAATGGTCTTATAGGTTATAACCCTGATGCAGAGCCTTATCAGTACGATCCTGAAAGAGCTAAGGAGCTTCTTGCAGAGGCAGGATATCCTGATGGATATGATCTTAGACTGACAGTTAACACAAAGTATGCAACAACTGTTTCAATTGCAACTTCATTCCAGGCTCAGGCTAAGGCTGCAGGCATTAATGTTGAGGTTGAGCAGGTGGATGCTGCTGCATGGTCAGATATGAGAGCAAACGGTGGTGTTGATGCCGGCATCGGTAACTGGTACGTTGACTATACTGATCCGGACAGCATGTTCTATCCATATCAGGATGCTCGTACTGACGGACGATCAAGCTTCTGGCATAATGCAGAATATAAGCAGCTTCTTGAGGATGGTGTAAAAACTATCGATCCTGCAGAGCGTCAGAAGATTTATCAGAGAGCTGATGAGATCATGACAAGAGAGGATTTTGCAGTAGCACCTCTTTATAACGAGACTAAGTATTATATTTTAAATCCTAGAATCACAGGATTTGAAATGGGTCCTATTTATCGTATGTTCTGGAATACTGCGGAAATAACAGGATAACAAAACATGTTAAACTATCCGTTTTGTGATGGAGAATAAACGAAAGTAGCATTACAGGGTGGCATTTCGTTGCCACCCTTCTCATTTATTAAGGAGGTTTACATGTTTTCATACACACTTAAGCGTCTGGCCCAGACGATTTTTGTGCTGCTTGGAATCAGTATCATCACATTCACCCTCCTTCAGGTAGTGCCTGGAGATCCGGTGGCAATGATGCTGGAAAAAAGAGCAGACGCTGAGACCATTGCCAAAGTTAAGGCGCAGATGGGACTGGATCAGCCGTATGTGATTCAGTATTTAAATTTCATAAAGGGCGCAGTACATCTCGATTTCGGAACCTCTTATTTTACAAAAGAGGTTGTTTCACATGCATTGTTCAGATGCTTTAAGGTAACATTAAAGCTTGCATGCTGGTCTTTTATTCTTGCTGCAATTATTGGAATTCCATCAGGTATTTTTGCTGCTGTGCATCGCGGAAAAGGCAGTGATACTCTTGTTATGGTGCTTTCAATCGTTGGAGTATCAGCGCCTTCATTCTGGGTTGCTATCATATTACAGATATTCTTTGGCTTAAAGCTTAACTGGTTTCCTATATCGGGCTTTGACAGCTCAATAAATTATGTGCTGCCTGCAATTGCCTTAGGTACACGTTATGCCGGTAATATGGCGAGAATCACGAGAACAAGTATGCTTGAAGTACTTAATCGTGATTACATACGTACAGCTCGTGCAAAGGGAGTTAAGAAGAATTTGGTAATCGTAAAGCATGCACTTAAGAATGCAATGATTCCGATCGTAACATTGGTTGGTACTGATTTTGGTTATATGCTGACAGGTTCTATGCTTATTGAGAAGGTGTTCTCAATTCCGGGAATCGGAAAATTAGCTGTAGATGCAATGTCTAATCGTGATCTTCCGTTATTGGAGGGTACAGTAATGTATATTGCATTTGTTTTCGTTATCATCAACTTGCTGGTGGATCTTTCCTATGCATTGCTTGATCCGAGAATTCGCGTGGGGAAAGGAGTATCATGAGTAAGATTTTCGAGTATTTCAAAAGAAGAAAAGAATTTGATCAGAAGCTTGAAAACAATGAAATTGAGTATTCCAGTTTCTATGCAGATAGTTTCCGCCGACTTCGCAAGAATAAAATGGCGATGTTTTGTCTTTTCATTATTCTGTTCCTCATTATTATAGCGATTTTCGCACCTCTTATTGCACCTTATGATCCTACTGCCCAGGACTATGCTGCCGTTATGCAGAAGCCATCCAAGGCTCATATCTTTGGAACTGATGAATACGGAAGAGATATTCTTTCAAGAATCATTTACGGCTCTCGTATTTCACTCAGCATAGGAATAGGTGCTCAGATCATTGCATCAATCGTTGGTGTAGCTTTGGGATCTATTGCAGGATACTATGGCGGTAAGGTTGATATGGTTATTTCACGAATTATGGAAATATTCCAGTCCTTCCCGGATCTTATATTTGCAATGGCAATTATGACATTCCTCGGCAAGGGTATCATCAACCTGTTTATAGCTCTCGGACTTCTTACCTGGGTAAGAACAGCCAGAATGATCCGAGGACAGGTAATGCAGTTAAGAGAAACAGAGTATGTCGAGGCAAGCCGTGTGAGCGGTGCCAACACCTTCTGGATCATAACTAAGGATCTGATCCCTAACTGTCTGTCTACTATCATTGTTATGATTACTCTGGGTATTCCTAATGCAATCATGTATGAGGCATCACTCAGCTTCTTAGGTATTGGTATACAGCCTCCTACACCGTCATGGGGCAATATGATCAGCTCTGCACAGACCTTTATAACTTATCTGCCTCTGTACAGTATTATGCCCGGTCTTGCAATCATGATTACGGTAATTGCATTCAACATCTTCGGTGACGGACTCCGTGATGCGCTTGATCCAAAACTTAAAACATGATGGAGGAAGATATGGCAGATAATATTATTGAAGTTAAAGATTTAATGACCTATTTCCATACTGATGCCGGACTGGTTAAGGCAGTAAACGGTGTTTCCTTCAATGTTGAGAGGGGAAAAACACTTGGAATCGTAGGAGAGTCCGGATGCGGAAAGAGTATTACTTCACTCTCTATCATGCGTCTTATCGAATCGGCTACAGGACGTATTGAAGGCGGTACCATAACCTTTGAGGGAGAGGATCTTTTGCAGAAATCCGAAGAGGAGATGCGACAGATACGAGGAAAGAAGATCGCAATGATCTTCCAGGAGCCGATGACCTCTCTTAATCCTGTATTTACTATAGGTCAGCAGATAACGGAAGCACTCCTTATTCATGAGAAAATGACAAAGGAGCAGGCGAAAGAGCGTGCTATTGAAATGCTTAAGATGGTGCGTATCCCGATGCCTGAAAAAAGATATGACGAATATCCTCATCAGTTATCGGGAGGAATGAGACAGCGTGTCATGATTGCGATGGCACTCAGCTGTAAACCGGCCCTTTTGATATGCGATGAGCCTACAACAGCACTGGATGTTACTATCCAGGCACAGATCCTTGAATTGATCAATGATCTTAAGGAAAAAACAGGAACTTCTGTCATGATGATCACTCACGATCTGGGTGTTATTGCAGAAGTAGCTGATGATGTAATGGTTATGTATGCCGGCAAGGTGGTTGAGAAGGCAAGCTGTGATGAGATTTTTGAACAGCCTTTGCACCCATATACAAACGGTCTTTTAGACTGCATTCCAAAGCTGGATGATGACAGAGAAGAGCTTAGTACTATAGAAGGAATGGTGCCGAGCTTTGACAGCATGCCTGAAGGCTGTGCATTCAGTCCGAGATGTCCGTTTGCCAAAGATATTTGCAGGAATAAAATGCCTGAACTCACTCAGCACGGTACAAGATTTGTACGCTGCTTCAAGTATACTGATGAATGGAAGGAGGATCAAGCATGACAGATGATAGTAAAAAAGAACCTATTTTAAAGGTTTCTCATCTTAAGAAGTATTTCCCGATAAAGACATCCTCCCTCTTTTCTAAGGAAGTGTCATATGTTAAAGCGGTTGATGACGTAAGCTTTGAGCTGTACAAGGGAGAGACTCTTGGCGTCGTAGGCGAATCCGGATGCGGCAAATCAACAATGGGCCGTTCTGTAATGCGCTTGATCGAGCCTACTGACGGAGAGGTGCTCTTCGAAGGCAAGAACTTTCTTACACTTAAGGGTGAAGAGCTTCGTAAGGTGAGATCCAAGATGCAGATGATGTTTCAGGACCCTTATGCTTCACTTAATCCTCGTATGACAATAGGCGAGATCATTGCCGAGCCGCTGCTTATACAAAAAACATATAAAACAAAGGAAGAGGTTCGAAATCACGTTCTGAAGGTCATGGAAGTTGTAGGACTTAACACGAAGTACTACAATCGCTATCCTCATGAGTTTTCAGGCGGACAGAGACAGAGGATCGGTATTGCAAGAGCGATAGTAATGAGCCCGGATCTTATTGTATGTGATGAGCCGGTTTCTGCTCTGGATGTATCTATCCAGTCACAGGTTATCAACCTTATGAGAAAGCTGCAGAAGTCAATGGGAATGGCATACATTTTCATTTCTCATGACCTGAGTGTTATCAAGCATATATCCGATCGAGTTCTGGTTATGTACTTAGGACAGGTTATGGAGGTAGCTGATAAGAACGATTTGTATGAGAATACTCTGCATCCTTATACTAAAGCATTGCTTTCAGCTATTCCGCTTCCGGATCGTAAGACAAAGCGCGAGAAGATCATTCTTCAGGGAGATCTTCCGAGCCCGGCCAATCCGCCTTCCGGATGTGTATTCCATACAAGATGTTATATGGCACAGGAGATCTGCAGTAAAGAAAAACCTGAGCTTAAGGATTACGGCAACGGACACCTGTGTGCGTGTCATTTTTGCCATATGCAGCAGGGGTGACCTATTGTACTGGACAAGAAAACGAATTAAAGGTTGAGGAGGTATAGTATGAAAATAGTTGATATAAAAACCAGTATTCTGAAGGCTAAATTAAAGGAGCCATTTCATATTTCATTAGGAACTATTCTTGAAACAGCCAGCGTTCTTGTGGAAATTGAGACAGATGAGGGAATTACCGGTTACGGAGAGGCATCACCGGGGCCGTTCATTACCGGAGAGAATATTGAGGGAACACTTGGTGCTATACAGGTACTTAGAGAGAAGCTTATCGGCACAGATCCTCGTGATATAGAAAAGGTTTATCAGATCATGGCCAAGGCAATTGCTTATAACAATACAGCTAAGGCAGGTATTGATCTTGCATGCTATGACATTATCGGAAAATCTGTAAATCTTCCTCTTTATAAGATTTTAGGCGGACTCAGCAATGAGATAGAAACCGATATGACTGTTGGCATTAATCAGCCTGAGTATATGGCTGAAAAGGCCAAGGCTCATGTAAAGGACGGATTCAATGTCATTAAAACAAAGGTTGGAATTGACGTTGCTACAGACATCAAGAGAGTTAAAGCTATCCGTGAAGCTGTCGGTGATGATGTTAAGATCAGACTTGACGCTAATCAGGGCTGGTCACCTAAGGAAGCAGTCGAAGTTATCAATCGCCTTAATGAGTATGATATTGAATTAGTTGAGCAGCCGGTACCTCGCTTTGATTTTGACGGCCTTAAATACGTTCGTGAGCACAGCAGTGTTCCGATCATGGCAGATGAGAGCTGCTGGGATTCAAAGGACGCTCTCAAGCTTGTTCAGCATCACGCTGTTGATTTTGTTAACATTAAGCTGATGAAGTGCGGCGGTCTTTATGAGGCTAAAAAGATAGTTTCTATCTGTGAGGCATCAGGCGTAGAAGTAATGCTTGGATGCATGGCAGAGGAAAGCGGTATTGCAATAAATGCAGCAGCATCACTTGGTGCAGCACTTAAGAACATTACAAGAGCTGATCTTGATGCAACACTTTCCTTAAGTGAGGTTCCATACACAGGCGGCTTTACTATACAGAATACACGCCATCTTGTTCTTTCTGAAGAGCCGGGTCTCGGAATCACGGGTCTTAAGAGGGAGATGCTGAAATGAATGAAATGACAGATGCCAAGAAGGCAAAACTGGAGCAGCGCATTCAGGAAATTATGAATGATGCAAATGCCAGAGGATTGGCAGCTGCTGTCATTGACAGTAAAGGAAATACGCTCTATCAGAACTTTTTTGGTTATAAGGATGCTGAACAAAAGACTCTGATCGATGAAGACACACTTTTCGGTCTGGCTTCTGTCACTAAATCCTTTACTGCGCTTTCCATTATGCAGATGGCAAGAGAAGGAATAATATCTCTTGATGATCCGGTTTCAAAGTATGTTCCTGAATTTACCAATAAGAATCAAACCGAACCGGTAAGGATATGGCATCTGCTTTGTCACAGCGGAGGATTTTTCCCTCTTCCGAGAATCATCGTTCCTGAGCTTGTAAAAAGCATGGGAATTGAAGATACTTTAGAGGATGAGATCATCTACAATAAGGCTTTTGCCGATGAGGCTGTCAGACTTGTTGCAGAGCGCCTTGACGAGCAGACTGATCTGATCGGCAGACCGGGCGAGCTGATGAGCTATTGTAATGACGGATATGGCCTGCTTTCTGATATCATCAGGAGACATTCAGACTGTGATTCATTTGCTGAGTATCTGGAAAAACATATTCTCGGTCCTTTGGATATGACAAGGAGTAATATCAGCTTTATTCGTTCAACTTTGGATGATAATGTTGAAACCTTATATACTCTTGAAGACGGTAAGTGGAGGATTGATAAGGACTTCCAGAATGATGCCTTTGTTTTAAACGGCGGAGGCGCCATGAAGTCTACATTAGCTGATCTTAAGAAGTATATGGTAATGTATCTTAATGAAGGACGTGGCATTAACGGCGCTGAAATTGCTGACGGCTATACTGTACATGAGATGTGTAAGCCTCGTCAGTATGAAAGACCCGGAGTATGGTATGGCTACGGACTTGAAACCAAGCTGGTAGGCGATATGGCTGTTCATCAGCATGGCGGCAGTCTGCCGGGTGTTTCATCCAACATTGCATTTTCAGAGGATGCTGACATTGCGGTAATCGTACTTTGCAATACTATGGATGTACCGGTTTCAGTCATCAGCGATATGATTTTCAGAACAATGACAGGATTTCCGTTGGAGTCGGAGCGTCCTGAGCACGTGCCATATGACTGGAACGAGGATTTTAAGAATAAAATCATCGGCACCTATGCTTCAGGTGAAGGGGATACCATAAAGCTTTTCCTTGATAACGGAAATGTTAAAATGACGGTCAATGACAATCCTACGGAGCTTAGGCCTATTTATCCTAAAAAGGGATTGGTTCGCAAGACCTACTCAGACATGTACCTTCAGTTTATTGAAACACCTGAAAGGGGTATCTACGCTGCAAGATACGGAACAAGGATCTTTCCTAAAACAAAGTAATATCCGGTGATATAATAACAGCGGTTGATATAATGTATCAGCCGCTGTTTGTTTTGAAAGATTAAATTATTTTAAAAGAGCATATTGTTTGAAGGGATTGTTTTGTTACAGAAAATCATTTTGTTACAAAGGATCATGTTGTTCTAAAGAAGAGCTTAGCTGAAATCAGAACGTATAGAGCTTAAATTCTTCTGCAGTATGCCGATTGACTGGGCATTTATCTGTTCTCCGAAAAAATAAACAGGTTTATTAGGGTCAATGCTTAATACCGTGTTTTCACAAGGATGATTCGGAAAACATACGTCCGCCCATTTTATTAATTCATTCTGATCATTGTCCTCTGAAATAATTCCTTTTCTGATATCCAAATCTGTTCGAATGGATTCGATCATACTAACATTAAAATCAGCTGAATGCTGCGGCTGATGTAAAACAGCCACCTTTGTTCCGGGTTTAAAACCTGATATTTTCTGAATGGTACTTTTGCTGAATTCAGTAACAACCGCATAAACCGGAAGATTGGTAAAGGAATAATCTTCCATAACCTTTGAGTAATGAAAATATGTCGTAACAATAGCTATATATTGAGTGTAGTCTATAGATTCATCGATCTCGTATTGATTGGTCAGGGTGTTAAGCAGTATAAAGTCAACCTTAATATCTAGGAACTCTGACAACTGCTTTGCTAAAGTTTTTTTGTCGTACTTGTCACATTCTATAAATAAAATCTTTTTCTTATTTAATGCAGCCTCCATGGAATGCTTAAAGATCTCATTGATTTCCTGTTCGGAATAGTCCCGGTTTAACAGATCTTTTATCACCTTTGAAAATGCATGATTAATATCATTAGACTTTTCTTTTCTTTCCGAAATGTCTAATATTTCTGTTCCGTGGTGGGGACGTGTAATTATAAGCTCGTCATCTTCTAAGATCTGATAGGCGTTTTGAATAGTGGAAACACTTACACCTAATGACTTTGCAAGCTGATGAACAGGAGGCAGTTTTGTACCGGCTTTAATATTACCGTTGTATATGGTCCATTTAATATTTTCAGCCACTTGTTTGAATAATGGCATAGGTAAATTTCTGTTTACTTGCCATACCTGTGGAATCTGGTAATCCATACATGCCTCCGAATGTACAATAATTATTAATTAATATATCAAAAATGCTGAAAAAACTAAAGTAGTTCTCCATAAATATTGACATATATTTCAAATAATGATTATAATGTCGATAAATACGATACAATCATTATAAACGGTATAATACAAAAAGAAAAGGAGAAACGGTATGGAAATGTTGTTTCATGGAGGCACGATCATTGCATCGGATAATATATGGGCTTTGTGGGCTGTGCTTGCTTTAACTGTAGCAGTATCTATTTTCTTAGAGCAAAAGTATAAATGGGCATCAAACATATCCGCACCTGTAATATCAATTATAATTGCTTTTATATTAGCTAATATTAAAGTAATACCGGTAGTTTCCGGAGTTTACGATACAGCAGGAACATACTGCATTCCTTTAGCCACGGCGATGATGCTGTATCAGGCAAACTTAAAAAATATTTTCAAAAACAGCGGAAAAATGCTGATATGTATGAATATAGGCGTAATAGCAACACTTATAGGCGGTGCGGTAGGCTTCTTACTGTTGAAGGATTCGTTAAGGGAAGGTCTGGTATTTACAGGCTCTGCAGTGGCCTCGTATATTGGAGGAACAGCAAACTTTGTAGCGGTAGGATCATCTAACGGTCTTTCCGATACAATGATAACAGTCGGAGCATTTACCGAAAACTTTATAATGACGTTATGTATAATTGCCCTGCTCTGGATGCCTACAAGTAAATTTTTTAAAAAGCTTTACAATCATCCGTATCAGGAAGAATTGGAAAGAGAGGTTGGAGCAGATAACGGCGCTTCAATGGCGGCAAAATTCTGGAAGAGAAAAGAAATATCATTATTGGATATAGCCAAGTGTGTAGGTGTTGCTTTAGGAATAGTTGCGGTTTCATCATACATAACAGACTTTTTTGCAACAGTGCTTGCAGTTGGAGAGGATGCAGGAGCTTTTGCTCAGCTTCCGGCAATGATATTTGGCAACAGATATGTAATCATGACATTATTATCAATTATTCTCGTTGCTGTATTCCCGAATTTCTTTGAAAATATGAATGGTGCGCATGAAATCGGAACATTTGTAATGTATTTGTATTTTGCAGTCATTGGATGCTCAGTCAACCTTGGTGACCTGGCATCAAGCGTAATTCCGGCACTGTTACTTTATATAATCCTCGGCGTATTCAATATAGGCATTTTGCTGATCGTCGGCAAACTGTTAAAGCAGAACATAGAAGAGATCACCATTGCTTCCAATGCCTGCATAGGCGGGCCTTTTACAGCTATGGCAATGGCAACTTCAAAGGGCTATCAGAAACTTATTGTTCCGGCATTATTATCCGGTATATGGGGAAATATTCTGGGAACAATATTAGGAATAGCAATAATCGGATTGCTGGCAGCTTTTGTCTAATGCTTTGAAGCTTACTGCTGAGAGGATGAAATTATGGTTGACGATAGAAGAATAGAACAAAATATAAAAAAAATTTTGACTGAGTGCTGCGGCGTTCAGGAAAATGAAAATGTTTTGATTTTATCAGATATAAACCAGGATCAATATATTAATGAGAAGATATTTGAAATGGTTAAAGAATGCGGTGCAAATCCGGCAATCATGGTCATGCCGGTGTCTGTTCCGGGAAAAAATCTTCCGCATTTGATCAATATAACCTCAATGGAATCTGATTTGATCATAGCGACTACGACAACTTCAGTATATCATGCCGAAGGCTTAAGAAAAGCATGCAGTGAAGGAAAAGCAAGACTGCTTACAATATCGGAATGCAACAGAAATACTTTTCTTGATGGCGGCATAAGTGCTGATTTTAAAAATATTGAAAAAATAGTAAAATCAGTAAGTGAGAAATATGAGCATGGCAAGAAGATAAGGTATAATACACTGGGAGGCACCAATATTACAGCTGATATTTCAGATAGACCCGCAAAGATGAATACGGGCATTTGTGACAAAAAAGGAATGATGGTCGGAATACCTACTATTGAAGTCTTCATTGCACCAAATGAGGAAAGTGTAAACGGGCATATAGTATGTGATGTGAGCTGTTCAGGAGGAATAGGGATCATTGAAGATCCGATTCATTTAGATGTTGAGAACGGAAGGGTTGTCAATATAAGCGGAGGTAAACAGGCCAAACAGCTTAGTGAGCTGCTGAAAAGAGAAGAGAACAGCAGTGTATATCAAATCGCAGAATTGGCAATTGGATTAAATCCTAACTGTAACATTACCGGAATCATTAATGAAGACGAAGGCAAATACGGAACCTGTCATATGGCACTTGGAAGCAACGCAAGCTTTGGCGGTGTTAATCCTGCACCAATTCATATAGATATGGTTCAAAACTGCCCTACGATTCATATTGATGATGAAGAACTATGCAGCAACGGACGCTTAACGAGTATTGATTATAATTTTTAGGAGTTAAATTAATGAAGCAGTTTGATAAAATCAATCTTGGATTATTCCCTACACCTATGTATAGGCTTAATAATATCAGTGAATTATTGGGCACTAATGTATGGATAAAGAGAGATGACATGAATGGAATCGCTCTTGGAGGAAATAAGGTACGAAAGCTCCAGTATTTACTGGCAGATGCTAAAAATAAGGGCTATGATCTGGTTGCAACGACAGGAGGCGCGCAGTCAAACCATGCAATGCTTACGGCAGCATGCTGCAATAAGCTTGGTATGGAGCCTATACTGGTACTCAAAAAAAGAGGGGTTACAGAGTGCAAGGGTAATCTTATACTTAATAAGCTTATGGGTACTGATGTCAGATTTATAGATACTGACAGCTATGATTACATTACCGGCGCTGTAATGGATGAAGTTGAAAAGGAGAAAGGCAGACCGCTCTATAGAATACCTTGCGGAGGCTCGAATGCAATAGGATCAATGGGATATCTTGACTGCATAAAGGAGATTGCTGAGACAGGAGAGAAATTTGACTATATCGTGACAGCATGCGGATCAGGCGGAACTACTGCTGGCACAGCAATCGGAGCAAAGCTTTATATGCCTGAGACAAAGGTAATCAGCCCTATGGTAGATGAGGATGATTTCGATACAATAGTTCACAGACTTATGGAGCAGGTGATAGACGAGCTTGAGCTTGACATTGACATTCCTGAAGTTGATCTTTTCCCAATGTGGGGACCGGGATATGCAATACCTTCAGAGGAAGGCAATGAAGCGATTTCAATGCTTATGAAGAACGAGGGAATAGTTATTGATACCTGCTACACCGGAAAGGCGTTTGCCGGACTTATAAAGAGAGCAAGAGAAGGCTTCTTTAAGCCTGAAGACAAGGTTCTGTTTATTCATACAGGCGGAGCAGGAGGATTATTCTCTCAGGATTGGGAGCATATGAGTTTATAAATACTATGAATAGAAAAATAGTAATTGCAGCTTTAATAATAATCGGAATTATAGCAGCAGGGATAGCTGTTGTCTCAATATTGGCGCAGACTCCGATGCCGATATAATAAGCTTATGAAGAATAAATGATAAATAATAAGATGCGGCAGTTTGCTTACTGCCGCATCTTTTAGATCAGAAGTTTTCAAGCGCCTCGGAAAGCTCTTCCCACCTAACATAGAGCTCCTCCAATTTAGCGGAGTGTTCTGCCTGTTTAGTGCTGAGCTCATTTAATTTTGCTGAGTTTACGGCTGTAGCAGGATCAGCCATCTGAGTGTCAATATCCGAAATGGCAGTTTCGTGCTGCTCGATTTCTTTTTCACAGTTGGTAAGCGCTGTGCGAAGCTTTTGCTGTTGCTGCTTTCTTTCCTTTTGCTCCTTAAAGCTTAGCTTTACTTCAGCAGCTGCATTGGTATTATTGCCTGCATTTTGTCTGTTAACATTTACAGAAGCCGGATCACATTCACCGGAGGCGAAATTAGAGTTAAATGCTCCAGGTGAATCAGTATCAGAGACAGCGTTTTTACCATCAAAAGAAGCTGTCTTCCCGAGAGCTTTATTTGCTGAGGCGTTAAAGTCTGAGACTATGCCGCTTACAGCCTTTTCCTTATCAAAGGAAGCATCGGCCTGCTTTTCAAGATAATAATCGTAATTACCCTGATAGTTCACGAAGTGCTTGTGATCGAGCTCAAGTATTCTTGTTGCAGTACGGTTTATAAAATATCTGTCATGAGATACATAGATGACAGTTCCTTCATAGTTTTTGACAGCCTCTTCAAGTATTTCCTTTGAAGTGATGTCAAGATGGTTGGTAGGCTCGTCTAAAAGAAGGAGATTGGCCTTTGAAAGCATTAGCTTTGCAAGGGAAAGCCTGCCCTTTTCACCGCCGGAAAGATCTTTTATAAGCTTGAATACATCATCACCCGTAAAAAGGAAGGATGCGAGCAGATTGCGGATCTCTGTATTGTTCATATAAGGATAGGCATCGGATATCTCATCGAATACGGTGTTATCGGGATCAAGCACGTGATGCTCCTGATCATAATAAGCAATTTCAACTCTGGTTCCGTACTCTATTTCACCGCTGTCGGCTTCCTCTGTTCCATTAATGATCTTTAAAAGTGTTGTCTTGCCGGTTCCGTTAGGGCCTATTATGGCGAGCTTTTCACCGCGCTTAACATCAAGCTCTACACCTGAAAAAAGCTCTTTATCTCCGAAAGCCTTGCCAAGATGCTCGGCAAATATTACATCCTTTCCTGAAAGCTTTGAAGGCGTAAAATGCAGCTTCATTGCATCGTCAACGTCAAAAGGCTTTGCCACGCGGTCGATCTTTGCAAGTGCTTTTTCACGGGACTCCGCACGCTTGATGGATTTTTCGCGGTTAAACTGTTTGAGCTTATCTATGACATCCTGCTGATGCTTTATCTCTGCCTGATTGTTAAGATATGCCCTCATACGGTCTTTTCTGAGCGCAGCCTTCTTTTCGGCAAAGGCAGTATAGTTTCCTGTAAACATAGTGGCAGTGCCGTTTTCAATGTCCAGGACCTTATTAACGATGCGGTCGAGAAAATATCTGTCGTGCGAAACGATGATAACGGCGCCCTTCCATGCCTTAAGATAGCCTTCAAGCCATGAAACAGAAGCAATGTCAAGATGGTTAGTTGGCTCGTCAAGTATAAGTATGTCCGGAGCATCAAGCAAAAGCCTGCCGAGGGCAAGCCTTGTTTTTTGACCTCCGGAAAGCAGAGAGACCTTTTTATCGAATTCATCCTCCTTGAAGCCGAGTCCCTTAAGAATGCCGGTAACATTGGAACGCACGGCATATCCGTTTTCAATCTCGAAACGATGTGAAAGCTCCGAATAACGCTTCATAAGAGATTCACTCTGATCAGTCTGCATAGCCTTTTCCAGGCTTCTGAGCTCATTTTCCATATCAATGACGCCCTGTTTAATGCTTATGACCTCATCATAAATGCTCTTTTCGGAGTCTGCATCCATATTCTGAGAAAGATAGCCTATGCGGGCATCCTTTGGTATGGTAATGCTTCCCGAATCAGGACTTTCTTCACCGATTATCTGCTTTAAAAGAGTGGATTTACCTGCACCGTTGATGCCGGTAACAGCAAGCTTGTCATGTGCCTCTATGTGAAAGCTGATACTCTTAAGGATATCCTTTCCGTCGTATGTTTTTGATAAATTATTAACTGCAAGTATCATGCCTGTTATTTTACTATACTTTGCTGTTTATGTGAATGGACAATCCGAAAGCCGTAATTTATTTGTAAGGTTCTACAGCATTTTATAATTTGTACCAAGGTGTATGCTGTGATAAAATATAATAAGCTTTGTGCAAATTTTTACAGATAGTTTTGTTATCCATGTGACATCGGAGGACAGGATGAATTTCACTAAAAAAGCTGTCAATGATCAGCTTGAAGAAATAACATACGGAGACCAAAAAGAGATAAATCAGCGCATACATAAGATAAAGCTGATCATTGTCACGGTCTTTATGCTTGCGGGCTTAAGTGCGGCGGCAATGGGTATGGGAATGCTCATAGGCATTGTTGATAACGCACCGGATATAGATACTCTTGATTTCTCACCCAAGGGCTATGCAACAACGACCTATGATACTGAAGGTGCTCTTGTAGCTACACTTGTGCAGGAGGGCTCAAACCGAGAAGAGGCCTCCTATGAAGAGATACCTAAAAACCTTATAAATGCCTTTGTGGCTATAGAGGATCAGCGTTTCTGGCAGCATAACGGTATTGACTTCAAGTCTATATCAAGAGCCGTTAAGGGAGTCGTTACCGGAGACAGCTCCGCGGGCGGAGGATCAACTATAACACAGCAGCTCATTAAGAATAATGTTTTTTCAGGCGGAAATGAAAAGGGCTTTATGCTTTATGAAAGGAAGTTTCAGGAGTGGTATATCGCTCTGAGATTAGAGAATCAGCCCGGAAAATCAAAAGAAGACATTAAAAAGAAGATAATTACAGATTATCTTAATACCATCAACCTTGGTAATAATACCCTTGGAGTCAAGGTAGCTGCAGAGAGATATTTTGGTAAGAAGCTTAGTGAGTTGGATCTTGCGGAATGCAGTGTGCTTGCATCTATCACAAAAAATCCTTCAAGGCTTAATCCGCTCACACATCCTGAGGATAACCAGGAACGACGACTTCAGGTATTAAAGAATATGGAGGAGCAGGGATATATTTCAGAGGATGACAGAAAGGCTGCATTGAGTACAAGTGTTTATGACAGCATTAAATTGCATGATACCAGCATTTCCGGATCCTCTAAAATATACAGCTATTTCACAGACGCACTTATAGATCAGGTTCAGAAGGTATTAAAGGATAAATTAGGCATAACAGAGGCCGAGGCAAAGAACATGCTTTATTCCGGAGGCCTAAGGATCATGACTACACAGGATCCGAAGCTTCAGGAAATCGTTGATACTGAGGTCAATAACCCGGATAACTACGATACCGCAAAATACAGCTTCAAGTGGCGCTGCTCAATTAAGCATAAATCTGACGGACTTAAGCATTACAGTGAAAAGGATATTGAAAAGTATTATAAGAATGTTAAGGGCAATAGCTATGACGGACTTTTCAGATCTGAAGATGCCGTTAAGGCAGCTGTAAATGAATACAAGGCCACGATATACAGCGAAGCCGCAGGCGATGAGATAGTCGCGGAAACTCTTGACACAACACTTCAGCCGCAGGTGTCATTTGTTCTTATGGATCAGAAGACCAAGGAAGTTAAGGCTTTAAGCGGAGGAAGAGGTGAAAAGAAGTATTCACTTACAATAAACAGAGCTACCAATACATATAAGCAGCCAGGCTCTGTTTTCAAGGTAGTTACAGCATTTGCACCTGCCATTGAGGAGTTTGGAGCAACACTCGGCACATGCTATTATGATTCGGAGTTCACGCTCGGCAATAAGACATTTAAAAACTGGTGGAAGAAAGGTAATTACTTCGGATATTCAAGCATTCGTGACGGTATCGAATTCTCAATGAATATCATTGCCGTAAGATGTATGTATGAGACGGTAACACCAGAGTACGGAGTCGAATTTGCAAAGAAACTCGGTATAAGCTCTCTGACAAAAGAGGATAATAATGTTGCTACAGCGCTCGGAGGAATTACAAAGGGCGTTACAAATATAGAGCTTACCGATGCCTTTGCGACTATTGCAGACGGCGGAATGTACGGACAGGCAAAGCTGTTTACAAAGATTTATGATCATAAGGGCAACCTTATAATTGATATGGATGAGGATGAGGAAGAGCGTGTCATGAAGGAGACTACGGCTTTCCTGCTCACAGATGCATTGAAGCGTTCTACCGAGGCTCATACCAAGTGGGCAAGAGGTTTTACTGTCAATAACACCTCAAGCAGAGCTCATCTCGACAATATGACAACTGCCGGTAAATCAGGAACGACCACCAATAATAACGATGTCTGGTTTGTCGGATTCACACCTTATTATACGGCTGGTATATGGGGCGGCTGTGATGACAACCAGTCGCTGAGCGATTCACAGACAGGTGAATATAACGGCGGAACCTCCTTCCATAAAAACATATGGAAGAAGATAATGACAAAGGTCAACGAAGGACTTGAGGATACAGGCTTTGAGAAACCGGACGGTATAGTTGAAATCGAAGTCTGCAGAAAGAGCGGAAAGCTTCCTCACAGCGGCTGTTATGCAGATGTCAGAGGCGGAAGCAACGCCGTATACACAGAGTATTTTGACATTGACAATGTTCCTACAGAAAAGTGTGACCATCATACCTCAGGAGGAAGGATAATAATACCTGAGTCCGACAGAGGAACATATACGGATGATGGAGGCTATAACGATTCATCGGAGAACGAGGGAACGACTGACGAAACACAGCCGGAAACACCATCCATAAGCGATACGCCTCAGGAGTCTTCACAGGGAGACGGCATTATTTATGCTCCGGGCGTAGATATCGGTGCAAATCCGGGAGGTCCGGGAAGCAATTAAAGCTTTGATAAAAGAAGTATTATAAATGATCAATTTGAATTTCAATGAGCTTAATGAAAAACAAAAACGTGATCTGAAGATAGGCGGATCGCTTGTAATTATTCTGCTTATTATTGCAATGGCTGTGACCGTTATTAAGCATCAGAGGACAAAGGGCGGAGACAGCGATGATATAATAGCTGAGATATCCTCTCTTACGCCGGAAGAAGTAGCCGAGATGAGAAAGGAAGAACAGCTTGACGATGTGTTAAGCAAATATTCAGAGTTTGGAATAATAAGTACAAGCGGTTATATCAATTTCAGATCGAAGCCGGACGAGATCGATATGACCAATATTATCGGAAAACTTACCGACGGCGCAGGAGTTGATATAATCGAGGATGACGGAAACTGGAGTCTTATAAAGTCAGGCGGCATAAGGGGTTATTGCAAATCACAGTTTATTGTCCGCGGAGACGAAGCCCGCAAAAAGGCAGAAGAAAGCCTGGCTGAAAGAGTATGCATAGGCACAGATGTTCTGAATATCAGAACAGCGCCGGAGATCGATCCGTCCAATGTTATCGGTAAAGCTCGTTCCGGAGAGCGCTATGTATTTATGGGGCAGGACGGAGACTGGGCTAAAATTCAGGCACAGACAGAGGATGGCACGCCGGCAGAGGGCTATGTCAATATCGCTGACGGCAATGCCGAAATAGTAGTATGCCTTGATGAGGCAAGACGTCTTGATCTCAGAAATATGGCTGTCACTCAGTATGACGAGCTGGTACTTGCTACAACTGACGGATACGTTAATATCAGAAAAGAGCCTAAGGATGACGGAATCAATAACGTCATAGGTAAATTTGCGGAAGGAAACGGAGGCGAGCTTTTAGATACTGTAACAGGCGAGGACGGAAATACCTGGTATAAGATCAAATCAGGTCATGTTACCGGATATGTAAGAGCTGATTACTGCAGTACCGGTAAGACAGCAAAAAATGCTGCGCTAAATTATGCAAAGCTCACGGCATATGTCAATGTTGATTCACTCAACGTTCGATCAGAACCGAGTCTTGATGCAAAGGCATGGACTAACATCACTAAAAATCAGGCCTATGATGTTATAAATCAGCTGGACGGCTGGGTACAGATAGAGCTGGATGCCGGAGACGGTGAGGATGGGGCAGATAAGGCATATATATCTACAAGAGATAATAATGTTGAAGTCAGATACGGTCTCGGAGAGGCTATAGAGTACTATCCTGCTGTAGAAGCTGCTAACGCTGCTGCAGCATTCAGAAATAAGGTAGTCAATTTTGCATGTAAATACGTGGGTAATCGTTATGTATGGGGCGGAACATCACTCACCAACGGTACCGACTGCTCAGGCTTTACGCTAAGAGTAATGGAACAATTCGGCATAGGCCTTCCAAGAACGAGCCGTGAACAGGCAAAGGTAGGCACAAAGGTCACATCGACCAATATGAAGCCGGGAGATCTGGTATTTTATGCAAACAGCAGAGGAACAATAAATCACGTTGCTATATATATAGGCAACGGTCAGGTAATCAGTGCTGCATCAAGAAAGAGCGGCATCAGGATAAGCAGGTGGAATTACAGAACACCTGTAGCAATCAGAAATGTTATCGGCTCATAGAGCTTTAGATACCTAAGGTGCCGCAGCCGCGTCTTATGATGACGCGGTCATGCGGCATTCGGACGTATGAGCCGAAGGACAAATCGGGGGAAGATCTTGGCACAGAGAAAAGCATCAACAGAATCAAAGAGAACAAATACAGCGGCAAAGAACAAAAAGACCGGGCAGGCATCAAGACAAACTGCACAGTCTTCAAAAACAACCGCTGCAAGAAAGACTCCAAGGAAGGAAAATAAGCGCACGGCTGCAAAGAAAAAGAGCTTTGTAAAAACAGAGGTGAGCTCAATACTTCTTATTGCTGCGGGGGTATTTTTTCTGTTGACTGATTTCGGGCTTATGGGTAAGGTCGGAGCTGTAATAATGACTTTTCAGAGAGGCCTTTTCGGACAGGCATGCTACCTTTTCGGAATAGCACTTGCATGCTTTGCGGCAGCAAGCTATTTTGAACGCGGAAAATATTTAAGAGGACTTAAGTTAGTCAGTATAGCGGCAGCATTTTTGTCTCTTACCGCAATCATACAGCTTATGTTTGCTGAGAGAGCAGGCGACGGTTCTGCATTGGTCAATTCTCTGTCGGAGCTATACATTAACGGTGCTTCGGGAGCTAAGGGCGGCGGTGCTGTAGGCGGCTTTATTGCGAATACACTTCATCAGGTTTTAGGATATGTCGGAGCGTATCTCATACTTATTGTGCTGCTGATCATATGCATAGTTATCATTACTGAAAAGAGTTTTGTAAGTGCGGCCAAGGTCGGAGCTGAGAAAACTGCAGGTGCTGTCAGGGCAGGTGCAGGAAAAACATTTGAGGCTGCAAAGGAAGGCCATGAAAGATATGTACAGCACCAATCAGAAAGAGAGCGTATAAGAGAAGAAGAGAGGAGAAGACGTGCGGAAGAAAAAGAGAATGCCGAGCAACGAAGGACAGAGCAGTCACTAAGCAGTCTTACACTTGAGCCGGAAAATCCTTCTGTTAATGATGCCGAGGATTATATAAGATACGGCAGAGAAATCATAGGCAGCGGACAGCCCGGGATCGATGACCTCGGAACAGTTAAGGAACCTCTGTTCAGAAAAAAGCATCGTTCTTTGAAGGATAATTCAAAAACAAATTTTGATACAGAGGTCATAAATGTCCTGCCGGAGGAGTTGGATGTTAAACAGCGTCCGGTGAACATAAAAGAAATCAACTATGATGAGGATTCGGTTCCTTTCGATGAAACTGAAGATGAAAAATACAGATCCTACGCGGGAATTATAGATTCCGGCTGCTTCAATGCAGAAACAGCGGGTATGGCAGGCTTCGCTGCAGGAAGCACCGTACATAACGTTAATTCAGGAAATGATGCTTCTATCGACACTCCGCAGTCATTTGCGGCTTTCCGTGATGCAAAGCCGGAGATAACATTTTCAGGCTTTAACTTTAATGAGGATGGAGAAACAGATGAAGCTTTATCTGCATCGGATCAAACTGAAACTGGAGCTGAACTGACTAAAGATTCAGCCGAACATGCTGCAGAAAGATATTTAAGCAGAGGCCCTTCACCTATAGTCTTTGCAAATGACCCTGAGGATGATGAATCAGATGCTGCTTCTGAGGAAAATATACAGGAGGATAGCCTTACTGACGACATTATCTATGCCAAAGACAGTACCGGGGATCTTGAATACGGGCCTGACGGATTTGCAATTTATAATAATTCAGGCTCTCAGGGCCATGATGCAGACGAGAATCAGAGCCCTGTGGCTGATTTAGACCGGGACGTAAGCACTGAACCGGAGACTTACCTTTCAGGTACCGGTAAGGAAATGCAGACGCCTGATTCCTATGAGGCTGAGCTTATTATGAAGGCCAAAAGAGCAAACAGAGCGGCTGCCGATGAAATGCATACAGCTGCTGAAAGCAGTGCTGAGGCCGTAAGAGCCGCATCAGAGAGAGTTGAAAATGCTAATTTGGCAGATTCGGGTTCTAAGACAAGCATAAAAGAAGCGCCTAAGCCAAAGCCGAAGCCAAGACCTTATGTATTCCCGAAGGTTGATCTTTTGGAAAAAGGGAAGAAGGCGGCCTCGGACAGCCGTGAGGAGATCCTGGACAATGCGCACAAGCTGGAGCAGCTTTTAAGAGATTTCGGAGTAGGAGCTTCTGTAACAAATGTTATCAGAGGTCCGAGAGTGTGCAGATATGAGATAATTCCTGATACCGGAGTGAAGGTCTCAAGGATAACAGGTCTTGCGGATGATATAAAGCTTGCTCTTGCTGCAGCTGAGCTTCGTATAGAAGCACCTATACCGGGTAAATCTGCAGTAGGAATAGAGGTTCCTAACTCAGCCGGTCAAACTGTAAGATTCAGAGATATTCTTGAGTCAGAGGAATTTAAAAATGCAAAATCAAAGCTTAGCTGGGGTGTAGGACTCGATATCAACGGAAAGCCTGTCATTGCAGATATAGCCAAAATGCCGCATCTGCTTGTTGCAGGAACTACAGGCTCCGGTAAATCTGTCGGGATCAACTCCCTTATTATGTCCATACTTTACAGAGCAACCCCTGATGATGTCCGCATGATACTTGTTGACCCGAAGGTGGTCGAGCTCTCTGTATATAACGGCATACCGCATCTGCTTACGGATGTTGTGACAAAGCCTGACAGAGCATTGAGCGCATTAAACTGGGCCGTGGCTGAGATGAATAATCGTTATAAGATGTTCCAGCAGTCTGCCACAAGAAATATTTCCGGATACAATGAAAAGGTTGAAAAGACATTGGAAAAGCTTCCGGAGGATACACCTGATGAGGAAAAGCCTAAGAAGCTTCCGTATATCCTTATAATTATCGACGAGCTCTCGGAGCTTATGATGCATTCGAAAAAGGATGTGGAGTCGGCAATAGTAAGCCTTACACAGCTTGCGAGAGCCGCAGGCCTCCACCTTGTTGTCGCTACGCAGCGTCCGTCGGTAGATGTTATTACAGGACTTATTAAATCAAACATACCGAGCCGTATAGCCTACAGACTGCCGTCTCAGACAGACTCCAGAACGATACTTGATTCCGGAGGAGCGGAAACGTTACTGGGTAACGGAGATATGCTCTATAAACCGGGAGATAAGAATTCTCCGTCACGAGTGCAGGGAGCGTTCTTAAGTGATGACGAGGTCGAGAATGTTGTCGAGTACTTAAGAAAGAATAACGGTGAGGCTTTAGATAATGCAGAATTTGACGAGGCTATCAATACACAGATGGAGCTTGATCTTAATGCTGCAGGCGGTGATAGTTCAGGCGGAGTTTCAGATACGGATGAATACTTTGCTGAAGCAGGAAGACTTATTATTAATACTAAAAAGGCTTCCATAGGTGCGCTGCAGCGAAAGTTTAAGATAGGCTTTAACAGAGCTGCACGTATAATGGATCAGCTGCATGAGGCAGGAGTTGTAAGCGATTCTGAGGGTACGAAGGAAAGACAGATACTTATGGAGCTTTCCGAGTTCGAAGAAATGCTTAACGGACAAGGCAATTAAAGGCATTTGTATAACGGAGGATAAATCCTTATGGGAAATCTTAGAGAATGGCTTAACGGAACAGAATACACGGTTCTAAAGGGCAGTGATGATATTGAGATAAATGATGTTGTATTTGACTCAAGAAAGGCAGCGCCGGACACGGTATTCGTATGCATGAAGGGAAGCAAAACAGACTCTCACAGCTTTATGCCGGATGTTATAAATAAAGGCTGCAGTACCATCATTGTTGAAAAGGAGCTTGATGAGCTTCCGGTCAGTGAAACAGACTCTCTTAATATCATAAAGACGGAAAATGCGAGAGAAACTCTGTCATATCTTTCAGCCGCAGCATTCGGTCATCCTTCAGAAAAAATGCTGATGATAGGTCTTACCGGAACTAAGGGAAAGACCTCTGCATCCTACATGATGAAGACAGTGCTTGAGACAGGCGGCAGAAAAGTCGGAGTTATCGGAACAAACGGCTGTGTTATAGGCGATGAGCATTTCGATACTCTCAATACAACACCTGACAGCTATGAGCTCAACGGGTATTTCAGAAAAATGCTTGATGCAGGCTGTGATACTGTTGTTATGGAGTGCTCATCACAGGGCTTTAAAATGGACAGAACAGCCGGAATAAATTTCGATTACGGTATTTTCTTAAATATCAGCCCGGATCATATAGGTCCTTTGGAGCATGCTGATTTTGAAGAATATCTGTATTGTAAGTCACGACTGCTCACACAGTGCAAAACAGCGATAGTCAATAAGGATGACGAGCATTTTGATGAGCTTTTAGCTGAGCCCGGCTTAAGCTATGACAGACTTGTAACATTTTCAATAAAAGATCCTTCAGCTGACCTTAGCGCATACAATATGAGATTTATGACGGGTGCTGATTTTGCGGGCACTGTCTTTGATACTAAGGGCATTATTTCAGACAGCTTCAGGCTTTCTGTTCCGGGAGAATTTAATGTAAGCAATGTTCTTTCAGTACTTATTACGGCACATGATATGGGTATCAAAGACAGTGATATCAATAAAGCACTGTCATCGGTACACATTGAAGGCCGTATGGAAGCTGTATATAAATCCGACCGCTTCATGGTGATCGTCGACTATGCGCATAATGAGGTCAGCATGGTGAATCTGCTTAAAACGCTTTCAGCTTATCCTCACAAGAGACTTGTGGTGGTATTCGGCTGCGGAGGAAACAGATCAAAGGAAAGACGTATCGGAATGGGCAAAGCGGCAGCAAAGGCGGCAGACTTTTGTATTTTCACATCCGATAATTCCAGAAATGAAAAGCCGGAGGATATTATTGCCGACATAGAGAATGCATATCTTGAGGGTGGCGGTGATACTGACGGCTATATCAAGATCCCTGACAGAAGAGCGGCTATTGAATATGCCATGAAGCATGCGGCAGACGGAGATATTATAGCTGTCATAGGAAAGGGACATGAGAATTATCAGGAAGAAAACGGTGTCCGCAGACATTTCCTTGACAAGGAAGAAATTTTAAAAATTAAAGACGAGCTTGGATTATGATATTAACTGTAAAGGAAGCTGCCGAAGCTATCGGCGGCAAAGCAATAGTAGGAGAAGATGTTTGCTTTAACAGCGAAAGCATAGCTACGGATTCAAATAAGGCAGCAGAAGGTGCTTTGTTCATTCCGGTAATCGGTGCAAGAGTTGACGGACACAGATTTATCGGAGGTGCCTTTGATAACGGAGCATCCTGTACATTTACCTCAGAAGCTCTTTCAGAAGAGCTTTTAGCTAAGGCAAAGGCAGAGCACAAAGGCATTATCATGACAGAGGATAATGTAGCCGCACTTCAGCGCCTCGGAGCTTTTTTCAGAGAAAAATATGTTCACATTCCGTATATCGGAGTAACCGGCTCTGTCGGAAAAACAACTACCAGAGAGATGATTGCCTGTGCAGTCTCGGCAGGCTTTAACACCTACAGTACAAAGGGCAATGCTAACTCACAGACCGGAGTTCCCATAACTGTAATGGCAACCCCTGAATCGGCCGGCATAGGCGTGATAGAGATGGGCATATCCGAATTTGGAGAAATGCACAGACTTTCAGAGGTAGTTAAATGTGATATGGCTGTTATGACTGTGATAGGCATCAGTCATATTGCAAATCTCGGTTCTCAGGAAAACATAATGAAGGAAAAGCTGCATATCCTTGATGATATGCCGGACGGAGCAAGACTTTTCCTAAACGGAGACGATCCGCTGCTTAAGGAGCTTTCTGAGGAAAGGATACATGCTTACGGAATAGCTGAGGGTAAAAGGATAAATATTTCTTTTTACGGCACAGGAGATAATGCGGACTATAAAGCTGTAAATGTTAAAGAAAACTCAGATGGCAGTGAGTTTGATGTATATGTTAACGGCAGCATGAAAACACATGTCAGGCTTTTTGTTCCCGGCACACATATGATACTGAATGCATTGGCAGCAATTGCTTCTGCCTTTGCTGCGGGTGTTGAAATTACAAAGGCAGCTGAGGCATTAAGTAGCTTTAAAAGTCTTGACGGCAGGGGAGAGATCTGTGAAAGCCGAGGCATAAAGGTTATAAATGATGCATATAATGCAGCACCGCAGTCTGTAAAAGCAGGACTCAGGGTTTTAAACGGTATACAGTCTGAAGGACATGGAAGACATACAGCTGTTCTCGCAGATATGCTTGAGTTAGGTGATGAGGAAGTCTTTTATCATGAGGATATAGGACATTTCATCGTAAATGAGACAACAAAAATTGACAAAGTAATGCTTTACGGAAAGCTGAGCAGTCATATCCTTGAAGGAATACGAAACGAGGCACTAAAAAACGGTGCATCGGTCAACGAAGAATCAGAAAGGCTTAATATAGATTTCAATAACGGCAGATGCATAGATGTACAGCATTTCAGTGACTTTGAGGAGCTTTCAAAGACTGTTAAGGCTGAAACAAAGGCAGGAGATACAGTGTTCTTCAAAGGCTCCAATTCAATGAAGCTTTGGAGCATGGCGAAGGAATTAATAGGAGAATGAGCACAGCTTGAGTTATGCAAAGGTTATCATTGATATATCGGCACAGGCGGTAGACAGAGCATTTACATACTCGATACCTGAGGAACTGAAAGCGGAGATCTTTCCGGGAGTAAGAGTCAGTGTGCCTTTTGGTGCGGGCAACAGGAAAAGGGAAGGCTTTGTTATAGGTCTTACCGAGGTGCCCGGCTTTGATATATCAAAAATCAAGCCTATTGATTCGCTGGCTCACAAAAAGCTTGATGCAAATGCAGAGCTTATAGAGCTTGCAGCATTTATGTCTGAAGAATACGGCTGTACCATGAATCAGGCACTTATGACTGTTCTTCCGGTAAAAAAGGTCATGAGGAAAAATTCCAAAAGGACAGACCCTGTCAGTGTTATAGAGGGACTCGACGACGGAACAAAAGAGGAAGAGACATTTAAGCTTAACGAAGCTCAGCAGAAGGTTTTTGAGGATATTCTTTCGGATAATCGTACCTCACTTCTCTATGGAATCACAGGAAGCGGAAAGACACGAGTTTACATAGAGCTAATACGCCGCATGCAGAGCATGAAAAAGGCATCCATAGTGCTTATACCTGAGATATCTCTTACATATCAGACTGTAAGAGAGCTGGCAAGGTATCTGGGTGACAGAGTCGCAGTTATGCATTCAAGACTCAGTGAAGGTGAACGCTATGAGCAGTATATGAAGGCTGCAAGAGGCGAGATAGATGTTATGGTTGGTCCCAGATCGGCACTGTTCACTCCGTTTTCAAATCTTGGACTGATAATAATAGATGAGGAGCACGAAAGGACCTACAGATCTGATACCTCTCCCAGATATGACACCAGGGAAGCGGCTGAAAAAAGAGCATGTATGGCAGGAGCAAAGCTTTTATTAGGCTCTGCAACACCATCAATGGAAAGCTACAAAAAGGCGCTTGACGGAGTATACGCTCTTCATAAGCTGAAGGTAAGAGCATACAGCGGCGCAATGCTTCCGAAGATACATGTTGCCGATCTCAGAAAAGAGCTTGCAGAAGGTAACAGAAGTATTTTTTCAAGGGAGCTTGCCGGTCTTATAGAGGATAGACTATATAAAAAAGAGCAGATAATGCTGTTTTTAAATCGCAGAGGCTATGCAAATTTTGTTTCATGCAGGAGCTGCGGAAAAGCAGTCAAATGCCCTCACTGCGATGTTTCCATGACAGCACACAACAGCTGGTACAAGGGAAATTTCACGGGAGAAAAAAAGGCTGCACTGCTATCCTGTCATTACTGCGGATATACAGCACCTATGCCTTCAATATGTCCGGAATGCGGCAGTCCGTTTATTGCACCGTTCGGAACAGGCACTGAAAAATTGGAGCAGTTTGTCAAAAAAGCATTTCCGACAGCAAGAGTGCTGAGAATGGATGCAGATACGACATCAAAAAAGGGCTCTTTTGAAAAGATACTTTCTTCATTCCGAGCAGGAAAGGCTGATATTCTTATAGGAACTCAGATGATAGTAAAAGGGCATGATTTTCCGAAGGTGACACTTGTGGGCATAGTTGCAGCGGATCTTTCTCTTAATTCACCTGAATATGATGCTTCGGAAAGGACCTTTCAGCTTATTACGCAGGCAGCGGGAAGAAGCGGAAGAGGCAAAGTGCCGGGTGACGTTGTCATACAGACATATGATCCGTCACATTATGCGGTAAGCTGTGCTGCAAGACAGGATTTTGAAAGTTTTTATGAAAGAGAGATAAGCTATCGAAGACTGATGCAGTATCCGCCGGAAATGTGCATGCTGTTTTGCCGGATATCAGGAACGGATGAGGCTGTCGTATCTGAAGCTGCCGATGCAGCTGCGGCAATGGTTGAAACAGCAGAAACAGACGGTGTTTATGTAATAGGACCGTGCAGCGAAAACATATATAAAATTAATGACAACTACAGAAAGATTTTATATATTAAGCACAGCTCACATGATATAATCAAAAGAATACGCAAAATGCTTTCAGAGTCGCTTACAGAGCGGTTTTCGGCAAAAAAAATATATATAAATTTTGATATAAGGTAGGTAAGGAAATGGCTATAAGAGAGGTTAGAACAGAAGGTGATCCGGTACTCAGAAAGGAGTGCAAGCCTGTAAAGGAAATGAATGACAGGCTTCTTGAGCTTATAGATGATATGTTTGACACAATGTATGCTGCAAACGGAGTCGGACTTGCCGGACCGCAGGTTGGTATCCTTAAGCAGCTGTGCGTTATAGACTGCGGTATGGAAGAGCCTGAACCACTCGTCCTTATCAATCCGGTAGTGACACCGCTCGACGGAATACAGACCGGAGAAGAAGGCTGCCTTAGTGTGCCGGGATATCAGGGAATAGTTACAAGAGCTGAGCATGTCAGAGTTAATTTCCTCAACGAAGATATGGAAAAATGTGAGCTCGAAGCAGACGGACTTCTTTCACGATGCATACAGCATGAGACAGACCATCTTCACGGAATACTTTATACCGACAAGGTTGAGGGCGGACTTACAAAGGTCACAGCTGAAGGAGAGGATGCAGAGTAATGAAGGTAGTATTTATGGGAACACCTGACTTTGCAGTGGCATCTCTTGAAGCACTGTATAAGGCAGGATATGAGATAATTGCAGCTGTAAGTCAGCCGGATAAGCCGGTAGGACGTCATGCGGAGCTTAAGCCTACTGCAGTTAAGCAGAAAGCAACGGAGTTGGGCATTCCAGTACTTCAGCCTGAAAAGGCTTCAGATCCTGAGTTTATAGCTCATATAAAAGAGCTTGCACCTGATGTGATCGTTGTTGCGGCATACGGAAAGATCCTTAAAAAGGAACTGCTCGATATACCTAAATACGGCTGTATCAATGTTCACGGCTCACTGCTTCCGAGATGGAGAGGCGCAGCGCCTATACAGTGGGCTGTTATTGAAGGTGACAAGGAAGCGGGCGTTACCACAATGCTTATGGGAGAGGGACTCGATACGGGCGATATGCTTATGATGTCCAAGATCCCGATACTTCCGAATGAAACAGGAGGCTCACTGTTTGATAAGCTTGCTTATCTTGGAGGCGAGCTTATAGTAGAGACCTTAAGACAAATGTATAACGGAGAGCTGCTGCCGGTTCCTCAGCCTGAAGAAGGTGTGACCTATGCACCTATGCTTAAAAAGGAAATGGGACTTATAGACTGGACACAGTCTGCAGAGACTATAGACAGACTTATAAGAGGCCTTTATCCTTGGCCGGGTACATTTACATATTCGGACGGAAGAATGATCAAGCTGCACAGAGCAGTAGTAGCAGAAACTGACAGTACCTTTAATCCGGAGGACTGCGGCAATGTGCTTGTATTCAATGACAGGATATATATCGCATGCGGCAAGGGAACTATAGAGCTTACAGAGCTTCAGCCTGAGGGCAAAAAACGCATGAGTGCAGTAGACTTCTTAAGAGGAAATACTATTACTAAACTTACATTAAAGAAGGGATAATATGTTCTATTATTACGATCCGACATATATTTTGGTTATCATAGGCATGTGTCTTTCACTGTGGGCATCCGGCAATGTCAACGGTATGATAAGAAAGTACAGCCAAGTAAGATCAAAGATCGGTATTACGGCAGCAGAGGCAGCCGAAAGGATACTTCATTCCAACAATATTTATAATGTTCAGATAAAAATGATAAATAAGGGAGCTTCGGATTATTATAATTCAGCTACAAAGGAGCTTTGTTTATTATCGTCAAACTATAATTCAACAAGTATTGCGGCGATAGGTATTGCTGCGCATGAGTGCGGACATGCTATTCAGGATGCAACCGGCTACACTCCGCTCGTGCTTAAAAACAGTGTAGCACCTGTGTGTTCAGTGGCTTCTAATATCGGTGTTTACATCACTATTGCAGGTATTCTGTTTTCGATAGAGTCTATTATAAAGATAGGAATAATACTTTTCACATTAGGCGTGCTTATCACACTTTTACTGCTTCCGATAGAATATAATGCTTCAAATAGAGCTCTGGCTATACTTGAACAGGACGGAATGCTTGAAAAGGATGAGCTCTACGGAGCAAAGAAGGTCTTAAGAGCGGCAGGACTTACATATGTGGCAGCAGCGGCGGCATCAGTGCTTTCACTGCTCAGACTTATTATTATTTCCAGAAACAGCAGGAGAGATTAACGAAGGTGTTCAGGAAGGACGGCAGAAAATATAATATTAAGGATACGGGAAATGCCAGAGATGTGGCACTTTTTGTGCTGTTGGAAATTACCGAAAACAGCAGGAAATCCAATACTATCCTCAATGAGACTTTTGAAGAATCAGAACGCTTCGGCTGGGGTCTTACGACTACAGACAGAGCATTTATTACTAAGATAGTTGTAGGAACTCTTACAAGACTTATCAGCATAGATGCTGTCTTAAGCCGCTTTTTAAAAAAGTCAATTAAGCTTCAGAAGCCGGTTATAAGAGGCATACTCAGAATGTCTTTATACCAGCTTATGTATATGGACAGAGTACCGCATTCGGCTGTGTGCAACGAAGCGGTCAAGCTTGCCAAGATGCACGGGCTTGACGGTCTTTCGGGCTTTGTGAACGGTGTGCTTCGCTCTGCCGCAAGAGACATAGAGGCAGGCGGAGAAAATACATCTGTCGAAGGACTTGAGGAAGCATATAAGTATTCGCTTCCTAAATGGATGTGGAAGCTTTTCTATGATGAATTCGGAAAGGAAGCTGCATGCGAGCTTGCTGAAGCATTGCTTTTAGAAAGATGTGATACGGTCAGGCTTAATCTTTCAAGAATAGATGTAGAAGACCCGGAACGAGGTGCGGCAGAAAGCCTTATGGAGGACGGCTTTGTTATTGAGCCTGTCAACATGGAGGACATCATAAGGAAGAATGGTCTCAGCACACCTGAGGGCAGACTTCCTGTAGTGTATAAGATATCCGGAGGCGATATAAGCCGAGCAAGAGCATTTAAGAAGGGCTGGCTGACAGTTCAGGATCCGGCATCGGCTCTTGTTGCTTCATATGCTGCACCTAAGGATAGTGACGTTATTATTGATGTATGTGCCGCACCGGGAGGAAAGAGCCTTGCGCTGTCAGACCTAATGAACGGTAACGGACGCATAGAGGCAAGAGATGTCTCGTCACAGAAGGTGCGGCTGATAAATGATAATATTAAGCGCTGCGGCTTTGACAACATTAAAACGCAGATACTTGATGCTTTAAAGCATGATGAAGAAAGTCTTTACAGAGCGGATATAGTTATTGCGGATCTTCCGTGCTCAGGACTCGGAGTTATTGCAAAGAAGCCTGATATTAAGCTTAACCTTAAGCCATACAGTGTAGAAGAGCTTAGGGATATGCAGAGAGAGATACTTGAAAATGTCAGCCGCTATGTGAAACCGAAGGGAAGACTGATTTACAGTACCTGCACGGTATCAAAGGAAGAAAATGAACAGAATGCTGCATGGATAGCTGACGAGCTTGATTTTAAAATGATAAGCTCGAACAGACTGATGCCGTCAATAGATAACGACGGATTCTATATAGCAGTATTTGAGAAGAAATATTGATTTTATGAATAAAAAAGAGCTTTGTGAATTAAATACAGAAGAGCTTGAAGCTGTCATAACAGGACTTAATGAACCTCGTTACAGAGCAGGACAGATATATACCTGGCTTCATAAGCATGGTGCGAAAAGCTTTGAGGATATGAAAAATATCCCGGCTTCGTTAAAGGAAAAGCTTTCTGAAAGCTTCAGAATGACTACAGCCGAGCCTGTTGAGGTGCTTATTTCAAAGCTGGACGGAACGAGGAAATATGTATTCGCACTTTATGACGGCAATGTCATCGAGGCGGTACTGATGCGATATAAGCACGGTAATTCTGTATGCATAAGCTCACAGGTAGGCTGCCGCATGGGCTGCAGATTCTGTGCTTCGACTCTGGACGGATGCGTAAGAAATCTGACAGCCGCAGAAATGCTTTCAGAGATATACAGGATAGAATCGGATATCGGAGAAAGAGTTTCAAATATCGTTATAATGGGATCGGGAGAGCCTCTTGATAATTATGATGAGGTCGTCAGATTCCTCAGGATGATAAGTGATAAGAACGGTCTTAACATATCTGCACGAAACATTACATTAAGCACCTGCGGCATAGTACCTAATATTAAAAGACTTGCCGAGGAAGGGCTGCCTGTAACATTGGCACTCAGTCTTCACGCGCCTAATCAGAAAAAGCGTGAGGAGATAATGCCGATTGCCAAAAAGTACGAGCTTTCTGACGTTCTTGAAGCCTGCAGATATTACTACAATAAAACAGGAAGAAGACTGAGCTTCGAGTATTCTGTAGTTAAGGGAGTAAATGACCATAAAGAGGAGGCAGAGGAGTTGTCAAGCCTTTTGTCAGTTTTCGGCAAAAAGGAAAGAGGCGGAAGAGAAGGTGCTTTTCACATTAATCTGATCCCTGTCAATCCGATAAAGGAAAGAGATTATCAAAGCCCTGACAGGACTACACTTTACAGATTTAAGGACGTTTTAGAGAAAAAAGGCATAAATGTTACTATCAGACGAGAGATGGGCAGAGACATTAGCTCTGCCTGCGGACAATTGCGAAGGAGACACATAGAAAATGCAGGCGCAGGCTCTGACTGATATAGGTCGTAAAAGACAAGTGAATCAGGATTATATATTTGCCAGCACAAAGCCGGTAGGTGTTTTTCCGAACCTATTTATACTTGCAGACGGAATGGGAGGACACAAAGGCGGAGATTTTGCATCAAAGTATCTTACTGAGACCATGGTAGGATTTGTTTCAAAATCTCAGAGTCCTGATATTATCAGGGTGCTCAGAAGTGCTATCAATCTGTCCAATACCATGATACTTGAAAAGTCTCACTCAGATAGCGCGCTTAGAGGTATGGGATCAACTTTGGTTGCCGGTGTGATCAGAGATGACATTCTTACGGTTGCAAATGTCGGAGATTCCAGACTTTATGTGATAAGAGACGGAATCACTCAGGTGACAAGAGATCATTCGTATGTAGAAGAGCTTGTTGAATCCGGAAAGATCACAAGAGAATCCGATGAATACTTCAGAAAGAAGAATATTATAACAAGAGCTGTAGGCACAGATGATGCTGTTTCGGCAGATTTCTTCGAGGTTGATGTGCTTGACGGAGATCATATTCTTTTATGCTCTGACGGTCTGACAAATATGGTGGATGATGACACTATACTTGCTGTGATCTCAGGACACGGAAGCTTGCAGTACAAGGCAAAAACGCTTATAGATACAGCGAATGCAAACGGTGGAAATGACAATATTGCTGTTATTTTGATCAAATATGATAAGGATGGTGAGAACAATGCTTAACATAGGAGATATGCTCGATAACAGATATCAGATACTTAGCCGCATAGGACAGGGAGGAATGTCCTATGTTTATCGTGCAGCGGATACCACGCTCGGAAGAGAGGTTGCCGTAAAGGTATTAAAGGAAGAATTTGCAGAGGATGCTGAGTTTGTAGAAAGATTCAAAAATGAGGCACGCTCAGCTGCGAAGCTTTCACATCCAAATATAGTTGCTGTTTACGATATAGTTGACTCCGGTGAGCTTCACTATATTGTTATGGAGCTGGTAGAAGGAATCACTCTTAAAAACTATATAGCCAAAAAAGGCGTCCTTACTAATAAGGAAACCATAGGCATTGCACTTCAGGCAGCAGAGGGTATTGCCGAGGCACACAGAAACGGTATTATTCACAGAGATATCAAGCCGCAGAATATTATTATTTCTAAGGACGGCAAGATCAAGGTTGCTGACTTTGGTATAGCAAAGGCAGTTTCAGGAGACACTCTCAACAGCCAGTCGGTTATCGGCTCGGCTCATTATATTGCACCGGAGCAGGCCAAATCAAAACAGGCGGATCTGAGATCTGATCTTTATTCTCTCGGTATCAGTATGTACGAGATGATAACGGGAAGAGTGCCGTATGACGGAGACAATACCGTAAATATAGTACTTGCTCATATTCAGAATGCAATGGTGCCGCCGTCTGTATATAACCATGATATTTATCCGGCTCTCAATGATATAATACTTAAGGCAACAAAAAAGGATCCTGAAGAGAGATATCAGTCAGCTGAGGAGCTTATAGATGACCTAAGACAGGCGGTAAATGAGCCTGAAGGACATTTTGCAAGACTGTATGATACGGTATCATCAGGAGAAAAGTCTGAGGAATCTGCGGTATCAGGCGACAATGCATCTGTTTCTGATGCAGCTTTGGATGAAAGTACGACAGATAACGAAGCTGAGTTGGGCATGACATCAGATATGAATGATGCCGAAAGCGGCCTTAATGATTCTCCAAATACTGACAGTAATAATAAAGCGTCTGATAATGATACAGATGCTGCAGGACACACAGGCTTAACGCCGGCAGAAAAGAAAGCTGCAGAAGCGAAGAAGAAAATCGTTATGTTCGGAGGCTTCTTTGCGGTTATATTTATTATCGGAGTTACAGCACTCTTCATGATAAAACGCTCAGGAGACAGAAATGCACAGCTTGCTGAGAGCTTATTAGATGCACAGACTACTGAGCAAAGCGATGAAGAGAGCGAATCCGAGATGGATTATACCATCAGCATTAAGGGAGAGGATCTTATGCCTGATCTTATCGGTATGAATGTTGATGAGGCCAGAGCGATTTTATCAAATCAGCAGATGAGCATGGATTCTTCATCAGAGGAATTCTCCGATACATATGAAAACGGACTCATAATTAAGCAGAGTCCTTCCAGCGGAGACATTCTCCCGGCGGGCACTACTGTATATGTGACAGTATCGAAGGGCTCGGTATTTGATGACCTTCAGAATCATACAGCTGAGGAAGCCGGCGATATGCTGGCTAAGGCAGGCTATAAGGTGGATAACACAGTAGGCTATGACTTCAGTGATGTGGTTGCAGAAGGGCTTGTATGCAGCTATAAGCTTCTGGATGTGCACGGCATGGAGATAGATGATACGGCCTTAAGAAGCGGATACTACAGAGACAGTAACAGAGGTACTTTATCAGAAACCTTAAGCAGCGATGACGAAGCGGAGACTGAGACTACAGCGGCTTATAAGAAATCAGTTACGTCAAAGTCACACAATAAAAATGCAACTGAAATAAGGAAAAAAGCAGCCTCTGTAATGCTTATAATCAGTAAGGGAAAGCGTGAGGATTACATTCTCATGCCTGTACTTACAGGACTTACAAAAACAGAGGCCGTAAAGGAACTTGAAGAAAACGGACTCTCAGTAGGAAATGTCACAGCACTGAACACAGATGATTATCTGGAAGGACAGACTGCTGAACAGTCAGTTGCTGCAGGTGATTATGTGAAAAAGGGCTCATCAGTCGATATTAAGATAAGTGTCGGCAATTCAGGAGAAGTAGCTGACGGAACAGAGCTTTCGATTTCAACTTCCAATAAAGGAAGCGGAAGCAATAACAGAGAAACAACTTCAAATGAACTTAATGATGAGTATTACTACGGAAGCATAGACACCTTATGTACAATAGGAAAGCCTATGGGGCCTGGCGGAAGTGATCACGTAAGAGTCGGCGTCAGACTAAGACAGAGAGTAGACGGAGCTGATGAGTATACACAGATCAGCGCACCTATACCGGTAGCACCGGGAACCCGTATACCTATTACATTTAAGAATATACGAGGCGCTTACGGCGTGGATAACGGTTATGTAGAAGTGTTCAATGCTGACAGCGGAGAGCTTTATTCTTCATATTCCGTGAGCTTTAAGTCTGTGTATGACTAAGGCGGCTTTGATTATGACAGGAAAAATCATAAAAGGAATAAGCGGGTTTTATTATATACACACCGCAGAGGATAAAATATTCTCCTGCAGAGCTGTGGGAATATTCAGAAAGCTCGGCATAAAGCCGTTAGTGGGTGATAATGTCGATTTCGATATTATAAGTGAGGAACGTGCTGAGGGCAGTCTTACAGGAATAAATGAAAGAGGAAATGTTCTTATAAGGCCGGCAGTATCCAATGTTGATCAGGCGATGATCGTATTTGCAGTGCGTGAGCCTGATCCGAATCTCAATCTGCTGGACAGATTTCTCGTGCATATGGGCATGCAGGATATACCGGTTGTTGTGTACTTCAACAAAGCGGATCTGGACAGCGGCAGACTTACGGAAAAATATACAAAAATTTATGAGGCTGCAGGATATACTGTTATAAGCGGTTCTACATCGGATGATGGCTGCATAGAGCGCATAAAAGCTGCCTTGGAAGGCAAAACGACAGTTCTGGCAGGCCCTTCCGGAGTCGGAAAATCATCACTTACAAACAAGCTGTACAGAAAAGAATGTATGGAAGTAGGAGAGCTTTCGCAGAAAATTAAACGCGGAAAGCAGACAACGAGACATACGGAGCTGTTTATGATAGATGCAGACAGCTATGTGCTCGATACACCGGGCTTTACATCCCTGAATCCGAGCGGAGTTGCATCTGTCGATCTGGAATATTATTTTAATGAATTTAAGCCCCATATTTCGAACTGCAAATTTACAGGCTGCAGTCATATATATGAGGCTGAGGATATCTGTGGGGTAAAACAGGCGGTATCCTCAGGAGATATAAGCTCTGACAGATACGATAACTATTGTCAGATTTACAGTGAACTGAAGGAACAGGAGCGAAGATAAAATGAACTATATTATATCACCGTCGATATTATCGGCTGATTTTTCTAAGCTTGGCGAAGAAATCAGCATGTGCGCCGATGCCGGAGCTCAGTTTATCCATATAGATGTTATGGATGGAAGCTTTGTTCCTAATATTACTTTTGGACCTCCGGTAATAAAGGCGGTAAGAGGATGCACAGATAAAATCTTTGATGTTCATTTAATGATTGATGAACCTATACGCTACATTAAGGAATTCAGAGATGCAGGTGCTGATATAATTACTGTTCACTATGAGGCCTGTAAGCATTTGGACAGAACTGTTCAGGCAATAAAGGAGAGCGGGGCAAAAGCCGGAGTAGTACTTAATCCTGCCACACCTATAGATGTTCTTTATGACATTATAGGCGAGCTTGATATGGTACTTCTTATGAGTGTTAACCCTGGCTTCGGAGGACAAAAATATATACCTTATGTTACAGACAAGATAAGACGTTTAAGAGAGCTTGCCGACAAAAGAAATCCGGAGCTTGATATTGAAGTTGACGGTGGTGTTACTCTCAGCAATGTTAAAGAGCTTATCGAAGCCGGAGCAAATGTCTTTGTAGCCGGTTCAGCCGTATTTAAGGGTGACGCAGCTGATAATATAAATAAATTCCTTGCTGTTTTTGAAGAAGCAAAATAATAGAATTAAAGAATGAAAACTAAAGCATCAATAATAAAGAAAAGCAATGCCAAGGTAGAAATACCGAAAAAAATCGCAGTTATCAATGATCTTTCGGGCTATGGCCATTGCTCACTTGCAGTTACACTGCCGATAATTTCGGCATTAGGAATTCAGGCATGTCCTGTGCCTACAGCAATACTTTCAAATCATACAGGATTTCCGAGTGAATATAAGTATGATTTTACAGATCATATGGAACCGTATATAGATGCCTGGAAGCAGCTAAAGCTCAATTTTGACGGCATTATCACGGGATATATGAATTATGATTCGCAGGTAAAGGTGGCAGCTCAGTTTATAGAGCATTTCAAAAAGCCCGAAACAGTAGTATTGGTTGACCCGGCTATGGCTGATAACGGAAAGCTATATCGCGGCTTTACAGATGACTATGCTGGATTTATAAAGGACAGGCTTGTACGTCAGGCAACAGTTATTAAGCCTAATATTACAGAAGCATGTATGCTTACAGGCTTTGACTATGATGAGATAATGTCGGCGGCCAGGGAGCATACGATGAGGAGACTTAAATCCTATCTTATGCAGATAGTCGATGATTTAAGGAAGCTCGGACCTGAGAAAATAGTTATTACCGGACTCGACAGAGGCGACAGGATACTCAACACTCTTGCAGATGAAAATGAGGTCAAGTTTATTTCTGTCAGAAAGACAGGGCATAACAGATCAGGAACCGGAGATATATTTTCATCTATAGTTATTTCATCACTTCTTATAAATATGAACCTTGAGCATGCTGTAAGGAAGGCATCGGATTTTATAGGAACTGCAATAGCTATAAGTGATGCAGCAGGAGTTCCTATTGCAGAGGGTGTTATTTTTGAAAAAATAATGTCGAGGTTAAGCGCTACTGCAGATCAGGCAAAATATATAAAGGGATGAAAAGCATATAAGCTTTTTGCAAATAAAGCCGGGCTGCGGTGGCTTGAGCTTGAACGGCATTTGTGCTATTATGCTTTAGTGTATTCTTATATTAATCATTTTAATTATTATATGTATCTTATAGTCTCAAAGCTAAAGGCTGTAAGCAGATACAATAGGAGAGTATAAAATGTTAGACATCAGATTTGTAAGAGAAAACCCTGAACTCGTAAAAGAGAATATCAGGAAAAAGTTTCAGGATGAGAAGCTTCCGCTCGTTGATGAGTGCATAATGCTTGATGCTGAGCTCAGAAAGGTTCAGCAGGAGGCAGATGATCTCAGAGCTAAGAGAAACAAGCTTTCAAAGGAAATCGGCGGTCTCATGGCGAAGGGACTTAAGGAGGAAGCAGAGCAGGTTAAGGCAGAGGTATCAAAGGACGGAGATCTGCTTAATGAGCTTTCATCCAAGCAGACTGAACTTACAGATGAACTTACAAAGAAGATGATGATCATCCCTCAGATGGTTGATCCGTCTGTACCTGTCGGTAAGGATGATTCTGAAAATGTTGAAATACAGCGTTTCGGTGAGCCTGCAGTACCTGATTTCGAGGTTCCTTATCATACCGATATTATGGAAAGCTTCGGCGGAATCGACATGGATGCAGCAGGAAGAGTTGCCGGCAACGGATTCTATTATCTTATAGGAGACATTGCAAGACTTCATGAGGCAGTACTTGCTTACGGAAGAGATTTCATGATCGGCAGAGGCTTTACCTATTGTATTCCTCCTTTCATGATCCGTTCAAAGGTCGTAAACGGAGTAATGTCATTTGCAGAGATGGATGCGATGATGTATAAGATCGAAGGTGAGGACCTTTACCTTATCGGTACCTCGGAGCATTCTATGATAGGAAGATATATAGATCAGACAGTTGATGAGTCACAGCTTCCTATAACCATGACCTCTTATTCACCTTGCTTCAGAAAGGAGAAGGGTGCTCACGGTATAGAGGAAAGAGGCGTATATCGTATACATCAGTTCGAAAAGCAGGAGATGATCGTAGTATGCGAGCCTGAGGACAGTGCAAAATGGTATGATGTGCTTTGGAAGAATACAGTTGATTTCTTCCGTTCACTCGACATTCCGGTAAGACAGCTTGCATGCTGCACCGGAGACCTTGCTGACCTTAAGGTTAAGTCCTGTGACGTCGAAGCATGGTCACCAAGACAGAAGAAATACTTTGAGGTTGGATCATGTTCAAACCTTGGAGATGCTCAGGCAAGACGTCTTAAGATACGTATTAAGTCTAAGGAGAAGGGCAACCACCTTGCACATACACTTAACAATACCTGTGTTGCACCTCCTCGTATGCTTATAGCATTCCTTGAGAATAATCTTCAGGCAGACGGCTCTGTAAGAATACCTGAGCCGCTCAGACCATATATGGGAGGAACCGAGGTACTTGTACCGAAGTATAACTCAATAACAAAAAAGTGATCCTGAGGTAGGAAATTGAATAAAGAAGATCTTTTAAAAGGATTAAATGATAAACAGAAAGAAGCGGTCATATATAAAGAAGGGCCGCTTCTTATTTTAGCGGGAGCAGGTTCAGGAAAAACAAGAGTACTTACTCACAGAATAGGCTTTCTCATAGAAGAAGGTGTAGCTCCATGGAATATACTGGCGATAACATTTACTAATAAAGCCGCCGGAGAGATGAGAGAAAGAGTTGATTCACTGCTTTATAAACGTGCGGCAGAGCAGGTTTTTGTATCAACATTTCATTCCATGTGCGTAAGACTTTTAAGGCGTGATATTGATAAGCTCGGATATTCAAGGGACTTTACAATATACGATACAGACGATCAGAAAACACTAATAAGAAGCTGCATAAAAAAACTCGACCTTGATACTAAAATGTACAGAGAGCGTTCTATGCTCAGTACCATTTCAGCACAGAAAAATCAGATGATAAGCGCTGAAGAGTTTGAAAATGAAGCCGCTGATTTTTATGATCGCAATGTCGCAAGAATATACAGAGAATATGAGAATGAACTCAAAGCTAATAATGCTCTGGATTTCGACGATCTGCTTATTAAGACAGTTGAGCTGTTTGAAAGCTGTCCGGATGTGCTTTTGTACTGGCAGGAAAGATTCAGATACATCATGGTAGATGAGTATCAGGATACTAATAATGTACAGTTTGAAATTGTGAGATTGATTTCCGACAAATATAAGAATCTTTGTGTGGTAGGAGACGATGACCAGTCCATATACAAATTCAGGGGCGCTAATATTGAAAATATACTGAATTTCGAAAAAGCTTTTCCGGGTGCAAAGCTTATAAAGCTTGAGCAGAATTACAGATCTACAAAAAGTATATTGAATGCTGCAAATGAAGTTATTAAAAACAATGAAGGGCGAAAAGATAAGAAACTCTGGACTGATAATGAGGAAGGAAAGCTTCCGGAATACAATGAATATGATACAGCTGCAGCCGAAGCCGACAGCATTATAAAGCAGGCAGCTGCAAAGGCAGATAAAGGCTTTGGTTACAGAAATCAGGCAGTACTGTACAGAACAAATGCACAGTCAAGACTTCTTGAGGAAAAATGTATATCAAGAAGTGTTCCGTATATCATAGTGGGCGGCGTTAATTTCTATCAGCGTAAAGAAATTAAGGATATGCTCTCTTATCTGAGGGTTATCGCGAACAGCGTAGATGATCTTGCCTGCATAAGGATAATAAATGTACCTAAAAGAGGTATAGGTCAAACCAGTGTTGACAGGGTACAGGCTCATGCGATTCAAAATGATATAGCTTTTTATGAAGCGATGCTTAAGGCTGAAGATATTCCTCATATCGGATCTGCAGCCAAAAAGATAAAAGGATTTACAGATTTTATAGGTTCCTTAAGAGAGCGTCTTACAAACGGTGAGCTTAGCTTAAGAGAACTGATAGAAGCTATATATAAAGACAGCGGCTACGAGGATGAGCTGAAAAAAGAAGACCCGATCGCAGCAGAAACCAGGTTGGAGAATATAGAAGAGCTTATTAATAAGGCAGTCAGCTTTGAGGCAGACAGACAGGAAGAGGGACTTTCACTGCTTTCAGCATTTTTAGAAGAGGTTTCTCTTGTTGCGGATATAGACAGAACCAATGAAACAGATGATGTCCTGACTATGATGACTCTTCATGCTGCAAAGGGACTTGAGTTTGATACTGTATATCTTGCCGGGATGGAGGATGGGCTTTTCCCATCAGCCGGTGCTATAAATGCAGATGATCCTGTTGCTGAGATAGAGGAAGAACGACGCCTATGCTATGTCGGAATCACAAGAGCAAGAAAAGAGCTTTATTTAAGCTCTGCCAGAGAACGAATGGTAAACGGTGAGATGCATTATATGAAGGTATCAAGATTTATTGATGAAATACCTGATGATGCATGTGATAAGCATTTTCGTTCAAGACACAGTTCACAGGATAAACCAAGCTTTGCGGGCTTCGGAGGATATGAAGGCCGCATTGAAAGAGAAAGTGGCTATGGCGGAGGTTCATGGGGCGGAAATTACAGCTACAGAGATCGCTACAGCGATAATTACAGGCGTGATAATGATGAACGAGGCTTCGGAAATGATTACAGATCCGGAGGAAGACGTTTCGGAGATATCAGCGGCTCAGGCTATGACGGACGCACAAGAGAAGACAGAGCTTACGGCGCGTATAATTCATTTAATTCCTATACAGGAGGAAACTTCGGATCACTCGATACTTCAAAAAAAGGAAAAGGAAGCAAAGGACATGCTGCACTTTCCGGTATTTCAGGTCTCAGTAAGGGATTCGGAAGCAAGGCATCCGGTGACGGTGTCAAGCAAAAGCCTGATTATGCTGAAGGAGACAGGGTCGAGCATATTAAATTCGGTGTCGGCACAGTTAAATCTATAGAAGACGGACCTACAGATTATAAGGTCACTGTGGATTTTGATACTGCAGGAACAAGAAATATGTATGCCGGTTTTGCAAAGCTTAAAAAGGTGAATTGCAATTAAACCTTGTATATGATATTATTTAGCCAAAGATATTTGTATAAGTTTACCATTAATCATCTGATCTGGAGGTATAAATATGGATAAGCTTGCAGCTTTAATTTCACTTAATGAAGCAAAAAAGACAATTGATGAACTCATCGTAAAAGTAAAGAATAATTATGAGGAGAAGGAGACTGATTCAAGAAAGCTTCTCATAGTTTTACTTTCCATTATAGGTGCGTTTGCAGTCATCGGTGCTGTGGCTTATGTTGTATACAGACATTTTAGTGCCGATTATATGGAAGACTATGATGATATCGATGATCTCTTTGACGAAGATGACGAAGAGTATGATGATGAAGAACCTGAGGTAATAGTTTCACATGATGACATTGATGACTGATAAGGTCTGTCAGGATAACAGCTCAGTTAATAATTGCAGTCTCGGCGGTATATGCGGAGGCTGTTTTTATGTAGGGGAAACAGTGTCCGGACAGCTTGAGAAGAAAAATAACAGAGTTTACGAGCTTTTAAAGGAAGCTGCAAAAGAATTTGATTATGAATTTGAATATCAGGGGATCATAGAAAGTCCGCTGGTATTCGGATACAGAAATAAAATGGAATACAGCTTCGGAGACTGCATTAAGGGCGGCCCGCTTACACTTGGGCTTCATAAGAAAAAAAGCTTTTATGATGTAATAGACACTGACTGCTGCAAGCTTGTACATGAAGACTGCAACATTATTGTAAGAGCTGCTGCGGACTATTTCAGGCGCTCCGGAGTTACCTATAACGATAAAAAATCTCATAAGGGTTATCTCAGATATCTTATTATCAGAAGAGCAGTTAATACAGGAGAGATGCTTATCGACCTGGTGACAACATCACAAAGACCGGTAAAGGTTGAAAAGCATGCTGATATCTATGCTAAGGATCTTTATCTTGAGGATGGAAGTCTTAATCCGGAGTATAATGTGGAATTTGTTGATGAGCATACTCTTATCGAAGGCTTTAAGGAGCTCATGACAGAAGTGGCTGCCAAAGACAGCTTTGAAGGAAAGGTAATGGGAATCCTTCATACAGTTGATGATGCACTTGCGGATGCTGTAAGAAATGACGGAACCGAGCTACTTTTCGGACAGGAATATATTACTGAGGAACTGTTGGGACTTAAGTTTAATATTACTCCGTTTTCATTTTTCCAGACGAATTCAAAGGGTGCTGAGGTCCTTTATTCTAAGGTTAGAGAGTTTATAATCGATGAACTTGATAAGGACATGACTGTGTATGATCTTTATTCCGGAACCGGAACTATCGCACAGATATTAGCCCCATGCGTCAAACATGTTACAGGCGTGGAAATAATCGAAGAGGCTGTTGAAGCAGCAAAGGTAAATGCTGCAAAGAATGGACTTAATAACTGTGATTTCATAGCAGATGATGTCTTAAAGGCACTGGATACACTGCCTGCTCCGGATATGATAGTTATTGATCCGCCGAGAGACGGTGTAAATCCTAAGGCACTCAAAAAGCTTATAGATTATGGGGTAGAATATATGCTCTATGTGAGCTGTAAGCCGGAGAGTCTTGCAAGAGACTTAGTAATGCTTCAAAGCTCAGGCTACCGCATTGTTAAGTCTGTTGCCGTAGATCAGTTCCCTTGGACAAATAACGTAGAGACTGTGTGCTTATTAAGAAAAGCATTAGCTTGATGAGCTTAAAGCTTAAGCATTAGTATTTGTGATTAGATAATTAAAGGCATATGGCATTAAAAACGATTGTACAACTTTATCCGATGTTTACAGTGATGTCTACAGCAGTTTTGGCATTGCTTTTAATTATATTGGCGTTTTTAACTGTTAAAATTTATACCCAAAATGATGAATTGCAGCTTAACCTCGATAAAATGAAACGAGATAAGTATGTTCTTGACAAAATGTGCATAGATTATACAGTCGTATACTATATTGAGCTTAATTCAGGAAATTTTGAAATTTTCAAAAAAGCTGATGAATCGAATATCATCAGAGGACAAAACGCCAAGAAAGATGAGTGCAAATCTTTTGACGATTATATACGCGAATATTCTAAATACTATATTGCAGATGAGCATAGGGAAGATTTTATTAAATGGTTTTCATGTGAAAACTTGAAAAAGCAGCTTATCGATACTGACAGAGCTTCTTATGATTTCATGAGCGTTCCGAATGCGAAAGGAAAAAGATTTTTTGCAGCGCAGGCAATAAAGGTTTATTCGGATGACACTAAGTTCTATATTTTGCTCGGAGTGCGTTATATAGATGATATTATCGAAAAAGAAAAAGAGGCTCAAGGCAAACTTCAACAGGCGTTAGATCAGGCAAAGCTTGAAAATGAAATAATTTCTGCAATAAGCAAGAATTATTGTGCCATTTACAGGATCGATCTTAATAAGGACTACTTTGAAGAAATATCTAATGATGATGAGTTTCACAGACTTACAGGTAATAATGGCTGCGCATCGGAAAAACTCTATAAGATATGCGATACGTTGGCAGCACCGGAATATAGAGAGACACTGAGACCTTTTCTTAATATATCTACTGTAGCAGAACGTCTTAAGAATGAAGAGTATCTCGAAACAGAATACAAAATGTGTGACAATAACTGGCACAGAATGAGGTTTATCGTCAAAAACAGAGATGATTCCGGACGAGTTACGCATGTTTTATGTACGGCGAGAAGCATAAGTGATACAAAGAGAAGAGAACAGGATCTGCATTTTGCGGCAGAAGCAGCAAAAAGGGAAGCTGAAATGAAATCTCGCTTCCTTGCAACAATGAGCCATGATATCAGAACTCCTATCAACGGTATAATAGGTATGATAGACATGTCAGAGCAATATATCAATGATCCTGAAATGCTTTATAGTATCAGGAAGAAGGTAAGAGGTTCTTTAAATTATCTGGTATCTCTTGTAAATGATATATTAGACCTGAATAAGCTGCAGACCGGAGATCTTAAGAGTCATGACATGACTTTTGATATAGCCGAGACCATGCACAGATTAAATGTATTATATGCGCAGAAGGCCGAAGAAAAGGGTATAAAGTACAAGGTCGATTGGACTAAGGCTAATATAAAGCATCTGTATCTTATCGGAAATCCTGTATATCTTGGAAGAATTATTTCCAATATTGCCGATAATGCTATAAAATTCAGTCAGCCTGGTACTACGATAACAGTCTGGGGCAAGGAAGAATCATATGATGAGGATACCGCTCTATTCACCTTCTATTGCAAGGATCAGGGTGAGGGTATGAGAGAGGACTTTGTTAAACATGCCTTTGATATGTTTTCTCAGGCAAATGAAACAAGCCGTACAAAGTATGAAGGTTCCTTGCAATAGTTAAACAGCTTGCGGACAGGATGAACGGAAGCGTCGAGCTTGAAAGTGAGTTAGGAGTCGGAACCACAGCTATTATTAAACTACCGTTTAAAATAGGAAAACAGGAAGATGCGAACTGCATTGTGTCTGAAAAAAATGATTTTGAAAATGTTTCTGTAAAAGGTATCAGAACCCTGGTTGCTGAGGATAATGAACTGAATATGGAAATTGCTAAAAGTATGCTTGAACTAAACGGTCTTGAAGTTACTTGTGCTGCTGACGGACAAGAAGCGGTCGAGATCTTTAAAAATTCAGCACCCGGTTATTTTGGAGCGATTTTTATGGATATCATGATGCCGAATATGGATGGTCTGGAAGCTGCAAGATCCATCAGAAGTATGAAGAGAAGAGATGCAGGAGTTATCCCGATCATTGCTATGTCAGCAAATTCATTTTCTGAGGATATAGTTGAGAGCAGATTAGCAGGAATGAATTACCACTTGTCAAAACCAATGGACAGCACAAAAATGATAAATGCACTCAAGCAGTGTATGGCATTGGATTATAAAATGAGACTCAGAGAAGACCTTTGATAGCCTGAATAAAGGAAGAAACTACTAATAAGTATTATGAAGAAAAAAATCAGTTAAAGATAAATGAGATCCATCGGTAAAAATAAGAACAAAGGCTTTACTCTGGCTGAGCTTTTGATCGTAATAACGATCATTGGCGTTCTTATTGCGTTTATAATACCTGTTATAGCTAACAAAATCGAAAAAAGCCGTGAAGCTGTAGATATTGCAAATGTTAGATCGGCATATGCGGAAGTAATGTCAAATGTCATTACCGAAAATGACACAGATTCTTCAAGAATTGTGAAATTAAAACAGAAGAAGGATGATTGGCAGACTGATCCGGTAACTATTGCAGGAATTACCCATCATAAAGGAGATACTGATAATGTAAATTGGAAGGGAATTCCTGTTGCAAACGGGGAATGTGAGATTTCATATGACAAAACTAACGGGATATGCTTTTATTGGAAGAATTCCGGAGGCTCTGAAGGTGGTGGCGGAAGCTCAAGCACTTCTCCGAATATAAATTTTAAGGTGAATGATCTGCACGAACCATTGGACAATACGGATCTTATGAATAATTTAGCAACTGCAGGAAATACACGCTTTGAAATTGATTCAAAATGTCCTTCATCGTCAATGCTTGGACAGGTTGAGGCACAGATCGGAGAGGACAGTTTACTGAAATGCGGAACCTGGGCATATCTTGGAAGTACAACGGAAAACACAAAAAGATATTTGTTCTGGACATCGGTTGATACAAATAAAGTAGGCGCAGGTAATAAAATTCCGATTATAGTAAGCAAAGGCGGGGGCGGCTATTACATAGCAGAGTCCAAAACAGCTGAGCGAACTGATAAAAACGGCAATATATATGTTGCAATTGCCGACCATATATATAATGAATATGGATTTTCATCCTATACTAAAGGTAAAAGATATGATTCCCTTGATGATGCGTATGCAGCATATACAAAGCTGATTACTGACGGAGCATATAATAAGTATAAAGACACATTACCGGTAAAAAAATGAGAACATCGTCCTGATACACTCAAAGTATTATCATACTAAAGAGGTGTGTTCAGGGCGATTTTTTATTATTAGCAATTTAGTCAATTGAATAAATCCCATAATAAGCAAAATGCATGACACATTTAGAAACAAACGCAACTAAACGCGAGCGTTTAGCACGAATATTGCAAAAACAGCATACGTGTTTAGTGCACCTTTACAATAAGTTAAGCAAAGCTGATGTATAAGTGGGAATCAGGTGTTTTATAGAATCTATAATTATGTTTAGTGAGTTAAAGAAATATTGATAACAATAAAAAATATAATCTAAATAAATCTTAACTAAAAATTTGCCTTTATTAAGAAGAAAAAACTTGAATTGTTCAGAATGACCAATAGATTCAATAATTCGATGTGCCATTTGTACAAAATTGCATTTTTGGTGTTGACTTTGATCTCAAATTGTTTTAACGTAAAGACAACAACAGAACACGAGGTCGATGACATTCTGAGACGTAACACAGACCGAAGCGTGAAGGCATCATAAAATGCGAAGGTGATGCTGAAAATGACAGGTAAAAATAAGGATGTCGGACTCAACTTTGGAGAGACCACAAAATGTGGCGCCAACGAGGCTATAACCAACAGGCAAAAGGACAGAGAACTCATCGCAATATAAATGGGTTCGTATGTCTTTTTTTTTGCGCCATAAGTGTTCAACATTGCATACCGCAGTGTACGAATAAAGATAAATCCAAGATGAAAGGAGTGAAAATAAAGTAGTTTTTTAAGCTTGAATTTATTGGAGGTTTGTTATGGGTGAAGAAAGAGGAACAGAATCCTTAAAGAAAACGAAAATGACGACGTTTGGTGTTGTCGCATTGATTTACTCCTTCGTTGCGGCTGGTGCTTTCGGTATTGAGGAAGCTATTTCAGCCAGTGGTCCTGGATTAACAATCGCGATGCTCCTGATTTTCCCATTCATCTGGTCATTCCCACTTTGTGAGATGGTCGGAGAGTTGGGATCAATATTCCCTAACGAGGGTGGTGTTTATGCATGGGGCCGTGCAGCATTCGGAGAGTTCTGGGGCTGGCAGGTCGGCTGGTGGTCAGGTGCAAGTACATGGGTTTGTCAGGCACAGTACACAGCACTTGTTGCAGGTTATGCAGCTAAGATCATCGAGCTTACACCTTCACAGGAGTATATGATCAAGATCGGAGTAGTTGTTGTATTCACAATTATCAATATTATCGGTCTTGACTGGCTTGAGAAGCTTGAGACAGTATTCAACGTAGCTGTCTTCGTAGCATTCGCAGCTGTAGCTGTAGTCGGTTTCATGAATTGGCATTACAACCCAATTGAGCCATTCTGCAATCCGGAAATGGGAATGTTCGGTTCAGCAGGTGAGGGTGTTGCAATCATCATTTGGATGTACTGCGGATATGAGTGTATGTCCAATATGGCCGGAGAGATGGAAAATCCACAGATCATCCCGAAGGCAATGAGAATATCTCAGCCGCTTATCGCTCTTACATATGTTCTTCCTACTCTTGCAGCACTTGCAGCAATCGGTCAGTGGGATGCATGGTCAACAGATCAGGGCGCAGGCATGGTTGGATACGCAGACGTTCTTATTCAGTATGTAGGTCAGTGGGCAGGTGTGCTCTTCGTAATTATAGCAATTATTTCTAACATGGGAATTTTCTGTTCTTACATTGCACACGGTTCAAGAGCATTCTTCGTTATGGCTGACGATGACATGTTCCCTAAGGCACTCTGCAAGGTTGATAAGAGAGGTATTCCAACATTATCAATTTTGATCCTTGCTGTATTTACAGTTATCTGCTGTAAGTTTGACTTTACAACACTTGTTATGGCTGCTACTCCTATACAGCTTTATCTCTACCTTCTTATGGTAGCTTGTATCTTCAAGGTTAGAAAGATGTATCCGGTTGAGGGCAGAAGAAAGATGGGTCTTACAGTTATGCCTGGAGGTAACATCGGACTTACATTCCTTTCAGCATGTGTTATCTTGATTTGTATGTTTGCTATCTATGCAAATGGTACAGATTACTTCGTAACAGGTTATGTAGTTCTTGGACTTGGTCTTGTAATGTACGTTGCTTTCAAGTGGCTTTACAAGGGTGACTTCAAGAAGGATCCGGTAGCATTTCCGCTCAACCAGACAACAAAGCTTGGTGTCGGTGATATGAGGGATATCGGAGTATACACTCTTTTAGTAGGACTTATGTCATTAGTTGGTTATGTATTCCTTCTCTTCTATGAAGGTGAGGAAGCATATGAATACTACCTTGAAGAGTACGGAACAGGTCTTTTCAGTAACTATGGTGCTATGATGCACATCGTACTTGGTCTTGGAATCGTACTTACAATAGTAGGTTTCGCACTTTACAAGTATGGTATGAAGACTGAGGGCGCTCAGATCGCTGATCTTGCAAAGGCAAGAAAGGAAAGACTTGATGAGGAACTTAAAGAGCTTATCGGCGGAGTTCCTGGACAGGATTGATGTCAGTGCTTAAGGCATTAACATTTTAATATGAAACAGTTTAAAATTTAGCCTGAGAAGGCGTTTAATATCTAAAGGAGGATTTCCATGAAAAAGGTAATGGTTTGCGGTTGTGGTGCTCAGGGTTCTACAATATGCAGAAGACTTGATGAAGAGCCAAACATTGAAGAGGTAGTATGTGCCGATTATAGCCTTGCTGCAGCTGAAGCTGTTTGTAAGCTTATGAAGAAGGGTACACCTAAGCAGGTTAACGCTGCTAATGTTGATGAGATCGTTAAGGCTGCTGAAGGCTGTGAGCTTATCGTAAACGTTATGCCTCTTGATTTCGGTGTAAACGTATTACACGCTGCTATACAGAACAAGTGCTGCTATCAGGACCTCTCAGCTTGTGAGAATATCACAGAGGTTATGGATGTAGATGAGTATGATCGTTGGATCGCTGGTATCAAGTGCATGTATGAGACATACGGCGCAAAGTTCGCTGAGAACAACACAACAGCTCTTATTGGTACCGGATCAGCTCCTGGTGTTATGTGCATCATGGCTCGTAAGGCTGTTAATGAGCTTGACGAGTGTGATACAATCGCTATGTATGTTTACGAGGGCGTTATCTCTAAGAGATTCATCCCATTCTGGTGGTCACCAGTCGTTGCTCTTTGCGACATGGAAGAGGATGCATACGCATTCGAGAATGGTGAGCAGATCAGAACAACTCCATTCTCAAGACCTGTTACAAAGTATTGGCCTGAGTATGACTACAAGCCTGTAACACTTGTAGAGCACGCTCATGATGAGCCTGTTTACATTGGATTCAACAGAGAAAAGTACTTCAAGGGCTGCAAGAACGCATACTTCAAGTACGGCGGATCAGGAATCGAGTTCGCAAGACCTCTTAAGGATGCCGGACTTCTTCACCACGAGCCAGAGATGTTCGACGGACACGAGATCGTTCCTTTCGATTTTGTTATGAAGCACATCCCAGCAGCTCCAAAGGATCCTGAGGTTATCAAGGCAATCATCGACGAAGGCATCATCGAGGATGGCGGAGCATTCGTATGTGAGGCTTATGGTAAGAGAAACGGCAGAGACGTAATGGTTGACCTTCACGTTTCAGCTCCTGGACTTATCGATTCTTATAACAGAGCAAAGATGACAGGTGAGATGTACCTTACAGGACAGGGCGCATTCCTCTTCACAAAGCTCTTCGTTAACGATATGATCACACAGAAGGGTCTTATTTCTTCTGATATGATGGATGACAAGCAGGTTGAGCAGTACCTTGAGTGGGCTCACGAGCTTGATATCACATACACAATCGATATCTATGAGAACCGTTACTACAAGGAGGACGAGGTTTAATTAACCAGCCCCTAACAATCGAGTAAATTAAGAATCTGAATTGCCATTGCTCTCCAACCTGAAGCATAGTTCGATTCTTGATTTAAATATAAAAGTTATGCGGCTGTCCCATTCTTCCCCTTAACTTGGGGCAGCCGGCATGACATAATAACTTTCGAATACTTGGTGTACTGCAGCTGTTATAGGTTACAGTCATCTTATATATATTTCAAAATTCTAAGGAGATAGAAACATCATGACAACTTTAGAAATGATAGAAAGAGCCAGAAAGGCTTTAGAGCAGATTAAAGATTATGATCAGGCACAGATCGATAAGATCGTATTCGAGGCGGCAAAGATCATCTACGTTAACGCTAAGCCGCTTGCTAAGGAAGCAGTTGAAGAGACAAGACTCGGATGCTACGAGGATAAGATCGGCAAGAATACAGACACACCTACAGAGTTCGTAAACTATCTTAAGGACAAGAAGTCTGTTGGCATCATCGAGGACAACAAGGAGACAGGCGTTATCAAGATCGCACATCCTGTTGGAGTAATCGGATGTATCACACCTGCTACAAACCCTAACGTTACGCCGCTTGGAAACTTCCTTCACGCTGTAAAGGGTAAGAATGCAGTAGTTATCTGTCCTGCACCAAGAGCTGTTAAGTCAAGCTGCCACACTGTAGCACTTATAAGAGAAGCTCTTAAGGGTATCGGCGCTCCGGAAGATCTTATCCAGATCATCGACGAGCCAACACTTGCAAGAAGCCAGGAGCTCATGGCTGAGGCTGATCTTGTAATCGCAACAGGCGCTTCATCACTTACAAAGGCTGCATACTCATCAGGAACACCTGCATACGGCGTTGGACCTGGTAACCCACCTGTAGTACTTGATGATGATTATGATCTTGACGAGGCAGCTGAGCAGACAATCGTAGCAGTTGGATCAGATAACGGAATCCTTTGCGATGGTGACAACCTTCTTCTTCATCCTAAGAAGACAGCTGATAAGTTCTATGAGACACTTAAGAAGCACGGCGTAGTAGTATTTGATAAGCCGGAAGACTGCGCTAAGTTCAGAGAGGTACTTTTCCTTCCTAACGGAAAGTCAAACCCAGACCTTGTTGGATGTGATGCACCTGTAATCGCTAAGGCAGCCGGATTCGATATCCCGGCAAGCACAAAGATCATCGCTCTCGTATCACCTGTAGTAGGCAAGGAGGATATCCTTCTTCACGAGATCATGGGACCTATCGTTATCCTTAAGACATATGATAACTTCGAGGAAGCTGTAGCTATGGCGATCCAGAACATGGAAGAGTCAGGCGGAATCGGACATACAGCAGGAATCTTCTCACACAATGAGGATCACATTAAGTACTATGCAGAAAAGATACCTGTAGCAAGAGTTCTTATCAACCAGCCAACACCTGATGCATGGGGCCCTGCAACAAATGCACTTTCACCAGCAGTATCAGAGGGATGTGGATCATGGGGTAACAACATCCTTGCAGGAAACGTTGACTACATCCACCTTATCAACGTATCACAGGCTGTTAGAAAGCTTGATGTTGAGCTTCCTGACGGAGCTAAGATCTTCGGCGTTGCTCAGAAGGACGCTTAATTAAAAATTATTGATCTGTCAGACAGATGAGCATTTCTCTGACTGCCTTATTAATAGGCCGCTTAACTGTCTGACAGACATTCTGAGAAATTAATATCCTGCTGCAGCACTTATCCCTTTCTGCAGTTTGGATTCGGTTTAACAGACCGAGGGCAAATTATAATTTACTTTTAATCCAGTTAGTTAATTCTTATCCTTTAATAATAACATGGAAGACCCGAGATATTGCTCCGGGTCTTTTGTGTTGCAGAAATATCCGTTTTCTGTATTACTTCTGGCAGGACAGAACTGTTCATATGAGGGATATAGTATACAAATAGGGCAGTGCCAATCCGGCACTGCCCTAAAGCATTTAAGCGTTTTGATTAAATAAAGCTTTGTCTGTATCAGACCTTAGAAATTACTTTCTGTCGTAGAGATCTATAAGTCTTGTAAGGTGCTCGTAGCGCTCCTTAGCAGCTTCCTCGTTACGATCGAAGAGCCCTTCTGCACGATCTGGGAACTCACGGGTAAGTCTTGAATAACGAGCCTCATTCATAAGGAATTCCTTATATCCGCCTGCAGGTGCCTTTGAATCAAGTGTGAACTTGGTCTCAGCAGCAGGGTTGAAGCGGAAGAGGTTCCAATAACCGCAATCTACGGCCTTCTTCATCTCCATCTGGCAGTTAGCCATTCCGCCCTTGATTGAGTGCATCTCACATGGGCTGTATCCGATGATAAGTGATGGTCCGTCGTATGCTTCAGCCTCTGTGATAGCCTTGATAGTCTGAGCAGGGTCTGCACCCATAGCAACCTGTGCTACGTATACATAGCCATACTGCATAGCTATCTCTGAAAGGCTCTTCTTGTTAACTTCCTTACCGGCAGCTGCGAACTGTGCAACCTGACCGATATTAGAAGATTTAGAAGCCTGTCCACCTGTATTTGAATAAACCTCAGTATCGAATACGAAGATGTTTACATTCTTGTTCTGTGCGATAACATGATCAAGTCCGCCGTAACCGATATCATATGCCCAGCCGTCTCCACCGAAGATCCACATAGATTTCTTAGCAAGATATTCCTTCTTGTCATAGATAGACTTTGCAAGTGTGCATGCTTCACAGCCGCAGAACTTTTCACCTGCTGCCTTTGCATCCTCAACAGCTTTGAGAGTAGCTGCCTGAGCATCTCCGAGCATAGACTTTGCACTATCGCTTGAAAGGAATGCAATAGCCTCATCAATTGTAGCGATATTCTCCTCAAGAGCAGCAACATAAGCCTTAGAAGCTTCTGCGTTGGTAGCTGTATCATTCATAGTATCAAGCCACTTCTGAGCTGCATCTTTAAGTGCAGGCTGTACGTGTGGAAGAGCAATAAGCTCAGCTGTCTGCTCAGCAAGGCTTGTTCTGATGGTATCCTGTCCAACGAACATTCCGAGACCGTGCTCAGCGTTATCCTCGAACAGTGAGTTGCACCATGCAGGTCCGTGACCTTCCTTGTTTGTGCAGTAAGGTGATGTAGCACCAGGACCGCCCCAGATAGAAGAGCATCCGGTAGCATTAGAGATATACATGTGGTCACCGAAGAGCTGAGTTACAAGACGAGCATAGCTGGTCTCTGCACAGCCGGCACATGAGCCTGAGAACTCAAGCATAGGCTGCTTAAACTGGCTGCCCTTAACTGAGTTATCCTGCATATCCTTCTTCTCTGAAGTCTCATATACACAGTAGTTGAATACTTCCTGCTGTGGAAGCTCCTGCTCCTGTGGAACCATTGTGATTGCCTTTACAGGACACATGCTGATGCAGACAGCACATCCCATACAGTCAAGCGGTGAAATAGCCATTGAGAACTTATATGTTCCCTTGCCTGCGCCTGCCTTGATGTCAGCAGTCTTGATTGCATCAGGAGCTGCCTTTACTTCGTCCTCAGTAAGAGCAAACGGACGGATAGTAGCGTGAGGACATACATAAGCACAGCGGTTACACTGGATACACTTTTCAGGATCCCATGTAGGAACTGATACTGCAACGCCTCTCTTCTCATATGCAGAAGCACCAAGCTCGAACTGTCCGTCAACGTGAGGCATGAACTTTGATACAGGAATGCTGTCACCGTCCATACGTCCGATAGGATCAAGAAGCTCCTGAACCTGCTTAACAAGCTCAGCCTTACCCTTAAGAACCTCAGGCTCATCAGTATCAACTGCATTAGCCCAATCAGCCGGGATCTCGATCTTCTTGTAAGCTGTAGCACCAAGATCGATAGCCTTGTGGTTCATGTCTACAACATCCTGTCCCTTCTTGAGGTAGGAATGAGTAGCGGCATCCTTCATGTACTGGATAGCCTCAGCCTCAGGCATTACTTTTGCAAGTGAGAAGAATGCTGACTGAAGGATCGTATTGTTTCTCTTACCCATACCGATTTCGATAGCAAGATCGATTGCATTGATGGTGTAGAGCTGGATGTTATTCTTAGCGATGTAACGCTTAGCGTCTGCCTTTAAGTGATGATTGAGCTCAGCAAAATCCCACTGGCAGTTGATCATAAAGATTCCTCCCGGCTTTACGTCATTGACCATCTTGAAGCCCTTTGTAATGTATGAAGGGTTATGACATGCAACGAAGTCTGCCTTATTGATGTAGTATGGGCTGCGGATAGGCTTGTCTCCAAAACGAAGGTGGGAGATAGTTACACCGCCGGTCTTCTTTGAATCGTACTGGAAATATGCCTGTACGAACTTATCTGTATGGTCACCGATGATTTTGATAGAGTTCTTGTTGGCACCGACAGTACCGTCACCGCCGAGACCCCAGAACTTACACTCGATAGTTCCCTCAGCTGCAGTGTTAGGGCAGTTCTTATCCTCTGTGAGTGAGAGATTGGTAACATCATCTGTGATACCGATAGTGAACTGACGAAGAGGAGCTGCCTTCTTAAGCTCATCATATACTGCAAATACTGATGAAGGAGGTGTATCCTTTGAACCAAGACCATAACGTCCGCCGATAACTGTTCTGTCAGTGATTCCTGCATTTGCAAGAGCTGTAACAACATCAAGGTAAAGCGGCTCGCCCTGTGCTCCAGGCTCCTTTGTACGGTCAAGAACAGCAATCTTTTTAGCTGTCTGTGGGATAGCCTCGATAAGCTTGTCTGCTCTGAAAGGACGATAGAGACGTACCTTTATGAGACCAACCTTCTCGCCGTGAGCGTTAAGGTAATCAATAACCTCCTCGGCAACGTCACAGATAGATCCCATAGCGATGATCACACGGTCTGCATCAGGAGCACCGTAGTAGTTGAAGAGCTGGTAATCTGTACCGAGCTTTTCGTTGATCTTGCCCATGTACTTTTCAACTACGTCAGGAAGTGCATCATAGAACTTATTGCAGGCCTCACGATGCTGGAAGAATGTATCTCCGTTCTCGTGTGAACCTCTCATATGAGGATGCTCAGGGTTAAGTGAATGCTCACGGAACTCCTTAACGGCCTCCATGTTGCACATATCCTTAAGGTCATCGAAATCCCATACCTGGATCTTCTGGATCTCATGGCTGGTACGGAATCCGTCGAAGAAGTTGATGAACGGAACCTTGCCTTCAATAGCTGCAAGATGAGCTACCGGAGAAAGATCCATAACTTCCTGTACATTGCCTTCGCAGAGCATTGCAAAGCCTGTCTGACGACATGCCATAACATCGGAATGATCTCCGAAAATGTTGAGTGCCTGAGTAGCAACGGTACGTGCTGAAACGTGGAATACGCAAGGAAGCTGTTCTGCAGCGATCTTGTACATATTAGGGATCATCAGGAGAAGTCCCTGTGAAGCGGTATAAGTAGATGTAAGAGCACCTGATCCGAGTGAACCGTGAACAGCACCTGCTGCACCTGCCTCTGACTGCATCTCAACTACCTTTACTCTGGTGCCGAAGATGTTCTTAAGTCCGTTTGCTGACCACTGGTCGACAAGATCGGCCATTGGGCTGGACGGTGTTATTGGGTAAATAGCAGCAACTTCACTGAATGCATAAGAAACGTGAGCGGCTGCGTTATTACCGTCCATTGACTTCATTTTACGAGTCATTTACATGTCCTCCTTATATAAAAATTGTTAGTAAATGCTATACTATATAGGCACTTTAATCGATGTGATCATCATGATTTTAGTATATCAAAGTAATCTATAAATATCGATTTGAATGAAATTATAGCAAATATTAGGTGGTCTTGAAAGTAAAAAGACAACAAATGAGCAATAGGGGCGGCAAGTACTGAAAATAATACAATTTTTGTATATTTTCATTAAAAATGCTGTAATAGTCGTTCACTATATGAATATTTTACACAATTTATTATTTATTATTCAAATATTTCAATATAAAAATTATTTTTAATGCTTTTCTTTAAAATAGCTGTGCAGACGGAATTGATTATATTTAAGAAAGATTTGGTTTTCTGCATCGGGACATCATTATATAATCCTATTAAATATGCATGATCAATTAATGTATAATGTAAACAGAATCAGAAAATCCGGAATAAAGGTAAAAATATGATCAATGATAAAATAATTGAGGAAAACAAAGAAAAGGTCCTTCTTGTAGGAGTATACGAGACAGGTGTATATAATGAGGGCGGCAGAGGCAAAAGAGAGACAGAGGAGGAATTTTATCACTCTATGGATGAGCTTTCGGAGCTTACGTCAGCCTGTGGCATGAAGGCCGTCGGACAGGTGATTCAGCGAATGGAGCGCACACATAATGCGCTTTATCTGGGTCCGGGTAAGCTTGACGAGGTCATTGAAAGAGCAGAGCTTTTGGAGGCAGAGCTTATCATCTTTAATGACACACTTTCACCGTCACAGCTACGAAACCTGCAAAAAACTCTTGATATGCCTGTAATGGACAGAACAGCTCTTATATTGGAGATTTTCAGAAAGAGAGCAAGGAGCAGTGAGGCAAAATTACAGGTTGAGCTTGCGAGCCTTAATTATCTCAAACCAAGACTTATAGGTATAACCCCTGCAATGACAAGACAGGGAGGAACATCAGGCTCTATGAGCTCAAGAGGTGCCGGAGAAAAGAAGTTAGAGCTTGACAGAAGACGTATTGATCACAGACTTGCAGAATTAAGACATGATTTAAAGGAAATCGTAAGCGAGCGCGAGACTCAGAGAAAAAAACGCCGCTCGTCAAGACTTCCGCTGGTTTCGCTTGTAGGCTATACAAATGCCGGCAAGTCCACTCTTATGAACAGAATGCTTGAGATCTTCGGAAATGATCGTGAAAGCAGTGATAAAAATGTTTATGAAGCGGACATGCTTTTTGCAACGCTGGACACATCGGTTCGAAGGATATGCACAGGAAATAATATGGATTTCCTGCTGTCAGATACAGTCGGATTTATCCACAAGCTTCCGACAGCATTGGTCGAGGCGTTTAAATCGACTCTTGAGGAGGCAAAAGAGGCAGATCTTATTATTCAGGTAATAGATTGCTCGGATCCTTATCATTATGAGCACATGAAAGTTACAGAAGAGACACTTGCCGAGCTTGGAGCAGGTCATATCCCTTCGGTGATAGTTTATAATAAATGTGATAAATGCGTGCCGGAGGTGGCTTATCCTAAGCGTATAAAGGGAATGAGAGACAATGCATCAAATGCACCGAGAGACTGCATTTACATTTCGGCAAAGGACGATGCATCCATAGAAGCTTTTAAGGATCTGATACTTGAGAAGATATACAGTGACTATGTTAATGCTTCGCTTCTGATTCCTTATGATAAGGGCGCTGTCTTAAGCTATTTTATGGAAAATGCCAATGTCGTTGAAAGCGATTATACTGAAAACGGCACACTGATAAGTGTCAGATGTCATAAAGCAGACGCAGACAAATATGCGCAGTACATAGTTCAGAAGAATATTTAATGAAATTCATAAGTATTGCTATTGCAATTTACTGGTTTAAAGTGCTATAACAGTCCTACATTAATATGTACAAGAAGCAATGAGGAGATATTTATGTTACCTGAGAAGACTCTTGCGTGGGGACAGAGCAGAAGCTGTATAAGAGAGCTTGCCGAATACGGAGCAAAAAGAAAGGCTGAAATAGGAGCTGATAAGGTCTATGATTTCAGTCTCGGTAATCCCAGCGTACCTGCGCCTGAATGCGTCAACCGCGCTGTTATAGATATTGTGAGCGATAAAACCATACCTGCACATGCTTACACAACTGCAGCAGGACTCATTTCGTTAAGACAAAAGCTTGCTGAGGATCTTAATGCACGATATGCGCTTAAGCTGTCTCCTGAGCTTTTGTATGTCACCTGCGGTGCTGCGGCAAGTCTCACGATTTCTTTAAGAGCAGTGCTCCTTCCGGGGGATGAGGTAGTTGTCATTGCACCGTTTTTCCCTGAGTACAGAGTGTTTGTTGAAGGTGCCGGCGGAAAGCTTGTTATTGTTCCTGCAGCAGCAGATTTTACGGTGGATATTGAGGCATTTGACAAAGCCATAACATCGAGAACAAAGGCAGTGATCATTAATTCGCCTAATAACCCTTCCGGAGCTGTGTTCAGTGAGCAGAATATAAAGGACATTGCGGCAGTGCTTAAAAAGCATGAAAATGCTAATAAGAGCCCAATCTACCTTATAAGTGACGAGCCTTACAGAGAGATAGTTTATAACGGTGCCAAGGTTCCGTGCACACTTAAATATTATGATGATTCGATCATGTGCTATTCCTTCAGTAAATCACTGTCACTGCCGGGAGAACGTATCGGATATATAGCCGTTAATGATAAAATGCAGGACGCTGCATTGGTTTATGCATCAGTTATGGGAGCCGGAAGAGCACAGGGTTATGTCAATCCGCCGAGCCTTTTCCAGAGAGTAATAGAAAGATGCATCGGAGAGACTTCTGACATATCGGAATATGCTTTAAACAGAAAGCTTCTTTTGGAAGGATTGAATTCAATAGGCTATGAATATGTTGAACCTAAGGGAGCGTTCTACCTATTTATGAAAGCACTTGAGCCTGATGCAAAGGCCTTCAGTGAAAAAGCCAAGAAGCATGAGCTTTTACTGGTGCCGAGCGATGACTTCGGATGCGAGGGCTATGTGCGAATTTCCTACTGTGTTGCTCGTTCAGTAATAGAAAACTCAATGCCTGCATTTAAAGCACTCTATGAAGAATATAATAAGTAATTGAATGTTATTATTTAATAATTAACTTTATGCATTATATATAAATATGATTCGAGCTTTCATAATACTTACACAAATAATATAACCTGTAGTTATAAATGCACTAAAACACACAATATATCTATAATTTTAGTTATAAAAAGTTGACTTTTAAATCTTCGTATCTATAATAGAAAAAAATATTTTATTAATAATTTGACCGACTGCATGCCGGCATATATCGGGAGGATAATACAATGGAAATAAGAATTGAGAGAAATCCAAATCCGGCTCCAAAGCCAACGGATGAGAGCAAATTAGGATTCGGCAAGGTATTTACTGATCATATGTTCCTTATGGATTGGGACAGAGAGACAGGCTGGCATGATGCAAGAATCGTTCCTTTCGGAAATCTTTCACTGCATCCGGGAACAACAGCATTACACTATGCACTTGAGGTTTTTGAGGGACTTAAGGCATATCGCAGAGCAGACGGAAAGGTTCAGACCTTCAGACCGTTTGAGAATGCAAAGCGTATCAATAATTCCGCAAAGCGTCTCAGCATGCCGACAATTCCTGAAGAGGATTTTGTGCAGGCTATAGATACACTTGTTGGTCTTGATCAGGACTGGGTACCTCATGCAGAAGGAACATCACTTTACATCAGACCTTACATTATCGGAACAGATAAGAGCGTAGGTCTTCATACATTAAATTCAGCTCTTTTTGTAATAATCTGTGCTCCTTCAGGCTCATATTATCCACAGGGAATCAACCCTGTTAAGATCATGGTTGAGACAGAGGATGTACGTGCGGTAAGAGGCGGTACAGGATTTACCAAGTGCGGCGGAAACTATGCTGCAGCACAGCGTGCAGGAGAGATCGCAGAGGAAAAGGGATATACACAGGTGCTCTGGCTTGATGGCGTTGAGCGTAAATATATCGAGGAAGTCGGTTCTATGAACATGATGTTCAAGATTGACGGTACTATTGTTACACCTGAGCTTAACGGATCTATCCTTCCGGGAATTACAAGAAAATCTATTCTTGAGCTTTTAAGAGCTGACGGTGAGAAGGTAGAAGAAAGAAGAGTAAGCCTTGAAGAGGTAGTTGAGGCAGCAGAAAACGGCAAACTCGAAGAGGCATGGGGCTGCGGTACAGCTGCTGTAGTTTCACCGGTAGGCTGGCTTGCTGTCGGAGATAAGGAATATGAGATCAACGGCGGAAAGATCGGACCAACAGTTCATAAGCTTTATGATGAAATAACCGGAATACAGTGGGGTAAGTCAAACGATAGATTCGGCTGGACACATCCTGTAACAAAATAATCACTGTGCATATTTTTTGATGCATTATAATGACGCGGATATTATCTATATTTATGATGTATCCGCGTCATTTTTATAAAAGCAGCATTTTAGTTCTAACTGATACATAGTGGACAGCAAAACGAGTATCTTTAAATAAACTTGATATATTGTCTATAAGAATATATTCGTGTAGAATTGCTTTGTAATTATTTTAATCAGCCGATAGAGATTCACGGAGAAGAAGATGGATAGAATTATTATAACCGTTGTCGGAAAGGACAGAGTAGGAATTATAGCTAAGGTCTGCACATACCTTTCAGAGCAGAATATTAACATTCTTGATATAACACAGACTATATTAGACGGATTTTTCAATATGATGGTCATTGCTGATATGAGCGGATCAAGCAGAGAGTTTTTTGATATAAGCGATGAGCTTAAGAGCCTTGGTGAGGAAATTGGTGTCCGCATTCTTGCTCAGAGAGAAGACATTTTTACAAAGATGCACAGAGTCTGAGGTGATTAAAGAATGATAAATTTATTTGAGGTCTCTGAGACCAACAAAATGATAGAGCAGGAACAGCTTGATGTAAGAACTATTACTCTCGGCATCAGCCTTCTTGACTGTGCGGATTCTGATATTAATAAGGTCAACAAGAAAATATACGATAAGATCACAAGACTTGGCGAAAAGCTTGTAAGCACCGGAGAGGAAATATCTAAGGAATACGGTATTCCTATCGTTAATAAGCGTGTGTCCATTACACCTATTTCACTTGTAGGTGCCTCTGCATGTAAAAGTCCTGAGGATTTTGTAAGCATTGCCCATACACTTGACAGAGCTGCTGATACTATCGGTATTAATTTCCTCGGAGGTTATTCCGCGCTTGTTAACAAGGGAATGACTGAGGCTGACAGACTGCTTATAGAATCAATACCTCAGGCACTCACGGAGACAAGTCTTGTATGTTCATCTGTCAATGTAGGCTCTACAAAGACAGGTATTGACATGGATGCAGTGCGTCTGCTCGGAAGCATTATAAGAAAGACAGCGGAAATGACAGCCGATAATGACTCTATAGGATGTGCAAAATTAGTAATATTCTGTAATGCACCTGATGATAATCCATTCATGGCAGGAGCATTCCATGGTGTTACAGAGGGTGATGCCGTGATCAATGTCGGAGTAAGCGGTCCGGGAGTTGTAAGACAGGCACTTACACAGGTCAGAGGCGAGAGCTTTGAGGTCCTTTGCGAAACTATTAAGAAGACAGCATTTAAGATAACAAGAGTAGGTCAGCTTGTAGCTCAGGAGGCATCAAGAAGACTCGGCATACATTTTGGTATTATAGACCTTTCACTTGCACCTACACCTGCTATAGGAGACAGCGTTGCTGATATCCTTCAGGAAATAGGTCTTGAAAGGGCCGGAGCTCCGGGAACGACCGCTGCGCTTGCTATTCTTAATGATCAGGTGAAAAAGGGCGGAATTATGGCTTCTTCTTATGTTGGAGGCCTTTCAGGTGCATTTATACCGGTGAGCGAAGATCAAAGCATGATCGACGCTGTAGAAGTCGGTGCACTTACTATTGAAAAGTTAGAGGCCATGACCTGCGTATGCTCTGTAGGACTTGATATGATAGCAATACCGGGTGATACAAAGGCTTCTACTATTTCAGGAATCATAGCAGATGAAGCAGCTATCGGTATGATAAACCAGAAAACTACAGCTGTCAGAGTTATTCCTGTTATAGGAAAGGGAGTCGGTGAAAGTGCTGTATTCGGAGGACTTTTAGGCCATGCACCTATAATGCGTGTTAACGAATTTGCATGTGATGAGTTTATTAACAGAAAGGGTCGTATACCGGCGCCTATCCACAGCTTTAAGAATTAAAGACATTTGTGATCCCCGTCTTGAGAAAGATGGGGATTATTCTGACTTGAAAGCAGACTAAATAGTAAAAAAGCTATATTTATAAAATAAAGAAACAGAGAGCATACGGATGAGTATCGATAATAAAAAAGTACAAATAACGGAGCCTGTACATGACTATAAAGAAAGTACTGTCATAGAGGTTAAGCACGAGGACAATGCACGAGTGAATTTAAAGGGCATTGTTTTTTCTGATCTTGACGGCACCATACTTGATAACGGACAGAATCTGATTCCTGACAGCACCATGGAGGCTTTAGATAAGCTTAAGGCAAACGGATATCTTATTGTACTTTCAACAGGCAGAGATATGGATACTCATTACAGTGTGAGATACCGTGCTATGATAAAGCCTGATGCGATAATACATCATAACGGCAATAAGATAACTATAGGCGATAAGCTGATATTTGAACATATCATGGAGGACTCGCTCGTCCATGAGATATATGAATTTTGCAAGAAAAATGGCTACTGCGTCGGAACGAGCATAGGTGGTGAAGATTTCTTTCTTAATCCTGAGATAAAGCTTGCGGCGGATAGATCATATAAAAAACTTGTTGAGAGGAATTTTGTTCCTTTTGAGGAGCTGTTTGAAAGAAAGCTTCCGGTCTCGGCGCTTTCATATGCCGGAGACATTTCCGTGGAAAAGCCTATAGTTGAGGCAGCATTTCCATGTATACAGCTGTTCCCTTTTAACGGCGGCAGAGGCGCAGACATGATAGAAAGAGGCTTTTCAAAGGCAGAGGGCTTTAAAAAGGTCTGTGCATACTATGGCTTAAGCGAAGAAGACTGCTCAGATAAAACCTATGCTATAGGTGATTCACACAATGATGTGCCGCTGCTTAAGGCTGCCGGCTTAAGCATTGCCATGGGTAACGGAGATGAGGCAGCAAAGAAAGCAGCTGATATTGTTACTGAAGATATCAGGCACGATGGATTTTTTAATGCATTTAAGCGTATATCGCTTATATAAATAGCGTAATAATGGATAAAAACGGAGTGAAGCATTAGTGTTATGAGAAAGCAGACAGCGGAGCTTATAGAAGAGCTTAAAAAGGAAAATATTGATATCTATATCATTTCTGACATGGATGACCACTTAAGTGAGTATACAGGAAAGCATTTTCATGCGCTTAAGGAGTTTTCCGGCTTTACCGGCGGTGACGGAAAAATGGTGGTTACAGCATTAGGAAAAGCTCTTTTATGGACTGACGGAAGATATTTTATACAGGCAGAGGAAGAGCTTAGAGGAAGCGGCATAGAGCTTATGCGCATGGGAGAGCCTGAGGTTCCAACATTGAATGACTGGGTAAAGGATAATCTTAAGGCAGGCGGAACGATAGGCTTTGACGGTAAATGTGTGTCCTATAAGTACGGAAAAGCATTTGAAGCAATTATAAATAATAATGCTGACGGCGGTCATATAATTTCAGATGATATCTGCGGAAGGCTTTGGAAGGAGAGACCTGCAGAAAGCTGTACCAAATGCTGGATACTTGATGAAAGATTTACAGGAAAAAACGCTTCTCTTAAGCTTACCGAGCTTAGAGCTGAGATGGAAAGATCCGGTGCAGATTACCACGTAATAGCTTCGCTTGATGATATTGCCTGGCTTTTAAATATGCGTGCGGATGATATACCGTGCAATCCGGTATTCAGTGCGTTCATGTTGATAACTAAAGCTGAGGCGCGCCTTTATATTGATAAGAGACATTTTGCTGATAATGCAATTGCTGATAGCGCAGAGGACAATGCATATAAGCTTCCGGGGCCTTCAGCAGATGAAGACTATTTAAGAGGCATAGGCGTTGATGTCTACCCATATGAGCAGATTTATGAAGATATAAAAAAGATCAATAATAAGGTACTTTTAGATACTGACAGATGCAGCTATGAAATAGTAAGCTCTGTTCCTGAAGGTATCGAGATCATTGACCGGATGAATCCTGTGACAAGGGAAAAATGCAGGAAGAATCCTGTAGAGACAGCTAATCTCCGCATAGCTCAGCATAAGGACAGCAGAGCTCTTACAAAGTTTATGTATTGGTTTAAAAAGCAGCTTGGCATTGAAGCTGTCTTTGATGCCAAGGAACTGGATAAGCTCAGCAATGCTGAAAGCGGATTAAGTGAATGGGACTGTGTTGAAAAGCTGCATGAATACAGAAAGGAACAACCCGGCTTTATTGAGGAAAGCTTCTCTACTATATCTGCTTACGGTGCAAATGCCGCAATGGCTCATTATACACCGTCACCGCTTCCGGAAAAGACTGTAAGGATTAAGCCGCACGGACTGTATCTTGTTGACAGCGGCGGACAGTATCCTGAGGGTACGACCGATGTGACAAGGACATGGAGCTGCGGAGCATTGACAGATGAGGAAAGATTAAGCTTTACACTTACCGCTATCGCCAACCTTAGACTTGCCGATGAGAGGTTTCTTGAAGGAGCATCAGGTTTACTGATAGACGGTGCGGCAAGGGATGTTTTCTGGAGACACGGACTTAATTACAATCATGGTACAGGTCACGGAGTGGGCTATTGTCTTAATGTCCATGAAGCTCCGGTAGGAATACGCTATAAGGCTGCAACGATCGACGGTGCATATCCTATGCTTGAGGGCATGTATGTTTCTGATGAGCCCGGCATGTATGTGGCAGGTAAATACGGCATAAGAATAGAAAATCTGCTTATAGTTAAGAATGATTATACTAATGAATACGGTCGATTCATGAGCTTTGAGACCATGAATTTTTGTCCTATAGATAAAAGCTGTCTGGACATTTCCATAATGGAAAAAAGAGATATAGAGCTGCTTAATGCATATCACAAAAGGGTTTATGAAGAGCTTAAGGATGATATGAATGAAGAAGAGCTTATATGGCTTAAAAATATGTGCTCAGCAATATAATTAATGAAAACCGGACTGTATGACATATACTTTACCTCAAAATAAGGATGAAGCAGTATGCCATGCAATCCGGCTTTGTTTTTAAATATGTAGTTACAATTTAGACTCTTAGGCCTTTATCATGTATTTTATCTACAGATGAATGGCTCAAGAATATTGCAGATTTTAAATCTTTTGTCAGGTATCTATACGGATCAGAAGCCGAGATCCTCATTTACAAGGATAACGTGAACTCTTTCAGGATCACGCTGGAATCTTGTAATAAGCACGTTGCAACAGATACAATCCTTAGACTTACAGTTCATGCAGGTTCCAAGCTCCTTACATGGAGTCTTGACGTCAAAGCGCTGTATATTGGCAGGAGCTGCAATGTTTCTTGCACGGCTTACAGCTGCATCAAGATCCTTTGCGATCTTATTCATGCCGACTATGAAAAGAACCTTTTTAGGTCCGAAGGATATGGCTGAAACTCTGTTGGAGTTGCCGTCAATATTGACAAGGATACCGTCCTCAGACATAGCATTGACGCTTGAAAGTAAGAAATCGGCATCGAAAATTTCTCTGTATTTATCGTGCTGCTCAGCTGGAGTCTTAGCTTCCTCACGACGTATAAGATGATACTTATCATTTGAGAGTGCCTGCTTTAAGCCTATTTCATCAACGCTTACAGTTCCGCCGTAGCCTACAGAGCTTCCTTTAGGAATAAGCTCAAGAGCTAATTTAAGAGCCTCCTCCTTAGTTTCGGCATAATAGCCGTGCATATTTCTTGAGGCGAGTGCTTTTATTACTCCTTCTGCCTTTAAATGAAGTGCCTTGGTAACATTTGCATCTTTCATATTTTTCCCCTTAATATCTGCTTTATTAATTGCAATGTTTCGAAATGTACATCAGTAAGATGTACATTTTTATTATAAAAAAAATAGATAAAAAAATCAAACGCCGTATTATTTCTAACGGGCTGTTTTAAAATAGAAGATGTAGTTACTCAGCTGAATTTCATCGAATTAATGACCGGGAAAACGATAAAAAAATGTGACTAAACGTAGCATTAATTGCTGAATTTCAAAAAAATGGGTGTATACTGTACGGGATCAAATATCGTAGAAGATACACGATAATGAAGTAAGTAATTATCCGATCATATTAATTGGAGATAAAAATAATGACATTAAAGGAACTTGAGATAGGAAAGAGCGCTGTCATAACTTCCGTAGGAGGAAGCGGAGCATTGAGGCAGCATTTTCTTGATATGGGAGTGATACCGGGCGCTGAGGTGACGGCTGAAAAGCTTGCTCCTATGGGAGACCCCATGGAGCTGCAGATACACGGTTATGAGCTTACCTTAAGATTAGGCGAAGCAGCGCAGATTGACATAGAACCTATATCAGAAAGAACGAGAAAGCACCATGGTGCAAGCGATATTAATAAATCTGTCCATCCAGGACTTGGTGAGGAAGGAAAATATCACGTAAAGGGAGCAAGTGAGCCGCTTCCTGATAAGACAGTGCTTACATATGCACTGGTCGGCAATCAGAACTGCGGAAAAACCACGCTTTTTAACCAGCTGACGGGTTCGAATCAGCATGTAGGCAATTTCCCGGGAGTTACCGTAGACAGAAAGGACGGCATAATAAAGGGACATCCTGAAACATTGGTAACTGACCTTCCGGGAATTTATTCAATGTCACCATATACAAGTGAGGAAATAGTTTCCAGAAACTTTGTGCTTGATGAAAAGCCGAAGGCAATAATAAATATCGTGGATGCCAATAACATTGAGAGAAACCTGTATCTTACCATGCAGCTTCTGGAAATGGATGTTCCTATGGTGGTCGCACTCAACATGATGGATGAGGTTACAGGAAACGGCGGTGCTATAGATGTTAATGGCATGGAGGCAATGCTGGGTGTTCCGGTCGTACCTATATCAGCCGCTAAAAATGAAGGTGTAGATGAGCTTATAAAGCATGCCATACATATCGCGAGATATCAGGAAAGACCCGGCAGGCAGGATTTTTGTGATGAAAATGATTTCGGCGGAGCAGTTCACCGCTGCATACATGCGGTTGCACATCTAATAGAGGATCATGCAAAGGCAGCGGATATTCCGGTGCGCTTTGCAGCTACAAAGCTTATTGAGGGAGATGAGCTTATACTTGAGAAGCTTAAGCTTGATCAGAACGAAATAGATGCCTTAGGCCATCTGACAGAACAGATGGAAAAGGAACGAGGTCTTGATAAGAGTGCTGCCATAGCAGATATGCGTTTTTCATTTATAGAAAAAATATGTGAAAAGACAGTTGTTAAGCCGCATGAAAGCAAGGAAAGGATCAGAAGTCAGCGTATAGACAGGATACTTACCGGTAAATATACTGCTATACCATGTTTTATTGCCATAATGGCAGCAGTGTTCTATCTGACCTTTAATGTTATAGGTGCGTTCCTTCAGGGACTCCTTGAAAGCGGAATAGATGCATTGTCGGCATCTGTGGATACAATGCTTACTGCATGCAATGTTAATGAAGCACTTCATGGGCTTGTAATTAACGGTATATTTGCAGGTGTCGGATCTGTACTTTCATTTCTTCCTGTAATAGTGACACTGTTTTTCTTCCTTTCAATGATGGAGGACAGCGGATATATTGCAAGAGTTGCTTTCTTCATGGATAAGCTTTTAAGAAAGATCGGTCTTTCAGGCAGAAGTATAGTACCGCTTCTTATAGGCTTCGGCTGTACGGTGCCGGCAGTCATGGCAACCAGAACACTTCCGAGTGAACGAGACAGGAAAATGACTATTCTGCTCACACCGTTTATGAGCTGTACCGCAAAGCTGCCTATATATTCATTTTTTGTAAATGCATTTTTCCCGGGAAAGGGAGGCTTTATAATAACAGCACTGTATCTTGGCGGTATAGTTATAGGCATACTCGTTGCTTTTCTTATGAAAGGAACCTTGTTTAAGGGTGAGGCGGTCCCGTTTGTAATGGAGCTTCCTAACTACAGACTTCCGGGAATGAAAAATGTATTTCAGCTTTTATGGGAAAAGGCAAAGGATTTCCTTGAAAGAGCATTTACCGTAATATTTATGGCGTCTGTTATTGTCTGGTTCCTGCAGAGCTTCGATATGCATTTTAATTTAGTAAGTAACTCAGGAGACAGCATACTTGCGGCCGTTTCAGGCTTTTTGGTTCCTGTGTTTATTCCGCTCGGTCTCGGAGACTGGCGCATAGTCACATCTCTTATATGCGGATTTATGGCAAAGGAAAGCGTGGTTTCTACGCTTCAGGTACTGTTTGCAGGCGGAATATCGGGGCTGCTTACCACAGCTCAGGCGGCATCTTTGTTGGTTTTCAGTCTGCTTTACACACCATGCGTGGCAGCAGTCACATCAGTAAAAAGAGAGCTCGGAGGCAAAACAGCTGTCGGAATGATCATATGGCAGTGCTTTATAGCCTGGGCAGCGGCATTTATCATGAAGCTTATACTTATGTGAATGCTTATAATATGCGAATGTTTGTAATATGTGAATGTTTATAATATTTGAATGCATATAATATGTGAATGTTTATGGTATTAGGTTGGGGTCAAAATGTCCTTTACTCCAACTGATACCGGAATGCTTCGTTGACATAAATCGGTTTCGGTTATATAAATATATGGTATATATTTAATTGATAATTGGGATTTTTTCGCAAATATAGATTAAGGAGTATTTTCAAATGAAGCAGATTATATTAACAGGAGATCGCCCTACCGGCAAGCTTCACGTCGGACATTATGTAGGATCACTCAAGCGCAGAGTGCAGCTTCAGAATTCCGGCAAGTATGATGAGATATACATTATGATAGCCGATGCACAGGCGCTTACGGATAATGCCGAGCATCCTGAGAAGGTTCGTCAGAACATTATGAATGTTGCGCTTGATTATCTTGCCTGCGGAATAGATCCTGACAAGTCAACGATCTTTATTCAGTCAATGATTCCGGAGCTTACAGAGCTTACATTCTATTACATGAATCTTGTAACTGTAGCAAGAGTGCAGAGAAACCCTACCATCAAGTCAGAGATACAGATGAGAGGCTTTGAGAAGAATATTCCTGTAGGCTTCTTCTGTTATCCTATCAGCCAGGCAGCTGATATTACAGCCTTCCATGCTACTACAGTACCTGTAGGAGAGGATCAGATGCCTATGCTTGAGCAGTGCACTGAAATAGTACACAAGTTCAACTCTGTTTACGGAGATACTCTTACAGAGCCAAAGATAATGCTTCCTGACAACAAGGCATGTCTCAGACTTCCGGGTATCGACGGAAAGGCAAAGATGAGTAAGTCCTTAGGAAACTGCATTTACCTTTCAGAATCTCCTGAGGAGATAAAGAAGAAGATCATGTCAATGTATACGGATCCGACTCATATCAGAAAGGAAGATCCGGGACACGTTGAGGGTAATCCGGTGTTCATCTACCTTGATGCTTTCTGTAAGGATGAGTATTTTGCAGAGTTCCTGCCTGACTATGCCAACCTTGACGAGCTTAAGGCTCATTACACAAGAGGCGGTCTCGGCGATGTTACAGTTAAGAAGTTCCTTAATAATGTTATTCAGGCTGAGCTTGCACCTATCAGAGAGAGAAGAATGTCATGGGAGAAGAGACTTCCTGATGTTTATGAGATACTCCGCATAGGAACAGAGAAGGCTCATGAGACAGCTGCAAAGACTATGAACGAAGTGCGCCGTGCTATGAAGATAGACTATTTTGATGAGGGAAATCTTCTTAAGCAGGATTAATTGAGAGGTTCAGAATAGTTTGGATAAAAAAAAAGAATAAGTATGAACCGTAAATTACCTGAATACACACGATCGGTCGGATATAAAACGAAAATCACTGTATTAAACCGCGAATCAGCTAAGCATACATTGGTGTGCTGCAATAAGCTGAATCGCGGTTTTTTGGTTTTTCTTTACAGAATATTTTTAGTTCAGTGAACCCAATATTTTCGGTCAGTGAACCTTTCTTATTTCATCGCCGATATAAAGATGTGCGATATCTTCAAGGTTCCAATTTCCTGCTGTGAGCACGCAAACGACCTTTTCATCAGGGCGGACAGACAGCTTTTTATAAAGAAGAGCGGCAGGGCCTACACAGGAAGATGGCTCTGCGATAAGCTTTGCCTTGTTGGCAATAAGTCTTACGGCATCAACTATCTGCTCATCATCCACAGTGATGATATCGTCTACATATTTTTCAATCATTATATAAGGATTATCACCGGCCTGACGGCATGCCAGTCCGTCTGCTACTGTAGGAAGCGGATCAACACTAACACGATGGCCTTCCTTACGGCTGTTAAAGTATGCGGGACTGGCTGATGGCTGAACACCTATTATTTTTATATCAGGCTTTAATGCTTTTGAAGCGGCAGCGATGCCGGAGATAAGTCCGCCTCCGCCTATAGGAACCAATATTTTATCAACATCCGGGAGATCATTAAGTATTTCTATGGCAATAGTACCCTGTCCGGCCATGACTCTTGGATCTTCATATGGATGGACTATTTCATAACCGTGTTTTGCAGCCTCTGATTTAACCTTATCAAGTCTGGAATAATAATCTCTTTCCCAAAGAATAACATTTGCTCCCATAGCTTTGGCATTATTGATCTTGACAGCCGGGGCATCCTCCGGAATAACTACAGTTACCGGGATGTTAAGCAGCTGACCTGCGAAGGCACAGGCCTGTGCATGGTTTCCTGAAGAGCTTGTAATAATGCCGTGCTTTCTTTTACTTTCATCCATGCTGAGAATGGCATTAAGAGCGCCGCGAAGCTTAAAGGCACCTACATACTGCAGCATTTCAGGTTTCATGTATGCCTCGCAGCCAAGCTCTGCTTTCATGTTGTAGGCATCAAGTAAAGGGGTGTGCCTGATATAGGGCTTAATGCGCTCGTAAGCAGCTTTAACATCGTCAATATTTATTACCGGACGTTCTTCTTTGATATTCATATGAGCTCCTTTAAATTTTAGTTGTTCAAATTTAATAATTATCAGTTGGCTTAGACAGATTATTATAAGTTAAAATATTTATAGAATATGAAAACAGTTTAACAATACCTGTGCTGTAAGCATATGTTGAGTGTATAGTATAAAAACACTTATGTCCATTAACGAAAAATCATCATGGGTATAATAAAAAGTTTTAGTCATTCAATTGACTATATTTTCAGTATTTTTATAATTATATGGTAGCAGATGAATGCATAAAGAATGAGCAGATAATAAGGGGATTTAAAATGTGGCCGGAATTTGATGCGCTTAGTTATAAATATCCGTCAAGAAGAAGAGTTGTTTACGGAAAAAACGGAATGGTCTGCACAACGCAGCCTCTGGCAGCGGGTGCGGGACTTGAGATAATGAAGAAGGGCGGGAATGCCGTTGATGCCGCTATAGCGACGGCAGCCTGCCTTACCGTCACAGAGCCGAATAATAACGGCATAGGCGGAGATGCATTTGCTCTTTGCTGGATAAAAGATAAGTTATACGGACTTAATGCAAGCGGTCCGGCACCTATGGCTGTAAATGCCGCAAAATTCAGAGAAAAGTACGGCGAAATTATGCCGGCTCATGGCTGGGCTCCTGTAACTGTACCCGGAATACCGTCAGCGTGGGCAGAGCTTTCAAAGCGTTTTGGAAAGCTTCCTTTAGAGGATGTTCTTGCGCCGGCAATTGACCTTGCTGAAAACGGATTTCCTGTAGCTCCGTCTACGGCATATCTTTGGGACAGATGCTTTAATGAATATAAAGCGGAATTCAATGCACCTGAATTGATGCATTGGTTTGATACCTTTGCACCAAAGGGAAGAGGTCCGAAGCCCGGAGAGATAATGTATCTTAAAGATCATGCAGAAACTCTGAGAGAATTAGCTGCAACAGGGTGTGAATCATTTTACCAAGGAGCACTTGCGGATGAAATAGACAGCTTTTCAAAGGCGACCGGAGGATATCTGAGAAAAGAAGATCTTGCAGCTTTCAGAGCAGAGTGGGTTGAGCCTATCAGTGTCGATTACAGAGGCTATACAGTCTCGGAGATACCTCCTAACGGACACGGATTGGTCGTGCTTATGGCACTTAAAATCCTTTCAGGCTTTGAATTTACATCACGAGAAGATATTGAAACAGTTCATAAGCAGCTTGAAGCTATGAAGCTGGCATTTACGGATGGAAAGAGATATATTGCCGATCCTAAATACATGAAAGCGACTGTAGAGCAGCTTTTGAGCGATGAATATATTGAAACAAGACGTTCCCTTATAGGCAAAACAGCCATGGAGCCTATGCCGGGACAGCCTTACAGCGGCGATACTGTTTATTTTTGTACAGCTGACGGCGAAGGTAATATGGTTTCATTCATAGAGAGCAACTATAAGGATTTTGGTTCCGGTATAGTGGTTCCCGGAACCGGAATAGCCATGCATGACAGAGGCAATAATTTCTATTTGGATCCTAAAAGTGAAAACTGTATCGCACCCGGAAAGAAACCATATCACACTATCATACCGGGCTTTTTGTCAAAGGACGGAAAGCCTGTCGGACCTTTCGGAGTCATGGGAGGCTTTATGCAGCCTCAGGGACAGCTTCAGGTAGTTATGAATACCGTTGATTTCGGAATGAATCCGCAGGAGGCCTTGGATGCACCAAGATGGCAGTGGACAGGCGGCAAAAAGATAGAGCTTGAGATGGGGTTTGATCAGAGCATTGCTGAAGAGCTCATTAGAAAAGGTCACGAAATTAGTGTACTTCCTGATAGTTATTCTATGGGAAGAGGCCAGATCATATGGCGTTCCGAGGACGGGGTACTGTGCGGAGCTACGGAGCCGAGATCTGACGGAAGCATAGCTGCATGGTGATGAGCTTATTACACCTATGATGTCATCAGAAATAAGCAAGTCAAAAAACACGAAAAAATACTATTTTTTTCAAATAAAATAATTGCATTTTTTTGATAATAATGCTATTGTATGGAAAAGGTAAAGGAGCCGATCAATTGGTTGGTTCCTTTTTCTTTGTTTATGACAATAAATGCTCTTTTTTTAAGAAAAATTGATGTTAAAGAACACATTCAGATCGATTTATTGTCAGATGTTACGTATTTTTTGTTTGTCGGATAGGAAGTAAAGCTATATGGAAAATATACGAATAAATAAATTTCTGTCCGAGAAGGGCATTTGTTCAAGACGTGAGGCCGACAGGCTTATAACGGAAGGCAGAGTCCTTATTAACGGCAATATTTGCGAGCCGGGACAGAAGGTGGGTAGCGGTGACATTGTCACCGTAGATAATAAAAAGGTTGATATTGATCTTGAAATCAAACCCGAGCTGGTAGCTTTTTATAAGCCGAGAGGTATTGTTTGTACTACATCTGACAGAGACAGAGCCCAAAATGTCATTGATTATATAGACTATGATGCAAGGCTGTTTCCTATAGGAAGGCTGGATAAGGAATCCGAAGGACTATTGCTTCTTACCAATCGAGGCGAGCTGGTTAATCTTATCAATAAGTCGGTGAACGGTCATGAAAAGGAGTACATAGTAAGATGCGAAAGACGTCTTACGGACTTATTTTTAGAGAAGCTTTCACAGGGCGTTGATATAAGGATACCTATTGAAAATAAACCGGGTGCATCGTCGGATAATAACAAGCGCAATGCAGGCAGACAGGCGGAGACGATAAGGCGTTATAAGCATGTGATCACAAAACCATGCAAGGTAGTAAAAATAGATGATTACACCTTCAATATCATACTTACACAGGGGCTTAACAGACAGATAAGACGTATGTGCGCAGCTTTAGGAAACAATGTTCTTAAGCTTAAGCGTGTAAGGATAATGAATATAGTATTAGGAGACCTCAAAGAAGGGGAATTTAGACAGGTGGAAGGCAGAGAGCTTAAGGAGCTTGAAAAGACCTTAGGACTTATAAAATAACTGCCGCTTATATGATAATTATTGTTACTTCAAACATTTAGAATGTTTATGTAAATATTTAGGAGGTAAAGAAATGAAACTTATTTTGCCTGATCATTATGATCCGAAGCTTTCAGTGAGAGAAACTCAGGAAGCTATCAAGTACATCAGAGATACTTTCCAGAAGGAAATCGGAAAGGAAATGAACCTTAATCGTATATCTGCACCTCTCTTTTTGGAAAAGAGTACAGGCCTTAATGATGACTTGAACGGCGTGGAAAGAAAGGTTTCATTTGACCTTGCAGCTATGCCGGGAGATGAGATAGAAGTTGTTCAATCACTTGCTAAGTGGAAGAGAATGGCATTGGGTAAGTACGGATTTCTTCCGGGAGAAGGCCTTTACACCAACATGAACGCAATCAGACGTGATGAAGAGCTTGACAACCTTCACAGTGTTTATGTTGATCAGTGGGACTGGGAAAAGGTCATCACTAAAGAAGACAGGACACCTGAGACTCTTGAAAAGACTGTAAGAACTATATTCAAGGTCATAAAGCACATGGAGCATGAGGTATGGTACAAATATCCTCAGGCTGTATATAAGCTTCCTGATGAAATTTTCTTTATTGATTCAGAGGAACTCAGACAGCTCTATCCTGATATGACTGCAAAGGAAAGAGAAAACGAGATATGCAAACAGCACGGTGCTGTATTTATAATGCGTATAGGTGACAAGTTAGGTGACGGAAAGCCTCATGACGGCAGAGCACCTGACTACGATGACTGGCAGCTCAACGGAGATATTCTCTTCTGGTTTGAACCGCTTCAGATTGCACTTGAGATATCTTCAATGGGTATCCGAGTTTCTGAGGAAAGCCTTCATGAGCAGCTTATCAAGGCAGGATGCCCTGAAAGAGAGTCACTTCCTTTCCATAAGATGATACTCAACAAGGAGCTTCCTTACACTATCGGAGGCGGTATCGGTCAGTCCAGACTCTGCATGCTTCTTTTAGGAAGAGCACATGTAGGAGAGGTTCAGGCTTCTGTATGGCCTCAGTCTATGAGAGATGAGTGTGCAAAGCACAATATTTATCTTTTCTGATAAAAAAGCTAAAACTCGATGTGATTTCAATCAGAATATAAAAGCCGGTGCGGAGTGATCCGCATCGGCTTTTTGACAGGTACGTCGTGAAAGACGCATCGGAAGAGTGCTTATTCGATATATGATCAATGGCAAATATTTGTATTTACCAGATAGGAGATGAATTGGCAATATCCTCATCACTCAGCTCAAAGTAATCCTTAACAAAATCAGGAATACGGTCAGCTCTGAAGTAGAGGCATATGTTTCCTACCGACTGATCATAGTAATAGCCTTCATAGTCATCATCCATGTACATATCTGCTGCTTCATCGTAGGATTCAGTCTGTAATGCTGCGCCATCAGAAGCATTAACAGTGTCAGCAGTGTCAACGAAATCATCATTTTCTGATATTTCGTCAATAAACACGGTGCTTTCTTTAGTGCTGTTAATTACAGCTTCCGTATCAGCTTCACTTTCTATTACGATTCCTTCTTCAACAGCCCCCATGTCATAAGAGCTTGCAGGAGCATAACCGTTATTAAGCACGTAGTCTGAACCGTAGAATACATAGCTTTGTTTAAGGTAAGCATTGGAGCTTAATGAATAGAGCTGAGGGTAGAGGCTGTTCTGGCAGTTAAGGTCATAGCGTGTGCAGGATAATATTTCACGAATCTGATCCTTATCGGTAATGATAAGATCTGATTTAGGTGTGAAGGTCTCACCGCTTTCTGAAGTGCGATAGCCTCTGGAATCACTGATTACAATGGTATTAATATCATCAGCATTTAATACTTCATTGATATTTACTCCGTATTCATTTAAAAGCGCAAGTGTCTTTGTAAATGAAGGATATACAGGATAATACTGAGTATAATTCAGCTGTCCGAAATATCCTCCGTTTGTCTTTCTTATAGTATCAGCCAAGGATTGAATATAGCTGTCCTTAAACTGAATAGTTATTATAGGATTTTCATTTCTCCTTATATCGGCATTAAGTCCGGAAAGCTCAGATTTATATGTAGTATAAAGCTGTTCCATCTGCTTAATGAGCTCATCGCCCTTAGCACCGTTAAAGCTTATATGATGGAAGCCCAGAGCGTCATTATAATTCACGCCCTTAAGATCGGCGCTTTTACTGATGTCATCCGCAAGAATAGGGTAGGTGCCTTCACGGAATTCATCAGAATCAATGATGCTTTCAAGTTGCTCGGAAACATTCTTAAGATCCATATAGTACTGTCTGTATACAGTCTTTCCGCTGCTTAGATGCCAGCCTACAAGCACTGTACTCATGCATGCACCGTCTTGGTCGGCAGTATTAGCGTAGATGTAATCGGTATCATGATTCTTATTTGCAGCAGTGTCCTCTATGCCTACCATGGCGATATCCTGAAGAGCAGAGATGTTTGTGAGCATCATCCTGTCTACAACGCTTTTATCGGAGGTCTTAATGTCAATATAAACATTGTCATAGTTTTCGTTAAGAACGATATCGTCCTCTGAAGAGTACATATTTTCAATACCGTTAGAGAAAATACCGGCAGAGCTTACCTTTGATGCATCCGGCATATAGCTGTCAAAGCCTGATATATCAAATCTGAAAAATGCAAATATTGCAAGGGAACCTATAAGGCATCCGGCAAGGACTATCTTATGCATAAACAGCTTCTTGAAATCAAGGTTATAGATTATCTCAACAATACAGTGAATTATGATACATCCGGACACGATAGCAAATAATGTCCATACATCTGAACCGTTCATCATCTGGTTAAAGATAAGTCCGCAGGAAAGAGCTGTAGGTATAACGATGATTACCTTAATAGGCGTTTTTGTGATCTTATATACCATGGCCTGACCTGCCGCTTCAGACGGTCTCATCATGTAGAGCTTCATATTAATGAAATACATTAAAGCAGCAATTATATATGCTGAAATAGTCCTGACAGTTATGCTTATATCTCCGTAACTGAATGCCCAGAACAGAGGAGACGAAACCAGAATCAGATTTTCAATCGAATCCTGCTGTGCATAATAGGTCCTAAAATAAGTACTTATATACGCGAATGTCAGAGTTATTATTACCGGTCCCCAGAAGAAGAATATACCGGTTCCGAAAATGCCTACAAGACGTGAGCCGGTAAGCATTACAGCAAGTACTGCAGTCATAAGCGTTAACAGGAAGAAGCCCAAGCACTGTACGAAGGAGGTCAAAGCGATCAAATAGCAGTCGGTGTAACCGCTTCGTGCAGCTGCGATAACGGCCGACAGCATTGCGGTAATAAAGTAAGGTACAGCAATTATAATAATACTGTTTGTGACATTAACGGCAAAGAGCTTAGGTCTGCTGATAGGAAGACTGTGATAAAAATCAGTCTTCTTTGATTCATGCAGATAGGCGAAGCCGGTAAATGCCATTATAAAGGCAAGAATTCCGAGCCATATGACTATGGAGTATCCCGAGCTCTGGTGCATATTTATAAATTCATTATATATATGACGTTTTGCTCTGGCCAGATCAGCTGCCTTCATAAGGTGACTGCTCTTTAAATACATGTCTGACATGAGCAGAGTTCCTATAGGGAAATAAAACATAAAGAAGAGTGCAGACAGAGCTACAGTCCAGGTCCTTCTTTTGAAATTTTCCTTTAAAAGATCAAAGAATGAGCTTTTTGATGTCATAGCCCTTTACCTCCGTTTCACTTATAAATATTTCCTCAAGTGTAAGAGGAACCATTTCGTAGAATATAGGGTCAAGCTGTTTTATCGCAGCGTTTATCGAATCTTCACTGCCTCTTATGGTGAGCGTCAGAAGGCTTCCGCGCTTTTCGGTGATTATAATGTCAAGATCCTTAAGATCAGCTTCAGTATACTGCTCAGGAAGTACGCACTGAACCTTGTGAATATTGATCTTCATAGCATCAAGATCCTCTGAGAGGAGAATGCCTCCTTTATGCAGAAGACCTACATGATCGCAAATATCCTCAAGCTCACGCAGGTTATGAGAGGTAATGACAGGAGTCAGACCTCTATCTGCCATATCCGAAGCAATAAGGCTCTTTACAGCCTGACGCATTACCGGATCAAGTCCGTCAAATGTCTCGTCACAGAAGAGATACTTTGTTCCTGCAGAAAGTCCGTATATTATGGCAAGGAGCTTCTTCATGCCCTTTGAATAGGTATTGACCTTTCTCTTATCAGGAAGCTCAAAGGCCTTTATAAGCTTATTGTATCTATCCTTATCAAAGGAAGGATATATATTTGCATAAAAGCGCATCATTTCATCAGGAGCTGAGTTGCTGAAGAAATAATGGTCATCCGAAATATAGAAGAAGCGCTCTTTTGTAAGCGGCTTTTCAAATACCTCATCACCATCGATAGTTATAGTGCCGGCATTAGGCTTAAGGATGCCTGCGGCCATCTTCATAAAGGTACTTTTTCCTGCGCCGTTGGTTCCTACGAGGCCGAATACACATGCATCGCGTATAGTCAGATCTATATTGTCAACGGCAGTGAAGTCGTCGAATCTTTTTGTAAGGTTTCTGGCTTCTATCATTGCTTGCTGCCTCCTTCGCTGTAATTGTTTCCGTAAATAGAGTTTATCTCTTTAACAAGAAGTTCTGCCGGAACTCCGGCCTCATAAAGCTTTGTTATATCCAAGCTGAAGCTCTTTATCAGCAGCTTAGTCTGTTCCTCACGAACAGAACAAAGCTCTGCAACGAAGCTCCCTTTTCCTTTAACTGAGTAGGTATAACCGAGTCTGTCAAGTTCGTTATAGGCTCGTTGTACGGTGTTGGGGTTTATTGACAGCTCCGCCGCAAGATTTCTGACCGATGGAAGCGGAGTGTGTTCGCTTAGAATGCCGCGAAGCATAAGGTCGGACAGCTTTTCCACGATCTGTTCATATATCGGGCGTCTGTCTGTCTGATCCAAAATTATCATCGCTGTCTCCTTTCTGAATTAGAAAAGTAATAATGTTTAGCTGCTGTAAGCAATTTAAAGCAGCAAGTGCACTAAGTGTAATAAGTGTATTAGTTGTCTTAATACAGTTATTACACATCGTTGACGATAATGCAATACTTTTTTAAGAAAATAAGGATTTAATAGTGTGAATTCAGGAATTTGTAAGAAATTATGAAATTACAATACAATAATTTTTGAATAATTATGTGTCTGATTAAACGTTCATTAGATGTCAATCGATATATGAAATAAAGCTCAGAAAGAATTTTGTATATTATGCACATATAATGAAAAGAGTTTCATAAGTGTTTTAACAAAAATACAATAATCATATAAATATTAGTTAATAAATTAACAGCTTCATGCTATACTTTTGTTACACAAATAACAATATCGCAACTTGTGGTTTCAAAACTGTTATAAGCATCTGCTTAGGCTGTGATCTGCCGGGATCTATACGGTTTCTTGATCAGTCTTTAATGTATGTAAAAGTATTTGAACCGCATTTTTTTTGGGAGTTTTTGTTAAAAAATAGTCATTTATTTTATTTATAAGCAGTCATCAGGATAGGTATATGTGCTTAGCAGTGCCGTTAAGGCTTACAGAAATAAACGGAACCGATGCTGTCGCCGAAAGAGACGGGGTCAGCCGTAATATCAAGATCAATTTTATAAAGGAGCCTATGGTAGGAGACTACGTGGTTGTTCACGCAGGATTCGCCATAGAAAAGCTGAAGAAGGAGCAGGCTGAGGAGAACCTTGAAGCGTGGAAGGCGCTTGAAGATGCACTCGGAGAGACTGCTCCGTAAACACGTTTAAAGGCAGTTTACTGCTTATTAGTATGTATTATATTTAAGGAGAATTTTTATGCAGGAGTACAGAAAAATCCCTATAACAAAGGATGAGATAATTCCTGTTGCGCACAGGATGCGTAAGGACGGAGTGATTCTTTCCATGATACACGGATATCTTGACGAGGAGAACATACCGCATATTTCATATGAATATCAGATAGATACTGTTATCGAGTCATATACCGTAGTAGGTGAGAGCACTGTGCCGTCAATATCCGAGTTTTACAGCGAGGCAGCTGCCTGGCCTGAGAGAGAGCTTAACGAGCTTTTCGGATTTGAATTCGAAGGACTTGATACTTCAAAGAGACTCTTCCTTCCGGACACTATGCTCAGCGGACAGGGCCATATAATAGTAACACCTATGGATGAGCTTATTGACAACAGATACAAGAAGGAGGACTAAAGGAAATGAGTTATATAGTACCTATAGGACCTTACCATCCTTCTCTTGAAGAGCCTGTACATGCAAGACTCATCACAGAGGGAGAGCTTATAAAGGACGCAGAGATATTTATAGGATATAACCACAGAGGCATCGAGAAGATCGCTATGGACAGAAACTATATCCAGACAACAACGCTTGTTGAGCGTGTGTGCGGTATCTGCTCACATTCACATGCGATGACATTTACTATGACCTGTGAAGCAATTGCCGGTGTTACACCATCCAAGAGATCACAGTATATTAATGTCATCATCAGTGAGCTTGAGAGACTTCATTCACATGCACTCTGGGTTGGAGTTGCACTTCATAATATCGGTCATGACAGCTTATTCATGAAGTCATGGGATGATCGTGAGAAGATCATGGATATGTTGGAGCTTCTTACAGGAAACCGTGTTAATTACGGAATAGCTATTTTCGGCGGAGTAAGAAGAGACATTACCAAGGATCAGATGGAGCAGGTTGAAAAGGCTCTTGATGAATACGAGGAGGATCTCAAGGTCCTCACAGACTTCGTCCTTAACGATAAGACAGTAGCTTTAAGAACTCAGGGAGTCGGAGTACTTACAACAGAGGATGCACTTACACTCGGAGCTATAGGACCTCACGCAAGAGCATCAAACGTTGCAGTGGATGTCAGAAAGGATGCTCCGTATCTTGCATACGATGAGTTTGAGTTTAACATTGCCACATACCATACCTGCGATGTATTTGCGAGAGTGGTTGTCAGACTTTTAGAGTGCTTTGAGAGTATCAAGATCATCAGACAGGCATTCAAGAACATGCCGAAGGGACCTATCAACATGGGCAACAAGATCCCTACAATACAGAAGGGTGAGTACATGATGAGACATGAGGCTCCGAGAGGGCAGCTCAGCTATTTCGTTGCTGCCAACGGTACGGATAAGCCTGCAAGAGTCAGCATACATGTCCCTACATTTAAGAATGCACCTACAGTTCCTACAATGCTCAAGGGCAATTCTGTGGCAGATGCAGGACTCATCATTGCCAGCATTGATCCTTGCTTCTCATGTATGGACAGATAATAAAGGCATATCATGCATGAGCTTAGTATTGTAGAGGGCATACTTGAAGCAGTAATACCTGAGGTTGAAAAATATAATGTCAATAAGGTGCTTTCAATAAAGCTTCGAATAGGAGAGCTTTCCGGTGTGGTACCGGAGTGCATTAATTACTATTTTGACATAGCCTCGAGGGATACGGTGGCAGAAGGAGCAAAGATAGTTATTGAGAAGGTTCCGGTGACCATAAAGTGTCCGGACTGCGGATATGACGGGGTCATAAAGATAGGACATTTCAGATGTCCGGAGTGCGGAGGCACCGGTTTTAAAATAGTTTCCGGCAAGGAATATTATGTGGACAGCGTGGAGGCTGAATAAACACAGATGGAAATTAAGATAGTTAAACAGATACTCGAGTGGAACGAGGATGTCAGCAAGGCTGTAATTGATGAATTAGCCGACAAAAAGGTGGCTCTCATAAATGTTATGGGATCACCCGGGGCAGGAAAAACAAGCCTCATCACTCAGATAATAAACAGACTTAAGGACAAATATGCCATAGGCGTTATTGAAGGAGACATTGCGGGTCAGATAGATGCCGATAAGATCGATGCGATGGGTATCCCTGTAGTTCAGCTTCAGACTGACGGTGCATGTCATATAGAGGCAATGAGCATACAGAACATGCTTCCTATGTTTGACCTCGACAAGTTAGATGTCATATTTGTTGAGAATATCGGTAACCTTGTGTGCCCAGCCGAATTCAATATCGGTGAGGATCTCAGAGTTGCGATATTAAGCATACCTGAGGGTGACGATAAGGTTGAAAAGTATCCACTGATGTTCTCAACTACGGATGCACTTGTTCTTAATAAGTTCGATATGCTTCCGTATTTCGATTTCGATGTTGAAAGAGTCGAAAAGAACGAAAAGGATGCAAATCCTGATGCACTTATATTTAAAGTATCAAACAAGACCGGCGACGGACTTGATGAGCTAATTTCATGGCTTTCCGCAAAAATAAGCGAAAAGACCGGAAAGTAAACGGAGGTGTAGATTTTGAAGAAGAGCAGTTTTCCGGCTATGATGTCGACGGCTGTACTGTGCTTTCTGTTCTGGCTTGTTATCACCGGTCAGCTGACAGCGATTTTTAACGGAAATGTCTCACTGCAGTCCATAGTGATAGGAATATGCGTCAGCTTATTCTCAGGATGGTTCAGCGGAAGATTTCTTATCAATAACAGCCCATGGTTCCTCTGGAATCCGGCAAGACTTGTTAAGCTTTTAGTTTACCTGTTCCTCATATTCCCTGTTGAACTCGTAAAGGCAAACCTTGATGTGGCTAAAAGAGCACTTAGCATCAAGCCAAAGCTTAATCCTGGTATTGTTAAGATACCGGTTGATGTTCAGTCAGATTACGGAATGGCACTTGTTGCCGATTCAATAACTCTTACACCGGGAACAGTTACTATGGATATCGTAGATCAGGACGATCAGACATATTACTATGTACACTGGATCGATGTAGCCACTCAGGAGCCGGCTGAGGCAGGAGAGATGATAAAAGGCAAATTTGAAAGAAAGGTAAAGGGTATCTGGGGATGATCTTTGAAGAATTTGTATTCTTTGCTATATGTTTCATAGTTATGGCCCTTTGTCTGTTCTACAGACTTATAGTAGGACCGAGTGCTGCTGACAGAGCAGTAACTGCCGACTGTCTGGATGTGCTTACTGATATGGCGCTCATTCTTTTTGCTTTATACAGCGGAAGAAGCGTATTCCTTGATCTTGCACTTATAACAGCTATCCTCGGGTTCCTCGGATCGGTTATTACATCACGTTATCTGGAGGGAAGACTATGAGAATCGCTATAGATGTACTTGTTGCAATCAGTGTATTCTTTGCTTTTGCAGGAACTATGGGAATAATAAGATTTCCTGATACATTCACAAGAATACATGCGAGCGGTAATATAACTACACTCGGAGTACTCGGAGTTATTATAGGCGGAGTACTTTACTCAGGCTTTTATCTTCATGACGGCGGCATGGTAGTTAAGCTTCTTATCATGGGAGTTTTCTATCTGGTAACAAGCCCGATATCGAGCCACGCTATCATGAAGGGTGCATATAAGCACGGTGTCAGACCTGATAAAGAAATGGTCTGTGATAAATACGGAGAAGATATGGTAGAGGAGGAAGAGGAATGAATCTTGTAGTTATTCTTAATGCACTTGTCCTCACCGGCATTCTTGTTTCCGCTGTCTGTGCAATAGCATTTAAACATATGCTCTCATCAGTCATTGCTTTGGGTGTAACCGGAGCATTCATGTCACTTGAGTTCATTTTGCTGCAGGCACCGGACGTTGCTATTGCCGAGGCTTCGGTAGGAGCAGTTCTTTCAACAGTAATTTTTGTTATTGCGGTTAGAAAAACAACATCAAAGGAGGAAGAGGAGAAATGAGAAAAGCGCTTACTATCCTTTCACTCTTTATCATTCTTGTGTGCGGAATATTCTCGGTTGATTATGCCTACAGAGATCTGGCTCTGACATACGACGGAAGACAGACAGACGTAGTTGATCTTTATTATCATCCGGATGACTATTCTGTTAATAATGCAAGCGGTGTTGCCGAGATCATAGTAAAGGAAAACCTTGAAAAGACCAAGGCTGCCAACAACGTAGCTGCAGTAGTATTCGACTTCAGAGGCTTTGATACCATCGGTGAGTCATTCATACTTCTTACAGCGATCGCAGGAGCTTACGTTATCCTGAACGGCTACAGAAAGCCTAAAAAGGAAGAAGACGGAGGTGAAGCCTGATGAAGATGCATTTCAAAGAAGGTATTCATGAGAAAAATATCATAGTCAGATGCGGTGCCGATCGTATACTTCCTTTTGCACTGACCTTCGGACTCTATATCATTATTTACGGTACAGTCAGTCCCGGAGGCGGATTCCAGGGTGGTGTAACGGTTGCATCCGCTATACTGTTCCTGTATCTTGCATACGGCTATGATAAGACAACACTTACAGTTAACCCTGAGGTCCTTCGTATAAACGAGGCTATCGGCGCAAGTATATACGTAATACTCGGTCTTTCAGGTATTCTTACAGGCATGAATTTCTGCCGTAACTGGCTGTTTGATAACGGTGCGGTCGGAGATGTTATTTCAGCCGGAACCGTAACATTTATGGGTTATACCGTTGGTTATAAGGTTCTTACAGGTGTTGGCTTCCTGCTTATACTTATGCTCGGACTCTTAGGACCTGATTCAAGTGACAGAAAGCCTGTTAAGCCGCAGAAGATCGATCCTGCACCGGCACCTGTTGTTCCGGGTAAGGATGCTAAGCGTCTCAGTGAGATCAAGGCAGAGAAATCTGCTGATACAAATGCTGAGCCTGCAGCGGATAATGCACAGAGCTTAGAAGGCAAGGAGGCATAATTCTTATGACGATATTTAACTATATAGCATGCATTCTGCTTATCGTCCTCGGACTTTATGCCGTTTGCACACAGAAAAATCTGCTGAAGACCATTATCGGACTCAGCATCATAGATTACGGCGTGAATCTGCTTATAGTCAGCACAGGCTTCAATGACGGCGGTTCTGTTCCTATATATCAGATGTCAGACCTTTTGAACGGTGTTTCGGCACAGTTCTTCGTTGACCCGGTTCCTCAGGCACTTACACTTACCAGCATCGTTATCGGTGCCTGCGTAAATGCTATGTCTCTTGCAATCGTAGTCATGATCAAGAAAAAGTACGGCAGCATCAATGTCGATGATGTAAGGAGGTTGCGCGGATGATACAGCATTTTCCTGTTCTTGCCGTTATGGGTATGTTCCTCGGAGCTTTCCTTATTGAGATCTTCGGATCAAAAAATGCGGCGGTAAGAAATGCCATTAGCTTTATTACATTCACTGTTGTTGCAGGTCTTGTATATGCACTTGTTAAGCCGATAATCATTGACGGCGGAGTAATTGCATATTGGATGGGTAACTGGGAGCCGGTTGCAGGCTATGCTATCGGTATCGGCTATGAGGTCGATGCACTCGGTCTTGTATTTGCAATCATTGCAATAACAGCATTCTGGATATCAAACCTTTATTCCTTCGGATATATGAAGGGCGAGCATCATCTCGGACATTACTATACATTGTTCATGATGCTTTGCGGTTCGATACTCGGCTTCTGTATGACAGGAGATCTTTTCAACATGTATATCATGGTAGAGATCATGACCTTCTCAGCAGTTGCACTTACAGGATTCATTACTGAAAAGGACGGAGCACTTGAGGCAGCACTTAAGTATCTTGTTCTTTGTTCACTCGGATCAGGCTTTATACTTACAGGTATTGCACTTATTTATCTTCAGTGCCATACACTTAATATTGCTCAGCTTGCTTCAATGCTTTCAGGCGGACTTACACCAACAACTCTGCTTGCATTTGCACTTACAGTAGCAGGCTTCGGTGTTAAGAGCTTCATGGTTCCTTTCCATACACCTCTTGCCGATGCACATGCGGTTGCTCCTTCACCTATTTCAATGGTGCTTTCAGGAGTTGTTACCAAGGCAGGTGTTTACGGAATGATCCGCTGCATCTATATTATGTTCAGAGCTATGGATCTGACACAGATGCAGATAATCATCACAGCATTCGGTGCAGTGACAATGTTTGTCGGTGTATCAATGGCTCTTGCTCAGCATGACTTCAAGAGATTGCTTGCATTCCATAGTATCTCTCAGGTCGGATATATTATAACAGCTGCCGGCTTAGGCACAGCACTCGGTCTTACAGGCGGAATATTCCATGCTATGAACCATATGCTGTTCAAGGGACTTCTGTTCCTTGCTGCAGGTGCTGTTTTACATCAGACAGGCGGAGTTACCAATCTTGATAAGTTGGGCGGACTTTCAAAGAGAATGCCTCATACTACTGTTTGCTTCCTTTTCGGAGCAGCAGCAATTTCAGGACTGCCTCCTTTTAACGGCTTTGCTTCTAAGTGGCTTATTTATCAGGCAGCTTATACAAAGGCTGCAGAGACAGGTAATTTCTATTACCTCATCATCACAATAACAGCTCTTGTAGTATCTGTTATGACACTCGCATCCTTTGTAAAGATAGCTCAGGCCGTATTCTTCGGACAGCTTTCAGAAGAAAACAAGGATGTTAAGGAAGCTCCGGCAATTATGCTCGTTCCTATGTATATACTTGCAGCACTTTGCCTGCTTACAGGTATTTTCTACAGACCGATCGCAGCAGATTTCATTCTTCCGGCAGTTCGTTCTGCTGTAGATGTAGTTAAGTACATCGATGTAATGATGGGTGAAGGATATGCAGCAGCTGCAGGAGTATATAACATGGCAGTAAGCAATGTTATGGTCAGCTCATGGAGCCCAATTGTTTATCTTATACTGTTCGTCACAGTATTTATTGCAGCATTCATCGTTATCCTCGGTTCTAAGTCAGACAGAGGCGCTACAGTAGAGGTTGACACTAAGAATGCTATGAAGCACTCTAACTTCTTCTCAGGAGAAGAGGCTGTCTATTCACATGTAGGCGGTTCAGATATGCTCTGGGGCTATAAGTATGACTTCAAGCCTTACTACAGAGTAATGGAAGAGCTTCATTCAGGACGTGTTACCGATTACTGCAATATGGTAGTTATTGCTACAGCTATCATAGTAGTATTCATGTTTATGTTTATGCGATAAGGGGGTGCAGGAATGACTATATTAAGATATTTATTCTATATTCTTGTGTTCCCTGGCGCATTATTTACAATAGCCGTAGGACTGTTTATGGCAGGCATTGACAGAAAAGTCATTGCTCATATGCAGAAGCGTGTGGGACCACCGCTCAGACAGCCTATGTATGATTTCTTCAAGCTTCTCGGCAAGGAGACGATCATACCTGCAAAGGCAAACCGTGCTGCATTCTTAGCAGCACCGGTATTAAGCTTTGTAAGCCTTTGCTTTATAATGCTTTTCATACCTATTTTCGGGTTTACTGCAATTAACGGTGCAGCCGACATGATAGTTATTCTCTATCTTGTGACTATTCCGGGTGCAGCACTCATCATAGGAGGAGCTTCTTCAGGTTCACCTTTTGCCAGTATCGGTATCTCACGTGAGATGGTAACCATGATGGCATACGAGCTTCCTTTCGTACTTGTTCTTCTTACAGTAGCTAAGAAGGTTGGAGGAGACCAGCTCGTATTCAATCTCAGTCTTGTTTCAGACTATCAGGCTGTAAATGGTTCACTGCTTTCTCATTGGAGCATGATCCCGGCTGCACTTGCAATGCTGCTTGTTATACCAGCAGAGGTTGGAACACAGCCATTTGATGTAGCTGAGGCTGAGAATGAGATATGTGAGGGACCACTTGTTGAGTACAGCGGATCACCGCTTGCACTTTTCAAGCTCAGCATTAACATGAAGATGATAATCATGACAGGTCTCTTCACGTCAATGTTCTTAGGCGGCATTCGTACAGGCTTTGTAGCATTAGATGCTGTACTTTTCGTTATCATTTGTATTGCTGTTATGCTTGTCAGCATTACCACTATTCACGCAGTTACAGCAAGACTTAAGATAGAGCATCTGTTCAAATTCTATTGGACTGTTGTTGCCGGGCTGGCACTTGTCAGCACTATTCTTGTATGGATAGGAATGTAAGGAGGTACGGTAATGTTTAAGAAACTTATAGATAAGAGCGCAGCCAAATCACCATGGCTGTTCCATCTGAATACCGGCTCCTGCAACGGCTGCGATATTGAGATCGTTGCATGTCTTACACCAAGATACGATGCTGAAAGATTCGGCTTTAAGCTTGCCGGTTCTCCGAGACATGCGGATATACTTGTTGTTTCAGGACCTATTACGGTTCAGTCAAGAGACAGACTTATCCGTACTATTGAGCAGACTCCGGATCCTAAATGTGTAGTTTCTATCGGATCTTGTCCGAAATCAGGAAATGTTTTCAAGGGAAGCTACGGAATCGACGGACCTCTCGATAAATATGTCCATGTAGATGTATCAGTAGCAGGCTGCACTCCAAAGCCTGAGGCTATAATGGAAGGTCTTTACAAGGCTGCACTTATACTTGAAAAGAAGAGGGAGGCTATGCATAAATGATGTTTCCTTATCTTACAACAGCGTTGACCAATCTTTTCAGAAAGCCGAGTGCTGAGCCATTCCCAAATCCTGAGGATATGGGAAAACCTAAATACAGAGGACGTATCAGCTTTGACGCAGATAAGTGTGTTGACTGCGGAATGTGTATAAAGGTATGTGCTCCTTTAGCAATCACCAGAGAAGAGGAAGAGGTTGAAGGCGGAACCAATATCAAGCGTTCCTTCAATATGACTTCATGTACCTTCTGTGCATTCTGCCAGGATTTCTGCGGTACCAAGGCTATACAGCTTACTCCTGACTACCACATGGTAGCTGAGGATCCTGAGGATCTTATCACTGTAGGAACTACATTTAAGAAGAAGGTTCTCGGAAAGCTTGCATGCGATATTGATAACTGTATTTACTGCGGTCTCTGCATGCGCAGCTGTCCTGAGCAGGCTATAACCGTAGACAGAACAACAAAGACATGGACTGTAGATTACGATAAGTGCGTCAAGTGCGGAATGTGTATCACAAAGTGTCCTAAGAAGGTTCTTTCTTTCAAGGAAGCTGCACCTGAGGGAGTTGTATTCTCAGATTCATGCGTTTACTGCACACTATGTGAGAAGAAATGCCCTGTCGGAGCCATCAAGGTTAACAGAGAGGCAAAGACCTGGGAAATAGACAGAGAAACCTGCATTAAGTGTGGACAGTGTGTTACTAACTGTCCTAAGAAGGCTCTCAGCATGGGACCACTTGAATAAGTCACAGACATATTCAAACAGAGATTCCATAATCTAATCAATAAAATTAAACCGGATGTTGTTTATTCGTAAACTGCATCCGGTTTTTTTCTTTTTATGTAGAGAGAAATCACAATAAATGGTATATTAAATTAGTTAGGCTTAAAATAAGTCTGAATACAATTAATTCAGACTTCATCACCATGAAACACGATGTGGGGCATAAATACGAATCGTGTTTTATAAAAGTGTTAAGGAGAGATGGGTAATGAAACATAATAAAAACAGAAGTTCTTTCTCCGGAAAGATCGGATTTGTTTTATCAGCGGCGGGAGCTTCTGTAGGTCTTGGTAATATTTGGAGATTTCCATATCTTGCCGCTAAATACGGCGGAGGAATTTTTCTTGTTGTATATATCATTTTAGCATTAACGTTCGGATATTCTATGATAATGGCTGAAACGGCATTAGGACGAATGACAAAAAAGAGTCCTGTAGGAGCATATGCTTCCTTTGGAAAATCAAAATGGCTCTCATTTGGCGGTTGGATAAATGCTATAATTCCTATTCTTATAGTGCCATACTATTCGGTTATCGGAGGATGGGTCGTAAAGTATCTTTTTGAATATATGACAGGCCAGACGCAGGCGGTGGCAGCTGACGGATATTTTTCAGCATTTATATCTAACGGAGTATCTCCTGAAATATGCTTTATTGTATTCTCACTTGTAGTATTAGTGATTATTTATGCCGGAGTACAAAACGGAATAGAGCGTGTATCTAAATTCATGATGCCGATACTTGTATTTTTATCGGTCATCATTGCTGTTTATTCAGTAACAAGACCGGGAGCGCTTGAAGGCGTTAAGTATTTCCTTATTCCTAACCTGAGCCATTTTTCATGGATGACAGTTGTTACTGCTATGGGTCAGATGTTTTATTCCCTTTCAATTGCAATGGGTATTCTTATAACCTTCGGTTCATATATGAAGAAGGAAACTGCAATTGAGGATTCTACTATTCAGGTAGAGATCTTTGACACGGCTATTGCAATCATGGCCGGACTTATGATCATTCCTGCCGTATTTGCATTTTCAGGCGGAGATGCTGATGCCCTTCAGGCCGGTCCTGCACTTATGTTTATTACAATACCTAAGGTATTTGCAAGTATGGGACTTGGTACAGTTACTGGCTGCATGTTCTTTGTATTAGTTCTTTTTGCAGCACTTACAAGCTCAATTGCATTAACAGAAAGTGCTGTATCAACCTTTGAGGATGAGTTTAAGTGGAGCAGAAAGAAAGCAACAACGGTCATCGGTGTAATTATAATTGCACTCGGAAGCTTATCTGCACTCGGATATGGTCCGCTTGCAAATGTAACTATTATAGGAATGCAGTTCCTTGACTTCTTTGATTTCCTCACAAATACTATCATGATGCCGCTTGCAGCTATTGCAACCTGTCTGTTTATTTCCAAGGTAGTTGGCCTTGAACGCATTGAGGAAGAGGTTACACTTTGTGACGAAAAGTTCCGCAGAAAGAATATATTCTGCTTTATGATCCAGTATCTTTGCCCTGTTTTTGCCGGAATCATCCTATTTAGTTCTATCGCAAATGCATTTGGATGGATCACTATGTAATTTAGTTTTGATTATGTGATTATATTTGGACTGTCGCTTTATCCGCGGCAGTCCTTTTTAAGAGGTATGGACATGTCAGTATATGTATGTGATTATAATTCACCGCTTGGAATTATTACTATTGCCTGCGATGAATCGGCAGTAACAGGTCTGTGGTTTGAAGGTCAGAAGCATTTTGGAAGTACACTTTCAGAGGAAATGGAATATAAAGACACAGATGTGCTGAAGCTGGCAAAGCAGTGGTTGGATATTTATTTTGAAGGAAGAGAACCGGATTTTATGCCGCCGCTGAAATATGATTTAACGCCTTTCAGAAAAACGGTGTGTGAGATTATGCGGACTATTCCATACGGAGAAACAATGACATATGGAGAAATAGCTTCCGAACTTGCGAAACAGAAGGGAATAGCTAAAATGTCAGCTCAGGCAGTCGGAGGTGCAGTGGGACATAATCCTATATCACTTATGATTCCATGCCACAGAGTTGTTGGTACAAACGGCAATTTAACAGGATACGCAGGAGGCATTGATCGAAAAGTGAAATTGCTGGAGCTGGAAAATGTGAATATAGAGAATTTATAGGAACTACACTTTATAAATCTTGAGAGGGCGAATACAATGAAGAATAATATATCCGTTGAGGCAGTAGATATTAGCAGAGACGTTTACCTATTAGGGAAGGCGTCTTTTTTATATTATCCATACTCACATATTTATTATAATTGATTCTAAGTTTGTAATTTCATTAATGAGGTATTAGTTATGAAACTCATGGAGAGAATTGTAAACACTGCTATAAAATGATATTATTATACAATAGAAATTATATATATTTTATAAACAATATATAAAAATGGGCAAAGAAGGGATTGTTTAAAATGAAAAAGAGGGCAAAAAAATTACTTGCATCATTATTAGCGGTAGAAATGCTAATATCCTCAGCAACTCCAATCATGGCTGATGAACATACCGTTAATACGGAGTTATCATCGAATGCTGTTACAGATTCAGGTGAAATGACTGCAACACAGCGCAATTCCCTTAATATGCTTAATTATCTTACTGTGTTGACACAGGAAATAAATGATTCAAAGAAGAGCAGACTGTATGTGGAAAGTGCGTATTCATCTCTATTAAATAATACATACCCTAATGCTGTAGACTCAAGAACTCAGGCTCAATTAACAAATATTCTTGATACTCTTGAAGCATATCGTATGGTTGATGTTAAAAGAGAAAGAATTCAATTTATTTATGAACAAAACAAAGCTCAGGCAATGAGACAAGCAATTCCAAGTCCCATGAGTGTGTTAAATGTTGTACAGTCTGGAAGTGTGCTTAAAGCAGCAATTTCCGTTGTTTACATGGCGGTTGATTCCTATAGTAGTTATTCGTCATATGCTGCACAAGCGGATATGGATTTTCTTAAAGAAGGCTTAGAACTTGATGATGAGGAAAATGCAGAGTTACATCAAAGCAGAAAGCAGGCATTTACCTATATGTTGAGTATGGTGCGTGAAAATAATCTTCAAGGTGATTACGCGTTGAGCGAAGATACCGTTAAAGAATTTGTTACTTGGAAGAATAATACGAATGTTGTAAGGCGCATTTCATTTTTAGAATCAAATAAAGAAACATATCAAGCATTCGGAAACTATTGGCTATTATTGGCAAGAAGCTATTACGAAGCAGGAGAGTATAAAAGATGCTTGGATTCTGTTAATGAATATGAAAAAATATCCTCTCGTATTTTCAGAAAGGATTATGAATATGCAAAAATACTGCCACTTGCCATTGTTGCAGCTAAAGAAGTGTACTCAAAAGAACGTTATAAAGCCGCAGCAGATAAATATACTCAGATAATTATCGACAATTCAGATAATAATGATTGGACTTCAAGGTATTTTGTTGCACAGATTTATCTGGATTTATTTGCACAGACAAAAGATAAATCCTATGAACAGAAGGCTTATAAAATTGCATATGATAATGTGAATTATCTTGTAGACGAACAGAAAGAGTTAAATGCTAAGTATCTTGCAGATTTAAATGAAGCAGAACCTTCTAAAACTGCAACAAAACGTGAAAAAGAAGAAATTAAACAGTATAACAAAATGCTTAAAGCCGAACGAAAGGTTGCTCTTCCTCCGGTCAGTGAAGCTCTGTATTTAAATTGCGACCTTCTCTTTGCACTTGCGAATGAACTTAATATTTCTTCATCTGAAAAAAGAAAAATTGATAGCATATTGCATGAAAAGGATGAATCTATTTTCTTAGGGAAGAAAACTGTATTTGATGATTGGACTATTGAAGAGGTAAACAGAAAGAAGAAAAATAACTATTTGGATTATACAGCAACATTTAAGAGTAAGACATCAGATAAGTTTAAGTATACAGATGGAATGAAAATTACTGTCACAATAACTCCGGTTCCTGAGAATCCAGATGAAATATTAACATTTAGATATAAGGCAAACGAAGTAAAAAAGGGATTTGTATTTGATGGTGTTGAATTTGAAAGGCTGAAAAAATGAAAAAGCGAATATTCGCTCTCTTCATGTCGATAGTATTAACGGTTTCTTTACAATTAATGCCTGTTTATGCATATGATGCAGAAGAACATGATGCTTATCTTGAACAGGTTTTATTTGGAGAACCAACATATAAAGATTCACAGACAGAGTCAATAAAAACAAAAGTTATGATGTTGGAATATGCATCATATCTTGCTATTGATCAAGATCGAGGAGAAGGAAAGAAAGAGTTACAATATCTAAAGGAACAAAAAGTAAAAGAAATTCCGGATTTAGCTGATTTTGATTTAACAGGTATATTCTATGGAAACCATCGCAATTATACCCATAGAGGATGGGACTATATTTATATTATTCCTAAAGGTGAGAAGCATGACAAAGCTAATTGGCCGGTACGCAAGAAATTACTATGTTCAACTGTGAACAAAGTTTTTGACTTTGGAATCAAAAACGAATTGTTTGGAAAGGCATGTCAGGAATGTAATAGTTTTGCAGCATTGGTTTATTATGTTCATATTTTAGGAGATCATTTAGAACGAGATAGTTATAAAGTTGATGATTTAACTATTCCTTTGGCAAGAGATCATGTAAGTGATTCAAACCCTGATGTCTATTGGGAAATAAAAAAGAATTGTGAAATTTTGTTTGCTGCTCAAAATAGAAGTGCAACATATTCATCATTTATACAGGAACTGGATGAACTTGCCGCAAAGTCACGAACACTTGTGAGTTCTGAAGGTGGAATAAATGATACTATTTTTCCACAATATAAAAAATATGCCTCAGAGTTAATGAATCTGCTTATTGATTATATTCCTTTACTGCTTGAAAATGAGGACTTTTTTAAAAATGAATTTTATTCCAAGTAAAAGTTACAGTTGATTATTTATTAATTCCACTAATATTTCTACTGTTAATTTTACAAAAAATGCAAAAAACTTTTTAGCCTTATGTAAACAGTCATGACAAAGTAAATGTGATAATATTGACTCAGGGAATTGATTGTGGACAGCGTATATCATTCAAATGTACTTGTTAAGGGCTTAAAAAGAGAAAAAAATAAGATGTGAGGAAAAATTAAAAAACGTGATTATTGACATAACTGCCATTGTGATATAGTAAATATCATAGTGGCAGTTTTTTGTATAGGAGGAAAAGGATCGCCGCAGGGCTGAAAATGACTATAAGGTCAATCTTAAAACCGAAATTATGATTGAGGATCTGTACGATAAGGTCAATGCTATTCTGGCAAAACAGACAGCGCTTGAAAAGAAACTGCGTGAAGAGGAAGGAAGAAATGTAAATAAGCAGTAAATTGTGTTAATGGCTCCGCAGCGATAACTTCAAGTTTTTATTTATAACGTTCAGAGGAGAGCAGTGATGATACTTTATTTTACCGGAACCGGAAACAGCCGGTATCTTGCCGAACGCATAGCAGGCAGGCTTAGTATGTCGGTTTATGACTTGAATGCTTGTATTAAAACCGCGAATACAGAGCCGGTGAAGACAGAACGAGATGTGGTGCTGGTGACGCCGACATATGCGTGGCGAATTCCGCGTCTGGTAACAGAATGGCCTCAGAATGAGGAACTGATCGGTGCGGAGCGCATATGGTTCGTGATGAATTGTGGAAGTGAAATCGGCAATGCGGCAGACTATAATCGGCAGCTCGCAGATGAAAAGCAATTTCAATATATGGGGACTGCCCAAATCATCATGTCTGAAAACTATATAGCCATGTTTAACGCACCTACAGCGGAGCAGGCACGTGAGATCGTTGAGAATGCAGACACAAAGTTACAGGAAGCTATGGAGTGCATAGAAGACGGTCGTGAATTTTCATTGCCAAGGAAAAATGTATATGACCGTTTTATGAGCGGTACGGTTAACCCAATATTTTATCGTTTTATTGTTAAAGCAAGGTCATTTCGAGTAAAGGATTCCTGCATCGGCTGTGGCATATGCGAGGCTCGGTGCCCTCTCAATAACATTAGTCTCAAGGATGGAAAGCCTGTCTGGGGTGATAACTGTACTCACTGTATGGCGTGCATCTGTTACTGCCCAAAGGAGGCAATTGAGTACGGAAAGAGGAGTAAAGGGAAGCCACGCTATCATTTTGAAGAGATTGAAAATTTCTCCTAAGAATTTTGTAATATCATATTCCGAGACGAAGTAAGATCATATAGCAGATTGTGCCGCACGCAATGGACAGCAACATCTGACGCTTCCATAGATGGATGATCGCAGTAGTAAGAATTGAGAGAAATTCCGGCAGACCATGGTTTGCGTGTAGAAAATCCACATTCCTCACACAGTAAATAATTAACAGTCCAAAAACGGCAGATGGAAGAAACTTTCCGATGTACTTCACAAAGTCTGGCGTTTCTCTGTTCTCATTGAATACAAGAAACGGTAAAAACCGTGTCAGCATGGTGCCTGCAATGCATAAACCAATTGTAATAATTTGTTGAAATAGTGTCATTTTAAAAATTCTCCTGATCGTCTGTTTTATCTTCGAGCTTTTTACGAAAAACAGTTAGTAAGAAAATGATGGATACCATAGCCGGAATCATAAAGGAATCTGCACCAAAACAGACTAAACAGATGATTGAAGCTATCAGGCCAATGAATGCGGAAGTATGGTCTTTGTCTTTCAACCACTGCTCTAAAAAGATTACTACGAACATTGCAGTCATCACAAAGCTGATGCCATTTGTATCGAACTTGAGCAATGACCCTACCAGACCGCCGATTGTTGCACCAGAAAACCAGTAAAAGTGATTCAAAAGTGTTACAAAAAACATAAACCATCCACGGTCTGGTGTGCTACCCGTCAAGTGGACAATGAATAACAATAAGTTCTAGGTTTACCCTGGCTGACGAAAAGTCAGCCAGG
>CAKSBC010000007.1 GCA_934438085.1 uncultured Lachnospiraceae bacterium
TTGTCAACCTCTTTTTTAAGAAGTTTTTTTGTGATCGCTGCCTGCTCTCAAGCGACAGCCTGTCCAATTTATCACACACCTCATCTATTGTCAACAACTTTTTTACTTTTATTTTATTTTTAAAAATGTCAACATTAAAATCGACATTTTTTCATGTTTTTATCATTTTGCCATTTTGCACAATACGTAGCCTGTTTTATTGTATATTTTCACTTTTAGGCAGTGCAATAGTAAGACTGCCACTGCTGCCAGCCTCTCACGTTCCCCGTATCCGTTATTATGCAAGCTGCTTTACCTCTTCCTTGAATAGTTCCCCTGCTGAATGGTAGCCATGTATTTTGCGCGGGTATCCGTTTATCCAGTTCTCTATACTCTCTACCTCTTCCTCTGTCCTGTCGTCAAAATTTGTGCCTTTCGGTATCTTCCGGCGTATCATCTTATTTGTTACCTCATTCGTGCCACGCTCCCAGCTGCTATAAGGGTGGCAGTAATATACCTTTGTCCGCTTTTCTCCCTCGTTGATAATAGAACGCTGTAAGCCCTCTGCATCTGCAAACTCGCTACCGTTGTCTACTGTGATCGTCTTAAATACCCGCTTAAACATATCAGCGCCCCATTTTCTTTCTAATCTATCCAGCGCCGCTACTACCGCCTCGTCTGTATGATCTGGCAGCTTAAATATAATCTCGTTTCTGGTTTTACGCTCTGTCAGCACCAGCAGAGTATTTTTTGACTTTCCCCGCTTTCCTAAAACGCTGTCCATTTCCCAGTTGCCGAACTCTTCCCGTTTATCTATCTCTTTCGGGCGTTTGTCTATGCTTTCTCCTGCTGCCGCCCTTTTCTGCTGCCTCTGTACTTTCTTATAATTTCTCTTCTTATTCTTCTTTACTGGCAAATTCTTATTAGACAGCTTAAGGAAAATACCCTTGTCAATGTAGCTGTATAATGTTGTTACGCATACTGTTACGGAAAAGTCCCCCTCTTTCCCCTGTGCTTTCAGTTCTCCCAGTACCGCAGCTGGGCTATAATCTTCATTTACTATTTTATCCTCTATATAATTTGCGTATGCAATATCATTGCCTATTTTAAGCTGTGTACCCCTTGCCTTTAAGTTTTCCTCTGCTTTCATTTGTGCTTTGTTTGGGCTATAACTTAATGTTTCTGTATAGTCACTATTTCTGTGCATATATTCCCCTCGCTTAAGCTCATTGTATATAGTGCTGCGGTGTACGCCCAGCTGTTCTGCTATCTCTATCACGCTATGCCCTGCTTTTTTCAATGCCTCAATACTTATGCGGTCTGTCCATGTCAGCTGTCGGCTGCCTTTCTTATTCGCCATTTCTGCTACCTCTCTTTCGTTCCTGTTCTTTCCCCATATACGACGAAAAGCCGCAAACTCTTTTACAAGTCTGCGGCTTATGCCTTTACCTATTTACAACACTTTTTACAAGCGGTGTATTTCTTCTTTGCTTGGCTTAGCGGTATGCTCTTTGGGTTTTTCATTCCCGAACAGTTAGGCTTACTATGGTATTTTTTGTTGCTACGGTCTACATATACTGTAGTTTCTCCCGTATGCTGGCTTACGCTGGGCGTTGCGTCCTCGATTACGTCAAGCTCTATATTGCACCCGAACGTCTGTACCCCCCCCCCAGAAATTTCCAGTATTTCTGCGGTGTAGCGGGCTTTCGGGTACTTTCTCGCTAAGTCCCCCGCCAGCTCTGCCGATAGATTGCCTATTACCTTATCGCCCCACTTTACGTATGCGGCAGGCTCTCCGTTGTATGTATACTTTTCTACTGTAATATCTTCACTGCCGGACATTCCGCTTAAAATATCCTGCCTGTTTTCTCCGTCCTCATTATTGAACGTCACGCCTACTACTTTCGTTCTGATTGTATCTAAAACTCTGCCACCAGATGCAGTGGCAGGCGCAGGCGTTCTGTTTTCGTTTTCTTTTCCTGTGCTTTTCTTTTTCAGTCCAAAATAGGCGCATACTGCCGCAACCACAATGCAGCCCACCCCACCTGTTATATTTCCAGACGGCAGCGCCGTTAAACCGCTTACTGCAAATAATGCAGCCGCTGCCACTAAAATTACCTTTTTCTTTGTCATAGTAAGCCCTCGCTTTCGTATCTACTTCAATTCTAAAATTTCATCAGCAGAGGCGTTAAGCTCTCTGCAAATTTTCGCCAGTGTTATTGCGTTTGGCGTAAGCTCGTTGTTTTCCCAGCGGCTTATATCTTTCTGGTATACTTGCAGGCGCTCTGCAAGTTCCTTTTGCGTCACGCCTGCCGCTTTTCGTGCTTTTTTAATGTTTTCGCCTAAATTCATGCCTTGCCCTCTCTTCTATTCCATACCAGTAATGCAAAGCATATTATATATAATGCCACTTTCACACCGTCCAGTATGGATAGCGTTTTAAAATCTCCGTCCACAATATCAAGTATCACTAACGCCACCAGTAAAAAGCTGATTTTCTTATTCATATTTTTTGTAGGGTGTGATATACTGTTTTTAGAAAAGCAATACCCCTTTCGGGGGCTGCCCTTTGCAGGGCAGCTTATGTATTTACTTTTTCTTCTTGGACTTTTTAGATTTCTTTTGTTTTACCAGCTGGCGGGCTGTTAATGTTAAAACTAAGATTTCTACTAAGTCCTTTATTATTTCCAGTATATCGTGTATGGTATCCATTCCCTTTTCTCCTTTCCAGTGCTTTGCACTTATTTGTTTTTATCTCCTTTCTATGGTTTAATTATATACCGTTTTCGGTATATTGTCAATGATTATTTATCAAAATATGTGAAAAAATAGAGGGCAGACAGCAAACCGCCCGCCCTCAAAAACTTAAGCTAATCTTGTGGCATAATCTAAGCTAATCCAGCCTGCGCCACTCTTCAAGCGTCCCCAGCCAGCGCTTGCGCCCTGTCCGGCTTTCACTTCGACAATGGTAAATACTCCCTTTCCTGTGGTTTCTCCCGTCTTTGCATAGTTCTTGCCTGCTCCCGTTCTGATATTAAGATCTAAAATATCTACCTGTGCGCTAAACGGAACGCCTGCGCTTGCCTGCTGCCCCGCTGCGCTATATACCGCCTTGCCGTTATCATCATATACAGTATAACCCGCCTTGCAAGCGCTCTTTGCATTTTCCAGCGACGTAAACGCCCCCAGCTGGCTTGCTGCGTCCGTCCAACTCTTGCGCACTCTGTAATACTTTGTACCGTTCCCTGCTGCATACTTTTTATAGTATCCCTCGCCGTACTCTGCACGCTTTTTCTTTACCGTTTCGCTCTGGTCTGCTGGCTTTTCATATCCAGTAAGAACGGCATCAGATGCAGCACGCACGCTGCCCGCCTTTTTCAGTGCGTCCATTACTGCTGTGTATCCCTGCAATTCTTCCCATAAAAAGCCCAGCTGCATATTAAGGTCTGCAATGGATACGCCCGCCTGCTTTGCACGGTTAAGCAGTGCCTGCTTTCTGCTCCAATATGTCCACTGTGCCAGCCCGTAGCCTGCACTGTCCTTTACAAAATTACCGTAGTTGCCATTGTCCACCGCCGCTGTATATTCTGCGTCCGTTTTCCCCAGCTTATTGTTATAGGTATTCTGTAAGTTGTTCGGCATAAGTCCGCTTTCAGCGTACAGATTACCCATAATGCCAGCCACGGCATAAGCATTTAAGCCCTTGCCTGTAAGAAAATCCCAGATTGTTTTTTCATTGCCGCCCTGCGGCGTTTCTGCCTGTCCGCTGATTTTACGCTTAAACTCGTCCCATGTGTGGGCGCTGGTGTTATATACATACGGGTTAGGGCAGATTTTACCTGTTACGTCGTAATGTCTGATTACATGAGATGCAGGCACGCCGTATTTATTCATAAGGTAACGGGTAAGCTCTGCCGCTGCCTCTACTGTTGCGTCCTCAAAATACCAGTCTTTATCTGTTGCGCCCATGCTCTTTGTGTTTTTCTTCCTTACACACATTTCAATACCGATACTATTAGCATTTCGGCACTCTGCGTGCTTATAGCTCGACGCACCGCAATGCCACGCTATATTAGCGTCCTCTACGCACTGCCATACCTCGCCGTTAAAACCTACAAAGTAATGCGCTGACGCATTTCTATTGCCGCCGCCATAATAGCGGCAGTTATCCTCTGCGCCGCCCAGTGCGCCTACGTAATGGATAACAATATACTTAATTCTGGAAATGCTGCCCTTGTTGAAATTGTACCCGCTTATCATTCTGTTAATTTTCATGTTTCCCGCCTTTCCGCATACAAAATAAGCGCCTGCGGTTTCCCGCAAGCGCTCTTTGCTGCTATGTCCTTATTATCCTTATCTTTCCTGTGTCCTGTGTTCCTCTACGCTGCCTGTGGTGCTGTCCCCGTCCAGTTCGTCTGTGTCCGGCAGCTCGTCCGTATACTTTGCCAGAAACTCTCGCACCTTTTCCCATACCTTTTTTACGGGCAGCCCACATAATGCCATATTCTTAAAAATGCTCACTACCTCATAAGCAATGTAAAGCAGTGCGAAAAATTCAGCCACACCCACGGTATTAAGCCCTAAATATGTACGTGCCTGCTCCGGTATAAATCCGATTAAGTTAATCTTAATCAGTACGTCGATCGCCAGCATGAATACCAGAGAAATAAGCATACCTACTTTTCTGATAGCCCCGTCAATGCCTGCACAGCTGTTAAATTTCTTCTCTTTGATTGCACGCAGCACGCCAAAAACCGTGTCGCACACAATCGCCAATACTACCAGCTGGATAATTTTGTTATGTGCCGCCGCCTCAATAAATTCTGTAATAGTCATGTTCATAAATCCTGCCTTTCTCTTAATTGCAAATCTTTTGCCCGCTCTTTCAGCTCTGCGCCGTCGTAGCCTGCTGTCTGCTCCCAGCTTTCCAGAGTGGCTATTAAATCAGCAATAAGCCTGCTTTGCTTTTCTATGGTTTCCTGTTGTTCTTGTACTACCCTTAGTAAATTGCTACTCATGTACTCGCTCCTGCATTTTGCCGCTTAAGCAGCCTTTTCTATGGCTGCCTCTGCCAGCGTTTCTATTTTCTTTCGTAGATTATAGCTGTCGGCGTGTCCTGCGTGTCCCGTCCAGCTCTGTATACTCTTTTGTAACTGCTCTGTTGTGATTTTCCCGCTCTCGCACTTCTTGATAGTACGCTTTATGCGTTTTATGCTATCCTTTCGTACTTTCCTGTGCGTCGCCCTGTGTTTATAGCCTACAAAGTCTATACCGTTCTTTGCTGCCAGTATGGTAGTTTTCGGGTTAAACTCTAACTTAAGCTCTTCCCGTAAGAATTGCTCTATCCGTGCAAGCCAGCTGCGCAGCTGTTCCTTGTCTGGGCTTAATATTACAAAGTCGTCCATATAGCGTATGTACGCCTCTACGCCCAGCTCATGCTTGATAAACTGGTCTAATGCGTCCAGATAGATATTTGCAAATAACTGACTGGTAAGGTTTCCTACTGGTATCCCTACGCCGTCCGGCATATTGCCGTTGTGGTCTATTATCCTGTCCAGCAATGCCAGTACCCCAGCGTCTTTTATAACCTTTTATTTTATTTTATATTCATTTTACTTTTAAATCAAAAACCGCTATGTATGCCCCTTTGTCTTCTTTACCACTTCCCTATTTAGCTTTTCTTTTCCTTTATATATCTGAGTTTTTTGTTTTTTTATTATGTTCTGTACCTTTTCGTTCCACTTGTAAAAATGGCATTCAGAGCTTATACTTATCTGTGCATTTATATAAGAAATAATTACAGAAAGGTATGACATCATATATGAAATTAGGTATCGTCGGACTTCCTAACGTCGGAAAGTCTACACTTTTTAATTCTATTACAAAGGCAGGAGCAGAATCTGCCAACTACCCGTTCTGCACCATCGACCCTAACGTAGGTATCGTTGCAGTTCCTGATGCGAGACTTGATAAGCTTACTGCATTATATAATTCCAAAAAGACAACTCCTGCCGTTATTGAATTCGTTGACATTGCAGGTCTTGTAAAGGGTGCCTCCAAGGGTGAAGGTCTTGGCAACCAGTTCCTTGCCAACATTCGTGAATGTGATGCGATAGTTCATGTTGTAAGATGCTTTGATGACCCTAATGTAATTCATGTTGAGGGCTCTGTTGATCCTATCAGAGATATTGAAACTATTAACCTTGAGCTCATCTTTGCAGATATCGATACACTTGATAAAAGAATTGCAAAGACCGCAAAGCTTGCCAACAACGTTAAGGAAGCAAAGGTTGAGCTTGAAACTCTCAAGAAGTTAAAGGCAGTACTTGAGGCAGGTAAGATGGCTTCTGCATTTGAAGCTTCAGATGATGAAGAAGCAAAATTCGTTGATTCATTATATCTTCTTACTTCAAAGCCGGTTATATTTGCAGCAAATGTTGCTGAGGATGATCTTGCTGATGACGGAGCTTCTAATGAATACGTTCAGAAGGTTCGTGAATACGCAGCAGAGACACATAACGGAGTATTTGTAATTTCTGCAAGGATCGAGGAAGAGATCGCAGCGCTTGATGATTCAGAAAAGGCTGAGTATCTTGAGACTTTAGGTCTTACAGAATCAGGCCTTGATAAGCTCATCACCGCGAGCTATGACCTTTTAGGTCTTATGAGCTTCTTGACTGCAGGAGAAAGTGAGACGCGTGCCTGGACTATAAAGAAGGGAACTAAGGCTCCGCAGGCAGCCGGTAAGATCCACTCAGACTTTGAAAGAGGTTTTATCAGAGCTGAAGTCATCAACTACCAGGATCTTCTTGATTGCGGATCACTTGCCGCAGCAAGAGAAAAGGGGCTTGTTCGTTCAGAGGGTAAGGAGTATGTAGTTCAGGATGGAGATACTATCCTCTTCCGCTTCAATGTCTGATTCATCCCCTTTCACTTTCAAATAACCTAAACAATAAAAGACACGAGTCTGCGCTGAATATATCTAACTGCGTTTACTCGTGTCTTTATTTTAATTATATTATTTTTATGGTTTCTCCGGATCCTCTCCGCAGAGCTTTGAGAATTCCTTAAGAGCATCCTTCTGCTCTTTATTAAGTGTAGTAGGAATATGAACCATAAGCGTAACGTAATGGTCACCTCTTACAGCTCTGTTATTGATATAAGGAACACCCTTTCCCTTGAATCTTACCTTAGTATCTGTAGGTGTTCCCGGTTTGATCTGATACTCAACCTTTCCATCTACAGTATTTATATGAATAGGTCCTCCGAGAACCATCTTAGCGTAAGGTACAGATACCGTTGAGAATATGGTATTGCCCTGTCTCTTGAACTTAGGATCGTCGCTGACCGCAACCTCTACAAGAAGATCGCCTCTTGGTCCTCCGTTTGTTCCCGGTTCTCCCATTCCCGAAAGTCTGATAGCCTGTCCGTCATCAATTCCTGCAGGAATATTGACTTTGATACGTTTCTTAGTCTGAATATATCCGGTTCCACGGCAGTCCGGGCACTTTTCCTTTATGATCTTACCGGTTCCCCGGCAGTCCGGGCATACTGTAGTAGTCTGCATCTGTCCGAAGAAAGGATTACTCTGTGTAATATTGATCTTTCCTCTGCCTCCGCATTTAGGACAGGTTTCCGGAGACGTACCCTTCTTAGCACCGCTTCCGGAGCATGAAGAACAGGTTTCCTTAAAGTTTATCTCAATTTCCTTTTCACAGCCGTTTATAGCATCCATAAAGCTTATGCGAACCATAGCTCTTATGTCCGCACCTCTTCTGGCTGCCGTAGCACTTCCGTAGCCTCTTCCGCTAAAGCCTCCGAAGCCTCCGCCAAAGCCGAACAAATCACTGAATATATCAGAGAAATCCATTCCGCCGAAATCGTATCCGCCGAAGCCAGAAGCTCTGCCTGCAGCCGAGTTCGGATCAAATGCAGCATGTCCGTATTTGTCATAGGCTGCACGTTTTTCCGGATCTGACAGAACGGCGTAGGCTTCACCTGCCTCCTTGAATTTGGCTTCAGCATCCTTATCTCCCGGGTTAGAGTCAGGGTGATATTTCTTGGCCAGCTGTCTGTATGCTTTTTTTATTGCGGCATCATCGGCGTTTTTATCAACTCCGAGAACCTCATAATAATCTCTCTTTTCAGCCATTGCTTCTCTTTCCTTAACATACTTCATGGCGAAGTGCAGACTTCGCCATAAAGTTAAATATTATTTCTTTTCTTTGTCATTAATCAATACTTTGCTGTTAATGCATTGCCGATTAATTTTATACTTCCTTGTAGTCTCCGTCAACTACATTGTCATCATTACCTGCAGACTGAGCTCCGCCATCCTGCTGTCCTGCTGCTGCACCCTGTCCGGCTGCTCCCTGAGCTGCCTGAGCCTGCTCATACATCTTTGTGAATACTCCCTGTGCAGAGTTCATAAGTTTCTCCTTAAGAGACTTGATGTTAGCAACCTGGTCATCATTAAGTGATCCGTCCTGCGGAAGCTCTGCAAGAGCACTCTTAAGAGCATCAAGATCAGCCTGAACCGCAGCCTTATCGCTGTCTGATACCTTATCGCCAACCTCGTTAAGTGCCTTCTCTGTCTGGAATACGAATGAATCAGCCTCGTTCTTTGTATCGATAGCTTCCTTCTTCTTCTTATCCTCAGCCTCGAACTGCTGTGCCTCTCTGACAGCCTTATCGATGTCATCCTGAGACATGTTAGATCCGGATGTAATAGTAATATGTGCATCCTTTCCTGTTCCGAGATCCTTTGCGGATACGTTTACGATACCGTTGGCATCGATATCGAACTTAACCTCGATCTGAGGTATTCCTCTTGGAGCAGGAGCAATTCCGTCAAGTCTGAACTGTCCGAGTGTCTTATTATCCTTAGCGAACTCACGCTCACCCTGTACAATGTGAATATCAACTGCTGTCTGGTTATCTGCAGCTGTTGAGAATACCTGCTGAGCTGATGTAGGGATAGTTGTATTTCTCTTGATAAGAGGAGTAGCGACACCTCCGAGTGTCTCGATTCCGAGTGTAAGCGGTGTTACATCAAGAAGGAGAACATCACCGGCACCGGCATCACCTGCAAGCTTTCCGCCCTGTACTGCTGCACCGATAGCAACGCACTCATCCGGGTTAAGTGTCTTTGAAGGCTCCTTGCCTGTAAGCTTCTTAACCTCTTCCTGTGCGCAGAGCATACGTGTTGAACCACCTACTAAGAGAACCTTTCCGAGGTCTGCATTTGTAAGGCCTGCATCCTTCATGGCATTCTGTACCGGAACAGCTGTACGTGCTGTAAGAGATGCTGTAAGCTCATCAAACTTAGCTCTTGAAAGAGTCATATCAAGGTGCTTAGGTCCATCCTGTGTTGCTGTGATGAAAGGAAGGTTGATGTTTGTAGTAGTAGCTGATGAAAGCTCCTTCTTAGCCTTCTCTGCGGCTTCCTTAAGTCTCTGCATAGCCATCTTATCTGCTGAAAGATCTACGCCTTCTGCCTTCTTGAACTCATCAACAAGCCAGTTCATGATAACATTATCATAGTCATCTCCGCCGAGATGTGTATCTCCGTTTGTAGCCATAACCTCAACTACACCGTCACCGATATCGATGATAGATACATCGAAGGTTCCGCCGCCGAGATCGTATACCATGATCTTCTGCTCTTTTTCTTCCTCAAGTCCGTATGCAAGGGCTGCTGCTGTAGGCTCGTTGATGATACGCTTTACATCGAGACCTGCGATCTTACCGGCATCCTTTGTTGCCTGACGCTGAGCATCATTGAAATATGCAGGAACAGTAATAACTGCCTCTGTTACCTTCTCACCGAGGTAGCTTTCTGCATCTGCCTTAAGCTTCTGCAGGATCATAGCTGAAATTTCCTGTGGTGTGTATGACTTACCGTCGATGGTTACCTTATAATCGGTTCCCATATGTCTCTTTATTGAAGAAATAGTTCTGTCAGGGTTTGTGATTGCCTGACGCTTTGCAGGATCACCTACAAGTCTCTCGCCTGTCTTTGAAAATGCAACTACTGAAGGAGTTGTTCTCTGTCCTTCTGCATTAGGAATAACTGTTGGCTTTCCGCCTTCCATAACTGCTACACAGCTGTTTGTTGTACCAAGGTCTATACCTATTATCTTGCTCATGATCTATACCTCCTGAAACTGATCAAAGTTAAATGTCAATATTGTAATCTCCGCTTTCGCGGAAGCTGTTTAATGTTTATATTTTATGAAGTATTTATAACACTTCAATTGTATCTTTGCTTAGTTTGCAACCTTTACCATTGAATATCTGAGAACCTTGTCTCCGAACATGTAGCCCTTCTGAAATTCCTCAACTATTACATTCTCAGGTTGCTCTTCATCATCTATATGCATCACTGCATTATGAAGATTCGCATCGAATTCCTGTCCTACCGCTTCTATCGGCACAACTCCGAGTTCTTTAAGCTGATCTGTAAATGCTCTGTAAACCTTTTCAAGTCCGTCAGCCATAGGCGATCCCTTTTCTTCTTCAGGTATCGTTGCTAACGCTCTCTCAAAGTTATCTATAAGAGGAAGCACCTTCAAGAGCACTGTGCGTTCGCCCTCTGTAAACATTCCGGCCTTCTCTGAATCTGTTCTTTTTCTGAAATTATCAAACTCAGCAAAAAGTCTTACATATTTATCATTGAGCTCTGCGATCTTCTGGTCCTTCTTGTCCGGCTTTGCGGCTGTTTCAGAAGCATCGGCCTCTTCCTTCTTATCTTCAGATCCGGCATCAGCTTCTTTATCCTGAGGTTCCTTCGCAGCTTCGGCTTTCACTTCTGATGAATTTTCTTCGGTGATTTCTTTTTCAGTCGCGGCTTCCGCCTTTGTTTCTTCTTTTATTTCCTCATCTATATCCATCTTATTAGTTTTCTCTGCCATATCAGATTCCTTCTTTGGTTTCCTTTATTTCATCGGACTTTTTTGTTTTACTGCCCTTCTTGTCCGTTTTTTGGCTTTGTTTATCAGGTAACGCTCCGTCAAGCTGAGTTCTGAGGTTTTGAAGTGTCTGAACTACTTTTTCATAATCCATTCGCTTCGGTCCTATAACTCCGATGATGCCCTTCATTCCGTCGCCAAGCTCATAGTTTGCTGTAATCAGTGAGCAGTCCTCCATATTTTTAATAGGACCCTCGCCGCCTATGTAGACCTGAACGTTGGTTTCGCCGCCATCCGCTGCAGTTAGCGAAGTAACTTCGCTGACCATTTCCTGCAGGGCATCCTTTTCTTCAAATGCTGTTATCAGCTTGGAAGCTTTATCAACCTCTGCAAGCTCCGGATATTTGAATAAGTTCTTTGCACCGGATGTGAAAATATCACGATTATTTTCTCCGCCTTCAAGCATCTCCGTCACAGCATCAAGCACAAGCTTAACATTGCCCTGCTGAGTTCCTGCCTGAACCATGATCTCAGTAATTATCTTCGGTGAAATCTCTCTGAGACTCAAGCCGCTCAAATGATTGTTCATCATGACCGTGACATTCATAGCAGTCTCATAATCGATATCCTCTACAGCATTAAGGACCTCGTTCTTGATAACATTACCGTCAAGAACCAGGATCATCAGGATCTGTCTGTCCGCCGGAATACTGAGCTGAAGATATTTGATCTTCGTCGTAGATGTACTCGGCCCGCTGATAAGCGCTGCATAGTTTGTGTCGACAGCTATCATCTTGACCATATCCTTAAGCAGCATCTCAAGCTTATCTATACGCTTTCCCATCTGTGAGGTAACAGCTGTCATATTTGCGCTGTTCTCCTCCATGATGCAGTCTACATAAAACCTGTAGCCTTTATCACTCGGAATGCGGCCTGCCGAAGTATGAGGCTGAATAATATAGCCCATATCCACAAGATCACTCATTTCATTTCTGATAGTGGCTGAACTAAGATTCAATCCGCTAAGCTTTGAGATCGTACGCGATCCTACCGGCTCACCGGTCTCAAGATAATTCTTGATAATCGCTCTCAGTATAATAACTTTTCTCTCATCTAATTCATTCACCATAAGAACATCCTGTCAGGCTTACAAAAAGCTCTGCTAAAGTTACAGTTTCTTTGTTAGCACTCAATCCACTCGATTGCTAACGTCATAATAATATAATACCGCCTAACAAAAGTCAAGCGGTACCAAAAATAAAAATGTGAAAAGTATGTGTAAAGAAAAACGTATTAAACAATGTGCAAAAAAATAATACAGAAGGTATATAAAGCAGGCTGACTGCTTGCAGGCAGAATGCTTTATATAGCTTATGGAATGAGGAATGAGCACGCAGTGCGAATGCCTCCCTCTTTACTCCTCAAGAAGAAAATCACTCAGCACAACATTGCTCACATCGATCCCTCTCTCCGTCAGTCTGTAGCGATCCCCGTCATACTCAATAAGTCCTAATCCTATATTCTTTTCAAGCTGCTCGCCGAATACATTTTCAATCTGAGCACTGAACTCAGTTCTGAAATCAGTTGCGGAAATGCCTTTAGTAAGACGCATTCCTAGATAAACAAATTCTGACATACGATCTTCGCGGCTTAATGCGGTAACTTCTGTCATAAGCCCTGAGCAGACAGTATCAGCATCCGACTCGAAATCTATATTCATATAGTCAGACATTGACGATGTATTCTTCCATCTCATTCTCTCAAACATTGACGATGCTCCGAGCCCAAAACCTATATACGGAACTCCGCTCCAGTATCCGATATTATGCCTGCACTCATGCCCCGGCTTTGCATAGTTGCTGAATTCATATCGCTCATAGCCGTATTTAGCCATACACTCCTTAGTAAACTCATCTATTGCTGTCTGTTCTTCCTCAGATGGCATCAGCAGCAGACCCCTTTGTCGCATATCATAAAACGGAGTGCCTTCCTCAACTATCAGATTATATACAGAAACATGCTCAACCTTAAGCATGAGCACATTTTTAAGCGTCCTCTTCCAGGTCTTCAGGCTCTGCATAGGAAAGCAGTTGATAAGATCGACATTAACATTATCAAAGCCTTCCATACGTGCAGACTGGTACGCTTTAAGAAAATCCTCGAATGTATGTATCCTGCCAAGCACCTTTAGCTCTGCATTATCAGCTGACTGAAGCCCAATACTCAGTCTGTTTATTCCGGCCTTCTTATATGAGGAAAACTTATGTCGCATTGCAGATGCAGGATTGCACTCGATGGTAATCTCACAGTCAGGTTTTATATAATAATTTTTATCTATCGTCTCAAGTATATCTGCAATATGCTTTTCGGATATTATTGAAGGTGTGCCTCCGCCAATAAAAACAGAGCTTACACTGTAATCACTGCAAAGTGCAGCTCTGAATGTAAGCTCATTTATAAGCTGTGAAACGTACTTTTCCTGAGTATCCTCATCCGATGCAAATGACAAAAAATCACAGTAATTGCATTTACGTACACAAAACGGTATATGAATGTATAGTTCTATTGCTTGTTTCATTCCGCTGGTTCTGCTATCCATGCCTCCGCATAATTCCAACCGGCGTCGGTAGTATGTGCTGCTTCCTTAGCAGTATCAAAGTAAATATCAAGCCAGCCCTCATTTTCCAACTTGGAACCGCCTCTGTCTTCTACAACATAGAGTCCGTCATAATCGGAGCTGTAAGGTCCGGCTGTTCCTTTGATGATAAGGACCGTGCCCATAGGAAGATTGGAAGCTGCTGCAATTGTATGCTTTGCTCTTGCATTCTTCCCTGAAGCCGTCATACTTGTTCCGAACTCTTCGGCGCTGTAGCCTGTGAGCTTATGAACACCGTATGAAGCTCCTGCTTTATATTTTTTTCCTTCAAAGGTATAGATCCCGACACCGTCTTTGACTTCATAGGTGTAGTTTGCCGATGAACTTATTGCTTTTTCTTCGGCAGCTTCTTCTTTGGTATCATTTACAGTATTGCTTTTAATTATATTGCCTTTTGAATCAACCAATGTTTCGCCGCTAAGAGAAACTATATTGCCCGATGCATCGGAATGGTCTCCCGGTCCCGGCTTATATCCGTTTATAAGGCTGATGTCAACAGCTGTAGCCGCAAAGGAGCTGATGCTGAGCGCAGATATACACATCACGGCTGCAGCCGCCCATATTATAAATGACCTCAGTTTTTTAATCATAAAGACCTCTCATTTCCTGAAACTCAGATACCCGGTCCAAGGGCTCTGTACCCTTTTTTTAACATCAGTCTGAGGTTTTAGTCAAGCAAAGAGGTCTTTTTGTAAATATATCTTCCGTAAATCGTAAGCTTCTGCCTATTACATGCGCATTATGAAGTTTTGTTTTCTTTCAATGCCTATTGATGTATTAGGCCCGTGTCCCGGAAGAACCATCGTTTCATCAGGAAGCTTCATGAGCACGTTTCTGATGCTGTTTATTATTGCAGGCATGCTGCCGGTTGCAAGATCTGTCCTTCCGCAGCTTCCGGAAAAAAGTGTGTCCCCGGAGAAAAGAACAGGTGCACTTTCCACAAAATAGCAGCAGCTTCCGACTGTATGTCCCGGTGTGGCTATAAGCTTCCACGTTTCTCCGACAAGCGAAAGCTCCGAACCGTCATCAAGATAGCTTATATCCTTAAGTCTCAGCTCTTCAGTTCCCATAACAGAGCTTTCATTAAGTACCGGATCCTCAAGAATAGTCTTCTCCTCTTTATATGCATAAACCGGAATATCAGAATATTTCTCTCTCACAGCATTGACCGCTCCGATATGATCAAAATGTCCGTGTGTAAGAAGTATTGCTTCAGGCTTTAATCCAAGAGTGTCAAGCTTTGAAAAAATCTTATCAGGCTGATCGCCCGGATCGATTATCACACATGTGCCTGTGTTATTATGAACTATGTAGCAGTCCGTCTGCACCGGTCCTAATACAAGTATAGAAACATTAAGCATATTTACCTCCTAATATATAGCAGCGTCCTCTTATGAAGAATGCCCTCCGCCAGTATATTACTTAATTACAACGTCTCTTCCGAGAGTAACAAAATTGCGCTTAACCTTAAGCTTGGATATACACATTTTTGTAAGAGTCGTTCCGAGTCCGCTCTTTGTCACGCCTTCCGCATAATATATGTACTCATTTGTAGGCCAAATACAATTCTTTGGATTCAGCTTTTTATAGAAGTCATCACTGACTCCTGTCTGACCATGGTGGCTTATCTGAACATAATCGCAGACTATTCCGTCGAATGCGCCTGCTTCCATAAGCTTGTCTCCAACCTCCGCAGCCATATCTCCAAGAATAATGAAATGCTTGCCGTCAATGCTTATATCATACATGATTCCTGCACTGTTTCCGGCAAATATACCCTTTGAAAGCTGAGGCTCATTAAGCGCTTTAAATGACAGCTTTTCAGATAAAACCGTATTGCTTCCTGCTTTCATATCAGAATGAAGCCTTGAAGCAGGAACAGCCTCCATGTTTTTCCTGAGAACTCTCACCATACCGCATTCGTCAGGATCATTTTCATCATACCAGGACTGCTCAACGAAATTATAATATATTCCTTCAATGCTTATGTCTTTTCTGCCGCTTTCAAGAATATAATTAAGCGCTCCGACATGATCCGTCTGAGGATGAGTTATAAGCCATGCATCAACTCTTCCTCCGAACTCCTGTATAACCGATATAAGATGTTCAGTATCTGCTTTCTGGCCTCCGTCCACAACTATGACCTTTCCGTCACTGCTTTTAAAAACAGCCGAAAGCTGCTGTGCGGCACTGCCTTTATTAGCAAGGAATCTCACTTCGCCGTCGGCAAGCACCGGAGACTCATCCAAATTATCGTAGCATTCCTTCTGCATCAGACTGAATCTGCCGCTGCTTATCAGGCTACCTGCCTGATTTTCCAAATACTCAGCGCTTTTTTCCTCGCTGTCGGATGCGGTCTGATTATTGTCCGCTTCGGTATCTAATGGTCCTTCTGTCTTTTTTTGATCTTTAAAAGTCTTATCCTGATAGATCGTCTTGCTGCTTGTAGCGGCAAAGGAACTAATGCCCGGAATTAAAACCGATACGGCTGCCGATAAAACAGCAGCCCTCATCAGCTTATTAATTGCGCCATATACTGTATTACAATTTTTCTGATTTGTTTTATTCATGAAATAGACTTTATCATATTACATTTACAGGTTCAAGCGAGTTAAATCAATTGTAAAATTTATGATATCAGACCACAGCCTTGGCTATAGCTCCCTCAGGAACCGGGCAGATATAGCCGCTTTCTGTTCTTTCTGAAAACTCTTCCCTGGCCATTTTAAGAAGCTCTGCATCTCTCATGAGCTCAACAGCGCTTGCAGCAAGCACCTTGCCTGCATGAACTGCCGATTTTCCTCCTATACTGCTTCCTGCTGATGTTGTGCTCTGCCAGGTATGTCCCGGGCATCCGTTCGGCCAGGCCGCAACATGTATCTGTCCTGTCGGTGTGCACCAGCTCACATCTCCGACATCTGTAGAGCCCGGATTAAAGGTATCATTGCCGTAAAGCGGAAGAAGAAAATCATTTAATGATTTATTACCTCTGAGCTTTGCAGCATTTTTCGCATAGTCACTGCTGAACGGACTTGCACATCCCGGTATCTTGTCTGATGAATTATAGGTTTTTGAAAGTTTTTCAGCAAACTCGGTTTCTTCCTCAGTATACTGCGGCACACCTATCTCAGAGAAATTCTTATAAAGCAGCCTCTCAAGAACATGGTTCGGCACAGTTTCTGACAGACCGTCCACAAAAGTCTTTGTAAAGCTTGTTTCTGTCATGAGGGCAGCGCCTTCCGCAATTTTATCAACTCTATCCTGAAGCTTAAGCGCTTCTTTGACCTTATCGGAACGAACCATATATAACACGGATGAATATGCCTGTACAACGTTAGGACTCATTCCTCCCGCATCCGTGATTGCATAATGTATACGCGCTCTGTCGCTCATATGCTCTCTTAAAAACTGAACTCCGACATTCATAAGCTCAACTGCATCCAATGCACTTCTTCCGGCATCCGGAGAATTTCCCGCGTGTGCAGATATTCCTTTGAACTCATAAAGTGTCTGTATGCAGGCATTTGAGCTTCCTTCTGCAACTTCGTTGCAGTCATCAGGATGCCAGCTGAAGGCAGCATCGATGTCATTCCATACTCCGTCTCTTGCAAAGAAGGCCTTTGAAGCAACACCTTCTTCGCCCGGGCATCCGTAAAGAATTACAGTTCCCTTTTCTCCGGTCTCTGATAAATAAGCCTTTACTCCTAATGCAGCGGCAAATGCACCGGCACCCAGAAGATTATGTCCGCAGCCATGTCCGCAGTCAGATTCAGTATCTCCGTTATCTCTCGGCATTTTCTCTGTGCAGAAAGCTTTTTGTGAAAGCCCTGAAAGAGCATCATATTCAGCAAGTATAGCTATTACCGGATGTCCTGAACCATAGCTTGCCGAAAATGCAGTTTCGATCCCTGAAATACCTTTTTCTACATTGAAGCCTTCCTGTTCAAGCACTCTGCAATATACATCACATGAGTTATATTCCTTTAAGGAAAGCTCCGGATGTGACCAAATCTCATCGGCAACATTTCCTATAAGCTCTCTTTTATTTTCAACCGCATCAACTGCAATCTTTTGAAACTTGTCCATATTTTTTACCCCTTGATTAAAATTATCTAATTAGATTATCAGACTGGTTTCAATTTCATTATAAAACCGCCTTCGATTTTATTATAAAACTGTTTTTTTGAATAATAGTTTCATTTTTATTACAAAACAGCTGCATACACCCAAGTGACGACCAATACAGATTTAAGTATTCACAAAGTCATATCGATCACCACTGCAGATATATACAGCTGGTATTTTGTCAAATATAAATTATATTAATGCATGGCATCATCTTACAGTACCTTGCTTAAAAATTCCTTTAATCTTGGATTCTGAGGATTTTCAAAGATATCCTGAGGTGTTCCCTGCTCCAACAGCTTTCCGTCTGCCATAAACAGTACTCTGTTTCCTACTTCCTTTGCAAATCCCATTTCATGAGTTACTATGACCATGGTCATTCCGTCTCTTGCAAGCTCCTTGATAACATCAAGAACCTCTCCTACCATCTCAGGATCAAGTGCTGATGTAGGCTCATCGAAAAGCATTACCTGAGGCTCCATTGCCAAGGCTCTTACTATGGCAACTCGCTGCTTCTGACCTCCTGAAAGCTGTATAGGATAGGCATTTGCTCTGTCCTTAAGCCCTACTCTGTCCAGAAGCTCCAATGCAGTCTTTTCTGCCTGCTCCTTTGAAACTCCGTGAACCTTGATCGGTGCAAGAGTGATGTTATCCATGATAGTCATGTGAGGGAAAAGATTAAAATGCTGGAAAACCATGCCCATCTTCTGACGGTGCTTATCTATATCTAATTTTTCCCATTTGCCGTCCGGAGTCTTTATCTTCTTTTTGGTAATGTCAACGCCGTCAAATACGATCGTTCCTCCTGTAGGATGCTCCATAAGGTTAAGGCTGCGCAGAAGTGTTGATTTACCGGATCCCGAAGGTCCGATAATTACCATAACATCTCCTCTGTTGATGTCTACAGAAATGCCGTCGAGCGCCTTGATAGTTCCCTTGTTATAATATTTCTGCAGATCGTTTACTGATATAAGAACATTATCTCTTGTCTCCACGGCTCATTCTCCTTTCGAAGTATGCAATGACCTTTGATGTAGGGAATGTCAGACAGAAATATACGCAGGTAGCGATTATAAGCGGTTCTGCGATCCTGTATGTTGCTCCCTTGGTTGCAGCTACGGCGTACATAATTTCCTGAACACCTATTGTATAGCAGATAGATGACTCCTTGATGATCGTAACGAACTCATTAGCTATAGGCGGAAGTATGTTCTTGATAGCCTGCGGAAGAATGATGTATCTCATGGTAGACATCTGAGAAAGTCCGAGAGATCTTGCTGCCTCCGTCTGGCCTCCGTCTATTGACTGAATACCGGCACGAATTATTTCTGAAAGATATGCTCCCGAGTTCATTGCAAGCGCAACAACACCCGGAATGAAACGATCCGCTCTTATAAATCCGAAGATCTTATATGCCGGAAAGCTGACATTGGCAAATACTACATAATAGATAATAAAGAGCTGTACCAGCATAGGTGTTGCTCTGAATACTTCTACATATACAGCGGCTATAAAGCTGATAGGATTAAAGCGTCCGACAGCTGCTCTGAAGCCTTCCTCGATCTCACGTCCATCCGCTGAAAGGCCAAAGGATCTGAACGGACGAACATCAGATAATCTCATTACAGCCAATATCAAGGCAAGCACAAAGCCAAATATAACAGTAAAAAATGACAATGATACGGTACAAATTAGACCCTGCTTGAAAAGATCGATGTAATCAAAGGCCTTTTTAAATCCAGCTATAGTAAACACCGGCTTTTTCCCTCCAGATTCTGCTTAATGTTATAAAATATAATATCCTCTCCCGGAGTAATTTCCGGGAGAGGAACTTAATTATAATACTTTTACCTTCGTTTATTTTGTGTTCCGTGTTATTTCGTAACCCTGCTCAGGATCGAAACATCAGATCACTCTGCCTCTGTTTCCTCAGCCTCTGTCTCAGCTGTTTCAGCATCTGCTGCTTCAGCATTGTCTGCTGCTGCATCGTCTTCGATAAGACCCTCAACGATGTCTCCGCTTGCAAGCTCGTTAGCTTCGAATACGTAGTTATCGAACTCACCGCTGTCCTGGCACTCCTTGATTGCAGCATTTACAGCCTCAAGAAGAGCTGCATTTCCCTTGTTAACACCTATTACAGATCCTACAGCCTCATAAGGAACATCAAGTACGATGTCAAGCTCAGGGTAGTTCTTTGCATAGCTTTCAGCTACCATTGTCTCAATGTAAGCGCCATCCATCTTGCCTGCAAGAAGCTCTGCAATGATATCTGTAACCTTTGCCATCTCAATGATGTCTGAATCAGGTGAATTTCTCTTTGCAAGGTCTGCCTGAATTGATCCTGTCTGAGCGCCGATAGTATACTCAGCCTTGTTTGTGTCCTCAAGTGAAGTGAACTTATCAGCATTATCCTTAAGGCATACGAATGACTGTCCGCCTGAAATGTAGATATCTGAGAAGTCCATTATATCCTCACGATCAGGAGATGGTGAATATCCTGCCATTCCGAGGTCTACATTACCCTGTGAAAGCTCCATGATGGTTCCGTCGAAGTCCATAGGAATAACTTCAAGCTCAAGTCCCATATAATCAGCGATATACTGAGCAAGTGACATATCGAAGCCTGCAAGATGAGGCTCTCCGTTCTCGTCAATAGCATAGAACTCATAAGGCGCGAAGTCAGGGCTTGTTGCAACTGTAAGCTTGCCAGGTGTTACTGTCTGAATAGCCTCAGCTCCCTCTGTCTCCTCTGTTGACTCTGCTGCCTCTGTCTCAGCAGCTGCTGTTGTTGTTTCAGTTGTTGATGATCCGCATGCAGCTAATGATGCTGTCATTGCTGCTGCAAGAGCTACTGCAAAAAACTTTTTCATGATAATTCTCCCTTTTATATAGCTGTGCATAACCGATAACTTTATATGCCTTATTTCTTACGGGTGATGCACTATTGATAACCACTTCTGCATTATACTCCACACAGAATCGGTGTCAATAGTTTTTTTAATATTTATGCAGCTTTTTCGCATAAATATTCCTACTTCATTTTCATCATCACTAATTGCACTAATTATTATGTGTATTAATATTAGTTTTTAAGCATTTTTATTCATCATCCAGCTTAAGCACGCTCATGAATGCCTGCTGAGGTATCTCTACATTTCCGAAGGTTCGCATACGCTTCTTTCCTTCCTTCTGTTTCTCGAGAAGTTTCTTCTTTCTTGAAATATCTCCGCCGTAGCATTTTGCAAGAACATCCTTTCTGAGTGCCTTAACAGTCTCTCTTGCGATGATCTTTCCGCCTATTGCTGCCTGAATAGGGATCTCGAACAGCTGTCTAGGGATCTCATCCTTAAGCTTTTCACACATCCTTCTTCCTCTGTCATAAGCACTGTCAGCAAAGACGATAAAGGAAAGTGCATCAACGGTTTCTCTGTTTACGAGTATGTCAAGCTTAACAAGGCTTGATTTAACATAGCCCTTAAGCTCATAGTCAAATGAAGCATATCCGCGGCTTCTTGATTTGAGGGCATCGAAGAAATCGTAGATTATCTCGTTAAGCGGAAGCTCATATTTAAGCAGTGCTCTTGTTTCTTCCATGTACTCCATGCCGAGATAAATACCTCTTCGTTCCTGACACAGCTTCATTATGGAACCGACAAATTCTGTGGTTACCATAATCTCTGCCGTAACCACAGGCTCCTCCATATATTCTATCTGCGAAGGATCCGGAAGGTTTGTAGGGTTTGTAAGGTCTATAACTGTTCCGTCTGTTTTATATACCTTATATATAACTGAAGGTGCAGTTGTAACAAGGTCGAGATTATACTCTCTTTCAAGTCTTTCCTGAATAATATCAAGATGAAGAAGTCCTAAGAATCCGCATCGGAATCCAAAGCCGAGTGCAACAGACGTCTCAGGCTCATAGAAAAGCGAAGCATCGTTAAGCTTGAGCTTTTCAAGCGCATCTCTGAGCTCCGGATATTTCGCATTATCAGCAGGATAAAGTCCGCAGTATACCATAGGTGTAACTGTTTTATAGCCCGGAAGTGCCTCCGCAGCAGGTCTTTCAGCCTCAGTAACCGTATCTCCGACTCTGGTAGTCTGAATATTCTTAATGCTGGCTGTAATATATCCTACTTCTCCGGCTCTTAACTCATCGCACGGATTCAATCTGCCGGCTCCCATATAGCCGACCTCGACAACATCGTACTCCGCCTTAGTAGCCATCATCTTTATCTTCAGGCCTCGTCTGACGGTTCCTTCCTTGACACGGCAGAAAACAACTACTCCTCTGTACGGATCATATACTGAATCAAATATAAGTGACTTTAAAGGTGCTTCAACATCTCCTGTCGGAGCAGGGATCTTTTTAACGATCATTTCAAGGACATCATGCACATTCTGTCCAGTTTTTGCGGATATCCTCGGCGCATCCATTGCCTCAATGCCTATGACATCCTCAATTTCATGCGCAACTCTCTCAGGATCAGCACTTGGCAGGTCTATCTTATTAATAACTGGAGCCACTTCAAGATCGCTGTCGAGTGCCAGATAAACATTCGCCAGAGTCTGTGCCTCGATGCCCTGAGCCGCATCAACTACAAGCACGGCTCCGTCGCAGGCATGAAGTGATCTTGACACCTCATAGTTAAAGTCTACATGTCCCGGAGTGTCTATAAGGTTGAACATATATTCTTCACCATCATCAGCCTTATATACAGTTCTTACGGTCTGTGCCTTTATGGTAATGCCCCTTTCTCTTTCGAGATCCATGTTGTCAAGCACCTGCTCCTGCATCTCTCTTTCGCTTAAGAGACCTGTCATCTCTATGATACGATCGGCAAGCGTAGACTTGCCGTGGTCAATGTGAGCTATAATACTGAAATTTCTGATTTTACTCTGTTCGAAATGTATATCTGCCATATCTACCTGCTTATATTTATATATTTCGGTTAATATTTATGTACTAAGTCTAAAGAAAGCCCTCGGGTGGGTTACTCCCGGGGGCTTTCCAAATATAAAAAAACCAAATTTAAGCTTACTGCATAGCAGCAACGTCTCTTGAAAGTCTGGCTACCTTTCTAGAAGCTGTATTTGCGTGATATACGCCCTTTGCCTGAGCCTTATCGATCTCTGAAATAGCGACCTTAAGAGCAGCCTCGGCAGCAGCCTTATCACCAGCCTCAACAGCAGCAAGTACCTTCTTAACAAAAGTCTTAACCTTTGATCTGATAGCCTTATTACGCTCTGCGCGAGTCTGAGCAACGAGTACTCTCTTCTTAGCTGATTTAATGTTTGCCAATGTGTTACACCTCCTTCTGCAATTTTTAGATGTTTCCACTAATCCCGGACACGGACAGTTTTGTGCAAACAAAGACATTCTATATATAAACCTTCGCCGTGTCAAGGTTCAACTTTGGTTTTTCTTGTATTTTTATCAACTCTTACAGCATCAATACCTCAAGTGCTATCCTTTCGCTCATATTTCCGCGCTTTATCCTGTATTCCATATCAGCGCAGTTTTCCAGTGCTGATCTTATCTCACCTGCGGATATTCCTGCCGTCTGTTCTTTAATTCGCCTCAGCTGCCAGTCCTTCATCTCGGTTTTTGCACATATCTGAGCATCGCTCATACGTGCATCCTGACATTCTCTCACAGCCAATGCCTGATTATAATGCCTTGTCAAAAGGTAAAGTGTCTTCATCGGCGGAACCTTTAACGCAAACAGCTCCTCAAGCATAGCCAGAGCTTCGCCGGTCCTTCCCTTCATACGGCTTTCAAGCATAACAAACACTCTGTCAGACAGTGTTTTGGAACAAATAGCATTAACATCATCTATGCTTATCTTCTGCTTCTCGGGCTTATCAAGCATATAGCTTATAAGCTTTTCTATCTCACCCGAAAGATTTTCCATGTCATAGCCTGCAAGCTGGATCATATAATTAAGCACCGGACCGTCTATACGGCGTCCTGCCGCTTTAAACATTCCTGCTGCCCAGTTTCTCACCTCGGTTTCACTTATCCTTCGCTCCTGCCCTCTTTTAGTCTCAACAGTTTCGAATTTGAAGATCTCACCCTGCTTTTTTACAAGCTTAAACATCGGTGATGCTTGAGACACATTATTCTCAACAAATATAACCACTGCCGTTTCCGGAATATCTGAAAATACCTCTGTCGGATCATAAGCAACCCCTAAAGTTTTTGCACGATTGCCGGATGATGCATCTACACTGTCCGCACCGCCTGCTGCCAGGTCTTTATTATCCTCAACCTTATCAGACAAACCGTCTTCACCTGACGTCATTGCAGCCTCATCCTCGATCTCCTGACCCTCCTGAAGATTGCCGGGAGACTTCTTAAATAAGCCGGAATCACTTATCAATATTTTTCTGTATTCTTCAAACAGCGGTACTGTATCAATAAGTCTTCTGATTTCAGGAAGATCCAGATTCTCATCAGAAAAAGAATTAAAGTTTATGCTACCCTCGGCATTAAGTGCCTTGAGCAGCTCCTTTTTTTTCTTTTCCTTCAGGTATTCCTCATTGCCGTATATCAGTATGATATTTTTCATCACTCAGTTTTTATTGCGTAATTTCTTTCGCCGAATATACCTGTACCGACTCTGACAAGATTAGCACCTTCTTCAACGGCAACCTCATAATCTCCTGTCATTCCCATTGAAAGTGTATCCATGTTTACACCTTCTATACCGGCAGCGTTTATTTCATCCTTAAGCTCTCTGAGTCCTTTGAAATATACTCTGTTGGATTCCGGATCCTCAGTATACGGCGCAATCGTCATCAGTCCGCGTATCTTTAAATGCTTAAGTGCAGAGATACGCTTAACAAATTCAAGAGTCTCCTCTGGCTTAAGTCCGAATTTACTCTCTTCTCCTGCCATGTTGACCTCGCAAAGCACGTCTATAATAATGTCACGCTTTGCTGCCTGCTTTTCAATTTCCTCAGCAAGCTTATCATTATCAACAGAATGAATCAGATCCACCACTCCGGCAATATATTTAACCTTGTTTGCCTGAAGGTGTCCTATCATGTGCCAATGTATTCCTTCTGTGCCTAAAGCTTCGACCTTATCTCTGATTTCCTGAACCTTATTCTCTCCGAAAATGTTATGACCGTGCTCAAGAGCTTCCCTAAGATCAGGAACAGGCTTTGTTTTGCTGACGCATATCAGTGTAACATCCTTTCTGTCTCTTCCGCTCCTTCTGCATGCCTCATCTATTCGGCTTTCTACATAATCAATATTATCTCCGATTCTGCTCATAATATCATCTCCGCATATTTTTATTAATGCGGCATGCCGCTTTGTCCTTTCCAAAGGCCCATAGTTTATGCCGTATCAGCTATTATAGCACAGCTTTATTTTGCAGCAAATATCCCCTTTTTATTTATATGCAGTGCTCCGCATTCATTGGTTGATACTATTGCGATATCTCTATCTTCAAGACGACTTACAACCTCCTCTGAAGGATGCCCGTAACGATTATTTTTACCGTATGAAAGTACCGCACTCTCCGGCGATACTTCATCTAAGAATTTGTCTGAGCTTGATGTTTTGCTTCCGTGATGTGCAGCCTTGAGCACTGTTATTCCTGCATCAGCCTTTGAATAAGTTTTTTCTTCATCATCAAAGCCGCTTCCGTTTTCTTTGTATTCCCGGTATCTGCCTATAAATGCTTCATCCTCTTCTGTGGGCATATCTCCGGTAAACAGCATGCTGAAGTTCCCGTTTTTAAGCAGCAATACATCGGATTCATTGTTTGCATCGGTATGGCCTGAAGCATTTCCGGCATAAATACAGCTTAAACTCATTTCATCCTGCTTCATAAGCATCATGCCGTCTTCCAGATAAATCACATCCTTTTCATTTTTATTACTATCATTTTCATTAATATCATTCTTATTATTAAACAGATCTTCAAGCTCTTTATAGCTTTCATTTTCATAGGCTGCGGCTTTAGGAAACACAAGCTTAGCTATATTTATATCCTTCCTTTCACTGATAATATATTTAACTCCGTTTGTATGATCACTGTCACTGTGACTTATTACGGCGGCATCGATGTTTGTTATGCCTTTTGACATAAGATAAGGATACAGCACACGTTCTCCGAATTTCTTATTTGAATTAGAGCCTCCGTCCACAAGAATATAATGCTCCTTGTATTTAATAACCATACCGTCCCCCTGTCCGGCATCAAGCACAGTTACATAAAAGCATTCATTGTCTCTATATTTGAGCATATCGGCATTTAAGATGAAAATTATATTAAAGATAAGTATTTTGAGAAATAATGAGATATTTAAACATCTGTCGGGCCAAACAGGTTTTTCTTTGATATAAGCACTTATCATTGCGCCTATTGGGTTCTTTCCGTTTGCCGCATAGTTGATCAGTACCGCCAATATAATATAGTACAAGAAAATATTAAAAGGTTTAGGCCTTCCTATACATACCTGTGCATAAGGAAGCTTAAGCACCGCATTGCACATAAGATCATAAGCTCTCAATATAAAATGTCCCGGAGCAATACAGATTGAAACCGGTATATATGAAAGCTTTCTGATAAAAATCATATGCCCGTATCCGGTTACTGTCAGAATAAACTTTATTGCTAAACCCGAAACAAGCGTGGCAAGACCCGAATATACCACTGCCGTCATAAGCGGGATGACAATAAGATTAAGGACAATTCCGTATACCGGAAACACAAAGTAATGCCATGCAGTAACCGGAAGCAGTGTAAGCTGTATTGCCGCACTTATTATTATTGTTTTTATCAAAGCCGGCAGTCTGCAGTCATTTTTTATGCGTTTACCGAAATGCCTGAGGTCGGATGCCGGCACTGTCTTAAGCTCCTTTTTATCTCTGAGCCGTGAAAGCTGCTTTTCAAGCGCTTTCGTCATAAGCTTTCCTGTATAAATTATACCTATGACAGCTCCGAATGATAACTGAAATCCTGCGGTAAATATCATATACGGATTTTTTAATACAGTTATAATTGAAGCTATCGCCAGTGCCGATCTCATGCAATAGCTCCTGCCGTGATCAGATGCTGCGAAAGCAATTATCAGCATTATTGCCGCCCTTAAGGTCGACCCCGATGCCCCGCATAAAAGCATATAAAAGCATACTGCCGCAGATGATATAAGTGTCGCTTTCCTTTTCTTTATTTTCAATTTCTTCAGCAGTTTAAAAAAGCCTCCGCCTATTATACCTATATGAAGTCCGCTTACCGCTAAAAGATGTGATATTCCGGCAGCTTTGTAAAGCTCACTTATATTTGTGTCCATATCTGAACGGTCTCCCAAAAGTATAGCCTTATAAAGTCCGGCATCTTCTTTATTAAGCTCTTCATCCAATATTTCGGAGCATATACTTCTGACTTTATATATAGCCCCAGCTTTATCTTCAGTCTCGTTGTTTTTCTTCTGCATATAAGCTTCATAATCAGAATAATTGCAGATTCCGAGTGACTTTAGATATATGCTGTAATCAAACTGTCCGGGATTGGAGGCCTCATATTTTTCAAAGAACTCTGAACACTCTTTTCCCGTATACCTTTGATATACTATTGAGCCCCTTAAAAATGCCGCTGAAAATAATAGAACAGAAAAGATAAGTAAAAGTGAATTTTTTTTGAATGAAAGAATTATAAGAAGTGCAGCTATCGCTGCTGACAGCCTGACGGCACCGGAGCAGTCTCCGATACCGCAGGCAGTGCCGCATATTGTCATGACCGCCGCATATACAAGCGGTCTTTTCATTGTCCTGTCCTGGTGAGAAGTGATCTTGCCGTCATTTCACTCGGTACGTCAAGTCCCATAAGCTCAAGCATTGTAGGTGCTATGTCCGCAAGAACACCGTTTTCTCTTAAGCCAATACCCTTATCTGCATTAAATAGAATGAACGGCACAGGGCTTGTGGTATGTGCTGTGTGAGGATTCTTGGTTCCGGGATAGCACATCATATCGGCATTTCCGTGATCGGCACATATAAACATGACTCCGTCCACAGCCTTAACCGCATCACATACACGTCCCACGCAGCTGTCCACAGTCTCGACCGCCTTTATTGCCGCGCTCATAACTCCTGTATGTCCAACCATATCTGTATTGGCGAAATTACATATTATAGCATCATATCGTTCTGTTTTTATGGCCTCGCAAAGCTTGTCGCATACCTCAACAGCACTCATCTCCGGCAGAAGATCATATGTCGCAACATCCTTTCTTGAAGGAACAAGTATTCTGTCCTCGCCTTCATAAGGCTCTTCACGACCACCGTTAAAGAAAAATGTAACATGTGCGTATTTTTCCGTTTCCGAAATACGCAGCTGTTTCTTTCCGTACTTTGATATATATTCTCCGAAGGTGTTGTTTAAAACTTCTTTTTTAAATGCAACCTGATCATGCTTTATAGTCTCATCGTACTGAGTAAAGCAGGTATAGTCGACATTGAGTCTCCTTCCTCCGTTTCCTCTGTCAAAATAAGGGAAATCATCATCACAAAAGGCTCTTGTTATCTGCCTTGCCCTGTCAGGTCTGAAATTGAAGAAGATAATGGAATCATTGTCCTTTATAGTTGCAACAGGCCCGTCTTCGTCCATTATTACTGACGGAAGCACAAACTCATCCGTTACTCCGTCAGCATATGAATTAACAAGTACATCTTCGGCAGAGTCAGCCTTAACACCTTCTCCCATTGTCATAGCTCTGTATGCCTTTTCGATACGATCATAGTTTTTATCTCGATCCATCGCATAATATCGGCCTATAACTGTAGCTATTTTTCCGGTGCCGAGCTCTTTCATCTTTTTTTCAAGATCCTTGATATACTTCATGCCGCTGGTCGGCGGAGTATCTCTTCCGTCCATAAAGCAATGAACATATACCTTTTTCAAGCCGTTTCTTTTTGCCAGCTCTAACAGCCCATATAAATGTGAAATATGGCTGTGTATTCCTCCGTCGGACAAAAGTCCGTACAGATGCAGTGCGGAATCATGTTTTCTGCAATTTTCTATATTTTCCTTAAATTCAGGTATTTCAAAAAAGCTGCCGTCGGATATACATCTGGATATATGTGTAAGCTCCTGATATATTATACGTCCGGCTCCCATATTGAGGTGTCCTACCTCTGAGTTGCCCATCTGTCCGTCAGGAAGTCCCACATAGGAACCTGACGCATACCCTTTTACAAAAGGGCATTCCTTCATAAGCTTATCAAGGACAGGTGTTTTGGCCGCTTTAAAAGCATTCCCCTCAGATTCTTCTCTAAGCCCCAATCCGTCCATAATGATCAAAACTGCCGGTCTTTTACTCATTACTTGCCTCTTAAAAATTAAAATGAATATTTATTTGGAAAAACGATGCTGCCCGCATCCCTCTCCCGTTACCAATGAAAATATTATGCAAAACACTGCTATTTTAGCATAGGCACAAATAAAGTGAAAGCCGATATTAATTTGCATAAACCGCTATGCTATAATGTTATCCATGGCAGACTTTATTTTACATTCGGAATATGAACCTACGGGCGACCAGCCCCAGGCAATAGATGAACTTGTTGCCGGCTTTAAGGCCGGTAATCAATTTCAGACACTTTTAGGTGCTACCGGTTCTGGTAAAACCTTTACGATGGCCAATGTCATCAAAAAGCTCGGTAAGCCTACATTGATCATAGCTCACAATAAAACCTTAGCCGCACAGCTTTACGGAGAATTTAAGGAGTTTTTTCCTGAAAATGCAGTTGAATATTTTGTCTCCTACTATGATTATTACCAGCCTGAAGCATATGTGCCGTCAACAGACACCTATATCGAAAAGGACTCAGCTATAAACGATGAGATCGATAAGCTGAGGCATTCCGCCACCGCAGCGCTTTCCGAACGCGATGACGTTATTATAGTTGCGTCGGTTTCATGTATATACGGTCTCGGATCTCCTATCGATTATAAAAATATGACTGTATCCTTACGTCCGGGACAAAATCATGATATGCGTGATGTAATGCGAAGATTGGTCGATATGCAGTATTCACGCAATGAAATCGATTTTAAACGAGGCTCATTCAGAGTCCACGGTGACGTTCTTGAAATATATCCATCCTATTCCGGTGGCGAGGCTTACAGAGTAGAATTCTTCGGTGATGAAATAGACAGGATCACCTCTATCGATTCTGTGACCGGACATGTACGTGCCGAGCTTAATCACTGCATCGTATTTCCGGCATCTCACTATGTAGTTCCTAAGGAACAGATGGAACGAGCTTGTACTGCAATCCTTGCCGAGATGGAAGAAAGAGTAAAGTATTTTCGTTCTGAGGACCGTTTTATTGAAGCTCAGCGTATCGAAGAGCGTACAAATTTTGATGTTGAGATGCTTCGTGAAACCGGAATATGCTCCGGCATTGAAAACTATTCAAGACATCTTGCAGGCTCTCCGGCAGGTGCTCCTCCATATACGCTTATGGATTACTTCCCGCAGGATTTCCTTATCATTGTTGACGAGTCACATATTGCACTCCCTCAGGTACGCGGAATGTATGCCGGGGATCACTCCAGAAAAAGTGTCCTTGTAGACTACGGCTTCAGACTCCCTTCAGCATTAGACAACAGGCCTCTTAACTTTGCGGAATTCGAACAGAAGATAGATCAAATGCTTTTCGTTTCCGCTACTCCTAATGTCTACGAGGCTGAACACGAGCTTCTGCGTGCAGAACAGATAATACGACCAACAGGTCTTCTGGATCCTCTCTGCGAAATACATCCGGTTCAGGGACAGATAGATGATCTTATCAGTGAGATAAATAAAGTTACCAAAACCGGTGATAAGGTACTTGTCACCACTCTCACGAAAAAGATGGCCGAGGATCTCACTAAGTATATGCAGGATATAGGTATAAGGGTCCGTTATCTGCACTCTGATATCGATACTCTTGAACGAAGCGAGATCATCCGTGATATGCGACTCAATGAATTCGATGTCCTCGTAGGCATCAACCTTCTTCGTGAAGGCCTTGATATCCCTGAGGTCTCACTTGTTGCAATTCTCGATGCCGATAAAGAAGGCTTCTTAAGAAGCGAGACTTCACTCATTCAGACCATAGGTCGTGCCGCCCGTAATGAAAACGGTCACGTCATTATGTACGCCGATAAAATAACTGACTCTATGCAAAAAGCGCTTGATGAAACTAACAGGCGCCGCCGCATACAGAACGACTATAATATCGAACACGGAATAACTCCTCGATCCATAAAGAAAGCTGTCCGTGAGCTTATGACTATTTCAAAAGCTGTCGAAACCGGAACCCGCGGAACTGATGATAAGGATATCGAATCAATGAATACACGTGAGCTTAAAGCTCTTGAAACCGCTCTTAATAAGCGTATGCGTGCTGCTGCCGCAGAGCTTAATTTTGAAGAGGCAATTGCCTTGAGAGACAAACTCACAGAGGTTAAAAAAGCCCTCTATGAAACCTGAATAACTCTGTAACCTTTATGTATATAGCCTTTTCTTTCCTTTAACGGAAGGAGGAGGCTATCATCATATTTAAGCAGATACTCATCCTCATCATCCGATATTGTATAAGTTATAGGTTCATATATTATGCTTATGCTTCCGCCGTCATTTGGTATAGTCACAGGCTCCGGTTTTTTATAGCCATTTATCAATTTTGGCTGATATTCTAAGCCCGGTGCAAGTTCAAGCTCCTCACTTAAGGTTCTGTTATTAAGCTCATAGTTAAGCGTCACCTTTACAAGGCTTTTATATCCGCATAAAGAACATGTACCGTCAACAATATTATGGCTAAGCTGTTTACTAAAGCCGCAGTTATTGCATTTTGCAATATGTCCTCCTGCTCCGTTTTGGCTGTAGCTCCAGGCTGTGTGGCCGCAGGATGCCTGCTTATATACAGACCAGAAATTGGTTACATTAAAATCATTATTATCTGCCGCTGACCAGTCTCCGTCCTTCCATCCGCCTGCTAAATACCTGAATCTTCCGGTTGCAAACGATGACACTCTTCCAGCATCAACTGTCACATATCCCTTAAGTATAAGATGCCTGCTGTAAGGCGTATCTCCGCCGGTTCTTGTAAAGCTTGTCACATTAACGCTTCCCACACGAGAAGATACTTTAGAAGCATTATTTGCATTCGTACATTCTAAAACGTTGGATGGATTACTGCTGGTCTTACTAAAGCCGAATGTGTATTTAGGTGCAAAGCTGTCAGCACCGCCACCGATTGCATAAAAATCAATATCAAATGAAAGAATTATGTTTGAACCGTTGTAGGATGCTGTCCAATAGTGTCTCTCCCAGTCTACATAAAGCGTTTTATACATAGACGCAGGCTCAATGAGCATGTTGTCAGTAAAGCTTTTTTTCAAAGATGCCGTTGCTTTCATATCATCAAAAAGTATTCTGTCGTCGAAAGTATCTTCATCAGACACTGTTCCGTCGTCTGACATATCCTCACCTAATGGCACCCTATCGTTTATCAAAAGATCTTTTTCAGTTGGATATTCTTCTTTTGTAGCAGTATACATTTTATTAATTAAATCAGTTTCTTTTGCAGACGAAATATTCGCAGAACCTTTGACTGTAAAGATACATAATGCAAAAATACTCGCTGTTAGAACAGCAGCCATGGAACGGCTTATTGAGCTGTTCATCTTAAGCCCCTCCTTCTGTTTTATTATTATCAGATCTTGCACTTTCACTTACTTTTATATCTGCCTTATTACCATCTATCAGGATACCTGTATCCAGGATTTTAGGAAGTGAATATACTGTGAGCTTTGTCTCATATTCAATAAAACTATTACTATTTTCAGTCTGCTCATTTCCGCTGCCGCCTACCCCGACCCGGCATTTAACAAGCATTCCGTCATCAATGCTTTTTAGCTTTGACAAAAGACAGGTCTCACCTTTTTCTGAAAGCATTGTATATCCGTTATCACCTGTTCTTTTTACAAACCATGTGTAATCCTTAGCATTGCTGGTTTCAGCAGTAAGCATAATCCTCCCGTACTGATATTTTGTTGTTCCGTGTCTTGCACTGTAAGCTTTTGCATCCGGGCAACTATCTAAATATTCGATAGCTTTATTGCAAACATTGTCCCTGTCCCAAATATCAAGCTTTGCACCCTCATCAGTTAATGTCTTATCCAGGGCTTCATTACCGTCACCGGGATCACAGGGTTTGTTCTTCCTCCACATTGCTCTGATAATGCATGCTCCGTTATTATCTACATCTGCAAGCTCTCTATCCTCTGTATAGGCGGTGTCTATCAGAAATCTAACCTCATCTGAAACGATTTCATCTCCTTTAATGCCTGCTTCCATAGGTTTATTATTAGATTTTACTCCATCTACCACAGCAGATGATTTCAAAACGTGATTTCCGCGTATATACCAGCCTGTAAAAGCACTGTCCTTAAGTTTCGGTACTGCCTGAGCAGAAGTAACCCTTCCTATAGCATCATTCAGAAGCTCTCCGTAATAAATGCTTCCGTTCTTTTTGTTATCTCCATCAGGAAATGCTCCGTCTCCTGCATCAAGGACAAAGTCAAAGTGCTTAGCTTCGAAGCAATTTTCAAGTGTAATAACAGCTCCGTTGATTTCTGCAAGATTTTTCACGAAGCTGTCAGCTTTAAAATAATCTCCTTTTTGAACAATTCCTATAAGCGGATCTGACTCGATTCCTTCACCTGTGATTCCCGCAAAGCTTTCATCACAGGTCACGCAGATAAAGCCCATCATAAGAAACATAAGCACACCCGCTTTAACAGCCTTTTGAATAACAATATGTAAAGACTCCTTGCTGTTATTCATACTCAAAGTCCTCCGTTCTGCATTCAAGTTCATCAGCATTTATTTCGAATATATATCGCTTTGATGATATATAGCCGGCTTCATTTTCCACCTCATATCTCACACTCAAGCCATCTGATATATTGTATTTATTTATAGTTAGCTCTAATATTTTATTTATACTTATCATCTTTTCACTTGTGTCGGATATTTTTGCATACCATTTATAGCTTACACCGTTTGACGTTGTCTTTTCTATCTGAGGTTCCAGACTAACTGAATAATATCTCGTACCGCCTTCTTCATCAGATTCTGATGCACCGTCACGCTTTGTTATAAGTTCACTGAAGCCTTTTATTTCCCCTGATAAACCATTCTCGTTTGTAATAGCGCCATACAGTTTTTCTGAGCTAATTCCGCTTTCAATAAGTGTTTCGTTTCCTTTTTTCTGCACTGCTGCAAGTGAAAATTCATATCCGAATTTTAGCTGGTTAGTTCCGCTGTACTTTACTACAGTGATATGGTAGTTTTTTTCTATTACATCGCCGGGCTTAAGCAAATTTATATCCGAATACAGTATTCCGCTTCCGGATGAATCTATGCAGATGTCATTTTTACCGTCAGAAATTCTGATAATGTCATCTTTATCCATTCCGCTAATAAATGTTTTCAGTGAAGGTACTGCATATGCTGCTATATCTCCGTCATACTTAGTACTAAAGCTTATATCAAAGCTTTCACCCTCTTCCAATGGAAGGAGTCTGTTATTTTGTGAGCTTAAGTCAGAGCTTATCCCTTCTGAGCTTCCAAAAGAAATATCAGCGGCTTTCACCAGACAGGTTTCATGGCTTATCATAGCTTCATAGTAAGCAGCGGCAGCTGTGGCACTGACCGCTGCTGTAAAAATGGCACAAGGCAAAATCAGACTCTTAAATTTCCTCATTTCTTACTTGCGATGCTTATCCAATCATCGCCCTCTTCTCTGTTTCTGTGCTGTATAGCATATGTGCTGACATCTATCGAAGCAGATGCGCCCTTGAAATCATTTTCAGTTTTATCACTCAGAACAAGCTTGTATTTATACTGCTGCTCCGTATTGATCTCGCCTTCAGCGCTTTCCTTTTGTCTGCTTCCCGCTAAAGTCTTTTCATCCGTCAGTATATACTCAACCTTTTTAAAGGTGCCTCCCTCTGATATTTCTGACTCTGAAAGAGCTGTTCCGTTATCCTTATAGCATTTTTTTGTATATCCCTTTATCTCATTTCCAAATTCATCTGCAATCAGGAATTCAGATCCTCCCTTTTTCATGTCCTCTGTGGAAGTTATTGTTATAACCTGTTTGATATCAACAGAAATATCCCCTGAATTAATGACTTTAAAATTAAAATCTCTGCTTTCTCCCGGAAGATATGCATCAGCCTGCTCAAGTCCCAAACTGTCAGAATCATATCTTACGCCTATAGTCATCGCGCTCACTTCCTGATTCAAGCTTATCTTATCCGTCCAATATGCCGATGAGGCTGCCGCTGTTCCGATAAGGCACAGCGCTGCCGCTGCAACTGAAAATGTTTTTACTGCATGCTTATTGATGTCTCTTTTTACTGAATTATGTTTATTAAATATTTTTCTCATAAATTCTCCTGTTTTTAAAAAATCTTTACAACAATTCCTCTAATGTCTTCGGGATCAAGTCTTTCTATATCCTCTATACTGTTGGCATCGCCTTTTGTTATAAGAAAAGCCCTTGCGCCGCTCTTATAAGCTTCTGCATCTTCTCCTACAAGTCTGTGAGTGACATATCCTGCCGGAGTTTCGAATGTTATTATGTCTCCGTTTTCAACATCCTCATATTTTGCTTTTCTGATGACTATGATAGAGCCTGTCCTTATTGTAGGTTCCATCGAGCCGCTCTCTATATAAACAAGCTTATGCTCTGCTAAAAATGTCATTTCTCCGCTTGTACGCTCATTTATATTGATATATGCGCAGCCTATCGTTATCAGGATCGCAGTGACAGTTACAACGGCCGATATACATTCTGCAATAAGCGCGCAATACTGCTTCATCTTATTTTTTATTTTTGGCTTTACCTTATCCATCTTCCGTCATTGCCTACTCTGTATCCGTCCGGTGTTTTCTCATTCTTAAACATTGAGCCGTAGCATCTGTAGCCCAACTTGTCATAAAGCCATCTGCCTGCAGCAGTGTTAAAGAACCAGTTTTGCCTGTAGGTATCCTTAAGTGACGCAAAGTAATAATAGTCTATCGGCTGATTCTTTTTATCCCTGAAGCCAATCCATCCTGTATGCATTTTTGCATCAAGCTCACTTGTATAATAGATTGCTTTGTCCTCGGAATCCTTGATCCAGCCCGCTTCTATTGCTCCCAGATCTCCGTCTGAAACCTCATGAGAATGATACCATACGTCATTTTCTCTTTTGATCCAGCCTATGCAAAGTCTTCCCTCATCATCAAAGAAATACCAGCAATACTCACCGCTGTTGTTTTTGTATGGATTCTTTATAAACGCAAAGCCTGATTTAATGTAACTTCCGCCGTTTAAGATATACCTCCAAAAGCCTTCCTCATCCTGCTCCCAGCTTCCGCTGTCAATTCCCTTTGTAAGCGTAATGTCTGGTTTGTCATAGGTTATTTCTGCTCCGCCTCCTGAAACACTATGATTTCCAAAAAAATCACTTATACAATAATCATGCTTTGCTGAATTTGTTCCTGATGAGCTATCTCCGCCTTCAAAAATGAAATTTCTGTCAAAACGGCTTCCCGTAACTATATTTCCTTCCTCTGAAACACCGTTTGAATCACCATTGTTTTTGTTTTGTTCTGATGCTCCGGATGAGGAAGTACCGGTATGATATCCCTTGTTTCCGGTTCCTCCTGAACCTGCTCCGGATGATGATCCGTGTCCTCCCGGCCTAGAATTTCCTCCCGGCTTAGATACTCCTCCGGATAAATCACCACTTGACGTTGAACCGTTTCCTGATGACGTACCTCCGCCTGACGCTGTGCTTCCGCTTCCGCTTGAGCCTCCCGAACCTGTGCTGCCTCCGGTAGTGCCGGTATTTCCGGTAGAGCTTCCGCCGGCACCTTCCGATGGTTTACCTTCTCCTGATGATACAGCATCACTTTTAAAGGTAAGCTGCAGATCAAAATTCGCTTTTTTACCTGCTATTCTTTGATCCGCCGATTTTGGAAGTGACAGCTCAAGAGTGAATCTTTTTGTTTTTCCGGAATTTTGCGGTCCTATAGATACGGCTGTGTCTTTAGCTAAGCCGTTATAAAGGATCGTTCCCTTCTCATCAGAAATTTTCAAAAGCAAGGCATCATAGAGCTCATTCGCAGTATCCGATGAGCATCTGACATCATAATAAATAGACTTATTAAGCCCGTTTTGTATGATCAGATCGGCAGTTTCATTGCTGCCGGGCATCACGGGTTTTTCAAATAAGCTGCTGCCTGTTATCTCACGTTTTATACTTCCGGAGTCATTAAACAGACGGATTTTTCCGTCTGCTGCATCCGTACGCATACATGAGCCCAAGGCAATCATGCTTACAGAAGCCGTCAGGAAAAATAAGCGCAGTTTACCCATGCTCAGTTCCCTATTCATATTCTTTTGTCCTTTCCTCTGAAAAAAACGAAAACAGACCGCTGATTTAAGAAACTCAGATTTTAGATTTGTTTTTCGAGTACTGCCTATTGTAGTAGTCATCAAAAAAATCGTCAACAGAATTTTTGTTTTTTATCTGCTGACGATTCATTTTTCGTGCTTATGTTCAAGCATTTATTTGAATTTTTGTTTATTATTATTGATCTTTTTTGGATTGTTCAGGCTTATCCTCATCCAATCTTTCATCATAAATGCGCAGCTTTACGATAAATTCAGTGCCTTTACCCTCCTGCGAATGAATCTCTATCTTTCCGTTCAGTTCATCTATGATATTTTTTACTATTGCAAGGCCGAGTCCGGTTCCTTTGCCGGCCTCCTTTGTTGTAAAGAACGGATCGAAAATATGTGAGATAACATCAGCCGGTATACCTGTTCCTGTGTCCTTAACTGAAATGCTGATCATGCTGTTCACAGATATTGAAGTTGACACTGTAAGTGTGCCGCCCTTCTCGCTCATTGCATGAAAACCATTGATTATGATATTCATCAGCACCTGTGTCATCTGAGTTTCATTAGCCTTTGTCTTATACCCGTATGTTGTATAATTTGTTTTAACTTCAACATTCTCAGGCTTTGCAGGATTAAGCATTGATAAAACCTTACTGCACAGTGTATCTATGTCTATAATAGTTATAGAATTTGAGCTGTTCTTCTTAGAAAGCTCGGATATTCTTTTTACAATATCTTTTGCCTTTTTTGAAGCATTGTATATCTCAATTATATTTTCTGACAGCTCATCACTGCCCTCCGGAAGCATTTCCAGTGACATTATGCTGTATCCCATAATAGGCGTTAACAGGTTGTTGAATTCGTGTGAAATTCCCGATGTCATTGTTCCGAGCAGCTCCAGACGCTGAACATGCTCAAGCTCTCGTGTCTGCTTGAGCAGAGCTTTCATTGCTTTATTTTTTTCCTGAAGCTCAACAAGTGTTTTATCTGCTTGTTCATGATCCTCTTTCATCTGTGAGAAGCCAAACAGCAGCAGCGCTATTCCTACAGTAAATATCAATATACTTATTATAAGACTGTAATTGATACTTTTTATAGGTGAAATGACTCTGGCATAGTCAGTAAGTGTTGCCAATGTGAATAGCCTGTTTTCACTGACTGCAACAGGATATACCGCAACGTATTTTTTTTCTTTTACGCCAAGTCCGCTTACAAATTCCAATGCATCTGCAGACGGTTCTTTTTTCTCACATTTTGATTTTATGTAGTTACCGAGACTCTCATTTCCTTCATAGAGATAATCAATTATCCTGCTCGCTCTGACTCTGTTTCCGTTATTGGTGATAATAAAACTCAGCTTGTCATTATATAAAATGATCTTATTGACGTCTCCAAGCTCTTCATCGGTTATCTGCATGTAAAGCTCTTCCAGATCCATTAAGGCATAGTAACGTATCTGATCATAGCCTCCTTTAAAGGTGAAGGCCATGTAATATTTTCCGTCAGGTGCCTTGCAGAGTCTGAGTCTGTAGTTACCGAGACTGTCATAGAAGGTATACTCTCCCATGTAAGAGTCCTTTGAAGCCATTACTGCCTTATCACCTACGGTAACCACAATATTTGCAATAAGGTCAGTATCGCAAAGAGAGTTGTATCGCAAGATATTCCAAAGATTATAGGTAAGTCCTTCGTTAATATAGTCCTGCTCAGCCTTTTTGAAATCTACATCTGTGGTTATATAATATATCTGGTTCTGAACTCTCGATATGATATTCTCAAGGTTCTTATCTGTCGACTTTGCAAGCTCCAAAAGATTTTCCTTCTGCTGGGAAAATACAAGCCTATGGCTTTGTCTGTTGCTGTTAAATGTAAAAAGCGCACCTGCAATTACAAACAGAATTCCTAAGAGAATGACCTTAAAATATTTTTTTCTATCTACACCGCTATGCTTCATACATTTAAACTACAAATTTATATCCGAGTCCTCTTACATTCTGAATAAACTTTGGATGGGAAGGATCATCCTCAACCTTTTGTCTCAATCTGTTAATGTAAACCATGATTGCATTTTCATCGATGACACTGTCTCCCCAAACCATCTCATAGATCATATCCTTTGAGAATATTCTGTTGACATTATCGATAAACAGCTTCATCATAGCATTTTCCTTAGAGGTAAGATTAAGCTCATCACCGTTCTTATATAATCTTAATGTGCTTGTGTTATACATGAACGGGCCTGCTGATATAGTATTTTCCTCACCCTGATGACTGCCCTTGCTTCGCCTGATCATAGCCTTGACCTTGGCTCCGAGCGTGACAGGATTAAATGGCTTCGTCACATAATCATCAGCACCAATATCAAGTCCAAACAGCTGATCATAATCCTCTTTTCTTCCGCTGACAACGATTATCGGTGTTGTTATATTGCGCTCTCTTAATATCTTGATGACGTCAAAACCGTCGATACCATGCATGTTAATGTCAAGAAGTATGCAGTCATACTTTCCCTTTTCCACCATCAATATAGCATCTTCGCCGCTGTGAGCAAGATCAGCATCAATGCCGTTGCTTCTTATAACCTTATAAAGTATCTCTATTACCGATTTGTCATCATCGACTATAAGCACCTTATCATCCATTTTATGCACTCCTATTATATAATGCCTTAGCTTATTTTATAAATATACCACTTTCTGAATACCTGTTAATTGTATCATACAATTCTTTGTATGAAAAATCTTTTACAGAAATTAACAGCGATCCTTGTTATGACCGTTCTTATTATTTGTATTATAATCATATGAAAATTCGTATATCTTTAGAGGGGAAGAGGTATGAATAAGAGATTTCATTATGCCTTTGTGATATGCTTTGCATGCACAATAACTCTTTTTGTATGCACAGGGCTTGCCTGCAATGACTTTTCTGTCTATATGCCCTACATATTAAAAAATTATAGCATAAGCAACACGCAGTCATCATCCATACTGCTTACCCGCAGTATCTTTGTATTTCTGGCAGTATCAGCTGCAGGACATTATTACAAGCATTTCAGTATGCGCACAGGCATGTTTATAGCCACCCTTATTTCGGCTCTCAGCTATGTTGTGTATAGCATTGCCTCAGGTTTCCCTATGATAATCCTGGGTGCAGCCCTTACCGGTATCGGATTCGGTATAGGTGCAACACTCCCGGTTTCCATGCTTTTAAACAGATGGTTCAAATCCGGCCGCAACGTAGCAATGTCTATAAGTGCAATGGGTACCACTATCGCGGTAATCGGTATTCCTTCTTTAATAACGAATCTGATTGAAAATATCGGTTTAAAGCAGACCTTTCTTATTCAGGCATTATTAATGGCTGTTCTGGGCTTTATCTGCTTCCTGCTGATCAGAAGTGATCCTGAAGATATGTCATTATCCATATATGAAAAGAACACGGCTAAGCACAATGAGCCTTCCGACTCAGGTATCACTGAACCTTCTGCTGATACCTCCGATACTGAATTCGGCAGGATACACGGTGAAATCAGACCGCACGACTGGTTTATTCTTCTGCCGACATTATTTCTTGTCGGTGTCATAGCTAACCCTGCTTATAATCACCTGTCTGTATTTTTTAACGGAGAAGGATTCTCACCGTCAGCAATTGCAATTGCATTATCATTTTCCGGAATTGCAGGCTCAGCAGGCAAATTCCTTTTCGGATGGCTTTCAGATCATGTCTCTGTATTTTTTTGTAACTTTCTGTACGGAATAATGATGACCGCCGGTCTTATCGTGCTTTGTATATCAAGATCAGATATGGGACTGTATATTGGCATAACTCTCTTTGTTGCAGGTGTCGGAATCACTGTCATAGGGCCTTCAGCCTGGGCAGGCGATCTTAGCTCAAGAGAGCAATTTGACTCGACTATACAGCGCTTTCAGCAGATGTACAGCTTCGGTGCAATAGTATTTGCACTATTCCCGGGAGTAGTTGCTGACCACAGTCACGGCTCCTACCTTCCGGCATATTTGATCTTCACTGCTTTTTGTGTAATCATCACTGCTGCCATACAGTATATGTATATTGCAAATATGCGCAGATCCAAATCCAAAGCGGAATGAAAATTTTAAAACCGCCGGCAAGCCTTATATCATCAGCTTATCGGCGGTTTCAACCAATACTTATTCTATATCAATTCTCTTTATTTCTATAATTCCGCTTTACTTATCCTGCTTCCTAAAGCTCTCCGCATACTGTCTTGCCTCAGCAATGCTTATGCCGCGCTTAGAAGCGATAACAGCAAGATCATCATATTCAAGCTTTTCCCTGCTCGTACCATAGCCAAAAACATGCTTCGCTCTTACAGCTCCGTCAGGTGTTTCTATAGTTTCAAACTCACGCTTAAGTATATATCTTGACATAAGCTTTTCGCGTATTCCTATCGTACGTGTGTGCTTGAACATAGCTCTTATTACATCCTGCTTTCTATCTTCTCTGCATAAAACATTGAGTATAGTACCGGGCCTGTTCTTTTTCATTACTGCAGGAAGAGCATAAACATCCACGGCTCCTGCCTCAAGCAGTCTGTCAAAGGCATAGCCAATTTCTTCCGCCGTCATATCGTCAACATTGGCAGAAAGCTCTATGATCTCATCATTAAGTTCTAAATCAATATCTGCAGTCATAAATCAGCTATTACCTTTCATAATGCTTAAAGCAAAAATTTCGCATGAAAATGTCTTTGTCTTTATCCGAAGTCAAGCTGTCAGTCGGTTTCTCCAAGCATAGCCACAACGCAGTTTGCTGCTTCGAAATCCTTTTTGCCCATTCCGTAGCCTATTCTTGACACCTTCATCTGAGGCATAGGTCCGAATGTTGTAACAAAATGCTTAAGGAGTGCAGCGCCTGTAGGTGTGCAAAGCTCACCCTTAATATTGTTGTTGTAGATAGGCACGTTCTTAAGTATGTTTGCAGTTGCAGGAGTAGGCACCGGCATGATTCCGTGCGCACATCTTACCTGTCCCCAGCCAACATTGACAGGAGAAGCTATTACCTGCTCCGGAGCTATCATTCTCATAAGGAGACATGCAGCCGAAATATCAGCTACAGCATCTATTTCACCTACCTCATGAAAATGTATCTGCTTAACAGGCACTCCGTGTGCCTTGCTTTCAGCCTTTCCGATAATCCTGTATATTTCTCTGAAATCAGCTCTTACGTCATCCGGCAGGTTCATCTTAAGCTTTGCATTTTCTGCACTGTCAGTCTTTTCAGTCTCTGCCTCTGTATTAGCAGTCGCCTCTGCAGATCCTGCATCACAAGCGCTGTGGTCGTGATCGTGCGGATGTTCATGATCATGCTCGTGGGTATGAGGATGCTCGTGATCATGGTCATGGTCCTGAGAATGTTCATGATCGTGAGTGTGTGCATGGCTGTGAGCAAACATCTCCTCACTTTCCTCTGTACCGTTAACTATAACACTCATATGTGTTCCGACGATACCGCATTTTTCGGATCTTTCAGGTACAAATTCAACACCCGGTATATTGAGCTCCTTAAGTGCTTCAAGTGCCTTTTCCTTATCGGCATCGCTTAAAAGCTCAAATAAAGCTGCTGTCAGCATATCTCCTGCTGCACCCATTCCAAGATTCAAATACAATGTTTTCATTTTTTTCTCACCTCATGATTTATCATACTTGCAAGATAGCCTGCACCAAAACCATTATCAATATTTACAACTGAAACTCCGCTTGCGCATGAATTAAGCATTGAAAGCAATGCTGCTATACCATTGAAGGCTGCTCCGTAGCCCACACTTGTAGGAACAGCGATTACCGGGCAATCGGCAAGACCGCCTACAACGCTTGCAAGTGCGCCTTCCATGCCGGCTATGGCGATTATAACGCTTGCCTGCATAAGCTCCTCTGAATGAGCGAGCAGTCTGTGAAGTCCGGCTACACCGACATCAAAAAGTCTTACTACCTCATTACCGTATATCTCTGCGGTAAGTGCCGCTTCCTCAGCAACAGGAATGTCACTTGTTCCGCCTGTACAGATAACTATTTTTCCGATTCCGTCAGGCTCAGGCAGCTCTCCGACTATTCCGATACCGCAGTCAGAATGATACTTAAGCTCCACTTCCTTTGCAACAACAGCGGCCTTTTCCTTATCCATACGAGTTATAAGAATGGCATCATGGCCGTGCTCTTTGAGGTTTTTAACAATTCCTATAATATGCTCAGGAGTCTTTCCGGCTCCGTATATAACCTCTGCAGCTCCCTGACGGATCTTTCTGTGATGATCTATTTTCGCATAGCCGAGATCTGAAAACGGTTCCATTTTTATTTTAAGCTCTGCATCCTCTACAGACATGGCTCCGCTTTTAACATCCTCAAGTATACGTTTTATTTCTGTATTCATCAGCGAACCTCCAGATCAAGTGTAACTGCCTTATAGTACTTTTTAAGCTCTTTAAGGATCTCATCACGCTCAGCCATAAGCTTTGAAAGCTGCGCCTCTTTAAGCTGTATCTTGGCACTGCCGTCTGTGGTCATTCTTATCCTGAAATCAGAATATCCCTTTGATGCCATGAAGCCTTCAGCTTTTTCGGTTATTTCAAGAGCTTCTTTGGTTATCCTTGTTCCTGCCGGGATCCTTGTCGCAAGACATGCATAGGAAGGCTTATCCCATGTGAAAAGTCCTGCCTCCTTTGAAAGCTCTCTTACCATCGCCTTGGTAAGTCCGCATTCTCTTAATGGTGACTTTACCGTAAGCTCCTTAAGAGCCTTCATGCCCGGTCTGTCTGCTACATCGTCTGATGCATTAGTACCGTCTAAAAGCACGCTGTAGCCATCTGCCCTTGCAGCCTTCCATATATTGCCGAATACCTGCTGTTTACAGTAGTAGCAGCGGTTTGAAGGGTTTTTAACCACATCCTCACATGAGAGCACATCAGCCTCAAGCACCTTCATTTCAGCACCTACATCGCCTGCAAGTCTGATTGCATCATCAAGCTCAAACTGCGGCTGAAATGCAGCATTTACATAATATGCGGTAACCTGTGCTCCTGCCTTAACAGCCGCATAAAGCAGATATGAAGAATCTACTCCGCCTGAAAATGCGACTGCAACCTTATTATTCTCTTTAAAAAACTGATTAAGATCCATTGTATTTACCTTCCCCGTGTAAATATTAATATGCGCAAAAAGGTACACTCTCCCCGTTTAAGGAAAATGTACCTTCATGATACTTCATCGATCTATAATGCTTTAATATTTCTTAAATGCTTTATCGTTTGAAACGGCTTAATACGATCGAGACTGCTTCATGCAGCCATCCAAATACTATGTAGCATTATAAGCGATGATGATTTTCATGTAAAGATTGTATACAAAATTAAGCTTTCTTATTTTATGCGAAATTTTGTACAAAAATTATTTGTTTGTGCAGGCTCCGTCAGCTCCGAAGACATAGCTCTTTCCGTTTATCTGATGAGTTCCTGTGTACATTACACCTGCGGTACCTCCGACCTTACTCTCAAGATAATACCATTTGCCGTTATCCTGCAGCCATCCGGTGTGCATAAAGCCGTCTGCATCAAAGAAATACCAGCTGCTTCCTATCTGCTTCCAGCCGCTGTTAAACGGCTGACCGTTTACTAAATACTGCCACTTGTATGTGATCCTGTTCCAGCTTCCGTCAGCAGTGCCTATCCCTGTGCTTCCATAGGAATATGCTCTTGCAGGGTTTGCTACAGCTGCAAAATTTCCGTCCACAACAGCCTGATAATCTGCTGTGAAATCCCAGACATTATCCACCTCATAATCCGAAGTATCAGCAGAAGTCGTGCTTCCTGAGGCATCCGCAAAATCAGACGGTGCAATGTTGTAATACTTTGAGTCATTACCCGTAGGGATTCCTCTTACAGTCACGCTCACCTTGCCGTCTCCCGAAGCCATGATATAGCTTGAAACGCTTAAGGAATGACCTGTGACAGTCTGATTCTTCTTGACTGACATGCCGCTTGAATTCGTATATCTTATTGTAACCTTATACTTTTCAACTCCGGATATAGAATCCCAGCTTGCTGTCTTTGATGCATAGTCAACCCTTGCATCCATGTAGCCTTCCTCATCAGAGGCTAAGGCTCTTACAGCGACACCTATCTGTCCGCCGTCAGCAGCTGCATTGATATAGCTTGATATATCCTTTGATGTATCCTTGGTCTTAAAATGCACCGTTTTATCACTGCCGTTTTTCGTGGTATAGGAAACCACCAGCTCATAATTTCCGGCGTATTTTACAGGCTCCCATGATACAGTCTTTGCCGTAAAATCTATATGCGGATTAGGAGCCGGAAGCTGATAATAAGGATAGACAAGCAGTCTTCCCTCTGCGCTCGTTCCGTCCATTCCGACGGTATCTACATATGTGGCTCTGATACCGTTTCCGTGTACCTTTAAATCCTCATCAAGGATCTCACTGTCAGCATCCAATGTGAATCTCAGTGTATATCCCATTGTCGGATTTGCATTCATTATGTCCGCAGTGTCCACCTTGAGCTCAATTGAATCGCTGTCATCCTCGTCAAGCTCTATCTCCGGGAAAAAAGCCACTCCCGGAGTCCAGCCGCTTATATTGTCGGTATCAATAGTAAGATCGACATTTTTTACTGCTGCAAATGCAGAAACAGCCATGGAAGCCGAAAGCATCAGGCCTAAGGCCGCCGCACTTGTTATTTTATTCTTTATTTTCATGTAAATACCTCCGTTTATCAGTCTTTACTGAAAATTCCTGTTATTGCATACCATATCTTTTTAAAGACATTGATAATTCTTTCCCATACCGAGCTTTGTGCCTCTGCCTCTTCCGCATCGAGCACCTTCTGTGCCTCTTCGTCATCCGCGCTGATTTCATCTGTACGGCAGATGATCGATACTGATGAAGGCTCCGGATTCTTATTGCTTGTAAGAGATTCCTTGACAGCATAAGGATCCATGTTGAGGAAATTGTTCTCAGCTTCCTTCTCGTCAAGCTCATCATTTATGGACTTTCTGAGATCAGCTCCCGAAGCCTTGAGATCCTTAACATTTTCAACTATCTTTCCGGTGTTGTCAACAGCCTGTCTGCCTGCTTCAAGACCCTCGTCCGCAGCATTGCTGAGATTTTCCTCCGCTGAACGGATGGTATCATTAACAGTCTGAAGAGTACCAGCAACATCATCTGTAGTATTTTGTATCTGTAAAAGCACGTTGTCTGTATTTTCTATGGCATCCTGAACATCCTGATAATAGTTATTCATGGTTGCTATAAGCGTATCCATATCTCCGGCAAGGTTTCTGGCGCTGTTAATAAATCTTGCTGTCTGGAATGCAACAGCTCCGCCGTAGTTTGATATCTCCTCAATATCTGCAGAAACAGCTGCTATTTGTCCCATAAGTGACATCACGACAGCAGGATCATCTATGTCGTCAATACCTTTGGAAATATCCTGAAGACCATCGGTAAGTGTCTTAAGATTAGCTGCGACATTTGTTCCGTCTGATGCCGTATTCTTCGATATATCATCAGCCTTATCCTTAAGATCCTTTACAGCAGCCACAGCCTCTATGAAAGCATCGGCATTCTTCTTGTATGTTGAATATTCTGCAGATGTAGTATCAGGTATAGCAGTTTTAACAACTGCTGCAATAGCTTCCTCCTTCGTCTTACCACCTGCTATTTTTGTTTCAACCATACCGTTAAATCCTGAAGTGAGCTTTTGGGAGGTGATAGGTGCTGTGATAGAAGGAACCTTAGTGGTTAAATTATCATTTAACCACTGTGCCGCAATAAGCATATTTTCAAGCTCTGCAACAACATTCGCATCTCCAAGATCCGCATTCATATTTACCATTCCTGCATTGACACAGTTATTTAAAAATCCAATTACCGCAGAAGGAAGGTATCCGTCAGCAGCTTCTGTAATGCCGGCATTGGTTATAAGATTATCGATATCCTTTGAGCTGTTCGCCGTTATAGACCCGATATTGGCTCCTGCCGACGCACTGTTCTTGATGCCGCTTGTAACCTTGTTAAGGCCTGCTGTAATACCTCCGAGCTCATTTTTAAGCTCATCCTCGGTTATTGCATCAACATCGGACATTGAGGTTCCGAGATTTTTAAGTCTGTTGCTTAAGGACTTCATCTTTGAGCTCGTATCAAGAAGATCCTGATCAAGTGTATTAAGGTTTTTATTGACGTCATAAACGAGCCACTGAGTAGTCTTAAGTGAGCTGTCAAGCGGTGTAAGTGTACCTGAAAGATCTCTGAGATCCTGAATAGCTACATCATTTCCGTTAAATATAGCATCCTTTTGTGAATGGATCTTGTTTTTGCCCTCCTGCAGGTTCTGAAGCATCTGATTTGTAAGCGAGAGCTGCTCAGAAACATTTGTGACATTGTCCATGATAGCTTCAACGTCATCGAACATGGCGTTGGTATTGTCACGGAACTTATCCTTTAGCTCCTTAAGATCCTTTACATCCTTTAAATCACCTACGGTAGCAGGTGACATCATGATGATAGCACCAACAGTCTCGAAGCTGTCTGTTCCGAAGCGGGCAACAAAATGTCCCTCTTTTCCCGGAAGCGCTTCAAATACCACGCAGCTGTATTCTCCCATATTTGCAACCTGCGAATCAGGTGCATCGACCGAATAGTATTTTTCACTGTCTACAGGGATGCCTACCATGAGTATGAAATTGTTCTTCATATACTCAGAGGCCTTTTCGTTAGGGATGGCATCGATATCCATCTCAACGAGTCCCTTTGCTCCGCCGACATGATCTGCATCAGTCACAACACCGTTAACCTTATAGGTGACATCAAAGGTCCACGGAACAACTACCTTCTTAGGATCAAGTGTTCCCTGGAAATACAGCTTTCCACCATTTTCAGGCGCTTTGACAGTTACAGAACCATTCTTATCCTCAAGCTGCTCGCTTGTAGACATGTTGGTAAGTGCTGTATAGTTTCCGTGATCCGTATAGCTTTTACTTGAATTAAAAGTTATGCCCTTAACAACATTGGCATTGCTTATCTGTCCGTAATAATCCAGGTTGAGGTACATGGTCTCATCGACATCAACCTTTGCTCCTGCCGCATAGCTTACAAGAGGCATAGTCTCAGACATCAGCATTCCTGTAAGAAGTGTGACAGCCGCTATTCTGTATGCAGTTTTCTTCTTTATTATCCTTTTCATGCTTTTACCTCTCCTTCTGCACCGTTCCCCTCAGAATTTGCGGTTTCCTCTTTGTTTACAGTTTTCACATCGTTTGTTGTTTCTTCTTTATGAACAGTCTCTGCTTCATTTGCTGTTTTTTCTTTATCAACAGCTGCCCCGTTCTTATTTTCTTTTGCTTCTGCTATCCTTACTTTTCTTTCCTCTCGGCGCTGCTTTCTCGACTTAGTGATGAACGGATCAATAAGTCTTAAGATAGCAGGCATCATGCAGGTAACAAAGAACATTGAGAGCACAGCACCTCGTCCTACCAGATGTCCTACCTCACTGATGGCAGGAATACTTGAAGCAAAGCTTATAGTATAGCCGCAGACTACAAGTATGGTTCCTGAAGTAAGTATGGACGGGAAAGATACCTCTGTCATCTGTACGGCAGCCTTCCTTTTATCAGGTTCAACCTCTCGTATCTGAAGATAATTCGAGGTTTCCGAAATTGCATAGTCTATAGTTGCTCCGAGCTGTATGCAGGAAACTACGGCATAAGCTATAAATATAAGCTCCTGACCTTCAAGGTACGGGAATATCATATTGGTATATATAGCCATCATAATAGGTATCATGGCAGCTATAGACATTACCGGTGAATGAAATGACAATGCAACTACAATGAATATCGCCGTCATAGCAAGAGCATTGACCATTCTGTAGTCAGGGCCAAGGACTCTTTCCATATCCATTGTTACAGGTGTATTACCGGTTATATAGGAATCCTCCGGATAATATTTATTTATGATATCGCTTATTTCATTGGTATCCTTATATGCAGTTTTAGATTCAGGTCTTGTCGCTATATATATAAGAAGTCTTGCATAGCCATCCTTATGGAACAGTTCTCTTACTGATTCCGGCAGGATGTGCTCCGACACTCCGTCAGGAAGATAAGCCGAAAGACCCATTACCTTGGTTACATATTCCTTATCCTCTATCTCATCGCTCATTTCCTTTTCTCTCTGAGCGTCTGTGTCAGGGAAAATGGCAACTATCATATTTGATCTGCCGAACTTTTCATTTATATCATTCGTAGCTTCATAAATTTCAGTTCCCGGGCCTGCGCCTGTGGCATCTGTTCCGTACATGAAGTTATTCATGCTCTGGCCTACATATATAGGTCCCGCAAGAACAAGGCTAACTATAACTACTGTAGGTCCTATTTTTACGACCTTCTCTGAGAACTTCTTAAGATCCGGTATAAACGACTTATGTCTGTATTTATCTATAAGATCTGACCATGAAAGCAGCAGTGACGGCATCAGGAATATTACCATGAACAATGAGCAAATAATACTCTTTGCCATTACCACGCCCATATCAAAGCCGATAGTGAACTTCATGAATACAAGCACTATAAATCCGAAGAAGGTAGTAAGTGATGATGCAAGTATAGTTGTTATCGTGCTGTTAAGTCCCTTCTTAAGTGCCGAGACCTTATCCAGACCGTTTTCTCTTTCTCTTTCATAGCTGTGAAGCAGGAATATCGAATAGTCCATCGAGGTCGCAAGCTGAAGAACTATACATATATTATTGGTAATATAGGAAATAGTTCCAAGGAAAATGTTGGATCCCTTATTCAGCACGACTGCACAGCCTATGACCGTAAGGAACAATACTGGTTCAAACCAGGACGTTGTGGTAACAAGCAGTATGACAAATATCATCGATACCGCAATAACAAGGATCATCTTCATTTCGCTCGAGACATTTTCTTCGACGAATTTATTGGTAGGCGACATGCCTACAAGCTCTCCCTTGTCTCCTACAATGTCATTGATCTGATTGATGGTGCGATGCGTAAACTTGGAAGCATCGCCGCCCTTAAATGTAATGTCCATTACGGCATCGCCATCTTTATAGTAATCATCAATATCATCATAATCTATAAACTCTGAGCTGCCGTATATTTGAGTAGTAAGATCACACCATATTATCTGATCGACACCGTCAAGCTTTTCGATCCTGTCCTTATACTGCTTAGCTTCATATATAGAAACATCTTTAAGCATGAGTCTGCCGGTACCGGGATATCCGAATGTTTCATCCATTTTATCTATTGCTATCTTTGACGGCTCAGATGACGGCAAATATGATGTAAGATCATAATTGATTCCGACAAATGGTGCAAAGAATGCAAAAAACACAACAAGCACAATAACTATATTTCTTATGAGCTTATTATGATCAACTATGAAATCCGCAAGATTTCCTTTTCTGAAATTTGAACGCCTTCTTAACTTTCCCATGCGCCCTCCGATCGTTTTTTTTAACCAAGCTTTGCTGATGCATATTATAATGCTTCTAAGCTTAAACAAATCAACAATTACAAAATATTATAGCCTTAAGAACCTCGTGCCTATATCCGATACAATATCTGACAGGATGAACTATTTTCGATAAAACTCCGTATTTTCTTCGATTATAGTTCTTTATTGAATTATAGTATATTATTAGATTGCAGTGTTTTAAAAAACACAGTTCTATTTATTGACACGCGTTCATTTTTACTGTAATGTATTATATAAACAAGTCAGCGGAATGGCAATAATCATTTTTGGTCACTGAGTTTATTTATTAACATCTACTGATTTATTGTTGATTATTGGTTATTTATTTTAATAATATCCGTTTTTTATTGTTTTAATAATATTAATAGCATCACTGAGAGCGGTTTTTTTGTAAAACAGCTCTCTTTAACCTATTGTGACAGCGTGGTGTCGTGACGAATGGAGGGCTTCTATGACAAGCATTGAAGAAAAAAAATCCGAATGTGAAAGAGCCGCTGAAACAGGCGACCGCAGAGTTAGGAAAACAAGAACAGCCTTAAAGAGCGCTCTTACTACTCTTATGAAGCAGAAAAATATCAACTCTATATCTGTTAAGGAGCTTACAGATCTTGCGGATATAAACAGAGGTACGTTCTATCTGCATTATAAAGATGTATCGGATCTTCTTTCTCAGTCAGAGGATGATCTTTTAGATGAATTGAAAGCTACAGTCAATCTGTATTCTGCAGAAACTGTTAAGAATGATCCTGCTGTCTTATTCAGCAGTCTTTACAAACTTTGCAGAGCCAATGCTGATATGGTGCGCATACTCGTATCAGAAAACGGAGACATTAAGTTCTTAAATAAACTTAAGAGACTTATGCGCGATAAATGCTTAAATGACTGGAGCCAGAATCTCAGAAAATCAGGACTTGAGCATTTCGATGCCTATTACAGCTTTATTGTAGGTGGCTGTTTAAGTCTGCTGCAGTATTGGTTCGCCGACGGAATGAAGGAATCACCTGAGGAGCTTGCTCAAATAACAGCGGCCTTTATTAATCAAACCCTGCGCTGACAATAACAGCCCTTACGCCAAAAATACAAATATTGACAAATCCATGTAAGTCTGTATAATACTCTTTGATTTGCAAATAGTTTGCATTTGCATTTTGGATGCTTTTTCATTGTATTTAAAGGATTTATCATGGATTTTTTTATTGATTCACTAAAAGACAGTCTTAGTCTTATACCGTTTCTTTTTATAACCTATGCCGCTATGGAGTTTTTAGAACACCACGCAGGCAGTAAAAGCGCAGACGCGATCCATAAGGCAGGACCTGCAGGTCCGTTTATCGGAGGAATTATCGGAATCCTTCCTCAGTGCGGCTTCTCAGCGGCTGCCGCAAGCCTTTATGCAGGCCGTGTCATAGGCATAGGAACATTGACTGCGGTATTCTTTTCGACTTCAGATGAAATGCTTCCGATATTTATTTCATCCTCAGTTCCTGCCGGTACTATTATAAAAATACTCTCATTAAAGGTCATTATTGCCGTTATTTCAGGCTATGCGGCTTCACTTATTTTCCGTTTGATGCATTTTGAACAGGAAAACGAACCTGACATACATACAGTGTGTGAAGAGGAGCACTGCCACTGTGAGCACGGAATACTGCATTCGGCTGCCGTGCATACGCTGAAGATATTCATTTACATATTCATAATCACTTTAGCATTAAACTATGTTATAGGCACAGTAGGAACGGATACTCTTTCATCACTGTTTTACAATATGCCGATGATCCCGGAGCTTGTGACCTCATTGATTGGTCTCATTCCAAACTGTGCATCCTCAGTGGTCATCACTCAGATGTATCTTGAAGGCATCATTGGTGCCGGAGCACTTATGTCCGGTCTGTTGGTAAATGCCGGTGTGGGTCTGTTGGTGCTCATCAGATTAAACAGACGAGCTCGTGAAAATAGTTTTATAATAATAATGCTCTATCTTATGAGCGTCTTTTGGGGTATTATCATAGATGCAATGAATATAGTCTTCTGAGGAGGATATTATGGCAGGTTCGGGCTATATAACGGCAGCAAGGACAAAAATACTTGAATATTTAAAGACAAACAGCAGCATTGCTGTCAATGTCAACGACATTCACGAATACCTTCATTCCATCGGCAGTGATGTTAATCCGACTACCATATACCGATATCTGGATAAGCTCACCTCTGAAGGCATCGTGATGAAATACAGCAGTGAAAACGGAAGCTCATCAGTTTATCAGTATTCTGAGCCGGGACATCGCTGTGATGAGCATCTTCATCTTAAATGCGTGCGCTGCGGAACCATACTTCACCTTGACTGTGACTTCATGCAGGAAATATCCGAGCATATCAAGGCAGAACACGGCTTTTCTATTCAGTGCAAAAACTCTATAATATATGGAGTATGTTCAGAATGTGCCAATAAGGAGGCTTAAGTCAGCATGCTTAGATATATCCTCGGAATACCTATAGTCTTTTTTGGTGATAACATTATCAAAAACAGGGCGGAGCGCGTTCTCTCCGATGGTAAAGAGAAGGATCTTCTTCATAACAATATTCGATTAAAGCTTTTTCATAATAAAGGAGCGATGCTTAACACCGGTGATGCTCATCCGGAGCGCATCGCTTATATTTCAGTGTCACTGTGCGTCGCGCTCAGTGTCATTTTTATTATGAGTCTTTTTTGCGGAAGAGTTTCAAGATTCAGAGCAGCACTGTCAATGCTCTTAGGCGGAGCATGGTCAAATGCCTATGACAGGCTAAAAAGAGGCTATGTTGTCGATTATGTCAGCTTTCCGCTTTTGGGAAAACTGACTGCCCGCATCTTTGGTGAAAAAGCCGGCCGCTTTGTTAGCGGAATAGTATTTAATATCTCCGATTTCTTTATAATAGCAGGATGCATAATGACAGCAGTTTTTGCATGAACCTATGACGCACACATCATACAAGCTGTACTGATCCTTGAAAAGCCACATAAAATCTCATATTGTAATAAATAACCATATATAATCACAGAAAATCTTCAATGGTAAAAAACATGAACAGATCAAGAGTCGCAATAATACCTTGCAGCAGCTACGAAGAAGAAACAGTATATAAAGCCGTTAAGGCAGGCATAGATGTTTTGGGCGGAATCGAAAGTTTTGTAGGTTTAAAGGATAAGATCCTTATTAAACCTAATCTTTTATCACCTGCAGTGCCGGAAAAGGCAGTGACAACACATCCTGCTGTGACGGCTGCAATTTTCAAACTTCTGTCAGAGCAAGGGTATAAATCCTTAAGCTACGGAGATTCTCCTGGACACGGAAGCATGGAGGCAGCAGCGGAAAAATCAGGGCACAGCGCTTATGCTATAAAATACGGAATCAAAAATGCTGATATGCAGCATGAAAAGCTTACTGTATTTACCGATGGACTTACAGCCAAAAGCTTTCACTTTACAAAAGCGGTTACAGAAGCCGATTCCATCATAAGTGTATGCAAGATGAAGACCCATGCGCTTGAAAAGATAACAGGTGCAGTGAAAAACGTGTATGGTTACATATGCGGTGCAAGAAAGGCAGCAGGACATGTAAGCTATCCAAATGCAGGTGTATTTGCCAGAATGCTCTGTGACATTCACAGGTATAAGAGTCCAAGACTTACTGTAATGGATGCCATTACCGCTATGGAAGGAAACGGCCCGGGTTCAGGTGATCCTGTAAACATGAACCTTATAATTATTTCCTCAGATCCTGTTGCCATAGATTCGATATATTGCAGCTTAGTTTATCTTGATCCGGAACTCGTTCCGACCTGTGTTCAGGGCGAAGCTATGGGTATAGGTCATTATAAGGAAGAAAATATAGAGCCTATACTCTGTGAGCTTATAAACGATGAGTACATCAGCCGTGAAACAGACTTTGATGAGCTGAAGACGCGTTTTGGCAATGCCTCCTTCAATGTTGACCGAACAGGAGATAAAAAAACCTTGTTAAGCCGCTACTCTGACATAATGACCGAGCTTGCAAGAAAGCCGTACATCGAAAAAGAAAAATGTATTCACTGCGGTATTTGTGTAGAGCATTGTCCGGTACCAGGAAAAGCCATTAATTTAACTGATGACAAAAATGCTCCGCCGTCATATGACTACAGCAAATGCATACGCTGTTACTGTTGTCAGGAAATGTGCCCGCAGCACGCTATAAAAGTTAAAGGACGAAGCTAAATATATATTTATAGGAGGAACCATGAAGTTTTACGGTTCGCTTAACTGTGATGACTGCAGAGCTGCTGCAGACAGACTTAAGGAAGCAGGCGTTGAATATGATTTTATAGATATCAATGCTTCCGTTGATAATTTGAAGGAGTTTTTAAGTCTCAGAGACAGAGAAGATAAATTTATTGATAAAAGAAAATGCGGTGAAATAGGTATTCCGTGCTATCTGCTTAATGACAATACCGTAACCTTTGATACAGATCGAGTTATCGGCATAAAAAAGACCTCATGGACCCAGTCAGTGACCGGAGTTCTTATAAAGGACGGATGTGTACTTTTGGGACGACATACCTACGGCGCAGGAAAAGGAAAGCTTATTGTTCCCGGAGGCTATCTCACAATAGGTGAAACTCCTGAACAGGCTATAGTAAGAGAATATCTTGAAGAAACAGGCGTTGAAGTAAAACCGCTAAGCGTGATAGGCATACGCTTTAATAACCACGACTGGTATGTTGCATTTTCTCTGGAATATGTTGGCGGAAATGCTCACAGTGATCATGAAGAAAACAGTGAGGTTGAATGGCTTCCGATAGATGAAGCGCTCGAAAGAGATGATGTGCCTGATCTTACTAAGTATTTGATAAAAGCAGCTTTAAGTGAGCATGATGCGCTGCCGCTTACGGATTTTAGGAATACGAATGAGAAACGCGGGATCCCGACGCTGTATGCAAGAACATAAGGGAGCGCTAAACCGTCGCATTCCGGACTACCGTCCTGCTCACACTACGAATGCGTAAAAAGAACCTGATCGTCTGCAAGCAGACTTCAGGTTCTTTTCCTTGTAAGGATTATTACGCAGAAAGAGGGATTTGAACCCTCGCGCCGCTATTAACGACCTACTCACTTTCCAGGCGAGCCCCTTCGACCACTTGGGTATTTCTGCAGTCGGTTTTGTGCTTTTTATCGCACCGTTGATAATAATATAATAAAGTGGCTTATCAGTCAAGTGTAGATTGTTTCATGCATCTTCATAAAGGCATGAAAAAAGAGCACCCTTAAGTGCTCTTCCTACGGAAAGGATGGGATTCGAACCCATGTGGAGTTGCCCCCAAACGGTTTTCAAGACCGCCTCGTTATGACCGCTTCGATACCTTTCCAAACGCATTACGCACGTATTAATATACTCTAACCGTATCTAAATGTCAAGCAATTTATGAAAAAGTTTTTTTGCTTTTACTCGCCTGCTTTTTCACGTTTTTACTCCGATTGTTTTTCGTTATTTGTAGCTTCGGTATCGGCTGCATTATCATTTGCTTCAGCTGCTTTTGCTTCTTTTATAAGACGTTCTATCTCCCTACGCTTTTCTTCCATATAGGCCTTAGCTATTATCATATCGTTAGGCGTTGTAAGCTTTATGTTTCTATAGTCTCCGCGTATTATGCGAACTCTTGTATCGGTCATATTTTCAACTATAACAGCGTCATCGGTTATTTTACTTGTATCGGAGTTATAGTCCTCTATGGTCTTGTACAGTGCTTTGTACGCCTTTAGTATCAGTGAATATGAAAATGCCTGCGGCGTCTGTATGCTCCAAAGCTGAGCACGGTCTAAGGTAGACTGTGAGAATCCGTTTGAATCAGCTCTCTTTATCGTATCTGTCACCGGTACTGCTGCAACACACGCTCTTGTAAGCTGTACATATTTACAGCAGCGGTCTATAAGCTCATCATCAACAAACGGACGTACTCCGTCATGAATAAGCACGTAGTCGGTATCCTCAGAAACAGAATTTAATCCGTTATATACTGACTTAAATCTCTCATCGCTTCCCTCAGTGATATTGCGAACCTTTGTAAAGCCGTATTTCATACAAAGCTTCAGCATTTCATCTCCGCAGTCCTTCGGTATGACAAGTACTATATGGTCTATGTTGTCATTTTCCTGAAATGCTCTGATGGTATGCGCTACAACAGGTATGCCTTCAAGCTCAAGGAACTGCTTTTTTATTTTCGACTGCATTCTTCGTCCGCCGCCTGCTGCCATAATGACTGCTGTGTACACCGGTTTTTTCAACATTTTCATCCCCGCTTAATATAGTTATGCACGCTTATGAAAGCGGCAGATTCGGAAGTGCATTAAGACTCTCATCGTCTCTTGTTCCTGCAAGATACTCATAGTATCCCGCCGCTGCTATCATGGCCGCATTGTCCGTACAGAACACAGGTTCCGGATAGAGACACTGGATTCCTTGCTTTTCGCATTCCGCTTTCATAGCAGCTCTAAGCGCAGTGTTTGCGCTTACGCCTCCTGCTATAGCTACGGTTCCTATGCCGTACTCAATGGCACATTTCACGGTTCTTGATACCAACACATCTGTGACTGCCGCTTCAAATGATGCCGCAAGGTCACTGACATTGATATTTTCCCCCTTCATCTGAGCTCCGTTTATATAATTAAGCACAGCCGATTTAAGCCCTGAGAATGAAAAGTCGTAAGGACTATCCTTGACCTCTCCTCTCGGAAATTCTATGGCATGAGGATTTCCTCCGACCGCAGCACGGTCTACCTTAGGGCCTCCAGGATATCCGAGTCCTACAGCTCTTGCAACCTTATCAAAGGTCTCTCCTGCCGCATCATCATGAGTTCTTCCTACGAGCTCAAAGCTCTTATAATCCTTAACCACTGCAAGATGTGTATGCCCGCCGCTTACAACAAGACATACATACGGCGGTTCAAGCTCATTATGAGTTATATAGTTTGCCGCAATATGCCCCTCGATATGATTTACGCCTATAAGCGGCTTATCCAGAGCATATGCCAATGCCTTTGCCTCTGATACACCTACTAACAGCGCACCTACAAGACCCGGGCCCTTTGTTACCGCTATGGCATCAATATCTGCAAAGCTCATGCCGGCTTCCTTAAGTGCCATTCTTATAACACCGTTAATATTTTCGCAGTGCATTCTCGATGCTATCTCAGGAACAACACCTCCGTACACTGTATGAATGTCTATCTGTGATGAGATCACATTCGAAAGCACTTCTCTGCCGTTTCTGACAACGGCTGCCGCAGTCTCGTCACAGGAGCTCTCTATTCCAAGTATGTTGATATTTTCTTTATTTACTGTTTTATCGGTATTTATCATCGCGTAATTATTCAGTCCTCATCATAATTAAGCTCTGCGGTCATCCCGTCCTTGCCGCATTTTACAGCCGGAAAGACCTTCTTAAGCTCGTCAAGATACTGTTTCGGATTAACCATGGATGGGCTGTAATGTGTAAGCCACATCTGTCTCGGAGCCACCTTTGCTTCAGCTGCCATATGCACCGCCTCCTGCATAGTGCAATGCTTATAGCTTCTCGCCTTATCAGCACAATCAGGATCTCCGTACATGCCCTCGCATATAAAAATATCTGTATCGGATGCAGCATTTACAATGTTGTCGCAAGGCCTTGTGTCAGTGGTATAAGTAACCTTGATACCTCTTCTTTCAGGACCCATGACCATCTCCGGTCTGTAAATGCTTCCGCTTCGTTCATCCTTGACTATTTCACCCTTTTGAAGCAGTCCCCAGCAATTCATAGGTATGCCTGCCGCCTTTGCAGCCTCCGGATCAAACTTACCCTTTCTCGGAACAGTGACACTATAGCCATAGCACGGTATAGCATGCTTAACTTTAAATGCCTTTATGACATAAGGTCCTAATTTATACTCTTCGGTATTCTGATCAAGCTCAATAAACCTCATCTCAAAGGAAAGCTCAGGTGCTATGCATCTTAAGGACTTAACTATATTAAAAAGTCCCTTAGGTCCGATCATTATGACCGGCTCGGTCCTGTCGGAATTGGTCATATTTAAAAGCATTCCCGGAAGTCCTGATATATGATCCGCATGATAATGCGTAAAGCACATAATATCTATGGCTTTCGGAGACCAGCCGACCTCTTTAAGCGCTATCTGCGTGCCCTCGCCGCAATCTATAAGTATATTTGAGCCCTCGCTTCTTAACATAAGGCTAGTCAACCACCTATGGGGCATAGGCGTCATTCCGCCTGTACCCAGTAAACAAACATCTAACATTCAAACCTCATTATAACGGCATCCTCCTTCGGATCGTGATAATATCCTTTCCTGATGCCCTCTGCCTTAAATCCGGCGTTTTCATACATTTTTAATGCCGGCATGTTTCCGGCTCTTACCTCAAGGAAAATGCTTCCGGCCTTTCTTATTTCAGCCTCCGAGATCAGCCTCCCTAGAAGCCTTCCTCCGATGCCCTGCCCTCTGTGTTCATCGGAAACAGCTATAAAAATAAGCTCCGCGTCGTCAAAGCATCTCAAAAGTGCATAGCCTATCGCTCCGTTTTTTTCTTCACCACAGCTATCATGAGCTGTTCCGGATGAAGCATTTATAGTATCCCGATCCTGCTTTGAGCCGTCTGCATCTTCTGTGACAGGCATTTTGGCATCTTCTGTGACCGCAGCAAGCAGACAGTCATAATCATTTATAATATTTTCTTTAAATGCCTCTCTGCCCCAGCAGCTGTCCCGAAAGACAGTCTTATCAATAACCGCTATATCATTAAGCAGAGCATTCCTGTAATTATCACTAAGCTCTGCGGTCAGCTCTATGATCTTCATAATGCTTGCCCTTCTTTTAGTGCTGCTTCATTTTCTTCAGGCTGTGCTTTCCCGGATCCTCCAAAAGACCCGCCTCATTTTCACGCTCTGCCTGGGATTTTCTTAGATATTCAGGTGCAAAATCATCAGAATTCATAACGCTTCCGCTGTAAAAATCTATCTTGTCGGCACCCAAACTCCTAACTTCTTCAGAGGATGTATTATGCTCTATCAGCCATTTTCTGTAAAGCTCCGCTCCTACAGAAGCAACATATGCTCCGCGCTGACGGTTAAATTCAGCTCCGGCAAAGCTTATATCGCCCTCAAGCTCCTCCGCTATAGTATCAGAATGAACGGGCACACCGTCTCCGACAAAAATAAATTCCTTCTCAGTATCAGGATAAAGCCCGGCTAATTTTGCTATAAATTCATGGATATCGCAGGCATCCTCATCAATCAGTGAAGAGCCTCCCTGATATGCCGCGCAATACACCTGTGAACGTCTCGCATCCATTATCGGGCATATGATTGCGTCGGTAATGCGGCTTAAAGGCCATCCGAGAGACATAAGTGTCGGAACGCTTACAACAGGCTTATCAAGTGCAAGAGCAATTCCCTTTGCGGTTGCTGCGCCTATCCTCAAGCCTGTAAATGAGCCCGGTCCGGCAGAGACTGCAATCGCATCTATCTCCTCCAGCTTCATCCCCGAAATATCACACATTGATCTTATCATCGGAAGCAAGGTCTCCGAATGTGTCAGCTTATTATTTATCGTAAATTCCGCCTTCAGCAGATCATCATCAACTATTGCCGCAGAAGCCACGAGTCCCGATGATTCTATCGCGAGGATCTTCATAATATCCCCTCCCTGTCTATGCTTATGACCCTAAAGTCATTGCCCTTTTCTAATTCTCTTTCTATCGTAATATGAACAGCACTTTCCGGAATGAGTTCTTCGATAAGCTCTGACCATTCTACAAGACAAACACCTTCTCCGAAGAAATATTCCTCATAGCCTATCGCTTCCATCTCACTCGGATCTCCGATCCTGTACACATCAAAATGATATAAAGGAAGTCTTCCTTCAGGATATTCCTTTATAATCGTAAATGTAGGAGATGTCACAGGCTCTTTAATACCGAGACCTTCCGCAAAACCCTTTGCAAATACAGTCTTACCGGCACCGAGATCGCCGTCCAGACAATAAACATCTCCCGGTTTTGCCTTAAGCGCTGTCCTTTTTCCTGCCTCAAATGTCTCATTCTCCGAGACCGTCTCAATTGTAAATATCATTTTATTCATAGCATTTACAGTATATCACATAATCCAGTCTGCTTGAAAGATGTAGGGCTTGTATGATATATTATTTTATTATGGATAAAAACTTAGAAACCGCTTACAAAAAAATAGGACGCTACAGCCTGTGGTTTGCTATTGCAGGCATCATATGCTATATGACCTTCTTCCCTGACGGCATATTCTACAGCTTTTTCTGCGGAATTATGGCAGTCGCCAGCTTTATCGTTGCAAAGCGCAGCTGTAAGAGCGCCGGTTCTGTCGCAGGACTTATAATTGGAATTATAGATATCGGCATGGGAGTTATGGCTTTTTACGGACTGTATCTTATCTATTCTGCTGCCGCGGATCCGGTAGTAGGGCCTAAGGTCGCACAGTTTCTATCCAACATGCTCGCTCAGTACGGAGTTTCCTTAGACCAGTTTATAAGCACAATGTCACGTTGAAAAACAATGACTTGATCCTTACTATGACCTACTATGATCCAAGTATCAAAAGTTCAACATCTTATTTCGAATTACAAAACCTATATAACAGCGAACAGGCGGCAGATGATCTGCCGCCCGTTCTATATTATTTAAGAAGGTTTAAAATATTTTGTTTATGCCATTTGTTATATTGCAGTATATTTAAAATTGGCTTAGATTAAAATATTGTGAATTAATCATCGTGCAACTGATGCTCCTAAATCGCTGCACTGTTCCTTAGCGGCATCATCAGGTGTTTCATGAACCATAACGCATTCTGTGCAGAGGCTAACTCCGCTGTCCTTTGCATCAGCCTCCCATGCGCGCATCCAGTCTCCGTCACCCCATCCGTAAGATCCGAAAAGAGCAACTCTTTTTCCGCCAAGCTCACTCTTTACAGCTTCCCACATAGGTTCAAACTCTGTTTCCTCAAGCTGTTCAGCACCCATTGCCGGGCATCCGAAGGCAATTCCGGTATATCCTGATATCTTATCAGCTCCGAATTCACCTGCTGTTAAAATATCCACCTCAGCTCCTGCCTTTTTTGCGCCTTCCGCAACAGCATCTGCCATCGCCTGTGTATTTCCGGAACCGCTCCAGTATACTACAGCTACTTTACTCATTTTATTGTTTCCTTTCTTTGTAAGCATTAAACATTAAATGTCATGCTTAATTACTTTTATATGAATGCCTTTGAGCAGGCATTGCATAACTATTTATCATAAAATCTACGAATCACACTGCCACTAACAGTTCAGCGATAGTTTTCCCGCTTTTTAGCATTTTGCAATAGGTTTCAGTGCATTTATTGTAAATGTCAAATTTCTTTTTTGCGGCTTCCTCATCGCCGTATACCTTCCAGCTTCCGATGCATTTATAATTTGCGGCGCTGTTTTCCATAAAGCCCTTTACATCTTCCGGAGGATAGCTAAGAAACAAGCCTATTTCGTGAGGAAAATCATGCTGTGTTCTGATCCTTTCTGCAAGCTCCTTGAGACATTCAGTATAAGATGTGCTTTTATAGCCGGCCTTTTTCAGTATCGCCCTTGCCGCCGGATCCTCAAGATCAGCCTTTAGTCTTTTAGGCCTGAACATGTATACAAGAACATTATTTCTGACGAAGTTGACCGGGATCATACATAGTCCCTTTGAAATTAATGTTCTGTTATACCCGGCCATTTGCTCAATGACTTCGCTCTTTGATTCCATAGGGCAAAGGAACAGGCTTCCTGTCTTCACACCTGCCAGTGTCGGTGATCCGTATCTGACAAAATATTCCTCTGACATCTGATATACTTACCTCTCAAATTATGCAGCTTAATTTTTTTATAAAATCCATAAGGATAATTATTTATCTCATTTGCGATACATTCAGGCAGTTTGTAAGGAAGTATGTTCTTTCAGCACTCCTCTTAATGCAGAAATTGAGCTTGAATGACATCTCGCGATAACTGTATCTTTCTGTGCTTCTGATACAGCAACATTCACCATTTTATGTGACATGGTGTTTGTAAAGAACACCATCAAATCAGGATTTCCTATCTTACTTCTCAGATTTCCTGATGGTTTAGTAAATACCTTTGCTGTGCAGTTAAACTCTTTGCAAAGATCCTTATAACGGCGTTCCATGCATTCATTTCCGCCAAGTATTACTACACTCATATATACTCCTGTCAGATCTTTCTTAATGGGACTTTCCGTATTTCACGCTCATTGTTAGCATAAGCTAACTCAAGTGTAAAAAAATATAATTATCCGCTAAGTTGATCAAATATATGCATTAGTCTATTTCATACTGTTTTGCTTTTGTTTGTTAGCTTCTGCTAACATAGTGATATAATATAAAAAAATCAGAGCTGTCTCCGCTCCGTTTGGGCAAAAGACAGCTCCGTTTCGTTTAAATTATATATTAATTTTATTATTCATCCTCCAAAAGATTCGTCATACTCTTTAAGCTGATGCCGATAGTCGACACATTATGTAATAACGCTGATGTTGCAGGAGGAAGTATTCCGAGCACTCCTAATGCTATTAGTCCTGAATTAAATCCCATTATAAATCTGTAATTATAATGTATCCTCTTCATCAGGAGCTCGCTCAATACTCTCAAGGTTATCAGTGAATGAAGATCATTTGTGCCTATAGTTACATCGGCAACCTCTCTTGCTATTGCTGCGCCTTCACTTATGGCAATGCCGACGTCGGCCTCTGAAAGCGCCGGCGTATCATTTACACCGTCACCTATCATGATGACCTTTCTTCCCGCTGCATGCTCCTTTCTGATAAAGTCTGCCTTGTCCTCAGGCATTACCTCCGAGTAAACCTCATCCAATCCAAGCTTCTCAGCAACCATATTTGCTGTTCGCCTGTTGTCTCCCGTCATCATTACGACCTTACTGAAACCGATCTTGTGAAGCTTTTCAACCACACTCGGTGCCTCTTCCTTTAACGGATCCTCTATGCATATGATAGCGGCAAGCTCTCCTCCAAGTGCAAAGTAAAGACGTGAATATGCGTCTGTCACTGTGTTGAACTTATCAAGCTCATCCTCAGGTACAGTGCAGTTTTCCTCTTCAAATACAAAATGATAGCTTCCTATAAGGGCTCGCTGTCCGGCTATAGTGCTGACTATTCCGTGCGCGACAACATATTCCACCTTGGAATGATTTTCATCCTCATGAGGTGCCTTCTTCTTTGCAGCTTCAACCACAGCCTTCGCCATTGAATGAGGATAATGTTCTTCAAGGCAGGCTGCCATACGAAGCATTTCCGTTGCATCATGTCCGCCGAATGGTATTACATCGACTACAGTCGGAGTTGCCTTTGTCAATGTTCCGGTTTTATCAAACACTATTGTGTCGGCCTCTGACACTGTCTCCATATAGACTCCGCCCTTTACGGAAATGTTTCTTTGACCGGCTTCTCTTATGGCAGAAAGCACAGACAGCGGCATTGACAGCTTCAACGCACATGAGAAGTCCACCATAAGTATGGATATTGCTCTTGTAGCATTTCGTGTTACAGCATATGTCAGTAATGTTCCGATAAGGCTGTACGGAACAAGATGATCTGCAAGATGCGAAGCCTTGTCCTCCGTATTGGATTTAAGCTTCTGAGATTCTTCAATCATCCTGACTATTCTGTCATATTTGCCGCCGCCCTTTGACTGAGTGACTCTTATAGTACATTCACCGTCGTCCACTACTGTTCCGGCATAGGCATAGCTTCCGTCAGTACATCTTACAGGCTCTGATTCTCCGGTTATATAGGCCTGATTTATCATAGCCTCACCGTCTACGACCTTACCGTCAAGCGGAACCATATTTCCTGTTCTTACAACAACAAGATCCCCTGCGGAAATTTTATTTATAGGTGTGAGCACCTCTGTTCCGTCCACAATAAGCCATGCATTTTCAACTCCCAATGACATTGCGCTTGCAAGATCTGCCACAGATTTTTTCTGTGTCCACTCTTCAAGAGTTTCTCCTAATTTAAGAAGAAACATTATTGATGATGCCGTATCAAGATCGCCTCGTACCATAGACGTGGTTATTGCTACCGCATCAAGGACTGCAACCTCAATATGACCTCCTGCAAGTACCTTCAATGCCTTGAAAATGTATTTTGCATTCTTTACGATTGCTGCCGCCATACGGATCGGCACCGGTAAAAATGTTTTGCTTATGACACGTCCGGCAACCTGTACAAATATTTTATCTTCATATTCTCTGCTTAAAGCTCTTCCGGTATGCTCGGGAACCAATGAAGTATTATCTTCGTAAGAGAAATCAGCAAGTGCATTAATGATCTCATCTCTGCTGCATTTATATCTTATAATTGCATCGCAGGTGCGGTCATAGACTTTAACATCACTCACGCCCTGTATTGTTTTTAAATAGTATTCAAGAATATCCGCCTGATCCAGACTCATACCGTACTGAACGGCACGCACCCTGATCCTGCCTGAGGATTCATGTATGATCCTGCATTTCAATTTAAGCCACCTCCGGCCTTTTTTGTAATTAATTAGAGTTTTAAAGTATCAGCTTAAGTCCTTCTGACTTTAAAACATGGAATTATAAACCACATAAAAAGCTTTTATTTTAATAAGCTTATATGTTAAAAAAGCTGCCGCAAAAGCGGCAGCCGATAGCATAACTATTATTATTCTGTCACAGCCTCTGCTGATGCAGCTGCTCTCTTGGCATGATCCTCAATAACTCTGTTTCTTGCCTCAGCATATGCAACATTTAATTCCTTTGCATCTGCAAGGATGTCCTCGCAGTCCGCCTTGACATCAGTGATTCCTGCCATAATATAGTCTTTTTCACGAAGCAGCGCTGCTGTCCCGTAGGTATATACCTTCTTTGCGTCTGCAGAACGAAGTATCCTTACTCCGAGTGTTGCCGCAAGAGCGCCTCCGGCTGCAAACATTGCCTTATTTAAACCGATCATAATTATTACCTCCTTCAGATGAAATCATGTCTAAGTTATTATTTTCATATCCGGAGTTTACATTTTGAATATTTCTGTAACCTCTGATTTTTTGTATTATATTCTCTGGGCGCTGTATTTTCAGCTCCATTTCGACCGATTTACCTCCCTGAACGATTGGTTTGGCTCCATATGGACACAACTCAGGCATTTTTTATGTCTCTGTAAACCTTTGGTGTAGTTCCCATAACGTCTTTAAAAGCCTTTGCAAACTTACTTCCGTTGTCAAATCCGTACTTTCCGGCAATCTCCAGAACAGGAACATCAGTTTCTTTAAGCATTACCGCAGCTGCTTTCATTTTCTGTTCTCTGATATAAGCATGAACCGACATTCCGTACACTGCTTTAAAGCAATTCTTAAGCTGTGTCTGAGATACATGAAAATGTGCCGCAAGCTCATTGACCGTTATTTTCTGATCCATTCGCTCAGACATATATGTACCTGCATCCTTTGCAAGTTTGACTCTGCCGATTGGATTTGCTTCGATCAATGTTTTTTGAGGTTCGGTATTATTCAGGAAAAGCATGAGCTCAAGCACCTTCAGCCTGAAAAATCCGTCTCTCATGCCCTTTGGTACATTTCTGTACCCGGCAAAAATATTTTTAACCCCTTGATTTTCTCTGATTATATAGAAGCCTTTTTCTTTGCAGAACTTATTACATAATTCCTCAGGTTTAACATTTATGCCATCAAAGAATACTGACATATCACTTGGTGCTAAGTTAAGATCAAGCTTAATGCTTATTCCCTTAAAATGTCCGAGCGGATAATATCTTGAGCCTTCAAAAATATCTCTTTGGCTGAGTGCAAGATCTCCGTCAGACAGATAATGAAACTTTCCTGAATCCTTATACTCGATACGGCCATCAAAACAATAGTCAATATACAAATGTTTCGGCCCGTTTGTTTCCGGCTCAATATATTGCTTTTGTTTCATGTCATAGCATATTAATTCAATACCCTGAAACAATTTATATGAGCTTATGATTGCACTGCTGTCTTCATTATTTACATTTCTTGCTAAAGACATCATTTTATTTTTTTGTTTTGCTGCTATTTGCCGCATGGCTCAGGCTGCAGCCCGGGCATCCTCCCGGACAACAGCTGCAGCCTCCGCCGATTCCGCCTGCGGCCTTTATACGTTTTCTGGTCCTGATTTCCTTTATAATAATCCATGCGCATATAAGCACAATAATTCCGCATACTGCCATATTTGCAAGATTTTCAGTTAACCATCCAAGCATAATTGCCGCCTCCTTAATTACTTTTTCTTTTTAGGATCCTTGAAGAAACCCATTATCATTTTTATGCAGAGAATGCATACAACCGCAACTGCTGCAAGAATGACCGCATCCACAGGTCCTATTGAAAGTGTAGTCTCCATAATAGCTCTTACGCTGTAGCTCTTACCGCAACCCTTCTCTTGTTAGGATCCGGTCTGAACAAAAGGTAAAGCACAACTGCAAGAAGAACTATACCAACAACTGTTCCGACACCGAAGGCAAGCTCTCCGATAAGGAATCCTCCTACCTGATATACTATAAGTGCAACAACGTATGAAAGAACATTCTGGAAAATTATTGTATACCAGAAATACTTTTTATCTCCCATTTCCTTTGCAAGCGTTGATATAGCTGCAAGGCAAGGTGAATCAAACAAATTGAATAACAGGAATGAAATAGCTGCAATGTTTGACGGGAAGAACGCTGCAAACTGGTTGTGCATATCAACCGCATATTCTTCAACTTCTCCGAGTCCTGCAAGAACGCCCATCGTTGAAAGGATTCCCTCCTTGGCAACGAAGCCTGAGATTGAAGACGCAACTGCCTGCCATGTTCCGAAGCCCAGCGGTGCAAAAATCCATGCAATTGCTCCGCCGATAGTTGCAAGGAGACAATTTTCAGTATCTACAAGTCCGAATGCTCCGTCCTGGAATCCGAAGCTTGCAAGGAACCACATTACTGCACAGCATACGAAGAGGATAGTTCCTGCCTTCTTAAGGAATGCCCAAACTCTCTCCCATACATGAAGCAGAACTCCCTTTGCTGAAGGGATGTGGTACTGAGGAAGCTCCATAACAAACGGTGCCGGATCTCCTGCAAACATTGAGGTTTTCTTTAAAATAATGCAGGCAATAATAATTATTGCAATTGATGCAAAGTAGATAAGCGGAGCAAACCACCAGATTCCGTCACCTAAAATGAATCCTGAAATAAGAGCAATTACCGGAAGCTTAGCACCGCAAGGCATGAAGGTTGTCGTCATCATTGTCATGCGGCGATCCTTTTCCTGCTCGATAGTACGAGTTGCCATAATTCCAGGAACTCCGCAGCCTGTACCGATCATGAAAGAAATGAATGACTTTCCTGAAAGTCCGAACTTACGGAAGATCCTGTCCATAATAAATGCAACTCGTGCCATGTATCCGCAATCCTCAAGAATTGAAAGGAACAGGAATACTATAGCCATCTGAGGAGCAAAACCGACAGGCGCTCCAATACCGCCTAAAATACCGTCAACTACGAGTGAAATGACCCAATCAGATGCCCCTACATTTGTAAGGAAAGTCTCAGCTCCGCCCTGTATCCATTCTCCGAAAAGAACGTCATTGGTCCAGTCGGTAACTACTGTTCCGATTGTAGACACGGCAATATAGTATACTAAGGTCATGATAACTACAAAGATAGGAAGTGCAAGCCATCTGTTTGTAACTATCTGGTCTATCTTATCTGATGTTGAAAGCTTTCCTGCATTCTTTTTATTATAGCAATCCTTTATAATGCTTGTGATATATGAATATCTCTCATTTGTAATGATGCTTTCAGAATCGTCATCATGTGCTGTCTCAACAGCTTCAATTGCTGCATCTGCCTTAACATGGAGCTTCTCAATAACCTTCTGATCACGCTCAAATAGCTTGATCGCATACCATCTCTTCTGCTCTCCGGAAACTACTGAAGGAAGCTTTCCTTCAATATCTGTAAGTGCAGCTTCGACATCAGGTGCAAAGGTACGAGGCTGAGGGATCTTCTTGTCCTTTGCAGCATTGATAGCTGCAAGAACAACCTCACTTACTCCTTCTCCCTTAAGGGCTGAAATACCGACTACAGGGCATCCGAGCTCCTTTGAAAGAGCCTCCTTATTAATAACATCGCCGTTCTTATTGACAACGTCCATCATGTTAAGTGCAACGACTACCGGAATTCCGAGCTCAAGCAGCTGAGTCGTAAGATAAAGGTTACGCTCAAGGTTTGAACCGTCAATAATATTGAGCACCGCATCAGGCTTTTCATCCATAAGATAATTTCTTGCAACAACTTCTTCAAGTGTATACGGTGACAGGGAATAAATACCCGGAAGGTCAGTTATAACAACATCATCGTGTTTTTTAAGCTTTCCCTCCTTCTTTTCCACCGTAACTCCAGGCCAGTTTCCAACATACTGGTTGGAACCTGTAAGGGCATTGAACAGTGTAGTCTTTCCACAGTTCGGGTTACCCGCAAGGGCAATTGTAATACTCATCCTTTTTTCCTTCCTATCAAAACAGTTTTCTGAATTTATATTTTCAGGTCCGACTTTCTTTCGGATCGTTATGACCAAATGATCAGCCTTCGATAGCTATCATTTCCGCATCGTTCTTGCGGATAGTAAGCTCGTAACCTCTTACTGTAACCTCTACCGGGTCTCCGAGCGGAGCAACCTTGCGAATGTAAAGCTCTACTCCCTTTGTGATCCCCATATCCATTATTCTTCGCTTAATAGCTCCTTCTCCTTTTATCTTCGCAACCTTAACCGTTGTTCCGACATTTGCGTCCTTCAGTGTTTTCATACTGCTCTCCTTTATATCATCTTAATAAACACTATCGTTTATATTTACTGTTCCGGTCAGACGAATATTTTCTGCGCCATTTCATTACTGAGCGCAACTCTGACACCTTTTATACTGACGATCAGATTTCCGTTTATGGAGGAAACGATCTTTACCGAGCCTCCGGCAACAAACCCCATATCTGCAAGATGTTGTCTGACCTCAGAGCCTCCGCCTATTCTTGTTATTACATGATTTCTGTCCTTATCTGCAAATGTTAATGGCATCATATTTCTCCTTCTTGTTCTCAGACATTTCTACTCAGTGGTTTCTGCATATACTTTTTTCTTCATGCATATAAGCTGCATCACATATGTTAGCTTCAGGTAACCGTATTTCAAAAAATATATCGGCTTTACGTTTCAGCGCCGAATATGTTGTTAGCCACAAGTAACTGTTTTTCAATATTAAAGTTAGCTTTTGTTAACTCTTATTTAAAAATTCAGTTAGCCAGAATTAACTTTATATATCAGTATTCATTATTATCAATATGTATACTCGGATATTTATGGTTAGTTTATGCTAACTTTTAGTTTAAATAAAAAGTTAGGCTCTGCTAACTTTCAATAATTTACTACTATCTTTTTCTTTTGTAAATACCCAAATGGATTTTTTTATCATTTTGGGGATATTTTTTTATTTTTATACAGCGTTCCGGGTAAACATAAAAAAATAAGTTTACTTTTATCCAACATAGCTGCCATTGGGTAAACCAATTAAGCTAATCAGCTTCAAAGAAGCTTTGACAGATAAAGTAAACTTATTAGTTAAATTATTTTTACAACTTATTCCACACCTTCGCCCTTGCTCACCTCATTGCCGTTAAGCTCATAGTGAGTAACAGTACTCCAGTCTCTGCGAAGTACCATATCAGCTGTCAACGCTGTATCATCATAGAGTATAGACCACTGAGTGTTGCTTGTCACATCGCCCTCCTTTGGCTCCTGCGAGGCTGCTTTAAGTGCAGTCCACGCATCCTCACGGTCTATCGTCTCATTGTCTCCAAATATTTCCTCCATCGCATCATAACGTTCCCTGCCATGTCCGTATGGATCATTATGCTGATTCGGCAAAACAAGATCCTTATACATAATAAAGAAGTTTGTTACAGCTCTCGATGGTGTCACTGTCATATCTCTAAGTCCGCTGTTACAGTCATATTCCACAACTCTGCTGTCCCCATTTGCATCAGTTATGAAGAAATGATAATCTCTGCCGTTTGCCGCAAACATATCATAGCTCTCAAGCAGATCCACAGCCTCCTGTGTGCTTGCCGCACGATCAAGCACAAGTCTTATCGCCAACGAGGTGGCAATAACCGGTTTACCTGTATTCTGAACAGTCGGTTCACTGTCCAGTGTCAGAACCGCCATTGACACGCCCTTTTCATTCATTCCGTCCAGACATATAAATGGAGCTGTGAGACACGCCATCTTCTTTGCCATACTTTCATCCGGAATGTCTGCGCCTATATTATCAAGTGCCGCAAATGCTACTGATTTATATCCGTCTTTCGGCGTACAATATATCATCAACGCGGAGGTATCATATTTGAAATCATAGTTTCGTCCCATTAAAATGTTTCCCTCTGGAGAAGTTACGCTGAATGCACTGCAGCCAAAGCTGGGAACCTCTATATGCACCGGCAGAAGAGGAAGCGCCTCCGCTACTATTGCATCTATCATAGTCTGAGTATCGCTTATTCCGTGATCTATAACGTCATCTAAGCTATAGTCGTATTTGACATCCATTTTGTACACATTATACTCATCATAATCGGTAAGTTTCTCTATGCTTCCTATTGTTTTAAACCTTGACGAATATATTGCCAAAAAAATTATAACGATCAGTGCTGCAACCGCTGTCACAGCTAAAACGATTCTCCTTACTGTACTCTTCATGCTCCCCTCCATGTAATCTTATCGTGCCTTACATATCTTATTTATAAGTACAATTTTTTATATGCTTTTATAATAGCATAATATAAATTTCTCCTCTATGACATTTTATGTAAAATAACAGCCGCTGTGACATCTTGCTTAACTGCAATATGTCATAACGGCTGAATTAATTACTTTATTGATTTGTATCAGTCTGCGTCCGCAACTCTTCTGTCAGGCTTACCAAGCTGTACCCACTTAAGATATGCGCTGATAAACTGATCGATATCTCCGTCAAGCACGGCCTGTGCATTTCCTGTCTCTTCACCTGTACGTGCATCCTTTACCATGGTATAAGGCTGGAGCACATAGTTTCTTATCTGGCTGCCCCACGCGATATCCTTGACCTCACCTCTGATATCGGAAAGCTTCTCTGCATGAGCCTGCTGCTGAAGCATGAAAAGCTTAGCCTTAAGCATTGCCATAGCCTTATCCTTATTCTGGAACTGTGAACGCTCCTCCTGGCAGGCACAAACGATTCCTGTAGGAATATGTGTTATACGTACCGCTGATGAGGTCTTGTTGATGTGCTGACCACCGGCACCGGATGAACGGTAGGTATCGATCCTGAGATCTGAAGGGTCGATATCGATCTCTATGGATTCATCAAGCTCAGGCATTACATCCACAGAGCAGAAGGAAGTCTGACGCTTGCCCTGTGCGTTAAAAGGAGATATACGTACAAGTCTGTGAACTCCCATCTCAGACTTCAAGAGTCCGTAGGCATTTTCACCTTCAACTGTAAATGTTACGCCCTTTATACCGGCTTCATCGCCCTCCTGATAATCCATAAGCTTTACTGTCATTCCGTGGCGCTCGCACCAGCGGCTGTACATACGATAAAGCATCTCGTTAAAGTCCATAGCCTCAGTTCCGCCTGCTCCGGCAGAAAGTGCAACTATAGCATTATTGTGGTCGTATTCTCCGGAAAGCAGGAGTGATGTACGCATATCCTCAACATCAGCCTTGAACTTCTCAAGCTCTTCACCGGCCTCTGCCGCTATATCTGCATCATCTTCCTCAGCGCCCATTTCGATAAGTGTTTCTATATCCTCAAACTGCTTGATAAGAGACTCATATCTTGATACGGCACCCTTCATGCTGTTTGCTTCTTTTACTATCTTGGTAGACTTCTCAGGATCATCCCAGAATCCGGGCTCCTCCATTTGTCTTTCCATCTCGGCTATACGCTGCTTTTTATTATCAAGGTCGAGCGAGCCCTTTATTTCATCCAAAGCCGGCTTGTATGAGCCTAACTCGGATTTATAATTGTCAAATTCTATTAATGCCATCCGGCCTCCGATCTGTACTGATAATTTATGTGTTTACACAGTTATTTGATTATTACATCTTCGGCAGAGTGATCTGATCTCCCTCCTGAAGGTTGCGTCCGTGACACTGCTTGAACTTCTTTCCGCTTCCGCATGGGCATGGATCATTAGGGTAGATTTTTCTGATCTCACGCTTAACCGGTGCCTTAGGTGCAGAATCATCTCTGTTTGTGCCGGTTATCTTGGCTGCAGGCTCACGCTCTACCTTCTGCTCTACCTGAAGGTGATAGAGAACTCTTACGGTATCCTCTTTTATACCGGCGATCATGCCCTCAAACATTTCGTAGCCCTCTGTCTTATACTCAACAAGAGGATCCTTCTGTCCGTAGGATACAAGACCAATACCTTCTCTGAGCTGTGTCATATCATCGATGTGGTTCATCCACTTATTATCGATAACCTTTAAGAGCACAACTCTCTCTGCTTCTCTGAGCTGTTCAGGATCAGGGAACAGCGCTTCCTTTTCCTCATAAAGCTTAATTGCCTTTTCCTTAAGAAGCTGCTTTAAGGATTCCTTCGTAAGCTGTCCGAATTCCTCCTTGCTCATCTTCACTGCAGTAAGAGGAATTATAGGAAGAAGCATGTTGTTAAGCTCTTGTACATTCCACTCCTCCGGCTTCTGCTCCTCAGATATAGTCATATCAACAGCATTATCCACGATATCCTGTGCATAACCTATGATGACATCACGCATGCTGATTCCGTCGAGCACCTTTTTACGCTCAGCATACACAACATCTCTCTGCTCATTATTAACTTCATCATACTTAAGAAGCTGCTCACGCACTCCGAAGTTATTAAGCTCTATCTTCTTCTGAGCATTTTCGATAGCCTTTGAAAGCATCTTATGATGTATCTCTTCACCCTCTGCAACGCCTAAGGTATTAAACATTGACATAAGGTTGTCTGCTCCGAAAAGTCTTAAGAGCTTATCCTCAAGTGAAAGATAGAATCTTGATTCACCAGGGTCGCCCTGACGTCCGGCACGTCCTCTGAGCTGGTTATCGATACGTCTTGACTCATGTCTTTCTGTACCGATTATCTTGAGTCCTCCGAGCTTTAATGCCTCATCGTCAAGCTTGATGTCGGTTCCTCGTCCGGCCATGTTGGTGGCAATAGTAACAGCTCCGTGCTGACCTGCCTGAGCGACGATCTCAGCCTCCTTCTCATGGAATTTAGCATTAAGAACATTGTGAGGAATACCTCTGCGCTTGAGCATTCCTGAAAGAAGCTCTGAGGTCTCAATAGTAACAGTACCTACAAGTACAGGCTGTCCCTTTCTGTATGCCTCCTCAACAGAATCGCATACAGCGTGGAACTTTTCCTTTTCTGTCTTATATACTGCATCATCATAGTCTATTCTTGCGATAGGCTTATTGGTAGGAATAACGATAACGTCCATTCCGTAAATGTTTCTGAACTCTTTTTCCTCGGTCTGAGCAGTACCTGTCATACCTGACTTCTTGTTGAACTTGTTGAAGAAGTTCTGGAAGGTAATAGTAGCAAGCGTTCTGCTCTCCTTCTTAACATCAACGTGCTCCTTGGCCTCGATAGCCTGATGAAGTCCGTCTGAATAACGGCGTCCCGGCATAATACGTCCGGTAAACTCATCTACGATAAGTACCTCTCCGTCCTTTACAACATAATCCTTGTCCTTATGCATGGCATTGTGCGCACGAAGAGCAAGTATGATGCAGTGCTGTATTTCAAGATTTTCAGGATCTGCAAGGTTATCTATATGGAAGAAGTTTTCGACCTTCTTTACACCTTCCTCAGTAAGAGAAACATTTTTCTCCTTCTCGTCATAGATGTAATCTCCGGTCTCCTCTATCTCTTCTCCGAGGATAGCATTTATCTTTGAGAACTCAGCTGAAGCCTCACCTCTTTCAAGCTGTCTGGCAAGAACATCACAGGCTTCATAAAGCTTTGTACTCTTTCCGGACTGTCCCGAAATAATAAGCGGTGTACGTGCCTCGTCGATAAGCACTGAGTCAACCTCATCGATGATAGCGTAATCAAGATTTCTGAGAACCAGCTGCTCCTTGTAGATAGCCATGTTGTCTCTCAGATAATCGAAGCCGAGCTCATTATTTGTGACATAGGTAATGTCACAGGCATAAGCCTGCTTTCTTTCTGCACTGGTCATAGTATTGAGCACAACGCCCACGCTGAGTCCGAGGAATTCATGAACTCTTCCCATCCACTCAGCATCTCGCTTTGCAAGGTAGTCATTTACTGTTACGATATGAACACCTTTGCCTGCAAGTGCATTAAGGTAAGCCGGGCAGGTAGAAACAAGAGTTTTACCTTCACCTGTTCTCATTTCGGCGATTCTTCCCTGATGAAGCACAACGCCTCCCACGAGCTGAACACGGAAATGCTTCATTCCGAGCACACGCTTTGAGGCCTCTCTTACTGTTGCAAATGCCTCAGGAAGAATGTCATCCAGAGTCTCTCCGTTTGCAAGTCTCTCCTTAAATACGACTGTCTGATTCTTGAGCTCGTCATCTGTCATTGCTGTCATGACAGGATCAAGTGCCTCAATTTTATCCACTATCGGATTTATTCTCTTCAACTCGCGCTCACTGTGTGTGCCGAATAATTTTTCTGCAATATTTGCCATCTAAACTCCTAATTTGCTTATTTTTTCAAAAGCTCCAGCGCCGCACTGTAAATGCGGTCAGCCGAAGGGAATATGTTTGACTCTAATTTAGGTGCGCTCGGTATAGGACAGAATGCTGCTCCGAGTCTCTTTACCGGTGCCTTCAGCTTATAAAAAGCTTCACTTTCCATTATTACCGAGGATATTTCTCCGCCGAAGCCTCCGAACTGAACTGCTTCGTGAACAGCTATGGCGCGGCCGGTCTTTGAAACTGATGCAATGATAGTATCAGTATCAAGCGGTGAAAGCGTCCTTAGATCTATTACCTCTGCAAAATAGCCGTCTGCTTCAAGTTTCTTTGCTGCTTCAAGGCACATTCCTGTCATACGTCCGTAGGTGATAAGGCTTATATCCTTGCCTTCACGCTTTATATCTGCTTTTCCGAACGGTATGGTATATTCCTCCTCAGGAACCTCTCCCACTGTATCGTAAAGCAGCTTCTCCTCTAAGAATATTACAGGATCATTATCTCTTACAGCAGTCTTCATAAGTCCCTTTGCATCATAAGGCGTTGAAGGAACAACTACCTTAAGTCCGGGAACATGGCAGTACATATTCTCAAGAGACTGAGAATGCTGAGCTGCCGCTCCGGTTCCTGCACCTGCCGCTGCTCTTATGACCATAGGTACATTTAAAGCTCCGTTATATACAAAATGTATCTTTGCTGCCTCGTTCATTATCTGATCCCAGCAGACACCCATAAAGTCCGAAAACATGTATTCGACTATAGGTCTCATGCCGGTAACGGCAGCACCGATAGCAGCACCTGTAAATGCTGTTTCCGATATAGGAGTCTCAAGTATCCTGTCGCTTCCGAACTCCTCTATCATTCCTTCAGTTACTCTGAAGCCACCGCCGTATACGCCAATGTCCTCGCCGATCATAATGACACTGTCATCACGCCGCATTTCCTCCGACATCGCCTCACGAATGGCCTCTCTATATGAAATTTCCTTCATAATATATCTTAATGCCCCCGTCAGTCAGCATAAACCAGCTTTTCAAGTTCATCCTTTGTCATGTCAGCCTTCGGCTGTGAAACAGCAAACTTTTCAGCTTCTTCAACTGCCTTTTCGGCATTTAAAGTTACAGCATCAATCTCCTCCTTATTCATGATGCCCTCATCAAGAAGATATTTGCTGTATCTGTCTATAGGATTTCGCTCTGTCCAGTTTCTTATTTCGTCCTCACTCCTATAGCTGTTTGTATCTGATTTTGAATGTCCCGATACTCTGTAGGTATGCTCCACCACAAGGCACGGGCCTCCGCCGTTTATGACATATTCTCTTGCCTTCGCAACTGTATAAAGTACCTTGAGCACATCATTGCCGTCAACTTCAAATGGTTTAAGTCCGAAAGGCATTGCTCTTTTTACAAAATCAGGATCTGCTGAAGCCTTCTTTGGAGAAGTCGAGACAGCAAACTGATTCTCTATAAGTACGAAAATAACAGGCAGCTTCCAGGCTCCTGCTAAATTCATCGACTCTAATACTGCTCCCTGATTTGCTGCGCCGTCTCCGAAGAAACAGACTGAAACTCTGTCAGGTATCTTTTTAAGCTTAATTGTAAGTGCCGCTCCGAGTGATATAGGAACTGAAGCTCCTACTACTCCGTTAGATCCGACTACACCTATCTCCGGCTGGGTGATATGCATTGAACCGCCTATGCCCTTGTTGGTTCCTCCTGATCTTCCGAGTATCTCGGCCATCATCAAATTGATATCTGTTCCCTTACCTATGCACTCTCCGTGCCCTCTGTGTGTTGTGAAAATATAATCTTCCGTCTTTAATGCAGCTGTGCTTCCTACAACAGATGCTTCTTCTCCTACACAAAGATGAAGAGTACCATGCACCATACCTTCATTATATAAGTGCATCAGCCTCTCCTCGAATCTGTTGATCTTTATCATCCTATACAGAAGCTCACCGTAAAGATCCTGAGATATTTCACGTTTATTGACATCGTAAGACATTATTCTCCAAACGCCCGGGCGCTATCATCTATGCTGCCCGCCGGCCGCAGCCGGTCTATATCATTTTAAAACCGAATTTTGCTTATAAAACCTACCACCAAATATGCCCTGTGTCAAGGTTGGCAGGCTCTGCCGGGCTTTTCTTAATTATATTGTAAATGTTTGTTCCGAATTCTGGTAAAATTCAATAGAAAACCGGATATTTCATTATTATGTTATAATATTAATCAATGACGCCTTTTGCTGTAAATACACACAGCAGCGGTTTCATAATTAAAAACAATCAAGGTCAGTATATTATGGATAAATTAACAATATCATTTTCGGCCTGTGCCGGTATGTCGCTTTCAATGCCTGACGGTATCCTTTGGATAGATGCGATACACGATAAGAAAACCACAGTTTACTCAACATTAAGTCCTGAACTTATTGACTACATGTTTAATGACAGCGGCTTTGTCGGAGAAGATAAGCACGGACCTGATATCATCGCCTTTACGCATTGTCACACCGATCATTTCTCAAGCAGACTTTGCCGAATAGCAAAATCCAATTGGCCTGATACAAGACTGATGCTTCCGCACAGTTACTTCCCGGATCAGCTTCTGATAGACGGTGACCGTACCGATACTATGCTCGGCAAGACCAGGATAAGCTTCATCCGTTCCAGACACAGCGGCAAGGAGCGCCTGCATAAGAGTTATTTCATGTATATATCTGACGGTGAAACCTCTATACTTATTTCAGGTGATACTTCTTTGTCCGATCCTGTATTCAAGGAATTTGCAGCTGAAAATCATATAGATATAGCATTTATGAATTACACATGGCTCATGTTTGCAAAGGGCCGCAGTGTCATTGAAGACATAATACAGCCTAAGCATCTGATCATATCCCATCTTCCGTTTGAAGAAGATGATAGGGCAAAGCTGAGAGGAACGGCTTTTAAAGGCGCATCAATGCTTAAAGGCATTGATGATATTCGTCTCCTGACTGAGCCTATGCAAAAGGAGATCCTGATACTTAAATAAAGGCTGTATATTATTAATGAAGCTTTTTATAAGTTTCCGACATAAATTGCTGCTTATCAAAGTGTCACTATCTCTTAGGATCAGTATCCGAACACTGCAGACAATGACTCGTCATCAGCGACCCAGTCATTTACCGAAACAATACGATACTCATTGTCATTATCTCTGATAATGACTTTTTCTATGCCTGCATTTATAACCATGCGCTTACACATGGAACAGCAGGAGGCATTCTTAACATACTCTCCGGTATCAGCTTCTCTTCCTGAAAGGTAGAGCGTTGCTCCGAGCATCTTATCTCTTGATGCACTGATTATAGCGTTTGCTTCGGCATGCACGCTTCTGCAAAGCTCATAGCGTTCTCCTCTCGGAATGTTCATTTTCTGTCTTATGCAGTAGCCAAGATCAGTGCAGTTTTTTCTGCCTCTCGGAGCTCCGACATAGCCGGTTGAAATAACCTCATCATTTTTAACTATTACTGCACCGAAGCGGCGTCTTAAGCATGTTCCTCTCTGAGAAACCACATCCGCAAGATCCAGATAATAGTTTGTTTTATCACGTCTTTCCATAATATCCTCAACCTAAAAAACAAGGACAAACATTGGTTTGCATAGATGTTTTTATTATACTACCTAAGACTGTTTGAACGCAAGTTTATGTTATTTTTGTGAATTCTGTATATTTTTCCGGTGAACAAGAGCTGAATATTATAGATTTTTGTCGATTTATCTATCGCGATATGATATAATACAGACATCAAAGGTAGCAAGTCTATCCTTTTGATAAACAACCGTGAAAGGAAGTGTTTATATGAAGTTTAACATTATCGGAAGGAATATCAACGTCAGCGAAAAGACAAAGGCTCATATCGAGAAGAAATTCGGAAAGCTCTCAAAGTTCTTTGCAGATGACGCAACTGCCAATGTTACTTTATCAAACCGCAAGGATGATTATACTATAGAGGTAACGATACCGATCAAGAATTCAATTATCCGTGCCGAGGAAACTTCCGGAGATCTTTATGTATCTATAGATCTTGTAGAAGAAATTATCGAACGCCAGATTAAGCGTCACCGCACGAAATTAATTGATAAGACACAGAATGCCGATGCATTTTCTGTATTATTTGAAGAGGATAATGACAGCTCACTTGAAGAGGAAGACGAGCTTCGTATCGAGAAGATCAAGAAGTTTGATTTTAAGCCAATGTCCCCTGAGGAGGCATGCCTGCAGATGGATCTTTTAGGACATAACTTCTTCGTATTCAAGGATGACCGCACAAACGAGACATGCGTAGTATATAAGAGGAAGAATAAGGGCTACGGTCTCATCATTCCTGAGGATTGATCGGGATACAGCTTAGATAACGACCGACACGTTTTAATAACTCCATGAAATCATTAAAGTATATGAGGGACTGCCGTTTGGCAGTCCCTCGTGTACTTGTTATCAGCAGCTCAGCCTCCGACAAGGAAGCTTATAAACGGAAAGTTTATAATGCCGCCCTTGTTTACAATAGTCTCTCCATCCATTGAAAGCACCATCTTAAAGTAATTATCCCTTATCCTTGTAAGCGGTCCGAATTCCTTCTTAACGGTTTCTTTATCCAATACGGTTTCGCAGCAGTTTAGGTAGGTCCTGTCCTGTCCTCTTACTGCCATGAAGTCTATCTGGCTTTGCCCCTGCTTTCCGACATAGAGCTTAAAGCCCCTTTGCAGCATTTCATTGCAGAGCACATTTTCAAGCTGTGCCTCAAAGCCGACTCCCTCGTCACGCATAACAGCATTTCTCATTGCAATATCACATACATAATATTTTTCCTGAGTTTCAAGCTCTCTGTCAGTCTTTATATCAAAGCGAGGCACCTTATTTATAATATATGCTCCGGTAAGTGCATCAAGACAGGAGTAGACAGTATCTACGGAAATAATGACTCCGCTCGATTTAACATAGACTCTTACAGCCTTAGGTGAAAACACTTCTCCCATATGGCTTAATATAAATTCAATTATCTTATCTATATGACTAATGTCTCTGAGGTTATTGCACTGAACAACATCCTTTAAGATTATTGCATTATATAGATTTGAAAGATAATCTGCAGCATCCGCATCATTTTTTAATGCATAGGCTCCAGGCATAGCGCCTCGTTTAAGGTAGTCGGCAAACATTGCCTCCTTTGACAATAATTCCGTGCCTTCCTCTTCAAAATGACCCGGCTCCGATGCCGTAAGCTGAAGGTATTCACTGAATGACAGAGGATATACATCTATCTTTACATATCTGTACCCAAGAACATTTGCAAAATCATTTTTGAATACTGAAGCATTTGACGATGAGACATATATATCGCAGTCAAAAAGATTCATAAGCTCTGCCGCAACCTGAGCCCAGCCATCAATATTTTGTACCTCATCAAGAAATATATATGCATGTCCGTCTGCGCCGTTCACAAACTCGACAAGCATTTCTCTTAGATCTGCCGCATTTGTAAAATACGCATATATCATTCCTTCAAAATTAAGGTATATTATATTTTCTTCAGGAATGCCGTTTGCCTTAAGCTCTTCTATAAACTGTTTGATTATTGTAGTTTTTCCGGAACGTCTTACACCTGTTATTATTTTTACTACGTCTCTCTGAAGATACATTTCCAGCTTTTCAAGATACATCGTTCGTTTTATCATTTACTGCTCCCTTCCAACGATAAATCAATAACTGTCAAAAGCTGTAATAGACACGATTAGGCTGCAAATTGACACCTCTTATAGCTGCCAATTCAGAAACCGTAACGAGCTGGAAGCCTTGGTCTACAAGTGTCGGTACGATTACAGCGGTAGCATCTGCCGTGGATTCATAAAGCTCATGCATAAGAACTATATCGCCGCCTTTAACATGTCCGATAACTGCCGCTCTCGTTTTCTCGGCATTCCTTGTAGCCCAGTCTCTTGTATCTATATTCCAGAGAATGATCGGCATATTCACATTATTAATAACTGTTTCATTCTTATTTCCGCCCGGAAGTCTCATGACCAAAGGACTGACTCCTGTCACCTGCTTTAAAATGTCATTGCAGGCATTTACCTGTGACCTTACAGTCTCCGCTCCGACCTTATTAAGATAAACATGGCTGTAGGTATGATTTGCGATCTCATGGCCTTCGGCAACCATGCGGTTGACCTCTGTGGCTCTGGATGCAACTCTGTCTCCTACCATAAAGAAGGTGCATTTTTGTCCGTATTTTGCAAAAATGTCCATTATGCGGTTTCCTACAGATGTCTGCGGACCGTCATCATAGGTAAGAGCTATCGATGGTTTTGTAATGTCAATGCTTCTGCCGTTGATATAAAAAATATTGGCATCGGCTGTAGGTACCAGAGTATTAGGTGTTTTCAGGCTCTCTAAAGCAGGATCTGCTTTAGTTTCATCCTGACTTGTCTCAGGACCGCTTTCATTTGAGCTTCCTGCATTATCAGTTCCGCTTCCCGGCTGAGATTCGTCTCCTGAATTCTCCTTATCCAAAGCTCCCGGTGCATATATCACATTTGATCCGGAATTTTGAGTGCCCGAAGAATTTGTAACTGTATTATCTTGCGCACTATCTTGCGTATTATCTGCCGTATTTTTATCTGTATTTTCAGCTGCATAGCCGGAAGTATTGTCCGTCACATTCTGAACTGTTTCCGCCGCCGATGTGTTGCTTCCGGAAGCATTCAAAGTTCCGCTCCAAGGTCCGATTTTATCATTTCCGGAACCTATTACAACTCCCGGAGAAACAATATAATCCGCATGTGCGTGAATCGGCATGAAGCCGTTAACAGTAAGGGCTGCTACAGTTAGCATTGCCGCCGCTGCCTTTAAAATTCGCTTTTTCATTTTATAGATTATGATTTTTCACCTCCCTGTTGATCTGACTTATAGGAAATCCCATAATAGTATAATAATCTCCCTTTATTCCTTTAATAAAGAGAGCTCCCTGCCCCTGTATGCCGTAAGCTCCGGCTTTATCCATAGGCTCTCCGGTTTCTATATAAGCATTTATCTCATCATCTGAAAGCTCATAGAACTCAACCTCTGCAGTATTTGTAAAGCTTATGCGCTTCTCAGGCTCTTTGCCTCCGATTCCTGAAAGGATAGTAACTCCTGTCCTGACCTCATGAGTCTTTCCCGAAAGCTCCTTAAGCATGTCAAAGGCTTCCTTTTTCGAATGTGGCTTTCCGTATATCCTGCCGTTTTCTATAACTATGGTATCTGAGCCTATAACAGTAACATTTTCATCCTTATGCTTCATGAAAATATCTTCTGCCTTAATGCCTGAAAGATACTGTGCTGTTTCTTCTGCCGGAAGTCCTTCAGGAATGATTTCTTCAACATTTGAGGTCTCTGATACAAACGGTCTGCCAAGTCTTAGCATAAGCTCTCTTCTTCGAGGGGAAGCTGATGCCAATATCCAGGAAGCTGTTTTCTGATATGCTACACGAGGTGTATTATCTTCCATATATACTATGCCGCATTCATCATATCCAAGATTTGTGAGGAAGCTCCTCATAGGAGTGTTTGATTCGTGTGTGTCGACTCTGACATTGCCGTATTTTTTATATACCTCATTAAAGATATACTTTGCCGCACCTGTACCTCTTGCGGCTTCTGACACAGCGGCTCTGTGTATAACTGCATACGGAAGATCATTCTTCCATGCACCGTTTTCAATATAGCCATAGCACGGGTCCTCTTCGCCGACTATAAGTGCAAACACCGCCAATGCAGTTCCATCCTCAGCTTCGCATATATAAAGTATAGATTTATCTATATCACTTTCAATCAATTTTTCCGGATAGCCGTTAACCCACTGCACTGAATTGCCGTTTCTTCTCATATAGGCTCTTGCTTCACCGAAAATTCTTTTTGCTGCTTCAATATCATTTGATGTTGCTTTTCTGATATTCTTTTTCATCTGTTCCCCCTTGATGACGCTTTAAATGTCAGCTGATTTAATTAACATCCTGCTGAAATTTATCCATTGCTTGTATTCCTTAACTATTTATAAATTCAATATACACCTTGAATTTCATATTAATTATAGTATCAAAACATACTTTATACAATAATTTATCCATCTATTTTCACGCTTTATCGGTCGTAATCTAATTTTTACAGGGTATATTAAGATTATTTCAAGTGTTTAGCTGAATTAAAAATTTGAACAGCTAAACTATTTAAAATTATTCTAATTATTTTTCTCCAAAATATTTACTTTTACACATTTAATTCATACAATATAGGTATATTAAAAATTAATTTTGAAAGGAGATATTTATGATACATAAGATTACAGATAATAATTGGGATGCAGCTCTTAAGGCTAAAAAAGCTGTAGTGGATTTTTCCGCAGAATGGTGCGGTCCTTGCAAGATGTTGGGACCTGTAATGCAGGAGCTTTCTGAAGAAATGCCTGATGTTGAATTCTATAATGCAGATACAGATCAGAACATACAGTTAGCAATACAGAACGGAATTTCAAGTATTCCTGCCCTGCTTCTTTTTGAAGACGGCGAGCTTAAGGATACTACTGTCGGCTTTATGCCAAAGGATACCGTAAAGGCCTGGATAGAAAAAGCTCGTTAAGCCTAAGACATTTTCCTGGGTATTTCGTTTCTTATAATAAACCATGTTTCACTACATTCTTCTTATAATATAAGAAGCCGTTCGGCAGCCTTCTTTAGGCGGTCGGATTTACCAAATGTTTACATAGGTTTTACATTTCAAACCTTTATATTCTATTTTAGTAATGCTATCGTTAATTTGCAGAAAAATCAGAGATTAAGAAGATTAGAGAAAAGGAAGTGATAATATGGCCGAATTAAAGGATAAGGAAGGCTTCATCTGTGATATGGATGGCGTTCTGTACCACGGAAACAGACTTCTTCCGGGAGTAACTGAATTTGTAAAGTGGCTTGTCGACAATGAAAAGCACTTTTTGTTCCTGACAAATTCATCACAGTATACTCCTAGGGAATTACAGAATAAACTTGGACGCATGGGCATCAATGTAGATGAATCTCATTTTTATACAAGTGCCCTTGCAACTGCCCATTTTCTTGACAGTCAGTCACCGGGCTGCAGTGCCTACGTTATAGGTGAGCACGGCATACTAAATGCACTTTATGATAAGGGCATTACGTATAACGATGTCGATCCTGACTACGTTGTTGTCGGTGAGGCTTCAAGCTATAACCTTGAGCAGATGACAAAGGCTGTCCGCCTTGTAAACGCAGGGGCAAAGCTCATCGGTACCAATTCAGATCTGACAGGCCCTACTGAATTCGGTATCGCACCTGCCTGCAGAGCATTGATATCGCCTATAGAGCTTGCCACCGGAAAGCAGGCATACTTTGTCGGAAAACCAAATCCGCTCATGATGAGGACAGGCTTAAGGCTTTTAGGCGTTCATTCTGAAAATGCTGTCATGGTAGGCGATCGTATGGACACCGACATTATTGCCGGCATAGAAACAGGTCTTGACACTGTGCTTGTCCTCTCAGGAGTCACATCAAGAACCGATACTGAAAACTATCCTTACCGTCCTATGTACATCCTTGACGGTGTAGGAGATATTCCAAACAACTGATAATACAATAAGCGGCAGTTAGTCTATTACTTTAAAGACAGCTGCCGCTTTTTTAACGTTTCATTTTTAATTTAAAATATAAAGATCAAAAATTGATCAGATTCGTTTTATAGGCTGCCAATGTAACGCACAGATTCAAATCAGACGCTGTCAATGTAACGCACAGCTGATATTGCCGCAGTGTTTCCCTGACCTGCTGCCTTAATATACTGATACGGTTCACCGGCAGCATCTCCGCAGACGAAAAGGCCTTCTATATTCGTCTTCATCTGAAGATCTGCAACGGCATGTCTTCCGTCGGTTTTAAGCCCCGGAATAAGCTTATTCGGTGCCACAGCATCTCTGATCACAAATATTCCGTCTGCCTTATGCTCTCCGCAGTCTGTTTTTAATATATCTGCCTTAAGACCTCCGCTTATTTCTAAAGGCTTCTCATTTATCAGTACTATATTCGCCTTTTTATGGCTTTCAGCGAAGATTTCTTTAAGCATTTCAGCCTTTCCTGAAAGCTTTCCTGACGGAATAAAATACACCTTACTGCAAAGCTCCGAAAGAAATTCGGCATCAGATACAGATTCTTCATTGTAACCCACAACAATTGCGCTTTTATCCTTATAGAACTGTCCGTCACAGGTAGCACAATAGCTTACGCCCCTTCCCAGATAATTATCTTCTCCGGGAATAGTCGTGTCCATGGAAACACCTCCGGCCAGTATGCATGCTGTTGCTTCAAACATTTCACCGCCTGCCTGAATACCAAAATAGCTTCCCATTGCATAGACCATACTGACCTGCTTTTCGGTAACCTCAATATCAAGGCTTTTCAGATGCTCTCGCATATGTTCTGCAAGTTCCTCTCCGGTAATGTCAGGAAGTCCGGGATAGTTCAGTATCCTGTGTGCCTTTATCATCTTATCGCTGAGTGCTTTGCTTCCGAAAAGAATAATATTTTTATTTCTGATCTTTGCTGTGATCGCAGCAGATACTCCGGCAGGACCGGTTCCGATTATAGCTATATCGTATCTCATATTCTTTTCTCCTTATAAAAGAAAAACAGCAGCCCGAGTCCTGTACTCAATGCTGCTGTTTTTCTATCTTCCCCAGTTAGTTTAAGTTGTTTGTAACCATTATAACTGCTAATAAAGTATATTGTTGTATTTTTATTAAAAAAATTCAAAGAATTTTATAATTTTCAATGTCTTTTTCTAATATATAAACAACACATAATAATTAACAGACTTTAGCAGCTTATTTGTCTATTTCCGCCTCTTCCTTGCATTCAAGACAGATATAATGGCACATGAGATCGTATGAATATATCTTATCTCCAAGCTTCTTTTCTAAAAGCTCAGTAAGATCATCCATAAAGAAATCGGCTATCTTTCCACATTTATCGCATACCAGATGGTCGTGTCTCAAGGTCTTGTCAAAACGGTCAGGAGCATTCTCCATAACGATCCTTCTGATAAGCCCTGCCTCGCACAGTGAATTGAGGTTGTTGTAGACTGTAGCCAATACAACCTTGCCATGTTCCTCCTTCATTCGAAGATATATTTCCTCAGCTGTCGGATGGCACGTCGACTCATTTATTATCTTTAAAATAATCTGTGCATTCTTAGTCATATATAACCAGCTCCAATCTATTAGAATTGTTCCAATTATATATTACTACATCTGTCCCGGCTTGTAAAGCTTTATCCGATGGCATCAAGCACAGCCTGTCCCATTTCCCTTGTTCCGACTCTTACGGAATTCTCATCGGCAATATCTCCGGTGCGAATATTATTATTAAGCACCTCCTCTACGGCATTCTCTATTGCCTTTGCCTCCTGCTCGAGTCCGAAGGAATATCTCAGCATCATAGCTCCGCTTAAGATGGTTGCGATAGGATTTGCAAGGTTCTGTCCGGCAATATCCGGTGCTGAGCCGTGTATAGGCTCATACAGTCCGAAGGCTCCGTCCGCAAGGCTCGCTGACGGAAGCATTCCGATAGAACCGGTTATCTGACTCGCCTCATCTGAAAGAATATCTCCGAAAATGTTGGAGGTAAGTATAACGTCGAACTGCTTAGGATTTCTCACTAACTGCATTGCTGCATTGTCAACATACATGTGGTTGAGCTCAACCTCCGGATAGTCCTCAGACATCTCGATAACTACCTTTCTCCAAAGCTTTGAGCTTTCAAGAACATTGGATTTATCTACGCTCGTTACCTTTTTATTTCTCTTCATTGCAGATTCAAATGCAACCCTGGCGATCCTTTTGATCTCGAACTCACTGTAGTTTTCGATGTCATACGCCTCTTCTCCGTATTTACCGCTGCGGTAGCCGTGCTCTCCGAAGTAAATACCGCCTGTAAGCTCTCTTACAACAAGAATATCGAGACTGTCTCCTATTATCTCCTGCTTTATCGGGCTTGCAGAAGCAAGTGCCTTATGAATAACTGCAGGACGAAGATTTGCATAAAGGCCGAGTGCTGAACGAATGCCTAAGAGTCCTCTTTCCGGTCTGAGCTCACCCGGCATATGATCCCACTTAGGACCTCCGACAGCACCAAGCAGTACAGAATCACTTTTTTTACATATCTCTATGGTTTCTTCCGGAATCGGTCCGCCTGTAGCATCTATCGCTGCACCGCCAAGCAGTACATCTATGAAATTAAAGGTATGTCCGAATTTCTCGCCTATCCTGCCAAGTACCTTAAGCTCTTCATTTACGACATCCGGTCCGATGCCGTCTCCCTTTATAACGGCTATATTATAAACTCCCATTTTGCTCTCCGTAATTATGCTTTGCGCTAAGCGGCTTTAAGTAATGCCGCTAAATCCCCTTTTAAATTTTTACTGTTCGTTTCCAAACTGAGCGGAAACATACTTTACAAGTCCGCCCTGATCTATGATCTTCTGCATAAACTCCGGGAACGGCTCAGCCTGATAGGTCTTGCCTGTGGTTTTATCTGTGATAACACCTGTTGCAAAATCCACGCTTACCTCATCGCCTGCCTTTATCTCGGCTGCTGCCTCGGCACATTCCATTATAGGCATTCCGATATTTATCGCATTTCTGTAAAAGATCCTTGCAAAGGAAGGCGCTATTACACATCCTACTCCGGCACATTTAATCGCAAGCGGCGCATGCTCTCTTGATGAGCCACAGCCGAAGTTCTTGCCGGCAACTATAATATCACCCTTTTCAACCTTTGCTGCAAAGCTCTCATCAATATCTATCATGCAGTATTTTGCAAGCTCCTCACCGCTTGAAACATTTAAATATCTTGCAGGTATGATAACGTCGGTATCTACATTATCTCCGTATTTAAAAACTTTTCCTTCCGCAGTCATTGTACACCTCCGTAATTATCACACATTTTCAGGGCTTGTAATATGGCCTGTCAGAGCCGAAGCCGCAGCCACAGCAGGGCTTGCAAGATAGACCTCAGAATCCTTAGCGCCCATACGTCCCACGAAATTGCGGTTGGTCGTAGACACGCATCTTTCGCCTGATGCAAGTATTCCCATATAGCCTCCGAGACAAGGTCCGCAGGTCGGCACACTGAATACAGCGCCTGCTTTTATAAAGTCCTCAACATATCCTCTTTCAACACATTCCAGATATATCTTCTGTGTGGCAGGTATGATAATGGTACGAACCTTTTTATTTACATGCTTGCCTCTGAGAATGTCGGCGGCGATCTTCATATCCGAAATACGTCCGTTTGTGCATGAACCGATAACGACCTGATCTATCTCAATATTTTCAGCCTCGGCCGCCTCAACAGTCCTTGTATTTTCAGGAAGATGAGGGAATGAAACTGTCGGATGAAGCTTGGAAAGATCTATTGTTATAGTATCCTCATATTCCGCATCGTCGTCAGCCTCGTACACTACAGGCTCCTTTGCTCCATGCTCTCTGCAATATTCGACGGCTTTCTCGTCTGCCGGGAAGATACCGTTCTTTGCACCGGCCTCTATGGCCATATTTGCCATTGAGAATCTGTCATCCATACTGAGATACTGTATGCCGTCTCCGGTAAACTCCATTGACTTATAGAGAGCTCCGTCAACTCCTATCATGCCTATGATATGAAGTATGATATCCTTTCCGCTGACCCATTTTGCCGGTTTTCCGGTCAATACAAATTTGATTGCCGAAGGCACCTTGAACCACGCCTTACCGGTTGCCATTCCTATAGCCATATCGGTAGAGCCTACGCCTGTTGAAAATGCTCCTAATGCTCCATAGGTGCAGGTATGTGAATCTGCTCCTATGATTATCTGTCCTGCGGATACGATTCCTTTTTCAGGAAGCAGAGCATGTTCAATGCCTACTTCTCCGACATCATAAAAATGCTTCACGTTCATATCCCAGGCAAAATTACGACAGGCCTTGCATTGCTCTGCTGCCTTTATATCCTTATTAGGTGTAAAATGATCAAGTACAATTACTACCTTATCCTTATCAAATACTCCCTCGGCACCGGTCTTTTTAAATTCCTTAAGCGCTACCGCTGTGGTAATATCATTGCCCATAACTATGTCAAGCTCAGCCTCAACCAACTGTCCGGCTCTGACATTGTCAAGTCCGGCATGCTTTGCAATTATCTTTTGCGTCATTGTCATTCCCATAATTAATTCCTCCGCTAATTATGTCTTACGCCTGCTCTGTCTGATTCTGATGATCTCTGTAATACTTATTGACTGCACTCACGATTGCTCTGTAAGAAGACTTCGTGATATCGCTGCTTGTACCTGCTCCGAAATACTCTTCTCCGTTTATAAGGATCTGAATATATGAAATAGCTCTTGCCTTTGTACCGTATTCCATAGAGTGCTCGCTGTAGTTTACTACTTCAAGTTTGATATCAAACTCGGTCTCAAGCGCATGACAGAATGCATCGATAACACCGTTTCCTTCTCCTGCAATTTCGACATCACTGCCGTTTACCAACATCTGTGTTCTGTTCTGAACCACGTTATCAACAGTAGCCTGCTTATAATAAACAAGCTTGATCGGTTCTCTGATGTCAACATATTCTGCTTCAAATACACCCTTTATATCATCCGGTGTAAGATCTCTGTGCTTTCTGTCGGAAATACCGGTAATAACATAGCTTAAATTCTGCTGCATTGCCTTTGGCAGATAGAGACCGAAGTTCTGCTCTAAGATAAATGCAACTCCGCCCTTTCCTGACTGGCTGTTGATACGAACGATAGGGTCATAAGAGCGTCCGACATCCTTTGGATCAATAGCAAGGTACGGAACCTCCCAGCGTTCAGGATGAGACTTCATTGCCTCCATGCCTTTTCGTATAGCATCCTGATGTGAGCCTGAGAATGCTGTGTATACGAGAGATCCGGCATAAGGATGTCTCGGAGGTATATACATGCGTGTGGATTTCTCGAACATTTCCACTGCATCATCAACGTGACTGAAATCCAGCTCCGGATCTATTCCCTGTGAGAAAATGTTAAGAGCTACACAGGCAACATCTGTATTTCCTGTTCTTTCTCCGTTGCCGAAAAGTGTGCCCTCAACTCTGTCGGCGCCTGCCATGAGCGCAAGCTCTGTAGCCGCAACCGCACAGCCCCTGTCATTATGAGCATGAAGGCTTACAATAACATTGTCTCTGTACTTAAGATTATCACAGCAATACTCTATCTGATCTGCATAAACATTGGCTGTTGCCATTTCTACTGTTGAAGGAAGATTGATTATTACCTTCTTCTCTGCTGTAGGCTTCCAGATGTCAAGTACTGCATTGCATATTTCTACGGCAAAAGACATTTCCGTACCGGTGAAGCTCTCCGGCGAGTATTCAAAAGTAAAATCAGTCTCCGGCTGTTCCTTGGCATATTCCTGCACCAGCTTTGCTCCTGAAACCGCAAGCTCGATCGTTGCTTCCATTGAATTATGGAATACTACGTCTCTCTGCAGAGTGGAGGTTGAATTATACAGATGAACTATAGCCCTTTTCGCTCCCTTTAATGCCTCAAAGGTTTTCTTTATAATGTGCGGTCTGGACTGAGTCAGCACCTGGATATTTACATCATCAGGTATGAGATCATTATCGATAAGATATCTTGTAAATGCGAACTCTGTATCACTTGCCGCAGGGAAGCCTATTTCTATCTCCTTAAAGCCTGTCTTAACAAGGAATTTGAAAAACTCTATCTTTTCCTCAAGGCTCATCGGAATCTCAAGTGCCTGGTTTCCGTCACGCAGATCAACGCTGCACCAGATCGGTGCATGTTTTATAACTCTTCCCGGCCACTTTCTGTTCGGCATATCCATCGGTGGATAAGGTCTGTACTTTTGATAATTCATCATGTCAATGCTCTCCTTCTCTGATATAAAAACTGCCGCAGCATTTTTATATGCCCCTAAGCTTTGCTATGCTGCTGCACCTGAAATAGCTTATTTGCGAATACTCTTCCCTTATTCGTTATAATAATACTTCTTTAGAAAAAGAAAAACCCTTCGCCTCGCCTGTCTAAAGACAGAAGAGACGAAAGGCATATAACTTCCGCGGTACCACTCTTCTTTGCTTCTATAAATCAAGAAGCCACTCATAGGATACTGACATATCCCTGCTCTGTGACGGGAGCTCCCGTATGCGCCTACTGGTGATTTCAGCACATCCGCTCTGCAGTGAGTTCAACAGTCCTGTCCTCATGCCTCGCACCAACCGGCATTTCTCTCAAGGCCCATTATCTGTTTACTGGTCTGCGTCATCGCGTTATCTGAGCGTCATTATATTAGTCTTATAATTTAATGTCAACATTTTCAGCTATTATAACCAAATAACGGAGGTATTTGCACGCGGTTATAACTTAGGGTAATTATTAATATATCCAAACTTTATATATCTGTGCAGTTAAGACGTATCATTATCATTATATTTGTGATATTATAGTAACGTTATCTAAAAATAATGAAATGAGGTTCATCTAATGACTATAAAGCAAATCGTAGACAAGCTTCAGAAGGCTGAAGACATCTTTATGATATTCAATACAAACTCTCTTGTTCCTTATGTATGCTGCGATACTGAGGATACCATGCTCGACTATGCTTCTGTTTACTTTGACGGAGCTGCTGCAATGTTAAAGGCTAAGGAGCTTACAGAAGAAGGCTTGGGCACAAAGAGTGCAATGAAGATATCAAACAAGAGTATCCTCTCACTTCTTACAGACACTCTTTACTACGGAATAGATGCTATCAAGTTCTATATCGGCGATGAGTCAACTATCATCGAAACTGAGCAGATGATCCGTATTGATCAGGACGCCAAGGGCAAAGACGGTAAGCCTTACCTTTTCAACAGATCAGCTCAGATCAGCATGATTTATCTTGTACAGGAGCTTTTGAAGGATCCTAAGGGCGGAAAGCAGGATCCACAGCGCACCGCTGCCGCTCAGACAGAAGTCCTTGCAAATGTAGTTAACTCTCCGTTCTACATTGCATTTACAGAAATGAAGCCTGAGACAGAGGCTGAGGGTGATGCAGCGGCTATCGATAAGAAAACTCCTGATACTCCTGACGGAAAGAAGTTTGCTCCGGCACTCCTTAAGGATAAGGACGGCAGGCTCATGCTTCCTATATTCACAGATATCAACGAGCTCAGAAAGGCGTTCAGAGGCGGAAAGGATCAGACCGTTCCTTACAAGGCCTTCAAGTTCAGAACCATCGTTGACAAGCTCCTTGTAGAGGGCTCAAACCTTGACGGTATTATCATTAACCCTGCAGGCGTAAAGCTCCCTATGCTCAACAAGGCTGTTCACGGACTCGTAAAGGATCCGAGATTCCTTCCGAACGAAGGCGCACAGACTGCCGAGACACCTGATGCAGACGCAGATAAAAAAGCCTGATATTAATTAATCTTTAAGGTTGATCGCTCCGCTTAAGCGGGGCGATCTTTTATTAGCGAAATTAATTTTTAGGAGCAATAAACATATCTTTGTATCCCGGCACGATTTAGTACTTGATAGAACATAAATATTATGTCATGCTTTAAATATAATAACTATATTTCTATTTGTCCCTGCTTCATCCTTAAGGCACAAAAGAGTGAGAAAGGAACAAGACTATGAAACGACTGTTTATTTTTTCCGCACTTATATGCATCCTCTTGATGCTTCTTTCTTCATGCTCATCCCCAAATAAAAATTTCGGTTACACCGGTGGTCCGAAAATCACCGATAACGGTACCGATAATGTAACAGCTGATTACGGAGGTGATCCTATGGAATTTGAAAGCTTCACGCTGTCAGAAAGCGGCACCACAGCGGAAACTCACGTATACGAGGGCTATAAAACAGCAGATGGTGTTCATCTCGAGTACTCCATCAGCCAAAGTATGTGGGACGATTCTATTTCGGATTATGACGAAACCAGAATTACCGTTCGTTCCGTCGATGGAAATGAAGCACTCTATCAAAATCTGTGTGCCTTATTCGGAAACTGTAAAATTGATAAATGGGCAAACTTTAAAGGCAGCAATCCGCCGAATGTTCTTGACGGAAGCTCCATGAGCTTTCAGGCAGTTTTAGCAGATGGAACAAAGATAACTGCAAGCGGAACCAATAATTTTCCTAAGAACTTCAGAACCTTTTCAAATGAGCTTCATAAGCTTATAAATGAGGTTAAGCTTACAAATAATGTTTTCTCTGACGGAACCTACGAAATCACTGTTCCTGATAGCTGGATAGGCATAGTAAGTGCAGAATTCTCAGAATTTTATACAGCCTTTAGTGTTGATAAAAACGATGGTAATACTCTCACATTTTTTATAATTGATACTAATGGCTCCGGATATACTTCAGTTTCTTATCCTGATGCAACAGACATCGGACGTCTTATATGCGGTGACGACGTAAGGTTTATTACCGCAAGGGATCACTATTCAATAAATGACTACGCAGATAAGGTTTCTGAAGAGGCTCTCGCACTTTGGGATACTTATGAAGACGACAGGCTTCACATAATTGAAAGTCTTCACGGCGTGAACGGTTACGAGCTGATTCCTGAAGACGGCAACACTTTATACGAAGCTGAGGCCATGGATCTTGCCGACAGAGCACGCAGTGCATGGCTTTGCCTTAACTTCGCCGGAGAATACTCAGGCGGCGTAAAGCCAACAAAAATAAAAGGCCGCAGCTACCTGCCGATGTATCCTTCCTATGAAAATATAACTACCATAGAAGATGTACGAGACAGGTTTTTAACTATATTTTCAGAGGAATTTACTGATAAGGTTTTAAATGCTGCTATCACTAATAAAGACATTCTTGAATACAATGACAATGTCTATGTTGCATATAAAAAGAATAAGGGCGATGCTTCCGGCAACAGCTACGTTGACCACGTTGAAAATAAAGAGGACGGAAGTATCACAGTCGTAATGGCTGTAAATAAACCGTCCTCAGGTAAACATTATGTGGATCTTCCGGTAGAGAAAAATGCCGATGGTAAATTTGTATTTTCCGATTACCCTTACTGGGATGAATCAGAATGAAAACAAGCTCCGGATATTACAGAGATATTCTGTATCAAAAAAACGTTATCAGCTTAGCTTGCGAATTACGGAGTTATAGCGATATTTTGTATTAAAAAATATCAAAGGCATTAATAAATAAGCGGAACAGCTGCTTCAATACATGATACCTGCGCAGCCTGATAGGTTCCGCCGAACTCTCCGTCAACTGTAAATGCAGTCGGCTCACTGAAGAAAAACTCCGCTTTCTTTATCTTACGGCGAATTACAAACTCATTCTGACCTCCGTCAAGCAGAGCCTGAAGCACTCTTGTATACTTAACAGGTGTTTCAGGTTCTGCTATCATCGTTAGTTCGATCTTTCCATCCTGCAGACTTACATCTCTTCCTGTAATATTCTGAAATCCGCCTATAAAATCAGCATTAGTCACCATTCCCATAAGGAAGTTTCCTTCAATGACCTCTCCGTCATCCAGTATAACCTTCACTTCATGAGTTTTGATATTCCCGAGATTTCTTGCCGCTTCTATCACATATGCGGCATGCCCCAGTATAGCCTTTTCTGCTCTTGGCGTCTCATAGCTTATTTCCGTAAACAAACCGAAGGCTGCTGTATATATAAATGGCTTTTCCTCCAATTTTCCGCAGTCAACGGTATGAACTTCATTTTTAATGATACGCTCTGCAACCTGCAGCATGCTGTTGTCTCCAAAGAGTGTTTTTCCAAAATCATTGGTACTGCCGCACGGTATATAAGCTATGCTTAAAGGCGATTTCCTTCGCAGATTTCCTGCAACTGCCTCATTTAAAGTACCATCACCTCCGCAGCATACAAATAAATCATATATATCCGGCAGCTCTTCCGTGATCCTTGCTGCTTCTCCGCTGTATGAGGTCGGACGAACCACAACCTCATATCCGGCATCTGAAAATACTTCAACAATATCACTAAGTGAACTCTTTAAAGTTCCTCTTCCCGATTTCGGATTATATAAAAGATACAGTCTTTTTCTTTTAACAGAATCATTCTGCATGAACTAATTACCTCTATTGCAATTAAAATTTAGATATGTCTTTTTTAAATTTAAAATTTGTCTCTGATATCCTTTTTCAATCTATATTTACGGTTTGTATTTGTACCGATAGCTTCAACGCTATCCATCTTTGCTAAAATCACTCTTGTTCTCGGAGCACTTAATCCCAGATAAGCTGCAATATCATTGGTTTTTGCCTCGTCATTCTGCGCGAGATAATCATATATCAGCTCTATACTATCACTATTCTTTCTTCGCTTGCTTTCTTCGCTTACTTTCTCACGAATTCAAGCGTTAAAATTGTACGATCAGGATCGAAACGTTCTTCTATTACTGGCTCTTTCCAATGTGCATCTTCCCAAATATTGAATATATTAGGTACTCCACTACCAGAACGTTCTCCAATATTAATCAGATTAAACATTTTCATTAAGGATTTATTTCTAGGATCTGATTCTCCGCCTTTACGCATCATTCAATCTTTCAAACGGATGTCCCAGATTCAGCGTGCGGTGACGATTTCGGTATCTTTGGACTGTTTCATAGTTTAAATCTTCCATTGGCACATCATCCAGAACTTCCATATCCATTGTATTTTCTGACTGATCACGAAGCATTGTTTTTACCTACTGCTTGTACCGCAGCATACCATTTTTCAATTCAATAAATTTCCCATCAAATATTTCCCGCAATACCTGTCTGCATGGTATCCGTTGCAATCTTCTAACCTCAGACGCTTCCATTACTCTGAAAGTAGTTTGGTGATGATCCTGATAAAATGCAATGAGTGATTCAATGTACGGCTCGGCATCGGCAAGTGTCCAATTTGATTCTTCTTTTAAGCGTGAGAATACCGATACCAGACTGATGCACCGAACGTCTTCAAAATTTGTGGCTCCATTCCGAGCATTTCTGTCATCTGAGCAGAACACATATATCTGCTCCCCAAACATCACCGACAAAACCTGCAACAGCACAAAAGATTTGATTTCTCCAAGATTATTTTTCTTGCCCACTTCAATATCGAGTCGTTCAAGCTCTTTTAAATAATCCTCTCTCGGTATCTCCGTGTAGTCAACATCTTCCAATGCTAGATAATGTTCAGAAAAGTAATCTTTAGAAAAAGCATCACAAGTCAATTTTAGCATCTGTGTATAAGTCACGCACGCCAGCGGCCCTCGTACAAGTGACAGACTTTCAAGAATTTCCTGATCCGTGTAGCTTTTTATCTTTTGCGCTCCAATCTTTTCGCTCAACCAAATTGGCGCATCAGCATTATACCGATTAAGTTCTGTTGCGATTTGCGCATGACAAAAGAACACATATTCCGGCAATTCCATCACCCGGTCAATCAAATGATTATCACTGCCATCTTGAACAGAGTGCGTTTTGGAAATAAAGTCGGTATCTAGTAGTGCATATTTTTTCACTTCGATCTGACACCCCCATCAATCCAAGCCATACTCTTTTTTCAGGTGAGTAATGTAAGCTACATCATCATTTTCTCTGGATTCTGTCAGATACTCATGCTGTTTGTTGTACTCAACTTTCTCAAGGAGTGTGCCAAAAGACTCTGTTCCTCTGCCATCGAGCTGCCAGCGCTTAGCTTTGCCCGTCAGTGATGTCCTTTTCATTACATCCGCAGAACTTATCTCCAGCAGCTTTTCAGCCTGCTGGTGAGATATGCTTCCGCTTTCAAACAAACGCAGTACAACTGCCTTGTAGGGCATAGCAAACATATCCATAAGCATCAAAACGGAACCCACCGAAACCAAATCTTTGTCAATTCCATATAGTAGAATTTGCTCATGGAGAAGTTGATCCGGCATCAAAAGCAAACCTGCGAAGGCATTAGCTTCCAGGTCTTCCTGTGTTCTTCCTGTTTCATCACCTGTTGCCGAATCCAACATAGAACCGTTTTTTATATAGCTCTGGTCTGCATTTTCTACATAGCAGTAGATATGATACAATTCATGCGCCGCAGCGAAAAACTGCTTACATAGTGGAAGTGCCGTATTTATGTACACGAAAATCGTATCCTGCTTCAAAAAAGTCAATGCCCATAATTCATCATCATGGATTGGAAATCGAAGCAGTTCCAGTGCAATTTCTTTCTTTCTTGCATAGTTCTGTATGACAGCAAAGATATTATCTTTGATTATGGAATTGCCGGCATACTCTGCCGAAAACTGCCTGACAACAGATTGAATTTCATCAAATTTCTTGTTTTGGCTTACAAAGAGGCTATCTTCCAGAACATTGTTCATCACTTATCCTCCCATGGCTGCTCCATCTTTTTGCCATTCTCGCACACCCTAGTATGGAACAGAATCATATCAGACAGTTCATCCGCAAGCTGGATTCCCTTTCTTGCTTCCTCAGTTTTAACACGCCCCATAAACGCATGGATCACATTCGTGTCCATCGGCTTTTCCGGCATCTTCATCAGAGAATCCATCGACACATGAAGGTATTCAGAAATCTTATGAAGTTCAATCGCGTTGATTGCTCTTGCACCATTCATGATTTTGCTCATTGTCTGCTTGGAGACTCCAATTCCTTCTGCCAGATCAACTTGCTTTTTGTTTTCTTTTTTCAGTTCAGCCTGAATGTTGTTTGCAATTATCATATTTACATCCAGCATATAATCGCCTCCTGTTCTTGCACTTATATTATACGCTCTTTCATATAAAATATCAATAATTTGGAAACTAATTTTAGTTTTATGGTTTTTTGTCGCTATTTTGTTTACAATTTGTCACCAACCTTCCGAAGAATATTTTACACAAGTGCTATAAAATCCTAAATTTTCCTCACCAGCAACTGGCTTCAGGTACATCTGGAAAAAAGCAAATTACCAACTTAGTCATAAAAACTTAGTCAGTGAGCAAGATAGATTACCGGACATCCCACCCGCAGTTTTGAATTTTTGTATTGTGAAATAGGCAGACTGCCATGCCATGACAGTTGACACTGATGCCGTACAGCTCTGCCGCCTGACGGGTGGTAACATTGTTTTTTACTGCTTCAAATACATTAAAATTTATCGAGATAGCTCCACTGTATCAGTTGGCCAGGATTTTCTGAGTGCTGTATAGGAAACCAAAAAGTTAGCAAGCCAACCAGCCGGTACAGCAAGCCAAACAAAATCAATGCCAAAACGCGGTGCACAGATCAATGCCACTGTCAAGCGAATCGCAAGGTTTACCATGTTGGCAATGAGGAACGGCCGCATGATTCCGAGTCCGCGAAGAACTCCATCGGTCGCCATTTTAATTCCCATAAATATAAAGAAGTAACCGATCCATCTCATATAATTTCCAGACACCTGATAGGCCAGGGCAGTTCCGTCTTTTCCAAGGAACAGCGAGGCAATCTGAGTGTGCAGCGTTTCAATGACAAGGAAAGCAAGAGCTGCAAAACACACATCCAACACCAATGCTGCGTGGTACCCTTTTTTGATGCGTTGGATTTTGTTTGCGCCAAGGTTCTGAGAAACATACGGCGAAACCGCATTACCGATGGATACAAAGATCAGGGAAAAAACATTCTCCACCCTCATTGTTGCTGCATACCCGGCGAGTGCCTGTGTGCCAAAAGGATTTACCACCGCCTGTACGATCATCATACCGATGGATACGGTAGACTGCTGAAGAACCGATGGCACAGCAATCAAAAGCATCGAGCGCAGCTCCTGTCTGTCAAACCAGACAAAGATACTCCTATACCGCCGCATTCGATAAAAGAAAATCAAAAGTGAAAACACAGCCGAAATTCCCTGTGCAATCAAAGTTGCAAGTGCCGCACCGAACACACCAAGCCCCAGACCGGCTACCATCCAAAGATCCATCACAATATTCAGGATTGATGAGAAAATCAGCAGCCCCAGCGGAATTTTTGATTCACCTATGGAATTGAACATGGTAGAGAGAATATTGTACATGAACAAAAACGGAAAGCCTACAAAATAGACCCGCAGGTAAAGCACTGCCTCATCAATAATATCGACAGGAGTCTGTAATCCGCAAATCATTGCATGGGAAAAACAAAATCCAAAGATACCAAGGATAATGCTCAGAAGCAAAAAGCTGATCAATGATGTAGATACAATAGTTTTCATTTTGCCATACTCTTTTGCACCGAAATAGCGGCTCACAAGCACACCTGCACCAACGCCGGCTCCCAGTGCCACGCAAATGAAAACATTAGTCAGTGCTGCACAGGCACCAACCGCTGCCAATGCGGAGGAACCTACAAACTGACCGACGATAATGGAGTCAGCCATATTGTATACCTGCTGAAAAAAGCTGCCGAGAATCATCGGCATTGCAAAAACAGTCAGCGCTTTCAGCGGCGCATCAGAAATCAAATACTCATCTTTTAACACGTTCATCTGTATCTTCTCTCACAATCTTAACTCGTTTTCTGTATTGTAACTCTTTTAATGTTAGACTGCGATATTTAAGTTAAGAACAGTCGGAAATCTATGTAAAGATCATAGTTTTTACGTGAAACTCAGGATGAGAAATCTGAGATATAGAAATTTAGAAAAACAAGCCAATTTGAAATTGTAAGAGTTGAAAATTTCAGAAAAATCGTTTTTTTAATGCCCCGCTGTTTTTTCAACGAGGCATCAAATCGGATTCATCACAAGCCTGCCAGCGCAAGGAATTTCTTATCTGACTGAATACTCTGTGTCAGAAACTTACCATCATGAAACAGAGCATAGGTTGTGACAGGCGCAGGTACATTCTGTGCTGATTCTTTGTCAGTGATATGGATAACCTTGAACGGGATACCATGTTCCTTCGCCGCTTCCTGTACCCTTGGCACCCAATAATAGGTATATGGGCACTGGTCAGTGTAATAGATGACAAAACCCGCTTCTTCAATCACCGGATGCTTAGCACATTCCTTAAAATGCGGCGGCTGCGCACCCGATTCAATTGGAAGATACATGAGATTGATTCCGCAGTCGGATATGTCTGCCACACGGAATCCCTTGTAAGTAAGGAATTTTGGGTCAGCGAGGAATTCCCTCTTCCTGCCCTCTGCACACAGAATACAAATACCTTTCTTCCCCTGCTCCTTAGCATCACTGATGCATGCCTCCAGCAGATCATTAGAGTATCCGTGTCCTTTCATGGAGCCGGATACCCATAGGCAATTAATGTAAAGATAACCGTCTGCTGCAACAGGCACCCAGGCATTTTCAGCCGGGATATATTCGATAAAGCATTTGCCGCGTTCTTCGCTGCGATAGAAGACAAGTCCATCATCAAAGCGCTGCCTCAGCCACTCTTTTTTTGCCAGACTCTGCTTTCCTGACATAGCACAGCAGATATGTTCTTTGTCAATATTTTCTTTTGTAATTCGAATATAGTTCATTCGTCATTCCTCCCGCTCAAAACAACTGTCCCGGCAGTTTCTGCTTTACTTTTTCTGGAAAAGTAGCTTCAAACTTTTCAAACCCCTCTGGGTCTTTCTCGCAGACGAAATATCCCTCTGGGTCTTTGTAAGTGCCGGAGATGCCATCCATAAATCCGGATGTCAGCTCCTTGATGAGGAAGTAATCTGCCTCCGGGTCGTCAGCATAGCGAACGCCCCTGGTTCTGGCCGGGACGAAGCCGGACTTCCCATAAAAATCAATATTGCCGGTAATGGCCAGTGCCCCTGCGCCCATTTCCTTCGCTTTTTCCATGGAATAATCGAGCAGCTTCTTCCCGTAGCCCTTCCGCTTGTATGCGGGCGCGATGCCGATCGGGCCGAAGGTCATAATCGGCACTTTTCTTCCGTCATCGCACTCGATCTCCGACCGCACATAGATGACCTGCCCAATCAGTTCACCGTTCAGTTCCATCACGAAGTCCAGCTCCGGCACAAATGCCGGATCATCTCGTAAGCAGTGCAGCACATAGTGCTCCATGCAGCCGGGCTGATAAACATTCCAGAACGCTTCACGCGTCAGATTTTCTACAGCTCTGTAATCGTCTTTTGTTTCTGGACGAATGATTATATTCTTTTCTTTCATGTTGTTCTTGCCTTCTTTCTGTAATCAAACTCAACTATCGAAATGAAACGTCTGATATGTGCATCCAGAAGCGGTGCAATCGATGCCTTATCTTCTGCGCCGTCGTAGACACTGTAGAGCAGATACATCGGCCCGTAAAAATCCAGCGCCAGCTGCATAGCATCCTCATCTGAATCCGACAACTTGCGGAAAATCGCTGCCATGTACTCAAGCGGGCCGCCCGCGAGATAATCGTGATGGAGCTGTGCAAGCTTCGGATCACGATACTGCTCCAGCGTCAGCATCTTACGGAAATTTGCGGAGAATGTTTCCTTCGTCCAGTGATCAAACTGCGCCATGCTGTATGTCCGGATCTTCTCGATTGGTGTATGCATATATGCTTCCGCGAAACCGTCCGGCTCTGTTTCAGGCATCTCATACTCTTCGGCGCGCTCGTAGTCCATCCGGTTCATCCGTTCTACGATCTGATCCAATATCTCCTGCTTGCCGGCGTAATGCTTATATAACGCCGCTTTTGTAAATCCCAGCTGCTTCGCGATATCACTCATCGATGTGCCCAGATATCCATTCTGCGCAAACAGCTCAAGCGCACTTTCTAAAATTCGTTCCTTAGTACCATCTGCCATCATGCATCTCCTAACAAAAAGTAACCGTTCGGTTACCTTTAGTATAGTTACCGAACGGTTACTTGTCAAGGCAATAAAAAACCCCGGATATTGAAATCCGAGGTTTTGAAATCTTTCGATATATAATTATCTCTTTGAGAACTGTGGAGCCTTACGAGCCTTCTTAAGACCGTATTGCGTGAGTTTTTGAGCTGTTTTCCCTTGATACTCCGGGCTTTTCCGGCTTTCTGCCTCTCAGTTATCCGG
>CAKSBC010000008.1 GCA_934438085.1 uncultured Lachnospiraceae bacterium
ACCCAATGTTTAACCATTTCACGATCAATAAGCGGAATAGCATCACGGAGATTCTGCACCTGTGCATAAATCTTATCCGTTGCTTTAGCAAAAGCATCGGGATATCTTTCAACATACCAGTTGCGCCAGTTCTCAATAGTGATTTCTTCGCCGGACGCCATAAACTCTGGGAATAATTCAGACATTTGACCGACCACAACAGGACGGGTACCCTGCGCATTCTGATTTGCCCAGTTGATCAACTGAGAAGTGTATTTAGGAAAGCTGAAAGATTCGCTATCGTTAAAATCTTCAATGAGATCGTTTTTGAGTGTGTACTTCATTCTTCTTCCTCCTCGATATAATAATCGATGGTTTTGTCCTTTTTATTGTCTTTATAGTAAACCATTATCGCATTGATTGTCTCATTGTTTTTCGCAGCGGAATCTTTATAGGTTTCCGATTTGACGGAATACGGGACATCATCAATATACCCGTCTATACCTTGTCCCTCTTCAGTAGCGGTAGGTTTCCTAAATTTAGCTTTTTTATCCGCAGCGATATCTCTTAATATTTCATCTTGCGCATAAAGCCCCGTGAATGTTTTGTTAAACATTAAGTCATCATAATAAGCCTGTAAATCATCATCCGTGATGTCATTAATTGCCTGTTTTTCTTTTTTAAATTGCTCTTTGAATTTTGTAAGGCCATCATTGTATTCTTCGGAATGGGTATCTTGATAATGTTTCTTCCAACTTTCGGGAGTAGGGTTTGCTGCATTATCAATATAATCCGGGAAAATTTCAGTTGCTAACTTGCCGACTGTTTCAGGCCGACTGGAACGGGCATCTTTGTTAACGGCATTTAAAAAAGCTGAGTGATATTTCCCAGGCTTATAATCAATGGAATATTCAGACTTATTCGACTGCTTGATTTTGTCTTTTGATAGTTTTTTAATATTCTTACTCATGGTTATTCTCCAAAAACAATTTATACGTTTCAATTTCAAGTGCATCGGCAATGCGCTGAATATTTTCAAGAGATATACTTCTGCGATAGCATTCGATAGCACTGATATATGTTCTATGAAGCCCGCACTTCTCGGCAAAGGCTTCTTGTGATATGCCTAATGCCTGTCGATAGCGCTTCACATTTGTTCCAAAAACTCTTACAATATCCATACTTACAATCCTCCTTATTATAGGATATAATATTGAATACAATAAATCTACAGACAATAAGTAGCTCTTTTGAGGCGGTGATTGAGTGAATTATATTAAATCTTTGCATATTGAAGGTTTTAAGAAGTTTCAAACCTTGAATGTAGAATTTAATGAACACATGAATATTCTTGTTGGCGAGAACGAGGCAGGGAAAAGCACTATACTGGACGCTATCAAAACGGTATTAAACCAGCAATATCGTCTTGCTGACAAATCTGTGTTGAGAGATTTATTCAATGCCCAAATGGTTGAAGCATTTGAAGCCAATCCAAGCGTTAAAACCCTGCCTCGTATCTTGATAGAAGTAGAACTCGTGCTTGACCCTAAAACTAAAAACGCTGATTACTTCTATGGAGAAGTATACGGAACATTAAAAAAACAAGCTGAAAAATTCGGTATCCGATTTGAGTGTAGGTACGATGAATTATTGGGAGCAGGTATGGAGCAATCCATATTGGAGAAGAAAATTCCGTATGAATATTACGCACTTACATGGATGACATTTGCAAACAATCCATATCAGACAATTCGGAGACCGCTTCAGTTCATCGCCATAGATACAACGAACAATGCCTCAACTCCATCTTTCAATTCTTACAATAGAACATTATTTACAAGTAGATATGATGAGGCAACAAGAGCCAAGGCGAAAAATGATTTTCGCACGAAGTTAGTTGAAGCATTCGACGCTGCAGAACTTCCTGAATTGGGTGATAATCGCAAGTTCGGCGTTGATACGAAAAAAGTTGTATTTGAAGCCATACTTTCCGTTTACGAGGGAGCGATTGCTCTTGAAAATCGTGGTAGTGGCATGGAAAGCCTAATCAAGACGGAAATCGCCTTAGAGAAAGCTAATGGATTAGATGTTATTTTGATGGAAGAGCCAGAAAATCACCTGAGCTTCACTACACTTCGCAAAATGCTCCATGAGATTTCTATAAAACAAAAAGATTCACAGATTATTGTTGCTACACACAACAATATGATCGCCAGCCATCTAAATCTTAACAATGTTCTTTGGATAACAGAAAACGAAGTTAAATCTCTTTCTGGAGTAGATAAAGCCGTGGCAGAGTTCTTTGTCAAGGCTGATGATAATGCTTTTCTTCAGTTGTTACTTTCAAACAAGGTTTTTCTTGTGGAGGGCGCTACCGAATTTTTGCTGCTGCCGTATTTTTACAAACAGATTACTGGTAAAACAATCGAAGAAGACGGTATATCAGTGATCTCTTGTAATGGTATTTCTTATAAAAATTATCTTGAGATCGCCAAAAAGACAAACAAGAAAATATCCGTAATTACGCACAATGATGGTAAACAGAACAGAATAGACGAAGCAATAACATTTAATGAAACCACTACATTGCAGCACATCTTTTTGGGCGCGACAACAGATGATTGGACATGGGAAGCGTGTCTGTATAATTTGAATAAAGCGGCACTTGATGTGATGATAGAAGTTCAGGCAGGAGCTGATTATTTATTCCATAAAAAAGATTACGGTCAAGTTCTTGGGAAAATGTTAAACAACAAAGTGGAGACAGCATATAAGATGCTTGTCTCTGGAGTGGAATTTGAAGTGCCCCAGTACATAAAGGATGCATTTGGATGGCTAAGAAAGTAATTCTTGCCGTTGCTGGTGCGGGAAAGACCTATCATATCTGCCATAAGATAGACCCGGCTAAGAAAAACTTAATACTTGCATATACTCATGAAAACATTCACAACATTCAAAAAGAATTATGTGATGCACATGGATGCGTGCCAGAATTGACGACAATAATGACCTTTGATGCGTTCGTGTACCACAATTTAGTTCTTCCGTATGAACCAAGTATCGCTAATCATTTTTCTATGACTCCTTTTACGAGTAGAGGTATTTGTTTAACCGATCCTCCGCTACAGAGAATAAAGAATGCCAACGGCGAGATGGTAGCTAATCCTCTATATAGGAAAAAGGATAAACTCGCTCATTACGTGACAAAGAAACACCAATACTATTGTGCCACTTTGTCAGAGCTTGCGCTTCAAGTCAAAGAAGGACCAGATTCTCTCATCAAGCGAGCGGCAGCACGATTAAATATGTTCTACGATTCAGTTTTGATTGATGAGTTTCAAGATTTCAGAGAATTTGACTATGAACTAATTATGAAACTTGCAAAGCATTTAAATGACATTCTGCTTGTTGGTGATTTTTATCAGCACTCTGTTTCTGCCCAAAACAACACAGGCAAACCATTTAAAACCTCAAAAGGCGATGTATCATACGCCGAATTTGTAGAAGGTGTATTGAGGTATGGGTTTGATGTAGATACGACCACTTTGTCAAAGTCCAGGCGATGTTCTGTGGATGTATGCAATTATGTAAGTAATAAACTGGAGATTGATATTACGTCTGCCGGTGATCATATAGGACAAGTAATATGGGCCGATGATATTGCCGACGAGGTGTTGAGCAATGATCTTATTACCAAACTGGTTTATAGTGAAGCTACAAGGTATTCATTTTCAGCTTTAAATTGGTCATACGCCAAGGGGGGGATACCGTGGATTGCGCTTGCATAATTCTAACGAAAGATTTCGAGAAACTCGCTGAAGATAAATTCTCGACCAAGAAGATATCTATTTCTACACTGAACAAATTGTACGTTGCTATGACACGTAGCCGTGGCGATTTGTACCTAATAAAAGCATCGACATTTAAAAAATTGCAAAATGCGTATATCAAAAGTAGATATACTTAACGGTGGATACGTAGAGCTTTTGAAAAAGCAAAATCAGCTCCGCAGGAGCGCAGCCGATTTCTCTGAAATCGTTCAGGGGTTTGGGGCATTTCCCCAACAAGATTGCACGGGTGTATAAACACGAGCATTGCTTGCCAAGTGCGTTTCGCAGTTGGCAGGTAATGAGAAGTGGGTACCGCTGTGCATTGCTTGCCAGAATGGTAAGCTCCGGTGTGGGTACTCACCGGATTTGCTTGCTATTCTGCAAGGAAATCCCGGTCGCCACACGCCGGATTTCGCAAGTGTATCTACACTTGCTGTGCTTGCTATTCTCCGTTTCCTATGTTAGCAAGCGCCATTTCCCAAATGGAAATCGGCGGCAATCGCCGCCTTGTCTGCCCAAAAGCGAAACAGGCATGACCGAGATCATGCCTGTTCCAAGAATTTTGAGTTTTACTGTCTTACCAGCGGGGGGCCTTGCACCGTGCTTTTTATGTTGAAGCTATATTTACTTATATTAGTTAATTCGAAGCTGAGCTTATGAGATATTTAGAACTGAATGTTCTTAATTAATGCTGCTTCTTTTTTACTCTGCATAATCTGAAGCTGCTGCCTTATCAAAGATATCAGTTACTGTCTTTGAAGGAGCAGGAGTGATAAGTGTTGCGATAACTGCAGCGAGGCAGCCTGAGATGAAGCCCGGAAGGAGTTCATATATACCGGTTCCTGAGAAGCATATGAGCCAGAGTATATCGGCAGCGGCACCCACAATAACGCCTGCGCATGCACCTGTGTAGTTAAAGCGTCTCCAGAAAAGAGAAAGGATAACTACAGGACCAAAGGAGGCTCCGAATATGCCCCAGGCATTTTCAACAAGATTCATGATAGCCTGAGCGCCTGAACCCTTTGAGGAAGCTATGATATATGCAATAATTGCGATTATCACAACTGCGGCACGACCTACATTTAAAACCTCCTTTTCACCGGCATCCTTACGGAAGATAGGCTGATATATATCAGAGGTAAATGAGCTTGATGCAACTAAAAGCTGTGAATCTGCAGTTGATACTGATGCAGCCATTATAGCAGCGAGCAGAAGTCCGGCTATTGCAGGAGGGAAGAACTTACGAGACATAACGATGAATACCATCTTCTGTGTACCTGTGGTAAGAAGCTCTTCTCCGACTATCATTCTTGCAAGATAAGCAAGAACACATGTTGCGCCTAATGCAAGAACGACCCATATGATTGCAACAGTTGCTGATTTATTGATCATGTCAGGCTTTTCAATTGACATGAAACGTACGATAACGTGAGGCATACCGAAATATCCGAGTCCCCATGCAAGTCCGGAAATGATATCCTTCCATGAAGCATCGAAGAGGCCTGATCCGAAATCACAGGTTACGATAGCTCCGCTTGCATCTGTGTACTGATACACTGTCTGAAGTACAGAGGTATCTAAATCACAGGTTGCTGCAACTATGATCGGCACTGCAAGGAGCGCAAGAAGCATAAGAATTCCCTGGAAGAAATCTGTCCAGCATACTGCCTTGAAGCCTCCTAAGAAGGTGTAGCCTATGATTATAAGTGCAAAAATGATCATTGCCGTTCTTTCTGTGATTGCAGGGAACAGCATTGTAAATACTGAGGTTCCTGCAACAAAGGCAGATGCTACATAGACTGTAAATGCAACAAGGAAAATAACGGCACATATAACCTGAAGAGTCTTGTGCTCTGATGCAAAACGGTTTGTCAGGTACTGAGGAAGCGTGATAGCATCATTTGCTGCCTTACTGAACTTTCTGAGTCTTTTTGCACAAAATATCCAGTTTGCTGCTGTACCTAAGGCAAGACCGATCCCGATCCAGATCTGTCCGAAGCCGAATGCCAATATAGAACCCGGAAGACCCATAAGGAGCCATGCAGACATATCTGATGCCTGAGCTGACATTGCAGTTACCCAAGGACCCATGGAACGACCGCCGAGGAAATAATCCTCCTGGTTTTTGTTCTCCCCGTTAAAGTAGAAGATAAGTCCGAAGAAGAATAGGATTATAAAATAGCCTAAAAAAACGATTATCTCAGAATTAAACATAATGAGATCTCCCTTCAAAGTGATGTCAAATGCCGTCTGAGCGGCACATTTTGTCATTTTAGCATTATAAAGAATTAAAAGAAATATCGACTGTAACCTGGAATAATTATTGAAATAATATAGGATAAACCGTGTAAAAGTATTGCAAAATAAGGATTTTACCAATAGACTATAGTCTAAAGTAATATTTGAAATAAAAATATTACTCATAAAGCTTGATTTATTTACATAAAGCATGGATTTAAAGAATTAGAATCATATTGAAAAACATTATCATATAAAAATGTATTTAAAGCTGGAATTAAAACTGTAATTAAGACTAGAATTAAAACTGTAATTTAGAATGTAATTGATATTGTAATTAATATATAAGAACTAAGAGATATTTTAAGAAAGGAACAGATTATATGAAGAAGGTTGCCAATCAGACAAAAAGCCGTATTGTTTCTGCTGCGTGGAAGCTGTTTTACCAGTACGGCTATGACAAGACTACAATAGATGATATAGTTGAGCTTTCTCAGACCTCAAAGGGAACCTTTTATCATTATTTCGGATCAAAGGATGATCTGTTAGGCTCGCTTTCATATCTTTTCGATAAGAAATATGAAGAGCTTGAAGAAACCATGGATCCGTCATTGGATCCGATAAGCAAGCTTCTGTTTATGAACCACAAGCTTTTTCTTATGATAGAAAATACTGTATCGGTCTCGCTTTTATCGCAGCTTTTTGCATCACATCTGATAGGTAAAGGAGAAAGGTATCTGCTTGATCAGGACAGAACATATTATAAGCTGCTCAGACAGCTTGCCATAGAAGGCAAAGAGCAGGGGATTTTCAAGGAAAGTCTTTCTGTTAACGATATTACAAAGGCGTATGCCGTGTATGAACGTGCGATAATGTATGACTGGTGCATATCAGACGGCAATTATTCTATATGTCAGTACGCGGAAAAAATGCTGCCGCTATTTTTGGAAGGCCTTTCGGAAAAGCAAAAATAAGATATAAAAAGATACGGAAGCATTAACAGTAAGCATTTATAACAGTAGGATGTGAAACTGAATATATGGCTGTAAATGCGCCGCTTCCCGACTTGCAAATACTGCTTAAAATATGTATATTATTATAAGCTGTGTGCATTGTATCGATTTATAAGCATTTTGATATTTAAACAGTACCTTTATGCTGATAGATTAGGAACTGTAAATGCAATGTATATATATTAATATGAAATGACCTGCTATGCGGGATAATTGTTAAAGACAAAACTGTAACAGAAAGTGAGAAGGATAAATGGCAGCAGATAATGAGAAAAAGCTGGTAGAAGAGATAACATCCATGGATGTGGATTTTGCTCAGTGGTATACGGACGTAGTAAAAAAGGCAGAGCTTTGTGATTATTCATCAGTAAAGGGATGTATGATCCTTGAGCCTGCAGGCTTTGCTATTTGGGATGCTATAAAGGAAAATCTCGACAGACGTTTTAAGGAAACAGGCGTTGAAAACTGCGCTATGCCTATATTTATTCCTGAAAGCCTGCTTCAGAAGGAGTCAGACCATGTAGAAGGCTTCGCACCTGAGGTAGCATGGGTAACACACGGAGGCTATGACAAGCTTCAGGAAAGAATATGTGTAAGACCTACATCAGAGACACTTTTCTGCGAATACTATGCAAGAAAGGTTCATTCTTACAGAGATCTGCCAAAGCTTCTTAACCAGTGGTGTTCTGTAGTTCGTTGGGAGAAAACTACAAGACCTTTCTTAAGATCAAGAGAGTTCTGGTGGCAGGAAGGACATACAGCGCATGCTACTGCTGAGGAATCAAGAGAAAGAACAGAGCAGATGCTTAATGTCTATGCCGACTTTGTCGAGAAGGATCTTGCTATACCTGTTATCAAGGGCCAGAAGACAGAGAAGGAGAAGTTTGCCGGAGCAGAGGCTACTTATACAATAGAGGCGCTTATGCACGACGGACAGGCTCTTCAGTCCGCTACATCTCATGACTTTGGTGACGGATTTGCCAGAGCGTTCGGCATTCAGTACACAGATAAGGATAATAAGCTTCAGTATGTACATCAGACATCATGGGGCATGAGCACACGTGTCATCGGTGCTATCATCATGGTACACGGCGATAATGAGGGACTTAAGCTTCCGCCGCATATCGCTCCGACACAGATCATGATCTGCCCTGTAATGCAGAAGAAGGAAGGAGTTCTTGATAAGGCCTATGAGCTTGAGAAGGAGCTTAAGGCAGCAGGCTTCAGAGTAAAGACTGATGCAAGAGACAAGAACCCTGGATTTAAGTTTGCTGACTGCGAAATTAGAGGAATACCGCTCAGAGTTGAGATAGGACCTAGAGACATCGAGAACGGACAGGCTGTGCTTGTAAGACGTGATACTCATGAGAAGGAGACTGTTGCACTCACAGATCTTGCAAAGAGAGCAGGAGAACTCCTTGAGACTATCCAGCACGATATGTATGAGAAGGCAAAGCAGCATCTTGAGAACCATACATTTACAGCTACATCCATCGACGAGATGGAAGACATCCTTGACAAGAAGACAGGCTTCGTAAAGGCAATGTGGTGCGGTTCCAAAAAGTGCGAGGAGAAAATAAAGGATAAGACAGGAGCATCTTCAAGATGTATCCCGTTTGAACAGGAATGCATAGATGACAAGTGCATATACTGCGGAAAGCCTGCAACAAAGATGGTATATTGGGGCAGAGCATATTAATAAAGCTTAAAACAGCAGAGCTTTGATTAAAATATTAACTACAAAAGACGGAACTGCCGCACTGAGAACTGCCTTAGTGCCTTAAGTTCCGTCTTTTACGCGAAGCAGATTACGCGAAGCGGGGTAGGTGAAGCAGCGAGGAAAGTAAAATGCCGGAAAATACTTTATCAAAAATACATATAGATATACCGGACAATGTCGGCTTTATCATAAAGACATTGGAGGATAAGGGATTTGAGGCCTATGCCGTAGGAGGCTGTGTCAGAGATACACTGATAGGAAGGACGCCGGGAGACTGGGATATAACCACATCCGCACTTCCTCATGAAATAAAATCCTGCTTCAGGAGAACTGTTGATACAGGCATTGAACACGGAACGGTCACGGTGATGTTCGGAAGCGAATCCTATGAGGTGACTACTTACAGGATTGACGGAGAATACAGAGATAACAGACATCCTGACAGCGTCAGCTTTACCTCATCGGTAAGAGAAGACTTAAGGCGCAGAGATTTTACCATAAACGCAATGGCCTATAACGAAAGAACGGGCATATTGGATCTGTTCGGAGGCTGTGAAGATCTTAAAGCGGGAATCATCAGATGTGTCGGAGATGCTGATGAGAGATTTGACGAGGATGCACTGAGAATATTAAGAGCAGTAAGATTTGCAGCACAGCTTGATTTCAGGATAGAAGAGCATACTGCAAATGCAGTAAAAAGACATGCAATAAACCTTCAGGCAGTGTCAAAGGAACGTATACTCACAGAGATAACAAAGCTTATCTGCTCAGCACATATAGAACGAATATTTGATATTTTTGAGCTTGGACTCGCACCTTACATATCTGAGCATTTTGATGAGATAAATATATACGGACTTAAAGAGCTTATTACTGCAAAGGATACGACTGAAAGACATTGCAGATACTTAAGCACCGAAGAACGAAGAGCGCTTGATGATGCCTTTGATTATGAAAAAACATCTTCATACGAGCTTCGATTTGCAAGATTTGCAATGCTTACAGAAGGTATGAAAACGGAGCATGTCAAAAAAATGATAAAGGGTCTCAAGCCGGATAATGACACGCTGCATAATACGGAGCTTCTTATAAGGCTTTTATATGTACCGCTTTCAGATGACAGATATGAGCTCAAAACACAGATGACAGATGTGCCTCCGAAGCTTTTTTATTGTCTTCTCAGACTTAAAGCAGTGTCATGCAGGACGAAGCTCTATAAGGAGCGCTGCAGGAATGAGAAACTGGAAAATGTTATCGCTCTTTATGAGGATATAATGAAAACCGATGAACCTATATATCTTAAGGAGCTTGCAGTAAACGGAAGCGACCTTATCAGCTGCGGAGTAAAGCCTGGACCGGAGCTTGGAGAAATGCTGAAAAAGCTTTTGGATCTCGTTCACAGAAAGCCTCAGTATAATGACAAAAGCTTCCTCAAGGAAAAGGCCTTAAATATTCTTTGATGCCGATCGTAACGACGGTTCAAAAATATGGTTCTATTCTTATGTATATGATATACTTTAGCGTGTCCGCGAACAGATTTTTATTAACGCCGATTTAAGTAAAGATCGGCATAAATGTATTTACCGGATCTTAAATTAAGGTGATAAAAATGAGAGATTATAAAAGTATATATGAGAGCTGGCTTGGTGACCCTTATTTCGATGAAGAAACAAAGGCAGAGCTCAGAGCGATAAATGACGATGATAAGGAAATAATGGAGAGGTTTGCTGTTGATCTCGAGTTCGGAACAGCAGGATTAAGAGGTATCATCGGAGCCGGAACGAATCGTATGAATAAATACGTTATAAGACGTGCAACACAGGGACTTTGCGATTACATCAACCGTCTCGGAATGGCAAATAAGGGTGTCGTTATAGCTTATGATTCAAGACATATGTCACCTGAGTTTTCAGATGAAACAGCGCGTACTCTTGCTGCAAACGGAATAAAGGCTTACAGATTCGAATCCTTAAGACCGACTCCGGAGCTTTCCTTCGCTGTAAGAAAGCTTGGATGTATTGCCGGCATTAATATAACGGCAAGCCACAATCCTTCGGAATATAACGGATATAAGGTGTACTGGGAGGACGGCGCACAGTTTACACCGCCTCACGATAAGGCTGTTACTGAGGCTGTTTTAAGCATATCTGATCTTTCAAGCTGCAAAACCATGGATAAGGAGGCTGCCGAGGCAGCTGGCCTTTACATTACTATAGGCAGTGAGATCGATGATACTTATATTGAATGCGTAAAATCTACAATTATTGATAAAGCTGCAATTGAAAAAATGCAGGATGAAATCGGCATCGTGTATACCCCGCTGCACGGAACAGGACATAAGCCGGTCATGCGCATACTTAAGGAGCTTGGCTTTACACATGTTTACGAAGTACCGGAGCAGGCAGAACCTGACGGAGCATTTCCTACGGTAAATTATCCTAACCCTGAATCAAAGGCGGCTTTTGAGCTTGCACTTAAGCTTGCTGAGGAAAAGGGAGCAGAGCTTGTGCTTGCAACCGATCCGGATGCGGACAGACTCGGAGTTTATGCAAAGGACAGTAAAACGGGAAAGTATATGCCGTTTACAGGCAACATGTCAGGAACTCTTATATGTGAATATCTTCTTTCGCAGAAGAAAAAACGAGGCGAGCTGAAGGATGACAGTTATGTAGTAGAATCTATAGTTTCTACAGATATGATGAAGGCTGTTGCAAAGGAATATGACTGCGAGCTTAAGGAAGTGCTTACCGGCTTTAAGTGGATAGGCAGAGAGATCCTCGAGTCTGAAAAGGCGGGACACGGACACTTTGAGTTCGGCATGGAAGAAAGCTATGGCTGCCTGACAGGCACCTATGCAAGAGATAAGGATGCTGTAGCTGCAGTGGCAATGCTTTGTGAAGCTGCCTGCTATTATAAGCAGCAGGGAAAGACACTTTGGGACGTAATGCAGGAAATGTATGAGCATTACGGATATTATGCTGAAAGTATAGATACTATAGAGCTTAAGGGTCTTGAAGGAACAGCAAAGATAAAGGCTATAATGGAAGCATTCAGGAACTCAAAGCCTGAGATGCTTTCTGATTACAAAGTGCTGAAAATACGTGATTATGAGAATGGAACTATAACTGTGCTTTCTGACGGCAGTGTAATTCCTACCAGACTTCCGAAGTCAAATGTCATGTATTTTGAGCTCGATAAAAATTCCTGGGTGTGTGCAAGGCCGTCAGGAACAGAGCCGAAGCTTAAGATATATGCAGGGGTCAATGGTGACTCAGAGGAACATTCGGCTGAACTTGCAAAGAAGCTGCATGAGGATATACGACACAGATTTATAGACTGATGCGGTCACTTAACTATAAAAGGGAGAGAGCTGAAAGAGCCTTATGAGTCCGGTCAGCAGAAAAAGACTATACATCCCGCAGCATACCTATAGAGGAAAGCTGCAAAGAGATGACAGATTCGATAACGTACGAGGATTTTTGATAATGCTTGTGGTTATCGGTCATTTTCTTCTCCCCGTATTTCAAACCAGATTAGTCACAGGCATCACTTATGCCATCTATGTTTTCCATATGCCGTGCTTTGTAATGGTATCGGGCTATTATGCAAAGAGCATTTACAAAAATGGAAAATACAGATGGGGTAAGGTCATACAGATGCTGTGGCTTTTTGTTGTCTATGAATGTATTTTGTGGATAACAGAGGCTTTGGCCTATGGAATAACTACACCGGTACCGAATTTCTTCAGAGAGAGCGGAGCTCCCTGGTATCTTCTGTGTATGGCTTATTATTACCTTACGCTTCCGCTTTTCCACAATATAGACAGCCCAAAAGCGCAGCTCGGAGTAATCATTGCAATGATACTGTTTGCAAGCTTTGGAAAGTACATTTTCTTAACCGGAAGCTTTCTTTGCCTTGACAGAGCTGTAAGCTTCCTGCCGTTTTTTTACATGGGCTATTACGGAACGAAAACGCTTTTGGACAGATTTCTTTTAAGCATTTACAGAAGACCTGTACAGCTTATTGCGGCAGTCCTTGTACTGATAATATTCCTGTTTACCTATGACTTCCTTCTGCGATGGAATCTTGTGGTATTTGGCACAAGCTATAATAGATACAGAGCTCCGGATCAGCCTTATATATGGTTTTTTAATATTGTCTGGTATGTGATCGCATTTATTATTTCACTTGGATTTATAAGCTCAATGCTTAACAGACGCATGCTTATAGTTACAGGACTCGGCAGAAATACACTTCAGATATACTTTATGCACAGACCTATAAGAGATATCATGATGTATTTTGGATTTTATAATGTGTTCAATCCGCATTCTAAGCTAAATGTAATACTGCTGATATTATTTTCGATAGTATTGACAATACTTTTAGGCGGAAATGCACTAAACAGACTGTTTATTTTACTTAAGTCCGTGTTTGATCCTTTGCTTGAAAAAGCAGATGCTCTGTGATAGGCTTAAAGATACTGAATATACAGATGATCAGAGTTCGGATCTCTTCACTATCGGGGAGTCCGACATTACTATACATGAAATCAGGCAGAAAGATTTGGAGGGGTTAATATGGCATTGTTTTCACTTATGTCAAATGACATCGGTGTTGATCTCGGCACAGCCAGCATATTAGTATATATAAAGGGACGCGGCGTAGTTTTAAGAGAGCCGTCAGTAATTGCAGTTGACCGTGATAACGGCAATATAGTTGCTTACGGAGAGGATGCAAGACTTATGCTCGGACGTACCCCGGGCAACTTAAAGGCTGTACGTCCGCTCAGACAGGGCGTTATTTCAGACTACACACTCACAGAGAAAATGCTTAAGCATTTTATAGATAAGGCTGTAGGAACAAGAACACTCAGAAAGCCAAGAGTTGCAGTCTGCATCCCGTCAGGCGCTACGGAGGTAGAAAAAAAGGCTGTTGAGGATGCTACCTATCAGGCAGGGGCAAGAGAGGTTACTATTATTGAAGAGCCTGTTGCTGCTGCAATCGGTGCAGGAATAGATATTTCCAAGCCTTACGGAAATATAGTAGTTGATATCGGCGGAGGAACCTCTGATATAGCTGTTATTTCTCTCGGAGGCCCGGTTGTTTCTGAGTCAGTAAAGGTTGCCGGCGATGACTTTGATGAGGCTATAATCCGTTACATGAGGAAAAAGCACAATCTGCTTATCGGCGAAAGAACAGCCGAGGACATAAAGATCGGAGTAGGCTGCGTTTATAAGCGTCCGGAGAATCTTGTTATTGAGGTAAGAGGACGAAACCTTGTAACCGGACTTCCTAAGACTGTTCAGGTTACATCGGATGAGACGATGGAGGCATTTGCAGATTCTGCCAATCAGATAGTAAATGCCGTACATAACGTGCTTGAGAGAACACCGCCTGAGCTTGCTTCTGATATATATGAGCGCGGAATAATACTTACTGGCGGCGGAGCTCTTATTTACGGATTAGATAAGCTTATTGAAGAAAAGACAGGTATCACGACTATGGTGGCTGAGGATCCGCTTTCAGCTGTAGCAATAGGTACCGGAAGATTTATAGAGTTTGCCAACAGTGCCGAAGAAGAGGTGTAATCATTCTGAGCAGTGTCAGAGCGTACATAGAGAATATCGTATATTACAACGAGGATAATTATTATGCAGTCCTTGAGGCTTCGGGAGATGGTGAAGAATTCACTATCGTAGGTTATTTCCCGTACATAAGTGCGGGAGAGACCATCGAAGCCGAGGGCAGCTTCACATCACATCCTGTCTACGGAGAACAGTTCTCCGCAGCATCATTTAAAGTCATAGCTCCGGAAGGTGCGGATGCCATAGAGAGGTATCTTGCAGGCGGAGCCATCAAGGGCATCGGCCCTGCGCTTGCAAAGCGCATCGTTAAAAAATTCAAAGCAGATACATTCAGAATAATAGAAGAGGAGCCGGAGAGGCTTGCTGAAGTAAAAGGTATCAGTGAGTCTATGGCAATGCTGATAGCTGAGCAGGCCGAAATGAAAAAAGGCATGCGCGAGGCTGTCATGTTTATGCAGCAGTACGGCATCAGTGCCGGTCTTGCCAATCGCATATATGAAAAATACGGCCCGGCACTCTACACGATACTTAAAAGCAATCCATACCGCCTTGCCGAGGACATAGACGGCATAGGCTTTCGTACCGCGGACAGCATTGCCATAAAAATGGGTATAGCGCCTGACGATAAGTTCAGGATACGCTGCGGGCTTCTTTATGTGCTTTCACAGGGAGCGCTTGACGGACATACCTGGCTTCCGGAAAATACCTTAAGGAGACTTTCTGCAGAGCTTTTGGGCGTTGATACCGGGGATATTGAACCACTGCTTATAGAGCTTCAGATGGCAGGTAAGATAATTATAATTACAAAAGAGACTTCTGAAGGAAATCAGCTGTCTCAGGTATATCTTTCTGCATATTATTACACGGAAAGAGATATTGCGGAAAGACTTAAGGCACTGAGTATAAAGGGCGAGCAGGACAGAAAGGATACCGAGAGAAGACTTAAGAAGGTTGAGTCGGAAACCGGCATTGAATTAGACGGTCTGCAGAGAGCTGCAGTTATTGAATCAGTCGAAAACGGACTGCTGATAGTTACCGGAGGCCCGGGAACCGGAAAGACTACTACGATCAATTCCATAATCAGATTTTATGCAGAAGATCATGATTGTATAATGCTTGCTGCGCCTACAGGAAGAGCTGCCAAGCGTATGACGGAGGCTACCGGAGTTGAGGCAAAAACTATACATAGACTGCTTGAATATACCGGAATTCCTACAAACGGAAATGCACCCGGCACTGTCGGAAGTCCGGAAGGAACAGACGGCGGTATAGGAGCAGCACCTTACGCAGGAGGCGGTAATGCAGGCGGAGCGGGCGCAACAGAAGGAAAGGGCAGATTTTTAAGGGATGAAAAGGATCCGCTTGAGGCAGACGTGCTTATCATAGACGAAATGTCTATGGTTGATATATTTTTGATGAACGCTCTGCTTAAGGCTGTTGTGCCGGGAACCAGACTTATACTTGTAGGTGATGCTAATCAGCTTCCGAGTGTAGGTGCGGGAAATGTTTTAAGAGATATTATCGGATCGGACTGCTTTAAAACAGTAAGACTTGACCATATATTCAGGCAGGCGGCGAAATCCGATATCGTAACTAATGCGCACAGGATCAATCAGGGAGAACCGGTTGATCTTGCTAAAAAGAGCAATGACTTTTTATTTATAAGAAATCAAAGACCGGAAGGCGCTATAGCATCAATAAGGACACTTATAACAGACAAGCTCCCATCGTATGTGGACTGTGAGCCGCTTGAAATCCAGGTGCTTACGGCTACCAGAAAGGGCGTGCTTGGTGTTGAAAATCTCAATCGCGAACTGCAGCAGTATCTGAACCCGCCAAAAGACGGACTCACAGAAAAGAAGGTTGGAAATGTTCTGTTCAGATCCGGTGATAAGGTCATGCAGATAAAAAATGACTATGATCTTGAATGGGTCCGTTATGATGAAGCCGGACTTCCTATGGAGCATGGTGCCGGAGTTTTTAACGGAGATATTGGGCGCATTATGGATATAGACAGACATGCGGATACTGTCACAGTCGTTTTTGATGATCTGAGGCATGTCAAATATGACAATAAGCAGATCCTTAATCTTGAGCTTGCCTATGCCGTAACGGTGCATAAGTCACAGGGAAGTGAATATCCGGCAGTGATAATGCCTATGTTCAGAGGACCTCATTTGTTGATGAATAGAAATCTTCTTTATACTGCGGTGACAAGAGCAAAAAAATGTGTTGTCATGGTCGGGCTGCCGCAGGTCTTTGAGGAAATGGAGAATAATGCCGATGAAAGCAAACGCTACTCAGGACTTCTGGACAGAATCATCGAAACCGCCGAGTTTTAAGGCACTTATTGCCATGACAAAGGGTGATGCCGCGGAAACAATTAAGGACATAATTTTTCCGCAGCGCTGCCCTGTATGCGGCGATGCTATACCTATAGAACGACGTATAAATGTCAGAAATCTAAAAAGGAACCGACAACATTTTCAAAAAGGTGAAAAAACCTATCTTCGTATGCTGTATCCGGCATATGTCTGCAGAGAATGCATATCTGAGCTTTCATATATCTCAAAACCATATTGTAAGAAGTGCGGAAAGCAGCTTTCAAAAATATTTCCTTTAAATCAAAAAAATAACGATCATATTGCCGGAGATGAAAAGCTGTGTACGGACTGCGCGAAAAAGGAAAGATTATTCATACAGAGCCGCGCAATATTAAACTATGACGAAGCGGCAAGAGAGATTATGGCAGGACTTAAATATAAGTCAAAAAGTGAGTATGCCGGACTCTTGTCACTGCTTGCTGTTGAAAGACTTTATGAATGGATCATGGAGGTTAAGCCTGATGTTATAGTACCTGTTCCTATTCACAAGGAAAGATTGATAAAAAGAGGCTATAATCAGGCGGAGCTTATAGGAAACGGTATTTCAGAATTCACAGGCATACCTCAGAGAACAGATATTCTTTATCGAATAAAAAACACCAAAGCACAGAAGGAGCTTTCAGCAGAGGAAAGACTCTTAAATCTTCAGAATTCCTTTACAGCAGATAATAAAACGACAAAAATAAGCAGGCGGATAGAGGCCGCTTCGGACAATGAAGTAGGACTTAAGGTACTGCTTATAGATGATATATACACCACTGGATCAACTATGGAGGCCTGCACGGAAGCTCTATTAAGAGCCGGGGCAGGCAGTGTATACGGAATATGTATTTGTGCCGGAACGGATACACCGAGGATAGATGTAAGACAAAAGCACTGATATTCCCCGGATATTACAATAAAAAAACATTGGTTTTTATACTTGCAAGTAATTCATACAGATGATATAGTCATTATGTCATTTCGCTGACGGAAAAATGTGAGTATACACAGTGCGAAATGATATAGGCTAGACGGCATACAAGCTGCTGCATATATGCAGAGCCCATATGCATTTTGATATCAGGTAATGGCCTATATAATAAAGCCGACCGTCTGGGCAGCCTTGTATTTGATATACAAAGCTGCCTTTCGTTTTATAATGACTCTTTAGCCTTGATTTTCAGGATGAATAGGCTCCTGAAGGTAAAAACGGCAGAAAGACATGCAAAACGAGAGGCAGTGAACATCATCACAGGTTTGGGCATTATCCTTTTTTGACGGAAGGTTTTGACCTCAAAGACTGTACATGATAGTATTTTATTATAGGGCATATTTAAACTATGGAGGGTACAGAAATGGGATACAAAACTGACATTGAGATCGCACAGGAGAACACACCATTAAAGATAACCAAAATAGCAGAGGCGGCCGGAATAGACGAGAAGTACCTCGAGCTTTACGGAAACTATAAGGCTAAGATAGACTATTCACTGCTTCGCGACAATGCAGATAAGAAGGATGGAAAGCTTGTTCTTGTTACAGCTATCAACCCTACTCCTGCAGGAGAAGGTAAGACAACAACTACAGTTGGTCTTGCCGACGGTATGAAGAAGCTTGGCAAAAACGTAGTCGTTGCACTCAGAGAGCCTTCACTCGGACCTGTATTCGGCGTTAAGGGAGGCGCTGCAGGCGGCGGATATGCTCAGGTAGTTCCTATGGAGGACATCAACCTTCATTTCACAGGAGATTTCCATGCTATCGGCGCAGCTAACAACCTTCTTGCAGCTATGCTTGATAACCATATCCAGCAGGGAAATGTTCTCGGCATCGATCCAAAGCAGATAACCTGGAGAAGAGCTGTCGACATGAACGACAGACAGCTTAGAAATATAATCGACGGACTTGGCGGAAAGCCTAACGGAGTACCGAGAGAGGACGGCTTTGATATTACTGTAGCATCTGAGGTCATGGCTATTCTTTGCCTTGCATCAGATATCTCTGATCTTAAGTCAAGACTCGGACGCATCATCGTAGGCTATACATATGAAGGAAAGCCGGTTACAGCACATGATCTTAAGGCTGAAGGAGCTATGGCAGCACTCCTTAAGGATGCACTTAAGCCAAACCTTGTACAGACCTTAGAGCATACACCTGCACTTGTACATGGCGGTCCTTTCGCAAATATCGCACACGGCTGCAACTCAGTAACCGCAACACGCATGGCAATGAAGCTCGGCGATTATGCAATTACAGAGGCAGGTTTCGGTGCGGATCTCGGAGCTGAGAAGTTCCTTGATATCAAGTGCCGTATGGCAGGACTTACACCTTCAGCAGTAGTTATCGTAGCTACCGTTCGTGCATTAAAGCATCACGGCGGAGTTGCAAAGGCTGATCTTAACAATGAGAATCTCGAGGCATTAAAGGCAGGACTTCCAAACCTTCTTCGCCATGTAGATAATATAAAGAATGTTTACAAGCTTCCATGTGTTGTAGCTATAAATGCTTTCCCTACAGACACAGAGGCAGAGCTTAAGCTTGTTGAGGACGAGTGCAAAGCTCTTGGCGTTAATGTTGCTCTTTCAGAAGTATGGGCAAAGGGCGGAGAAGGCGGAATCAAGCTTGCTGAGGAAGTTGTAAAGCTTTGCGAGGAGCCTAATGACTTCAGACAGTCCTATGAGCTTACAGGAAGCATAGAGGATAAGCTTGAGGCTATATGCAAGAGAGTGTACAGAGCCGACGGAGTGGTTCTCACACCTAACGCAAAGAAGCAGGCAAAGCAGCTTACAGAACTTGGCTTTGACAAGATGCCTGTATGCGTTGCCAAGACACAGTATTCATTCTCAGATGATGCTGCACTTTTAGGTGCACCTGAAGGCTTCACCGTTACTGTAAGAAATTTAAAAATTTCTGCAGGTGCAGGCTTTATCGTAGCATTAACAGGCGATATAATGACAATGCCGGGACTTCCGAAATCACCGGCAGCAGAGAGAATAGATGTAGACGAGAACGGAAAGATATCCGGACTCTTCTGATAATCGAATAATTCCGTCGGGCAGACAAGCTGAACGAATGCATTAAGCATCGCAGCTTGTCTGTCTGACAAATAAACGCTTATAAAATCGATTGGAGAAATATGACGAAACTTGCTGAACTTAGCTGCGCTGAATTTACATCACAGACGGCCTCTAAAGCGCCGGTACCCGGAGGCGGCGGAGCCTCTGCGCTTGCCGGAGCCATTGGTATTGCACTCGGCAATATGGTGGGACAACTGACGGTCGGCAAAAAGAAATATGCCGATGTTGAGGAAGACATAATAAGACTTATGTCGGAGGCTGAGGAGCTCAGGAAGGAATTTGTTGCATGTATAGATCTTGATGCAGAGGCCTTTGAACCTTTATCAAAGGTCTATGCCATGCCGAAGGATGCCGAGGGCAGAGATGCTCTTATGGAGGATGCTTTAAGAAAGGCAGCCGAGGTTCCGCTTCGCATTATGGAGCTTTCCGGAAGAGCGATAGAGCTTATAAAGGAATTCGGTGAAAAGGGAAGCATTATTGCTATATCAGATGCAGCAACCGGCGCCATGCTTTGCAGAGCAGCATTATTCGGAGGCGCAATCAATGTTATAGCAAATACCGGGCTTATGAAGGATAAGAAATATGCCGATGAGCTTGATATGAAGGCTGCGGTGATGATGGATAAATATGCCGAGATGGCAGATCTTATCTATGCCGATGTATGGGAAAAGCTTCCTTAAGGGTGATATTATGTGCATGAATAATACAGATAAAAATCAAACCAAGGCAATGAGTCCTGTCATAATGAAAGGCGCCCCTGCGGCTGAAAGGCTTACAGAAGAGCTAAAAGCCCGTTCGGAGAAGCTCAGAGCCGGGTCTGTAGTTCCTGCACTTGCCATATTGAGAGTAGGAAGCGATCCTTCAGATATGGCCTATGAAAGAGGCGCATTAAAGAGGGCTGAAAAAGCTCTTGTGGAGATAAAAAGTATAGTTCTTCCTGAAAATGCTTCCGAGCAGGATATATTGGCGGAAATAGAGAAAATCAATGCAGACGGCAGCATTCATGGCTGTCTTATGTTCAGACCGCTCAAAAATAAAGAGACTGAGAAAAGGGCTGCAGAGATGCTGGATCCTAAAAAGGATGTCGACTGCATGACTTTATCATCACAGGCGGCTGTTTATACAGGAAGCAGAGAATGCGGTTTTGCACCGTGTACGGCAGAAGCGGTCATTGAGCTGCTTAAATATTATAATATCGAAATTTCCGGTAAAAATACCGTTGTATTAGGCAGGAGCCAGGTTATAGGAAAGCCTGCGGCAATGCTTTTATTAGAAGAAAATGCTACAGTAACAGTGTGTCATTCTAAGACGAAGGCTCTTGAGGAAATCTGCAAAAAAGCAGATATTATAGTTGCTGCCATGGGCAGAGCGGAGATGATCAGCGAAGAGTATCTAAGCGTAGGGCAGACAATTATAGATGTCGGGATAAATGTCGGTGCGGACGGCAAAATGTGCGGAGACGTTAAGGAAAGCGCAAAGGAAGCATTTGCAGCGAAGTACACACCGGTACCGGGCGGCGTAGGTTCTATGACCTCCACTATATTAATGAAGCATGTTATAGAAGCGGCGGAGCGCACCGTGGTTTAATAGGGCATACCGGCTATGTCTGCATTTTCAGTGCGGACAAAGTCTTTGCAAAGTAATAAATGATAAAGGATGATGAAATGAAGAGAGAAAACAACAGTACCACACAACTGACAATTAATGCTATGCTTGCGGCACTTTGTGCTGTACTTGGCTATGTTTCATTAGAAATGGGTAATTTCAAGCTTACCTTTGAAAGCGTACCGGTGCTCATGGCGGCACTTATGTACGGACCGGTGAGCGGAGCACTTGTAGGAGGCGTAGGAACATTCATATATCAGATACTTCGCTATGGAATCACAGTTACAACACTGCTTTGGATAATGCCTTATGTAATGGCAGGCTTTGCCGCAGGACTCTATGCAAGGAAATACAATTTCAGCAATACCAACAAACAGCTTATGTTTATAATAATCTGCATGGAGCTGATGATATTTGTAGTTAATACAGCATCTCTTACTATAGACAGTCTTGTTTACGGATACTATTCTCCGGCATTTATATTCGGAACACTCGGATTGAGATTTGTTGTTGCAATCGGCAAGGGCATAGCCTTTGGTGCAGTGCTTCCGGGAGTACTTAAAAAGCTTTCAAGATTAACTCATAACGGAACAGCAAGAGATATTTGAAAATGAAAAGCATGAGCGGTATACTGCATTGATGTGGTGTACCGCTCATTCATTAAGTAAAAGGTTAACAAAAGGAAGATAAATGAATTACGAACAGGCATTAGCATATATAAATGATTACACATGGAGTACCTCGAGACTCGGGCTGGACAGAACAAAGGAGCTTTTGGAAAGACTCGGAGATCCTCAGAAAAAGCTTAAATTCGTCCACGTTGCCGGAACGAACGGCAAGGGCAGCACCTGTGCAATGCTTGGAGCTATACTTTCCGAGGCCGGCTATCGTGTGGGATTATATCCGTCTCCTTATATTGAGGATTTCAGAGAACGTATCGAGATAAACGGAGAAATGATATCTAAAGATGATCTTGCCGCCATAACCGAAAAGGTCATGAAGGAAGCTGATGCCATGGAGGATCATCCGAGCCAGTTTGAGCTAATAACAGCGATAGGAATGCTGTATTACCTTGAAAAGCGCTGCGACATCGTGGTACTTGAAGTCGGCATGGGCGGGGCTATGGATTCTACAAATGTTATAGATCCGCCGGAAGCTGCCGTCATTACCAATATCGGACTGGATCACACAGAGTATCTCGGTGATACTATAGAAAAGATAGCAGAGACCAAGGCGGGCATCATCAAACCCGGAAGCGATGTTATAGTGTATGACAACTTCCCGTCCGTTATAGATGTTATAAAAAATGCCTGTGAAAGTGCCGGTGATAAGCTGTATGAGACGAATGGGCTTACGGAAGCGCTGTCACAAAGCCTTGACGGTCAGACCTTTATATATCACAGAGAGCTTGCCGCCGATTACAGGGTGAGTGATGCAAAGGCAGAAACAGACAGGGACGGTAATAATGCTGCACGCACTGCTGCAGCTGTGTCTGAAAATGAAAAAGGTCCTTTAATGCTTGAACTCTCCCTGCTTGGCAGACATCAGCTTAAGAATGCGGCGGTTGTATTGATGACCGTGGAAGTATTAAAAAAGCGCGGCTGGACAATAAGCGATGCTGCAATACGTGCAGGACTTAAAAATGTATGCTGGCCTGCACGCTTTGAGGTGCTTTCAAAGGAACCGCTCTTTATCCTTGACGGAGGACATAATCCTCAGTGTGCGGAAGCATTGGCAGAAAACATTGACACATACATATGTGAAAAAAGCTGTGTGAAAGAAAATGACAAACGATCGGTGACATTTCTTATAGGAATACTTGCGGATAAAAATTATGACAGGATCCTTGAGCTTTTAAAGCCTTACGGGGTAAATTATGTATGCATTACTCCGAATAATCCGAGAGCGCTCGAGGCAAAAAAGCTCGCTTTAGAAGTGAAGAAGAAAACAAATGCCATGGTGTGCGCTGCAGACAGCATCAGGGATGCAATTGATAAGGCTGTATCATATAAGATACCTGTAGTGGCGTTCGGATCATTGTACAGCTCGGGAGAAATAAGAAAAGAGTTCAGGAAAGAATTCTGTCATAAATAAAAGGATTATTTAAAATAAATGCTTGACGTTCAGACTGCCGTGTGTTAATCTTAATTAGCTAAAAGGGGAGACCCCCTTTTTTCTTGCATGAAATTTCAGCAGGAAAGACGTTAAGAGCGTCGCGACTATTTAATTTTTGGGAGGTGAATAACCGTGGCTACAAAGCGTACCAAAATCACTCTGGCTTGTACCGAGTGCAAACAGCGTAACTATTTCCTTACAAAGGAAAAGAAGAACCATCCTGACAGAATGGAAGTTAACAAATATTGCAGATTCTGCAAGAAGCACACACCGCATAAGGAGACAAAGTAATGGCTGGTGAAGCTAAGAACTCCGGGGAGACTCTTTCACTCGGCGGCAAGATCAAAGGTTTTGTCGAAGGTGTTAAGTCAGAGTTTTCCAAGATCATTTTCCCTAATCAGGAAGATCTGAAAAAAGAGACTATAGCTACAATCGTCGTCAGTGTTCTTATCGGTCTGCTGATCTTCGTACTCGACACAGCCTTAAAGGCACTTTTGGGATTCATTCTTTAAAGGAGAAAAATAATGGCAGATACCAATTCTGAAGCTAAATGGTATGTAGCACATACATATTCGGGCTATGAGAATAAAGTAAAAGTCGATATTGAAAAGACCATCGAGAACCGCAATCTTCAGGATCAGATCCTTGAGGTGGCTGTTCCGGTTCAGTCAACAGTTGAATTAAAGAATGGCGTTGAGAAAAAGATAGACAGAAAGATCTTCCCGGGCTACGTTCTCGTTCACATGATCATGAATGACGAGACATGGTATGTCGTAAGAAATACCAGAGGCGTAACCGGATTTGTGGGACCGGGATCTAAGCCGGTACCGCTCTCTGATGAAGAGATCGCTATGCTCGGAAGCCGTGAGCAGGAGATCGTATGCGACTTCAAGGAAGGCGAAACGGTCGTTGTTGTTTCCGGAGCATGGAAGGATACTGTCGGAGTGATCAAAGCAATTAATGAGTCCAAGCGTCTCGTAACTATCAACGTAGAGATGTTCGGACGAGAGACACCTGTTGAATTATCATTCGTAGAAGTTAAGAAGCTTTGATATTTAAATATCATAAGACTTTTAACATACAGGTGGGAGGGTGTTAAAACCCCCGCTATTACCACAAGGAGGCTATTATGGCAAAGAAAGTTACAGGCTACATCAAGTTACAGATACCTGCCGGAAAGGCAACACCGGCACCACCAGTAGGTCCCGCTCTCGGACAGCATGGTGTAAATATCGTAGAATTCACAAAGCAGTTCAATGCAAAGACAGCTGATCAGGGAGATCTTATCATTCCTGTAGTTATCACTGTTTATGCAGACAGAAGCTTCAGTTTCATCACAAAGACTCCTCCTGCACCGGTTCTTATTAAGAAGGCATGCAAGATCAAGAGCGGATCAGGCGTACCTAATAAGACAAAGGTTGCTACTATCTCAAAGGCAGATCTTCAGAAGATCGCTGAGACAAAGATGGCTGATCTTAATGCAGCTAGCGTTGAGGCAGCTATGTCAATGATCGCCGGAACATGCAGAAGCATGGGCGTTACAGTAGAGGAATAAGAGGGAGGTAGCTTTAGATGAAAAGAGGTAAGAAATATCTTGAGAACGTGAAGAAGTTTGATCGCGCTCTTCAGTATGATAAGGATGAAGCTATCAAGATTGCAAAAGAGAATGCTTCAGCAAAGTTTGACGAGACAATGGAGCTTCACATAAGAACAGGCTGCGACGGACGTAAGGCTGATCAGCAGATCCGTGGTTCAGTAGTTCTTCCTAACGGAACAGGTAAGAAGGTTCGTATCCTTGTATTCGCAAAGGGACCTAAGGCTGACGAGGCACTCGCAGCTGGCGCTGATTTCGTAGGAGCAGAGGAGCTTATTCCAAGAATCCAGAATGACGGTTGGTTCGACTACGATGTAGTTGTTGCTACACCTGACATGATGGGTGTTGTAGGACGTCTCGGTAAGGTTCTCGGACCTAAGGGACTTATGCCAAACCCTAAGGCAGGAACAGTTACAATGGATATCACAAAGGCTATCCATGACATCAAGGCCGGACAGATCGAGTACAGACTTGACAAGGCAAACATCATCCATGTTCCTTTCGGAAAGGCATCTTTCACAGAGGAGCAGCTTGCTGAGAACTTCCAGACAATCCTTGATGCTGTAAATAAGGCTAGACCACAGGCTCTTAAGGGCGCATTCATCAAGAGTGCAGTTGTTACATCAACAATGGGACCTGGAGTACGTCTTAACGTATCTAAGCTTGTTAACGGCTAATTATAATCAGACCATCACAGGGCAGCTGACACCGGTCATGACATGAAAGCTTGATGCTTGACCGAATAAGTTGTCAAATGGGTGGAAAATATCATTTCGATATACAACATGCAATAAAAGACGTGTAAAGGTGAGTGATCATGTTTATGCGTCTTTTCTGTATTCTTTTATTTTTTACCAAATATTGGAGAAGAGCTGGATAAGTGTTAATTTGTCTTCATGTCAAAGAAAACATTATAATGACTTTCTTAAATAGAAGATATAAGTATCGATAAAAATACAAATGCAATAAATACATTAAAGCTTTCAAGCTTGACACACCCGGTCGCGTGTGCTACTATAATTAAGCTTTAACTGCCGAAGACAGCAGGTGCTCTGTTTATAGCGGAGCGTAAGAACTACAACGCCTGCCGAGGAATGAGAGTGTTTATGATTTCATCTCCATGTCCTTTGGCATGGAGTTTTCTTTTTTCTGCAGTTAGAAAGCGGAAAAATTACAGGAGGTAAAAGAACATGGCTAAGGTTGAACTTAAACAGCCTATAGTTGATGAGATCAAGGGTCTTCTTGACGGAGCTCAGGCTGCCGTAACAGTACAGTATCTCGGAATCACTGTTGATCAGGATACAAAGCTTCGTAAGGAGCTTCGTGAGAACGGTGTTTCATATAAGGTATTCAAGAATACACTCATTAACAGAGCTGTAGCTGGAACCGAGTTCGAGGGTATAGTTGCTGATCTTAAGGGATCAACAGCTCTTGCAACATCAAAGACAGATGCAACAGCACCTGCAAGAATCATTGCAAAGTACGCTAAGAACATCGAGTGTCTTAACCTTAAGGGTGGTGTTGTTGAAGGCACATATTATGATGCTGCCGGCATGACACAGATCGCTGCTGTTCCTTCAAGAGAAGAACTTCTTTCAAGATTCCTTGGATCAATGCAGTCACCTATCACCAACTTTGCAAGAGTGCTTAATCAGATCGCTGAAAAGGGCGGCGAGGCAGCACCTGCAGCAGAATAATTTATTATTCTTACTATTTATTCGAAGAGCCGCAAAGCGGCAAACTAATTTCAGGAGGACATTACAATGGCAAAATTAACTACAGCTGAGTTTATCGAAGCTATTAAGGAACTGTCAGTATTAGAGCTCAATGACCTTGTAAAGGCATGTGAGGAGGAATTCGGCGTATCTGCAGCAGCAGGCGTTGTAGTTGCAGCAGCAGGCCCTGCAGCAGCAGCTGAGGAGAAGACAGACTTCGACGTAGAGCTTACAGAGGTAGGCAGCGAGAAGATCAAGGTTATCAAGGTAGTTCGTGAGATCACAGGTCTCGGACTTAAGGAAGCTAAGGATCTCGTTGAGTCAGCTCCAAAGGTTATCAAGGAAGCAGCTGACAAGGCTACAGCAGAGGGAATCCAGAAGCAGCTTGAGGAAGTTGGAGCTAAGGTTACTCTTAAGTAATTTAACGCACAGCGAAATTATAAAGGACATCGTTCATGAGTTTACTCCGGGACGTATGTCCTTTTTTATTATCTGTATAAACTGGATTTTAATCGTTGATAAACAGATAAGATGATGCATTTAACTGGTTTTTATGCTTTAAAATGAAAAAAACGGTGGCGGAAAAAAATAACGCTAAATTAAGAACTTGGTAAGAATATTTTTTGTGAATTTTGCATATCTTAAACAAATTCACAAATGCTTTATTTGTACGTAAGGACTTGATCACAATTACTCCTGTATAATATTAAATGTTTGCACACAAATTATTTTTTATAAGGAGTATGTTTTTTGATTAAGAATAAAGCTATAACAGGCATTTTGATGATGTCAATGGTTCTGACATTTACAATAACCTCAGTAGCCGCACCTAATAACAATGATATTCAGATCTCAGAAAGCGTTGAAGCTGATAATGACAATACAATAGCTAAGCTTGCAGATGCTTCAACCACTAATGAGAGCGGCACAGAAAGATACGAAAACAGAATAATATATGCAGCAAATCTAAATTATGATACAAACAGTAACGAAGTATTAACAGAAGAGGCCGAAGAAGAGGCTGTAGAAGAAACGATTCAGGAACCTGTAAGCATGGGTTCAAGCGTTATAGCCTTTGCAAAACAGTTTTTGGGCGGAAGATATCGTTACAGCGGAACAAGTCTTACTAACGGAACCGATTGTTCAGGGTTCACAATGTCTGTATACAAGAATTTCGGAATTTCACTTCCACATTCATCAAGAGCACAGAGAAATGTAGGCGTTAAGGTCAGCAGTCTTGCAGAGGCCAAGGCCGGAGACATTATCTGCTACAGCGGTCATGTTGCCTTGTATATGGGTGATGGTCAGGTCATCCATGCTTTGAATGAGAAAAAGGGAATTACTATCTCTAATGCCAATTACAACCACATTCTTGACATAAGAAGAGTTGTATAACATTATAAACAGCAAAATAGGTTCATTTGAATAAATTTTTCAACGACTTCTAACCAGGCGGTTGTTGAAAATTCAAAGAAATGATAGAATACCATCTGTAATTAGACAATAATCTTTATATACGGAGCTGAGACAATGAAGGTTATAACATTAAGCAGAGAATACGGAGCAGGCGGTCACACCATAGGTAAAGCAGTAGCTAAGAAGCTGAATATACCTTTCTATGATAAGGATATTATCAGAAATGCTGCAAAAGCATCAGGCATAGAGCTTGACCTTGTCGAAGAAGAGGGCGAGGATATGTCAAAGATAGAAACTATCATGACTGCTATCAGTAATCTCTCAAGCGGATATTATAATGATACCCACGAGAAGCTTGTTGAAATACAGAAGGCTATAATCGTTAACTATGCAAAGCAGGGCCCTTGCGTAATACTCGGACGCTGTGCTGATGATATTCTTCTTAATGCAGGCATTGACTGTATTAATGTATTCATCTATGCAGATGAACTTCACCGTGCAAAAAGGGTAGCTGAGCTTATCGGTACCGATGATGTTAATCAGGTAAGAAAAACAATGCTGAAGAAGGATGAGGCAAGACATAACTATTTCCATCATTTTACAGGTAAGAAATGGGGCTTCAGCAGCAATTATCATATTTGCCTTGATTCCGGATTCCTCGGATATGACAAATGTACTGATATTATTGTAGATATTGCAAAGGATCAGGATAATAGGTGATAGATAGTGGGCTATAAAAAGTTGAGCTTTAAGCAGGCAAGAGAACTGCTTGACTCAGAGCCTCAGTGTGTCATGCTGGATGTCAGAGATGAGGAAGAATATATCACCGGACATCCTACAGAGGCTGAGCTTTTGCCGGTCGACTGTATAAATGAAGAAACGATAGCAGAGTTTGTGAAAACAAAGGATACTCCTGTTATTGTTTACTGCAGGACAGGAGCCAGGAGTCAGGAGGCTGCAGAATATCTTGCAAGTATAGGCTATACAAGAGTCTATGATCTCGGCAGTCTGATAGGCTGGCCGTACAGCAGAATGGTTTAATCATTTGTCTGCAAAATATTTATTTTCAAAATACTGCTTTACAGACGGTATCGCTTGTAGTAGTATGTAAATGCTTACAGTTATTATGTTAGCTGTAATACAATTTAATAATCTTCAGGGCGGGGTGTGATTCCCCACCGGTGGTATAGCCCACGAGCGTAACAGCATGATGCGGTGTGATTCCGCAGCCGACAGTATAGTCTGGATGGAAGAAGATAGAACAAAGGATAATATTATCTTTTATTTTTTGTGTATTCGTCGCGCCCCGATTTTTCTCGGGGTGCGTTTTTGATTTTAAGAGACATGGGAGCTTTATTTTATTGCCTGTAATCTTAAATACACAGAAAATGGCTTTATGCGTACGGATATTGTTTAAAATTTATGCTGCCAAATTATAAGCGGTATTAAAATGCTGTGTGTCATAATGCAAAAAAGTATGAATGAAATTCATGATCAGAGATATTATTCCGTAAACTAAGATCCAAGCCCTGTGATTATTCACAAGGCTTTTTTATTTGTAAAACAGGAGCGGATATGACTGACAGAGAATATATGTTAAGAGCTATTGAGCTTGCGAAGCTCGGAAGCGGTCATACATCACCAAACCCTATGGTAGGCGCAGTAGTAGTAAAGGACGGAAATATTATTGCAGAGGACTATCATCATCGCTGCGGCGAGTTTCACGCAGAAAGAAACGCATTATTAAAATGCGGAGAGGAAGCAAAGGGAGCGGTTATATATGTGACATTGGAGCCATGCTGTCATTACGGAAAAACTCCGCCGTGTACTGAAATTATTATAGAAAAAGGCATAAAAAAGGTGATCATAGGTTCAAGAGATCCGAATCCTCTTGTAGCAGGAAAAGGTGCTGAAATACTTAAGGAACATGGCATTGAGGTTATAGAGGACTTCATGAGAGCCGAGTGTGATGAAATAAATACAGTTTTTCTGCACTATATAAAAGATAAACAGCCTTATACGGTGATGAAGTATGCAATGACTCTCGACGGCAAAATTGCTGCGTATACCGGAAAATCAAAGTGGATAACCGGCGAAGAAGCAAGAGAATATGTGCATAAACAAAGAGCTTCATATGCATCGATCATGGCCGGTATAGGAACAGTACTTGCAGACGATCCAATGCTTAACGCTCGCTTTGAAGGAGCACATCAGCCGCTCAGAGTAATATGTGACAGCAGGCTGAGGATACCGGAGGAAAGCAATATCTGCAAAACGGCAGAGCAATATAAAACTATAGTTGCCTGTGCTATGAATGCAGATGAGTTTGAAATAAGTGAAAAAAGGAAGAGACTTTCTGAGCTTGGCATTGAGGTATGGAATCTTCCGGCAGCAGATGAAAACGGGCATTTAGGTGTTGATCTTAAGGCATTAAAGACAAGGCTTGGAGCACAGGGAATAGATTCGATATATATAGAAGGCGGCGGAACACTTAATTTTGCGGCACTTAAGGCAGGTATAGTCGATCATGTCTGTGCATTTATAGCACCGAAGCTATTCGGTGGAAAGGATGCAAAAACACCTGTTGAAGGACTCGGAGTAAGTTCACCGGATGAAGCCTTTATGCTTAAAAATATGAAGCTCAACAGGCTTGGTGAGGATCTGATGCTTGAGTATGACGTTGAGCACAAAGACATTTGACTTGATATATAAATTTTCGGGAAAGAAGGAAAACGAATGTTTACCGGAATAGTTGAAGAAAAAGGTACAGTCAAGCGTATCACGAGCGGTTCCTCGGAATGCAGTATAGAGCTTTACGCAAAAAAGGTGCTTGAGGGTACGCAGATAGGAGACAGCATAGCCGTAAACGGAGTTTGTCTGACTGTAACAGCGATGGGACATGATTGGTTCAGAGCAGATGTAATGCCTGAAACGATCAGAAGAAGCAGCTTGGGAGATCTGAAGCCGGGCAGTAAAGCCGATCTTGAGAGGGCAATGGCTGCAGGCGGAAGATTCGGAGGACATATAGTTTCCGGTCATATTGACGGGACCGGAGTTATAAAGGAGCTTCGCCATGAAGGTAATGCTGTGTGGGTGAGGATAACGACACCACAGAGTATTTTGAGACTGATAGTGGAAAAAGGCTCGATAACGATAGATGGAATCAGTCTTACGGTGGCAGGACTCGGAAATGATTATTTTGAAGTTTCAGTAATACCGCATACGGCATCTGAGACAGTGCTCCTGGATAAAAAGGTCGGAGACAGAGTCAATCTGGAAAATGACATTGTCGGGAAATATGTCGAAAGATTGATGAGTGCATATAATCCTAATGGCAAAGTCGCAGGAGCGGGAGCTGCAGATGCTTCAAATGCCGAAAGCACATCAGGCACAGGCGGCATTACATTGGAATTCTTAGAAAAATACGGTTTTTAAGAAAATAACTAAAAAAATACAGAAATTAATTTTTCGGAGCTTTACAAAGGAGTTTAAAAATATGGAAAGACAGTTCAACACTATAGAGGAGGCGCTCGAGGATCTCAGAGCCGGTAAGGTTATTATCTGTACCGATGATCCGGACAGAGAAAATGAGGGTGATTTCATATGTGCGGCACGCTATGCGACAACTGAAAATGTCAATTTCATGGCAAGCTATGCCAAGGGTCTTATATGCACACCTATGTCATATGAGCTCGCACATAAGCTTAACCTTCCTCAGATGGTGAGTGAGAATACAGACAATCACTGTACAGCATTTACAGTTTCAATAGATCACGTAGATACTACAACAGGTATTTCAGCAGAGGAAAGAGGTTACACTGCAAGAAAGTGCATCGATCCTGAAACCAAGCCTGAGGATTTCAGACGTCCGGGACACATGTTCCCGCTTGTTGCAAGAAAGGGCGGAGTTTTAGTAAGAAACGGACACACTGAGGCAACCGTAGACCTTTGCAGACTTGCAGGACTTGAAGAATGCGGACTCTGCTGTGAAATCATGAGAGATGACGGAACAATGATGCGTACAAGTGAGCTTTGGGAGCTGGCTGACCGCTTCGGGCTCAAGTTTATCAATATACATGATCTTCAGAATTATTTAAGAAGAAATGAGATCCATATGCATTGTGAAGCAGATGCGAAGCTTCCTACAGCATACGGAGATTTCCAGATAAAGGGCTTTGTAAATGATATAAGCGGAGAGCATCACATTGCACTTGTATGCGGTGATATCGGAGACGGAGAGGATATTCTTGTAAGAGTTCACTCGGAATGTCTCACAGGCGATGTATTCGGATCAAGCCGCTGTGATTGCGGAGCACAGCTTCATAAGGCTATGGAGCTTATACAAAAGGAAGGCCGCGGAGTTATCCTTTACATGCGTCAGGAAGGCAGAGGCATAGGACTTATCAACAAGCTTAAGGCTTATGAGCTTCAGGAGCACGGAAGAGACACTGTCGAAGCCAACGTTGAGCTTGGCTTTGCACCTGATTTAAGAGAGTACTGGTCAGGAGCGCAGATGCTTCAGAGCCTTAACATTAAATCAGTAAGACTTTTAACAAATAACCCTAGCAAGATCTACGGGTTAGAGGGCTTTGACTTCGTAATAAAGGAGAGAGTTCCTATTGAGATCGAGCCGCAGAAATACGACAGACAGTATTTAAAGACAAAGCAGGAAAAAATGGGCCACGTATTCAAAAATATAAGCCTTGACTGATAACAAAATAAATAAACATTTTAAACGATTCGAAAGGAAAAAAGATATGAGCATTAATGTAATTGAGGGTAAGGTAGTAGCATCTGAGGGTATGAAGGTAGGCATCGTTGCTTCACGTTTCAACAGCTTTATAGTTCAGAAGCTTCTTGAGGGCGCTGTTGACGGACTTGTAAGACACGGAGTTGAAGAAAAAAATATAGATGCATGCTGGGTACCTGGTGCTTTTGAGATTCCTATTACAGCAGAAAAAATGGCTGCAAGCGGCAAGTATGATGCAGTAATATGTGTAGGAGCAGTTATAAGAGGTGCTACAACACATTATGAGCTTGTAGTTAATGAGACAGCTAAGGGTATCGCTCAGGTTGAGTTCAAGACAGGCGTACCTGTAATGTTCGGAGTTATCACAACAGAGAACATCGAGCAGGCTATCGAGAGAGCCGGATCAAAGGCAGGCAATAAGGGCTATGACTGTGCACTTTCAGCCATTGAGATGGTTAATCTCATGAAGCAGATCGGCTGATCTTAAGATATTTATAAAATATACGGTAAAGACTGCCGCAGTGAGAAATTTAACTTAGCTGCGGCAGTTTTATCATTAAAAATATCCGAAAAGGGGATGGAATATTGGGCAAGTACAGCATTAAAAACTGCAGATCGGTGGTGTTTGACTGGGACGGAACACTGCATAAAACAGAGCTTATTTATATAAATGCCTTCAATGAGGCGTATGATTTCCTTGTGAAAGAGGGCTATGCCGAGCCGAAGCATTTTACTGATAAAGAGATAAATTCATATCTCGGCATGACTGCAAAGGCTATGTGGAAGGTTTTTATGCCGCAGCTTCCGGAGGAGATAAAAGAGCATTGCTCCGCTATGGTAGGAGATTATATGATAGAAAATATATATGCCGGCAATGCAAGGCTTTATCCGGGGACTGAGGAAATGCTTGATGAGCTTAAGAGCATGGGACTTAAGCTTTATATTCTTTCCAATTGTCAGCACAGCTATCTTGAAGCGGGAGCTAGGTATTTCAAATTGGACAGGTGGTTCGAAAAATGCTATGCAGCAGGTGATTACGGCTTCAAATCAAAGCCTGAGATCCTTTCGGAAGTAATAAAAAGTGACGGCATAGAGTCTGAGATCCTCATGGCAGGTGACAGATATTCAGACATGGAGGTCGGCATCCTTGATGGAATAAAGTGTATCGGCTGTGCCTACGGTTACGGAGAAAGAGGCGAGTATGCTTCTGCGGCAGCTATTGCTGAAAACGTCAGAGATATACCTGAGATTATCTGTAAGATAGACTGACTGTAATAATGAAACCGCGGATCAGCTGATTGATTAAACATTCAGCTTACCCGCGGTTAATATTCTTTTAGTGCTCCTTATAGTAGTTTATAAGGCAGCCGTCTATAATGATCTGGCGCTCATCAGGAGTGAGGTCTCCGGTGGTCGTTTCGAATTTGACAACATTTCCGTCTTTTTTAATGATATATGCATCTATTGAGGCTGTATTTTCAAATATGGCTTTTTTAATGCCCGGAATAAATACATAGTCACCAAGCTCCAATATTGAAGGATCACTGATGAGGAACGGAACCATGCCCCAGTTTATGCAGTTCGAGCGATAACGCTTGGTAGCATAGGACTTTGCAAAGTTAGCAGATGCCCCCAGCACTCTCTGACATGATGCAGCCTGTTCTCTTGCAGAACCGTCGCCCGGTGACATTGCAAATATTGTAGATCCGATGTCAGTATTCTCAGGATCACAGGAAAGTCCTGCAGCCTCTAACTGCTCATATACCTTCATGATCTCTGCCGGAATATCTCCGGAAGCGATACGCTCTCTGTCGTAGCTTCTGACAACCTTACTGCGTGAAGCATACTCAGGATCTCTCTTTGAAAGAGCAAACTCTGAAAGCTTTTCAGGGTTTGAACGATAGCTAGAAGTCTCTCCGGAAGGTATAAGTTCATCCGTGGTGGTTACAGGATCTTCGATATAGCTGCAGACCTTTACAAGGAGATCCTCGGTAAGTGCAGGCATCTTTGGCCAGTCTTTAATATTAGGACCGAATTTAAGCTCGTGCTCAGGCTCAGGTCTTCCCCAGCCGTTATAAACTCTCTTCTCATAGATTGAAGCATCATAATTATGATCCGGCGCAGTGTATTCTATGTCAAGATCGGTTGCGGCTGTGAGTTTTCCTCCGTTAGCGGCTGTGGCAGCTATAGAGCGGCTGTCCATAAGTGCTACTGCTGAAAGCTGACCGTCTCCCGGCTTCGAACCTTCTCTGTTAGGGAAGTTTCTTGTTGTATGTCTTATAGAGAACTCACCGTTTGCAGGGCAGTCACCTGCACCGAAGCAAGGGCCGCAGAAGCATTCACGCATAATGACTCCGGCAGATATAAGATCGGTGACAGCTCCGTTTTTAACAAGCTCATAGTATGCCGGCATGCTTCCCGGATATACGCTTAATGTAAATGTTCCGTTTCCGCAGTTCTGACCCTTAAGGATGTCGGCAGCAGCCATGATGCCGTCGATAGTACCTCCGGCGCAGCCTGCGATCTCACCCTGATCGACATATATATTTCCGTCTCTGAGCTTGCTCATAAGATCGATCTTGGCACCGACTATCTGTGAATTGACATTTACCTCTGTCTCGTGGAGAATGTCGGCAGCATTTTCAATAAGCTCACGGATCGTATATGTATTTGAAGGATGCATAGGCATTGCAATGGTGCATTCTATCTTGGAAAGATCCACATATACGCAGCCGTCGTAGTAAGCGGCAGTCTCAGGCTTAAGCTCCTTATAATCATCAGGACGCATGTGATTGACAAAGTAAGACTTTGTCTCGTCGTCTGTCATCCATATCGAGCTCCAGCAGGTAGTCTCAGTGGTCATGACGTCGATAGCATTGCGGTATTCGATAGGAAGACCGGCAATACCAGGGCCTACAAATTCCATTATCTTATTCTTAACGTAACCGTTTTTGTAAACTGCTCCGATAATTGATAAAACCACATCGTGAGGGCCTACTCCAGGCTTCGGACTTCCGGTGAGATAAATGGCTATCGTCTCGGGATATGCAAAGTCATAGGTGCGGTTTAAAAGCTGCTTTGCAAGTTCGCCGCCTCCCTCACCTACTGCCATACAGCCGAGTGCTCCATAGCGGGTATGAGAGTCGGTTCCTAAGATCATCCTGCCGCAGCCTGCCATGGTCTCACGGTTATAGCTGTGAATGTTGGCCATATTGGTCGGAACATAAATACCGCCGAATTTGAGTGCTGCAGAAAGCGCAAACTTGTGGTCATCCTCATTAATGGTTCCGCCTACTGCACAAAGAGAATTGTGGCAGTTGGTAAGAACATAAGGAAGCGGGAACTCGGTAAGTCCCGAGGCTCTTGCGGTCTGAATTACTCCGACATAGGTAATGTCATGGCTTGTAAGTGAATCAAAGCGAAGCTTAAGATGCTTCATATCATCACTCTTGTTGTGGGCCTTGATGATCTTATAGGCCATTGTACCCTTTGCTGCTTCCTCTGCAGTTGTCTCTATGCCGGTCTTTTGTTTAAGCTCAGCTTCATTTTCACAAAGCTCAGTGCCTCCAGCAAGAAAAACTCCTTTATCATAAAGCTTTATCATATCAGGATTCTCCTTAAGCTATAATTAATGCATGTATGCTTATGTAATATTATAATGTATATAGGCATCCATCAATTGATGAATAATTGATACCTATACTGTACGAACTAAAGCCTTGATAGGCTTGATTTGCTATAGTATAGCATAACTGTACAGTAATTTTTTAATGAAGTGTATTAAAAAAATTGGTTTTTATATTGTACTAAGACGGTGCGATAATATAAACTGTTTCATGAATATCATGCATAAAGAGGAATGTAATGGATCTTTTTGATTATATGAGAGAAACGAATAAGAAATCCGAAAGCCCTTTAGCTTCCCGTATGCGCCCGGAGTCCATTGATGAGATAGTAGGACAGGAGCATATAATAGGAAGGGATAAGCTTCTTTATCGTGCAATAAAGGCGGATAAGCTTGGATCGGTGCTTTTATTCGGACCTCCGGGAACCGGCAAGACAACTATAGCAAAGGTCATAGCACACACGACTAATGCTGACTTTGAACAGCTCAATGCAACAACTGCCGGAAAAAAGGATATGGAAGAGGTTGTAGTAAGAGCCAAACAGAACATGGCAGCCTATGCCAGAAAGACTATTCTTTTTATAGATGAGATACATCGTTTTAATAAGGCACAGCAGGATTATTTGCTGCCATTTGTAGAGGACGGAACGATCATACTTATAGGGGCAACTACCGAAAATCCTTATTTTGAGGTCAATCGGGCTCTGTTGTCACGTTCAAGACTTTTTGAGCTTAAGCCGCTGTCATCGCAGGATATAAAAAAGCTCGTGTTAAGGGCTGTAGCCGATGATAAAAAGGGTATGGGCATGTACCATGCATATATAGATGATAATGCCGCTTCGTTTATAAGCGATATTGCAGAAGGAGATGCAAGAACTGCATTAAATGCTGTCGAGCTCGGAGTGCTGACGACCGATCCTGAGCATGACGGAAGGATACATCTTACAATAGATGTTATGCAGGAATGCATACAGAAGCGTGCCATAGGCTATGATAAGGACGGCAATAATCACTATGATACTATTTCAGCCTTTATTAAGAGCATGAGAGGTTCGGATCCGGATGCCGCGGTTTACTATCTTGCGCGCATGCTTGAAGCCGGAGAGGATATAAAGTTCATTGCCAGACGTATCATGATATGCGCTTCTGAGGATGTGGGAAATGCTGATCCGATGGCGCTTAATGTTGCGGTCAGCGCATCCCTTGCGGTTGAACGTGTAGGTATGCCGGAGGCAAGGATACTTTTATCGCAGGCGGCAATTTACGTTGCATCGGCGCCTAAATCCAATGCAAGCTATCTGGCTGTAAATGCCGCCATGGCAAAGGTAAAAGAGACCGGAAATCTGCCGATACCTGTTTATCTCAGAGACATTCATTATGAGGAAAATGCATCAGAGGCTGCAGGAAGAGGGCATTTTGCAGGAAACGGCACAGGCTATAAGTATGCTCATGATTATCCGGGACATTATGTTGAGCAGCAGTATCTGCCTGATGAAGTAAAGAATGAGCGTTTTTATGATCCCGGAACCAACGGCTATGAAAATACTATTCATGAGTATTTCAAAAAAATTGGCAGAGAATAACACAGAGAATAGCACAGAGAATAGAGCTTCATTAGTAACACATTAGTTGCATGAAGGCGCTGAAACCCTTATTTTAGGCAGGGGCAATCTTAAAACATACTTAAGATATTTTTCATGAAAAGAACACACGGTTTATAGTAGAATGTCTTAAGCGAACAAAGAGAAAATTAATATAAACGGAGATGGAATAAATGAAGAAATTTAAAGCAGTATTAGCATTTACAGTTCTTGCATGCGCACTTACGGCATGCGGCGGCAAAAAGGCTGAAAACGTAGAAACTGAGCCTGCATCAACAAGCGCAGCATCGGAGCATGAAGGCAAAGAGGATGAAAATGCAGATGTTGTAGCACTTCCTGATGAGTTTGAGGCTGAGTATTTTGAGGGCATAGTTACAAGTGTTAAGGGCAACAGACTTACACTTAAGAACGAAGATAAGACTATGACATTTGATATAACAAATGCTGAGATTGCAGGAGATTCAGCACTGCTTACAGGCTGTGATGCAGAGGCTGAATATGCCAAGGTAGACGGAGATGTATATCCTGCAGACATGGTTACAGTCCTTATGGATGTTGAGCAGCAGGCAGCAAGCGAGAACCGTGATCCATATATTTACGGAGTTTTACAGTTTGCAGACATCAATGATATCACTATCATAGATGATTCAGGAGTTGAGCGTACCTTTGATAACCAGATGTCACGTACAGTATCTTTTAATGAGCTCAAGGCAGGAGATTCTGTATACGTAACATACTGCGGAACAGTTTTTGATGAAGAAGAGGAGCGTGGAGAGTCTGAATTCACAGAGCCTATCGCAATCAAGGTAGTTGCTGCTGACGCTGTTGAGTCAGAGGATGCTAAAGCAAATTACTTTATCGGTACAGTAGACTCAGCTTATCAGAACGGTATCGTTTCAGTTGCAAATGATATAGCAACATTTGAAGTAACTGCTGATGAGAGCATTATGAACGGTATTAACGAGGAAGACGAAGTCAAGGTATATTATGACGGAGCTCTTGCAGGTATCTCTGTAGAGGCTACAAAGATAGAGAAAGTAAACGGATAAATAGGTATACCTAACCATATAAATATTTATAAGACATAAAGAGACGGGTCATTGCAGCGGCGGGGCCTGTCTTTTTGGTTTGCGCGCCATGGGCGTGCTCTAATGGATGAAAGTTCCGAACACGCCCAGATAGTTGGAAATGTATAGCCGAACAGCATCGTTGATGTAATAAATTATTGTAAAAACTATGGAATGATTGAAGCTTTTCTGATATATTTTTTCTACAAAAGGAAATTATTGATTGTTTATTACAACGGAGAAATATATGGCACAGGAAAAAAAGATATCACCGAGAGTATACGGACAGTTAAGACATAATATACTCCATATTCCGAGTACGGTATATGAGGCGAGCGGTATCATAGTTAACGGACGCAGGATAAAGAGCTGTGTTTTCACTACAGATCTCGCTATAATCAGAAACTGTGATGCTGATGCTGTTTTTGCAGTGTACCCGTTTACACCTCAGCAGGCAATCAGCGACGCAATCATTAAGGCTGCATATACACCTGTTTTCTGCGGAGTAGGCGGCGGAACCACTAACGGACTCAGGACTGTAGGCCTTGCAAAGGATGCCGAGAGCCAGGGAGCTATGGGTGTGGTTTTGAATGCGCCTGTATCAAATCTCAATCTACAGGCTATAGCAAGAGTTGTTGACATTCCGGTAATTATCACTGTAACCAGAGCTGATACGGATATTGCAGGCAGACTTTTAGCTGGAGCAAATATATTAAATGTTGCCGGAGGATTCCAGACACCGGAGATAGTCGCAAGCATAAGAAAGGACTTTCCGGAGGTTCCTATCATTGCAACCGGAGGAAAGACTGCAGAAAGCATTGCCGAAACTATCGCCGCCGGAGCTAATGCTATTACATATACACCGCCGTCAACTCAGGAGCTCTTTAAGGAAATGATGGGCAAATATAGAGAGAGCTGATAAGTAGGTTAATAGCCTGGCTATTATTTTAAATAACATAAAAGCTATAAGATTTCATTTTCTGAAGTCTTATAGCTTTTTTCGTCTTGCCATTTATTTAGAAAACAGAGTAAGTAATATAGGATTATTGAGTTAGTGGGTATCTAAATAATTATCTTATAAATAAATAGATCATATAGGCGGTGTAAAGGATCATGCATGTAATACCTTCCTTTTTCGACATTTTACGCTTGGTTCCTGCCATTATAAGTAAAGCTATTGCGCTTATTATAAGTACGGTACAGTCTATTATTGACTCACCCTTTACATGAAGAGGTGAGATTATTGCCGAGAAGCCAAGAATAAACAGGATGTTGAAAAGGTTAGATCCAATGGCATTTCCTAAGGCAAGACCGCTGTCGCCCTTCCTTGCTGCTACTATGGAGGTTACAAGCTCAGGAAGAGATGTACCTATAGCCACTATTGTAAGACCTATAAAGTTCTGGCTAACGCCTAATGAAAGTGCGATTGCCGAAGCTGAATTAACAGTAAGATTACCGCCTGTAATAACGGCAGCAAGACCGCCGGCTATAAAAAGAACACTTATCGGAAGCGGACGTTCTTTACAGCCAATATCCTCGGTACGGTTTTTAAGTGCACTTATGACCATGCTGCCTATATATGTAACCATTGCAGTGGCCAGGATAAGGCCTTCGATCCTTCCGAGCCTTTTGTCTATGAGCATAAGGAAGAGAGCAATAGTGAAAATGATATTAAGAGGCATGTCTCTTTTCAGAATGTCCGGGTCAGTATCAAAGCCTGCGAGCAGCGCACATACACCTACTACAACAAGGCCGTTAAATATGTTTGACCCGATGACGTTGCTGACGGCAATATCATTGTTGCCTGCGAGAGCAGCATTGATGCTTACGGAAGCCTCAGGCGCACTGGTTCCCATGGCGACTATGGTAAGTCCTATTATAACGCTCGGCACCTTTAGAATCCTTGCAAGCGAGGAGCTTCCGTCAACAAAGAAATCAGCTCCCTTGACCAACAGCAGAAAACCTGCAACAAGAAGAATGTAGTTCATATTCCTTCCTTTCCGCGGTATAAGAATAAAAAAAAGACCTTTACCGCACAAAAATAAATGGTAAAAGTCTCGTTATATTAAAATAATGACCGGCCCTTTGGCGTGATGACGACCACTATCACATCCCGATACAGGATGCAAACTACTCCCTTTTGTATGCGTATTTTAAGGTATGACATGATTTATGTCAATGATTATATTTCTATACATTTAAGCATTAAACATGTATTTATAGGCTTATGGTTGTAATCCGTATACACAAATTGAATTCACAAATTTTTTACAAAAACATTAGCACTCATCAGTTGACAGTGCTAACAACGGTGATATAATAAGAACAGTCAAAAAAATAAACTCATAAGCGCCAAAGGAGGTGAATGAGTATGAACATACAGAAATTTACACAAAAATCAGTTGAGGCAGTAAACGGCTGCGAGAAGTTAGGTCTTGAGTACGGCAACCAGCAGATTGAGGCCGCACACCTTGTATACAGCCTTGTTACGGTTGAAGACAGCCTTATTGCAAAGCTTCTTCAGAAAATGGGAGTAAATCTTGAAAGCTTCAAGAAGGATCTCACAGATGTTATAGCCGGATTTCCAAAGGTAAGCGGTTCAAGCGGCAATATGTATTTCTCTGCAAATGCCAACAAAGCACTTACATCGGCAGAGGATAAGGCAAAGGCTATGGGAGACGAATATGTCTCTGTAGAGCATATATTCATTGCAGTATTAGATGTAAACGACAGAGATGTTAATAAGGTATTTGCAAGATATAACATTACCAAGGACAACTTCTTAAAGGTGCTTTCAGAGGTGAGAGGCAATCAGAAGGTTGTTTCGGATAATCCTGAAGCTACCTATGATACACTTAATAAGTATGGCTATGATCTTGTGGAAAGAGCTCGTCAGCAGAAGCTTGATCCGGTCATAGGACGTGATGAAGAGATAAGAAATGTCATCAGGATACTTAGCCGTAAGACGAAGAACAATCCTGTTCTTATCGGTGAACCTGGTGTAGGTAAGACAGCTGTTGTTGAGGGACTTGCTCAGCGTATCGTAAATGAAGATGTACCTGACAGTCTTAAAAACAAAAAGGTCTTTGCACTTGATATGGGCTCACTCGTAGCCGGTGCAAAGTACAGAGGCGAATTTGAGGAAAGACTCAAGGCTGTGCTTAAGGAGGTATCAGAATCCGACGGAGAGATAATTCTGTTCATCGATGAGATACATACTATCGTAGGTGCGGGAAAGACCGAGGGCTCGATGGATGCCGGCAATATGTTAAAGCCTATGCTGGCAAGAGGTGAGCTTCACTGTATCGGTGCCACAACACTTGATGAGTACAGATATATCGAAAAGGATCCGGCACTTGAGCGTCGTTTCCAGCCTGTTACGGTCGATGAGCCTTCGGTAGAGGATACTATATCCATACTTAGGGGACTTAAGAATCGTTATGAGGTCTTCCACGGAGTTAAGATAACAGATGCAGCTTTGGTACAGGCAGCAGTTCTTTCACACAGATACATTACAGACAGGTTCCTTCCTGATAAGGCTATAGACCTTGTAGATGAGGCCTGTGCAATGATAAAGACTGAGATGAATCAGCTTCCTGCAGAGCTTGATGAGCAGCAGAGACGTATCACACAGCTTGAGATAGAGGTTTCGGCACTCAAAAAGGAAACCGATGAAATATCAAAGAAGAGACTTGAAGAGCTTAAGAAAGAACTCGCCGAGCTTAAGGACAGCTTCGATGCCAAGAAGGCAAAATGGCAGTACGAGAAGCAGGGTGCAGACAGACTTTCATCTATCCGTGAGGAGATAGAAAAGCTTAAGGATGAGGCAGAGATACTTCAGCGTAAGGGCTCATATGAGGAAGCCGGAGTTATTATCTACGGTAAGCTCCCGGAGCTTAAAAAGCAGTTGGAGGCAGAGGAAGAAAAGACAGGCAAGGAAGGCAGAGATCTTGTTCACGAAAGTGTTACAGAGGATGAGATATCCAAGATCGTTTCAAAGTGGACAGGTATTCCTGTATCTAAGCTTTCTGAGACAGAGCGTTCTAAGGTGCTTAATCTTCCGGAACAGCTGCATAAGAGAGTTATCGGACAGAATGAGGCTGTCGAAAAGGTTTCGGATGCCATCATTCGTTCTAAGGCAGGCATAAAGGATCCTTCAAAGCCTATTGGCTCATTCTTATTCATGGGACCTACAGGTGTAGGTAAAACAGAGCTTGCAAAGACTCTTGCAGAAAGCCTGTTTGATGATGAGAATAACATGATCCGTATCGATATGTCTGAGTATATGGAGAAGCATTCTGTCAGCCGTCTCATAGGAGCGCCTCCGGGATATGTCGGCTATGAGGAAGGCGGTCAGCTTACAGAGGCAGTCCGCAGAAAACCTTATTCTGTAATACTTTTTGATGAGATAGAAAAGGCTCATCCGGATGTATTCAACGTACTTCTTCAGGTTCTTGATGACGGACGTGTTACAGATTCTAAGGGTAAGACTGTAGACTTTAAGAATACTGTTATTATACTTACCTCAAACCTCGGTTCCGAATACCTCTTAAACGGTATTGACGATCAGGGAGAGATCACTCTTGAGGCAAGGGATAATGTTGATAAGCTTCTTAAGGCAAGCTTCAGACCTGAGTTCCTCAATCGTCTGGATGAGATCATACTCTTTAAGCCTCTGCACAAGAACGATATCGCTAAGATCATCGATCTTTCAATTGCAGACATTAACCGTCGTATCGGTGACAGAAATATGAAGCTTGAAATGACTGAAGCCGCAAAGGATTATTGCGTGGAAAACGGCTATGATCCTCAGTTCGGTGCTCGTCCGCTCAAGAGATATATTCAGAAGAATGTCGAGACTATCGCAGCAAGAGCTATTCTTGAAAACAGGATAATCGAAGGCGATACAATAGTTATTGACTTAAGAGACGGAAAGCTTACAGTCGATAAAAAGTGATAATATTAATAAATCCTCTTTTTAACGGATAATGATATGCCCCCAAGTAGGATACGAAATAATGAAACCTGCTTGGGGGTATTTTTGTGCGTGGAAAAAGCTGTGCACATAAAATAGAGCAGCCCACCATAATAGCTCCGTATTGCAAATAATCGATAAAAATTTATAATACAATTGTTGCGATTGAATTTTGCATGAATAAAAATGGGGAAAATTATGGATAATGCCAAGATAAGCAAATTGAAGCACGATACGCTCCATGAGATAAAGCATCTTATCATTAAGATGAAGAGCTGTATATGCTGGATTCTGCTGTCGTGCGGAGTAGGTCTTTTTGTCGGTGCATACAGCACTGCCTTTGCAGCTGTGCTTAAAAAATCCAACGCATTCAGAGATTCTCATCCGTGGATACTTTTTCTTCTTCCTGCAGCGGGTCTTATCATAGTTTTTCTCTATCGTATCTGTAAGGTATATAAGGATAGGGGAACAAATCTTGTCATAGGATCGATCAATGCCGGTTCTGAAGTTCCGGGAACAATGTCGGTGCTTATATTTATATCGACTATACTCACACATCTTTGCGGAGGTTCTGCAGGACGAGAGGGTGCGGCACTGCAGATGGGCGGAAGTCTCGGCAATGTTATTGCCCGCAGACTTCATATGGGTGAGCGCTCTGCAAAAATACTTATTATGTGCGGTATGAGCGCAGCATTCGCAGCGGTGTTCGGAACTCCTATGGCAGCAGCGATATTCTCAATGGAGGTAATAAGCGTAGGAATCATACATTATTCTGCACTTGTTCCTTGTGTATTCGCATCACTTGTTGCCTCGCGCTTCGCCGTGGAAATGGGAATAAACCCGGAAGCATTTGAAATAATCGGCATACCGGCGTTCAATATCATCGGAAGCATTAAAATATTTTTGCTTGCACTTTGCTGTGCTGCAATAAGCACACTTTTTGTAGAGGCACTGCACAGCACGGGAAAGCTGTATGCAAGATTTATAAAGAATCCTTACATTAAAGTCGTTGTCGGCGGTATTATAATCATTATTTTGACGCTTATTGTAGGAAACAGAGATTATAACGGAGCGGGAGTAGGCCTTATAGAAAGAGCCATACATGAAGGTGAGGTCAGACCATGGGATTTTCTTATGAAAATGCTGTTTACCGCAATCACTCTGCAGGCAGGTTTTAAAGGCGGCGAGATCGTACCTTCATTTTGTATAGGCGCCTGCTTTGGCTGCTTTTTCGGAGAACTCTCAGGAATAAGCCCTTCATTTTGCGCAGCAATAGGAATGGCGGCGGTTTTCTGCGGAGTTACAAACTGTCCGATAACCACATTGCTCATAAGCTTTGAGCTCTTTGGCTTTGAGGGAATTCCTTACTTTATGATAGCCATAGCCATAAGCTATCTGCTTTCGGGCTACAAGGGACTTTACAGTGATCAGATCATTGTCTATTCAAAGTACAGACCGAGATTCATAAACAGACATGTCGGAGACGACAGCGAGGATGATCTTGTGGACGATTATTGATGTAAAGACTATGCTTTTCATAATCGTTTCAGCATGAATTTTTTGTATAAAGTAAAAACTTAAGTTTTGCACTTTGAGATTGAAGTTATCATAATAAATGATAAAATATTAACTATGTGTAAATTAATGTACAAAATATTTTGTTTATCGAAGGATAATATTGGAAATATTTATATATTTATAAAATAAAGCAGTCTATAATATTTCTGCAAATGCAGAGGCATTTTAAGGAGAATGAAAATGAAACTGAATTTTGACAGCATTGAAGAAAAAAAGCTTGAGAATTTTAAGGGCGGCGAGAAGCATATCATGTCACGCATGTTCTCAGATGATCTTGTAAAGATCATGAGAAACAGAGTTGAAAAGGGCGCTTCTATAGGTTATCACACACATGATACAAGCTGCGAGCTGATATATGTATTAAAGGGAACAGCTACTGTTAATTATGAAGGTGAGACAGAGCTGATCCATGAGGGTGAGGCTACATATTGCCCTAAGGGACATAGTCACAGCCTTACAAATGAGCAGGATGAGATTTTAGAGTTTTTAGCTATAGTACCTGAGCAGTAAAATGCTTCTGCCGGCGCCTAAGCCGATAGCGGTAATTGGTGAGAAAACGAGACTCGACGGTTCAGACCGTAATTATCAAAGAGCAGATCGGGAAAAGTTTTTTTATGGATTATGTAATATTTACAGATGCCACGTGCGATATGGATAAATCACTCATAACGGACGGCGGCATTCAAATCATCCCTATGGGATGTATTATAGGGGACGAGTCATTCATGTGGGACGGCCTGCATGATGACAGAGCGGGACTGCACAGCTTTTTTGATAAGCTGAGGAATGAAAAAACGTCGACAAGCACCAGTCAGGTCCCTCCTAATATATATTATGATACATTTGAGCCTTATATAAAGGAAGGCAAGGGTATACTTTATATATCGATATCTTCGGGAGTCAGCGGGACCTATGCCTCTGCGATTTCAGGAATTAACATGCTTAAGGAGGACTATGATGATGTACATGCAGAAGTCATAGATTCTCTCTGCGCGTCCTTTGGGGAAGGGATGCTTATAGGCTCTGCGGCAGAAAATAAAGAAAAAGGCATGAGCCTTGAGGAAAATGCCGCATGGCTCAGAGAGCATGTCATGAATGTTAGATGCTGGGTAAAGCTTGATGATCTTATGTTTTTAAGCAGAGGAGGAAGACTTTCCTCTGCAAGCGCTATCGTTGGCACGGCGCTCAATATTAAGCCTATAATGTTTTTTGATGCTGAAGGCAAAGCAGCCATGGCATCAAAAAAACGCAGCGTAAAAATGGCGTTTAACGATATAATTGCACATTTTGAAAGTACATTTGATCCTGAATTAGGTAATACTGTTTACGTTGTTGATACCGACAATGAAAAGGAAGCTGCAGAGCTTTATAACGTGCTTTGCGAAAAGCATCCTGAGCTTGACATAAAAAGGGGTGAGATCAACCCGATAGTAGGATCTCTTTTGGGTCCTGATGTCGCAGGAATAGTTCATTACGGAACAAGAAAGGACAGTACAAAATAAAATCCAGACAGAGTCCGCAAGTTTATACTGCGGACTTTGCTGAGCTTGATATGTTTAACCCGGAAGTTCAATTGGCATCTATAACCGGGTCTTACATATATTTCGGGAGATTAGGCCTGAATTGGGGAGCCTGGCAGAATTTTCTGAGCATCGAAAAATCTGAAAGGAGAAACGAAATGAAACAAGATTGTGTATTTTGTTTACCAAGAGCAAAAATGCAGCTGACAGCTCTCGGGCAATGCTTGAGGAAGCCGCGAATGTCTCTGGTAACAAATACGGAGACAGTGGCAACGGCCGAGGAGGTTCTGAAAATAAGATGAACATGTTCGTGAAGGAACACAAGAAGGCAGTAACTGTATGGATCGGTCTTATGATCATCTTTCTTATTGCATCGTTCTTAACAGGATCTGCAGGCGGACACGAGAGTCTCAGAAATGCAATGCGTGACGCCGTACTGCATGAGGAAAACAGAATATCTTTATTTGGCATTATGAATGTCAACCCGTCAGTTATATCAGCTTATATCGTAACTGCGGTGATGCTTATAGCGGCAGCCATTATAAGGATTTTTGTTATTCCGAAATTCACCATCGTTCCTGGGAAGACACAGATAGTTATAGAAACTATGGTGGATTACTTCCGCGGACTTGCTGAAAAGAGCAGTCCTCACAGAAACAAAGTTCTCGGAGCTTATGTTTTTGCGGCGGGAGTATATATTTGTATCAGTACATTGTTTGAGCTTTTTGGTTTTCAGGCAGTGTGCACAAACGGAACGTCTATAGCACTTCCGGCACCTTTCTCCGATATTAACGGAGCTATCGCAATGGGTGTGATGTCATACTTCTTTATTATGTCAGGCGGCATAGCCGGAAACGGTCTTAAGGGGGTTGGTCTGACACTTAAGGAGATATCACTTCTCCTTTCATTAAGCTTCCGACTCTTCGGAGCGCTTTTGAGCGGACTGCTTGTTACGGAGCTTGTATATCACACTATTTATCTCAGCATAGTTTTTCCGGTACTTGTAGGAATTATGTTCACACTTATGCATGCATTGATCCAGGCATACGTTCTGACAATGCTTGTTTCTATATTCTATGGTGAGGTTTCCGAACCGCCGGTTGCAAAGTAAAAGAAGGGAAATAATAACAATGAAGAACTTATTCAAGAGAATAATTGCACTTACAATGACATTAATGATCGTGCTTGCAGTAGCTGCACCGGCTTTTGCAGCAAATGAGGATGCAGCAGCTGCTGACGTTCAGACAGAACAGACTGTAGAAAACACAGAAGCAGCAACAGATAACGCTATCGGTGCTAAGGGTATTGCAGCAGGTATCTGCGTAGGTCTTGCAGCAGCCGGTGGTGCTATCGGTATGGGTTTAACCTCAGCTAAATCAACAGAGAGTATCGCAAGACAGCCGGAGGCAAGCGGTGAAGTAAGAACAACTATGATGCTTGGTCTTGTATTCATAGAGACTGCTATCATTTACGCACTTGTAGTTGCTATTCTTATCATCTTTGTACTGTAATTTAACACGGAGGTTACATTAATGTCAGGATTACCTTTAAATATAGAAATACAGCAGGTATTTCTTCATATGCTGAATTTCGTAATTCTTGCCGGTGGCCTTTACTTTCTTCTTTATAAGCCTGTTTGCTCATTCATGAACAAACGTACTGAGTATTTCGCAAACCTTGAAAACGAGGCTTTAAATAAAAAGACAGAGGCTGACAGCATGCTTACCGAATATCAGGATAAGATCAAGGCTGTTGAAGAGGAGTCAAAAGCAATCAAAGCTAAGGCATCTCATGATGCTGATGAAATCATCAGACGTTCAAGAGAAGAAGCAGAGGAGCAGGGCCATAAAATCATAATGGATGCTCAGGCAGAGGCCGAAAAGACAAAGGACAAGATAATAAAGGGCGCAGAGCGCGATATCATTAAGCTTGTACTTGCAGCAGAAAAGAAACTTCATCATTATTCGGAGGATGAGAAATGACCAAGGATTCCATTTTAGACGCCGAGCTGGACGAACTCAGACGACTGCTCGAACGTGTGGATATCTCCGAGGGTGATCTTATCCCGCTAATGCAGGAGGCGATCAACAACTGGACACCTGATGATCTGAATAATGATGTAGGAGAGGTCGTCACAGTAGGAGACGGCATAGCTACAGTCAAGGGACTTAAGGAAGTAAAGTACGGAGAAATCCTTTTATTTGCCAGAGGCGTAAGAGGAATGGTGCAGGAGCTTAAGCCGGGAATTGCAGGCTGTATACTTTTCGGAGATGACAGAAAGATCACTTCCGGAAGCATTGTAAAGAGGACAAAGAAGACCGCAGCAATACCGGTAGGTGAAAACTTCCTCGGAAGAGTAGTCAATGCGCTCGGAGCACCTATAGATGGTTACGGCAAAATTGAAGCTGAGAGCTTCAGAAGAATAGAGTCGCCGGCACCTGCAATAATAGAGAGACAGCCTGTTAACAAGCCTATGGAGACAGGCCTTTTGGCTATAGACTCAATGTTCCCTATAGGAAGAGGACAGCGAGAGCTTATTATCGGTGACCGTCAGACAGGAAAGACAGCCATAGCTCTTGATACTATAGTTAACCAGAATGGCAAGGATGTCATCTGTATCTATGTTGCCATAGGACAGAAGGCTTCTTCTGTTGCACAGCTTACAGAGAATCTCAAGAAGAGAGGCGCACTCAAGTATACTATTATAGTTGCGGCTACTGCTGCGGATTCTGCACCTTTACAGTATCTTGCACCTTATTCGGGTACTGCTTTAGGAGAATACTTCATGAGAAAGGGCAAGGATGTCCTTATAGTTTACGATGATCTCTCAAAGCATGCTATAGCTTACAGAACTCTGAGCCTTCTGCTCGAGAGATCACCCGGACGTGAGGCATATCCGGGAGACGTTTTCTATCTTCATTCAAGACTTTTGGAGCGTTCTGCACACCTTTCCGATGCAGAGGGCGGCGGAAGTATGACCGCACTTCCTATAGTTGAGACACAGGCAGGAGACGTTTCAGCGTACATTCCAACCAACGTTATTTCCATTACAGACGGACAGATATTCCTTGAGAGCAGTCTGTTCTTCTCGGGTCAGAGACCGGCCGTTAACGTCGGAATCTCAGTATCACGAGTTGGTGGAGATGCACAGACTAAGGCTATGAAGAAGGCATCCGGAGGCATGAAGCTTTCTCTTGCGGTTTACCGTGAAATGGAAGTATTCACACAGTTCTCAAGTGACCTTGACGAGTCTACCAGGGCTCAGCTTCAGTTCGGTCAGGGACTCATGCGTATGCTGAGACAGCGTCAGTATCATCCTTACTCACAGACAGAGCAGGTAATACTTCTTACCGCAGCGATGCATCATGTGATGCAGCCGGTTGCCATCGATAAGATCGATGAATTCTGCAAGGGACTTTTGGAGTATGCACCGGAGGCTATGCCTGAGGTCATCGCAGAAATAGAAAGCACCGGAAAGCTCAGTGACGAGCATCAGGAGATCATAATTACTGAGGCAAAGAAGTTCAGGGATAAAATGTTCCCATCAGAAGGATAAGGATGCTTTGACATGGCTAATGCAAATGAGATAAAAACACGTATCCAGAGCGTTCAGGATACTGCCAAAATAACAAATGCCATGTATCTTATCTCATCCACAAAGATGCAGAGAGCTAAGAGAAGTCTTGAGAATACCAGACCGTATTATGAAGCTTTGCGTCGAGAGATCGAAAGAGTATTCGCTTCCGCGGATGATCCGGAGAGCAAATATTTTTATGATCCGAAGAAGAAAAGTCCTGACGACAAGATAGCCTGCCTTGTCATAACCGCAGACAGAGGTCTTGCGGGAAGCTACAACATGAATGTCATTAAGGAAGCTGAACGTATGTTCAGAGAGCATCCTAAGACAAAGTTCTTTGTTGTAGGAGATTACGGCAGACACTATTTTGAACGTCACGGAATTCCATATGTCAAAAGCTTTGACTACACCGCAAGTGTACCGCACATAAGAGAGGCGAGAGACATAAGCGATGTGCTGCTTGACAGCTATGACAGCGGAGAGATAAACATGGTATATGTTATATATACCGTAATGAAAACAGCGATCACTTCTGAAGTCGATACAATAAGGCTTCTTCCGTTTGACAGAGGCGATTTTATGTCTGCGGAAGAAAAGCAGGAAAAAGAGCTTGGCAGATTTGATTTCTTCCCGTCAACCGATGAGGTTTTAGACAATGCTTTAAGGAGCATAGAGACCGGTTTTGTTTACAGTACACTTGTTTACAGCTTCTGCGCAGAGCAGAATGCGAGAATGGGTGCTATGGACTCTGCGAATAAGAATGCAGAAAAACTCCTTGCGGAACTGAGGCTTCAGTTTAACCGTGCAAGACAGGCCGGAATTACTCAGGAGATCACGGAGATAGCTGCGGGTGAGCTCGCACAGAAGCGTAAGCGCATTAAAAAACAGAATGAGGAGGTAGAGACCTCGTGAAAACAGGAAAAATAATTGCAATATCAGGTCCTGTCATAGACGTAAGGTTCGAAGAAGGTCACCTTCCGAGAATGAAGGAGGCACTGACTGTTTCACTTGACGGTGAAAAGCGTGTCATGGAGGTCGCTCAGCATATAGGAGATAGTGAGGTCAGATGTATCATGCTGGCTTCAAGCGATGACCTCTCTCTGGGAACAGAAGTAATAAGCGAAGACAAAGGTATTACTGTTCCTGTCGGTGAGTGCACCCTCGGACGTATGTTCAATGTTTTGGGTGAGCCTATAGACGGAGGAAAGGAGATCCCTGAGGATGAAACAAGATGGGAGATCCACAGAAAGGCACCTGCATTCGATGAACAGAGACCTGTAGTAGAAATACTTGAGACAGGAATAAAGGTCATAGATCTTCTTGAGCCATATCCGAAGGGAGGAAAGATCGGACTTTTCGGAGGCGCGGGAGTCGGCAAAACAGTTCTTATTCAGGAGCTGATACATAACGTTGCAATGGAACACGGCGGATATTCAATATTTGCCGGCGTAGGAGAGCGAAGCCGTGAAGGTAACGACCTCTGGCGTGAAATGAAGGAAAGCGGAGTATCGGACAAGACAGCACTTGTTTTCGGACAGATGAATGAGTCTCCGGGTGTTCGTATGAGAGTGGCACTTTCAGGACTTACGATGGCTGAGTATTTCCGTGATGCGGAAAGAAAGGACGTACTGCTTTTCATCGATAACATTTTCCGATTTGTACAGGCCGGTTCTGAAGTTTCAACACTGCTTGGACGTATGCCTTCTGCGGTAGGATATCAGCCTACACTTGCAGAGGAGATGGGTGCTCTTCAGGAGCGTATCACATCAACATCAAGCGGATCCGTAACCAGTGTACAGGCTGTATACGTACCTGCGGATGACCTTACCGACCCGGCTCCGGCTACTACCTTTGCGCACCTTGACGCAACTACCGTACTTAGCCGTAAGATTGCTGAGCAGGGTATCTATCCGGCAGTAGATCCTTTGGATTCTACATCCAGAATACTTGAGGCTGATATAGTAGGTGAAGAGCATTACTATGTTGCCAGAAAGGTTCAGGAGATACTTCAGAAGTACAACGAGCTTCAGGATATCATCGCCATCCTTGGTATGGACGAGCTTTCGGATGAGGATAAAAACACTGTTACGAGAGCAAGAAAGATACAGAAGTTCCTTGCACAGCCTACACATGTTGCCGAGAAGTTCACCGGAAGACCGGGTATTTATGTTCCGCTTTCAGAGACTATAAGAGGCTTTAAGGCTATTATCGAAGGAGAAATGGATGAATATCCTGAGGCAGCCTTCTATAATGTCGGCGGTATAGATGATGTTCCGATAAAGGCAGCTGAGCTTGCGAAGGAAAACCTTCAGAGCAAATAAGGAGACATGCCGTGAAAGAGTTTCAGATCAAGATACTTGCGTCAGATAAGCTCATCTATGAGGGACCGTGTGTAAGTGTCACTGTGCCGCTTTCGGACGGCTCTATGGGTATACTTGCAGGACACAGCAATATGATAAGCGCCGTAAAAACAGGCGTTATCTCATATAAGACCGCACAGGATGCAAAGCCTGAAAAGGTAGCTGTGTCAGCCGGACTTTTAAAGGTCGAGAATAATGAGGTTTTAGTGCTTGTAGATGCAGCCGAAAAGGCTGAGAGCATTGATATCGCAAGAGCAATGAGAGCCGAAGAGGCTGCCAGAGCAAAGCTTTTAAATGAACAGAGAAAGCGTGAAAGAATGGCAGTTGAGGCGGATCTTGAACGTGCAATAATGCGTATCAAGGCCTCAAATATGGCAAATACTTTACATCATAAGAACTAAGTATTTAAATTAAACAGCACCTTCATGTTATGTGGTTTGAACTTTAAAGCTTCAAAGTTTTCACCGCGCACATGAAGGTGCTGTTTGGTGTTTAACACTATTTAGTCAGGAGTGATTTACTTATTGTGCATTGAATTTGCAGGCTATTAAGAGGTGGAGTGTGCGTCTTACTGCCCGGCAGATAGCTATAGCTAAGCATCATCAAACTCTTTTCACAGTGTAGCCGCCGCCCTGATTTTTGCTTACAGACCATTTCTGATCATATTCGTCATAGAAGGTTCCGGAGGTCTTTACTCGTCCGTTTTCATTGACAACATAGGTCTTTCCGCCAACAACGACTATCTGATATCCGGAATCAGATTCTACGAGCTCACCGTTTTTATAAAGGTATCCGCCGGCTTCTCCGGTAACACCTGCACCCTTGGAAGCAGTGACAGAGCCTGCATTTTCAAAATACATCGTAGTTCCTTCATAGCCATATTTATCGTCGTACTCAACAGTAACTCGGCCTGTCTTCATGGATCCGTCGTTTTCAGCGCCGAAGTAATACAGCTTTCCGCCGTAGCCCTTTACTATACCGTACTGCATGGTTCCGACCTTATCGAAGGCATAATATTTGTCATCGATCTTTTTAACACCAACACTGTCAGATATCTTAGAGGTATTTCTTTCAGAAGTATAAGGCTGCCCATTCTTGAGATAATAATATCCTTCAGGATGAATAGTCTTTCTTCCGTCTTCACGAACATCGTAATATGATTCTCCGTCAAACCATATCCATCCGGTTATACGATCTCCGTTACCCGGGCGGTAGTATTTACATATCATTCCGTCATCGGTACTGTATTCCACCCAGCCTTCCTGCATGAGACCGTTTGAATCAAAGTAATAATATGCTCCGTTGATCTTTTTCTCACAGTTTTTGTAGAGCTTACCATTCTTGTCTGTGTAGTACCAGCCTTCATCAAAATCTCTGTAATAGCCGGTCTTTATATAATGCCAGCCGGCCTGATTGAGCTGTCCGTTGCCGTAATAATAATTGTCATCGTCGGACCAGCCCTCATCGAGTCTGTAATTACTGAAATGGTATCTTACACCGTTGATGGTGAGATATCCGTCAGCCTTTGCGGCACCGTTTCCCTGGAACCAGTACCAGTAGCTTCTCTGCTCGTAAATGTCATATATCTGACGCCACTGATTTACGACCATGACGCCGTTTTCATCTACATAGTAAACTCCGCTGCCGTCCTCTACGAGAGAATTAGTAAGCATTCTGCCGTCGGAGCCCATGTAATACCAGAGATTGTTGTAATATATCCACTGATATGTTACGTAGTGACCGTATGCATCTGTGTAGTACCAATTCGGTCCCTGCTGTACCCAGCCCTGAGCATTTGCTGTCATGCTTCCTCCTGCCGAAAGGAGAGCGCTAAGACTGAGAGCCGCGGTAAGTATGATAGTATTATGCTTTTTCATAGTGTACCTCCCTACGATAATATTGCACTGTTCATTTCGTTTATATTGCTTAAGCGATTCTTTTAATTTAAGAATATCTGATGCTCGTATCTGAAATTTATATAAAATACTTTTGTTTGAATGTGGTACTTATTGGTCGGCAGATAAAGCTTTTTTATTAGCTTCATAATATCATGAAGCACCTTGTATAAAAATAGATACAATATTACGATGATGTTAAGATTATTGAGGTCGTGCTTTTGCTTTCCGTAATGTTTCGTAATAATTTACATGGGACGGGTGGTATCAGTTTAAATGTTTTATTTTTTGCGCATGATTTTAGCAATATTTATTTGTACTAAGAGCTTTAACGGAAGATAAAATTGTTGTAAAATATTTTCATAATAATTTGTATATTGGATGATATGCGTCTTTGATGATAAGGGGCATAAACATGCAGGAATCTGTTATTGACAAGAGGCCTGCAGCATTTTCATGTATATGAGATATTGAAAATGCAGAATATATTTATAAGATGCGTTGGGGAGACAAACAATATGAACAATCGTCCTATTGTCGGCATTTCCATGGGAGATCCATTCGGAAACGGTCCGGAGATAACAGTACGTGCACTTAGCGACAAGGCAGTATATGAAAGCTGCAGACCGTTGGTTGTCGGAGATAAGAGCAGTATGGAATATGCAATCGATACTGCCAGAAAAATCTTCGGTACAGAGCTTAAGCTTCATACAATTAAGAATGTCGGAGAGGCTGTTTTTGAGTACGGTACAATAGATGTGCTTGATATGGGCATCGTTAAGCCGGAGGATATTCCGCACAATGTCGGCGCTGACAAAATGCCTGCACCGTTTGGACTCGGAGCTACAAAGCTTGGCGGCGAGGCAGCCTTCAGCTATGTTGTAGAGGTGATTCGCATGGCTATGGCAGGTGAGATCGATGCTACAGTAACAAATGCTCTCAGCAAGGAAGCCATCAATATGGCCGGTCATCATTATTCCGGACATACAGAGATATATGCAGAGTATACCGGGACTGATAAGTATACTATGATGCTTGCTCACGAAGAGCTTAGAGTAGTTCATGTTTCAACTCATGTGTCATTAAGAGAAGCATGCAACAGAGTTAAGAAGGACAGAGTTCTTGATGTTATCCGTATAGCTAATAATGCCTGCAAGGCTCTCGGCATTGAAAATCCTAAGATCGGTGTGGCAGGACTCAACCCTCACTGCGGAGAAAACGGCATGTTTGGAGTAGAGGAGATAGAGGAAATACAGCCTGCTATTGACATTGCCATGGCAGAGGGTATCAATATTCCTGAGAAAAAGCCTACACCGCCGGATACTGTGTTCAGCAAGGCTATCGGCGGATGGTACGATATAGTTGTATGCATGTATCATGATCAGGGACATATCCCGTTAAAGGTAAAGGGCTTTGTATATAACAAGGCAGAGGGACATTGGGATGCAGTAGCCGGAGTAAACGTTACACTCGGACTTCCTATCATACGTGCAAGCGTGGATCACGGAACAGGCTTCGGCCATGCCGGCAGCGGTCATGCAAATGAGCTCAGCCTTATAAATGCGATCTCCTACGGAGTTCAGCTTGCAAAGCACAGAAAATGATAAAGGCCTGCATAGCGCAGAGTATATTACAGAGGGGATACTACGATGAAAAAGGTCATTATTATAGCAGATGATTTCACAGGAGCACTTGATACAGGTGTACAGTTTGCGGGAAAGGGCATTGCAACTACTGTAACCCAGCAGATTGATGCTGATCTAAAAGCACTTTTTGAAAAGTTTCAGGTTGTAGTTGTAGATACAGAGAGCCGTCACCTTCCTCATGCAGAAGCCTACAGAATCGTTCGTATAGTTGCTGATAATGCTGTCGCAGCGGGTGTTGACATTATTTATAAAAAGACGGATTCTGCATTAAGAGGCAATATCGGAGCAGAGTTCAAGGCTGTTATGGATGCAAAGCCTGACGAGCTTTTATGCTTTGCAGGAGCATTCCCTGCAGTTAACCGTGTCACACTTCAGGGACATCAGTATACTGACGGAATACTTATATCTGAGAGCGGCTTCGGAAAGGATCCTATCAATCCGGTAACAGAGTCATTTATCCCGGCCATTATAAAGAGCCAGGCACCGGAGGCTGAGTGTACCATCATTTCCAAGGCTGAGCTTGCAGAAGGAGTCTCACTTGAAGGTCTCAGAGGTGTAGTAAGCTTTGATGCATCACTCGATGAGGACCTTGCAGCTATAGCAGGCTGCGTAGAGGCAGCCGGACATACAGCACTTCTTGCGGGCTGCGCAGGCTTTGCAAAGCATCTTGAGTCACTTATTGATGCTGATATCAATGAGGAGAGAAGCTTCGATCAAACTGACAGACTGATGATACTCTGCGGAAGTGTCAACCCTATTACAAGAGAACAGGTAGAGTATGCACAGAAGAATGGCTTCCTGCGCATTAATCTGCTTCCGGAGCAGTTCCTTACAGTAGATTATTTTGAGACTGCAGAGGGTAAGAGACTTCTTGATTCTATCTACTATGCGACTCTCGGTCAGGCACCTGTTATGGTCTGCACCATGGATGTCAGTGATGATGATTCAGGTAAGGAAGAGGCAATGAAGCTTGGCATCAGACCTGCAGACATGGCTAATTATGTAACAGCCTGCCTCGGAAGAATTGCAAAGTATGTTATAGATATGGGTGCAAACTATACCTTTGCAGTTACAGGCGGAGATACTCTCATCGGCTTCCTGAAGGCTGTAGACGGTATTGAGCTTTCACCGGTCTGCGAGGTCGGAAAGGGAACGGTGCTTTCTGTAATGCATGACAGAAAGGGTCGTAAGATACAGGTTATCTCTAAGTCCGGAGGATTCGGTGAGAAGGAGATATTCCCTAACATCGCAAAGCAGGTAATTAAGGGATTCTGATAATATAAGAAATTAATAGCATATGGATTTTATTAACCCCGGGTTGTATGATTAAAGTATCATTGACCCGGAGTTTTTTGTGGGCGAAGTGCATGATGACACACATTTTCCGGATTTTACAAATATTAATACATAGGTAAGAAAATTGTAAAATAAGTACAAATAGCAAAATAAATATGCTATGATTGGTTTCGTACGCTCCGATGGCGTAAAAGGGCTTAGGTTACTTTGAAAAGGAAGGTTTTATGCCGATAAATAAAGAAGTATCAAAAGAAGATAAACAGAAGGCTTTAGAGGCAGCTATAAAGCAGATCGAGAAGGACTACGGACAGGGCGCAGTCATGAAGCTCGGTGATTCCGGCAAGGATGCCTCTGTAGAGGTCATATCAACAGGCTCACTCAGTCTGGATGCAGCGCTTGGAGTAGGCGGAGTGCCGAAGGGCAGAGTTATAGAGATATACGGACCTGAATCATCAGGTAAGACCACTCTTGCACTCCACGTTATTGCAGAGGCTCAGAAGCAGGGCGGCATAGCCGGCTTTATTGATGCTGAGCATGCGCTTGATCCTGTGTATGCCAAGAATATCGGAGTAGATATTGACAATCTGTATATTTCACAGCCTGATAACGGAGAGCAGGCGCTTGAGATAGCTGATACCATGGTCAGATCGGGAGCTATTGATGTTATAGTTATTGACTCTGTTGCCGCTTTGGTTCCTAAGAAAGAGATCGAAGGTGAAATGGGAGATTCTGTAGTAGGTCTGCAGGCAAGGCTTATGTCTCAGGCGCTCAGAAAGCTCACAAGCATTATCTCAAAGTCAAACTGTGTAGTCATTTTCATAAACCAGCTCAGAGAGAAGATAGGAGTCATGTTCGGTAATCCGGAGACTACTACCGGAGGACGTGCGCTCAAATTCTATGCTTCTATCCGTATGGATGTAAGACGTACGGAAACTATAAAGCAGGGAACCGAGGCAGTCGGCAACCATGTCAGAGTTAAGATAGTTAAGAATAAAGTAGCTCCGCCTTTTAAGGAGGCAGAGTTCGATATTATGTTCGGTAAGGGTATCTCCAGAGAGGGAGACCTTATTGATCTTGCTGTCAAGAATGATATCGTTGATAAGAGCGGTGCATGGTTTGCATACGGCGGAAACAAGATAGGACAGGGACGTGAGAACGCAAAGCAGTTCCTTGCGGACAACCCTGATATTTTAAATGAAATAGATCACAAGCTCAGAGTAAAGATGGGACTCATCATAGAGAATGAGTCTATTCCTGATACCCCTGACGAGTGATTTTTCGGAAAAGGATAAATGGCTCATATCATAACAAAATTGGAAAATTTTGATAATAAAAGAACTAAGGTCACCCTCGATTACAGCGAGGTGACCTTTCTTTTGTATAAAGCGGAGATAAGGAGCCTGAAAATCAATGAAGGTGAAGAGCTTACGGATGATGAGCTCAGAAGAATAAATGACGAGATACTTCTTCCGAGAGCTAAAAAGCGAGTGCTCTATTTCATGAAAAATGCGGATAAGACCAGATATCAGATAAGGCAGAAGCTGAGAGAAGGTCTTTATCCTGAGGAAATTATAGAAAAGACCATGGAGTTTCTTGATAAATACGGCTTTGCTGATGATGAGCAATATGCTGAAAATTATATTGAGGAGCTTAAAGGTTCACGCTCAAGGCGTGAGATAGAGGCAAAGCTCAGATCAAAAGGCTTAAGCAGTAAAATGTTAAAGGAGAGCCTTACAAATGTTACGGCAGAGGATGAATATGCTGCTGCCCAAAAGGCTCTTTCAAGGAAGTATCCGCACGGAATAGCTGCGGAGGATAAAAATAAGGCTTATGGCTTTCTTATGAGGAAGGGATATTCCTATGATTCTATAGAACATGCCATGAATATATTAAAAGCTGACAGTTAAGGAGGTAGATGTATGGAGAATAGCAATGCACTCATACAATTTCGCAACATTGTGATGACATTCCAGGATAATCTTGTTCTAAAGAACATTGACCTGGATATTCAGGAGAAAGAATTTGTCACGTTGTTAGGCCCCTCAGGCTGTGGCAAGACGACGCTTTTGCGTATACTCGGAGGCTTCATTGAGCCGACAGAAGGCAAGGTTATTTTTGACGGAGTTGATATAGCAAAGCTTCCGCCGCATAAAAGAGAGCTCAACACTGTGTTCCAGAAGTATGCTCTTTTCCCGAACATGACAGTTTACGATAACATTGCTTTCGGTCTGAAGATAAAGAAGATCAGTAAGGACGTCATAGAGCAGAAGGTAATGAGGATGATGAAGCTCATAGGTCTTGAGGGCTATGAGAAAAGAAGCATTACCATGCTTTCCGGAGGCCAGCAGCAGAGAGTGGCAATAGCCAGAGCACTTGTAAATGAACCTAAGGTGCTGCTGCTTGACGAGCCGCTCGGAGCACTGGATCTTAAGCTCAGAAAGGAAATGCAGTACGAGCTTAAGCGTATTCAGCAGGAGGTAGGAATTACCTTCATCTTTGTAACACATGACCAGGAAGAGGCTCTTACAATGTCTGACAAGATCGTTGTCATGCAGGGCGGAGTTATTCAGCAGATAGGTACGCCTGAGGCTATATACAACGAGCCGGCAAATCGCTTTGTTGCTGATTTCATAGGTGATTCCAATATCATTCCCGGAAGAATGGTGGATGACTATAAGGTAAGATTCGATAATAAGGAATTTGAATGCGTTGATCACGGCTTCGAAAAGAATGAACCGGTCGATGTAGTTATAAGACCTGAGGATCTGGATATAGTTCCGAAGGAAGAAGGAATGATGACAGGTACTGTTGACAGTGTTCTTTTTAAGGGCAGTCAGTATGAGGTCATAGTTGAGACTGTTCCGGGAACATCTGTTACGGTACAGATGAAGGTTATTGAGGATAATGCCAACGAGGTATCCTCTGCGGACGGAAAGGAAAAAATATCCGCTAACGATTTCTTTGTAGATATCGAGGATGTTAATGCACTTGACGATAAGGAGATAACTGCGCGTGCGGATGCACAGGCATGGAATCCTGAGTCTGACGATTATATTTCAATAACAAGCGTTAAGTACGACATCAAGCCTGAGGCAGGAACATATCCTGTAACATTCTCAACCTCAGCCGGAACTATGATACAGAAGCTTATTCATGTAGTTAACCAGCCTTTCGTTAAGAATGAAAGAACAGATGAAGCTATAATGGCATTCAATTTCCTAAAGACAAAGGGCGAGCTTTTAGAGGCACAGGCACTGGATACAGACCTTAAGACCTGGGCAAATGCACAGGCATGGAAGCTTTCCAATGAGGACGAATCTGTTGACATTTATGTTGACTATGATTTCGAACTTGACGAAATCGAAACAGGCCGCTCTTATCCTGTTAAGTTCATGACTGAGGGCCGTGAGCTTAAGGTACATACAGTAAACAGTGTCGATGAAGGCGCTGAGGTAGGCTTAAGACTTGATAAGAATGACATTCACGTAATGAGAAAATCAGGAAGATGATAACGGAGGTGTGACATTATAAGATGAAAAGATTTTCACAGCTTGCAATGCCATACATCGTCTGGTGCGTGGTTTTGCTTCTTCTGCCTATGCTGCTCATTGCATTTTATTCTGTGACTGATGACGGCAACGGCATAGTGTCTTTTTCATTGACATTAAGACATTTTACTAAATTTTTCACGGATCCGGATTTCCTGCTGATACTTTGGAGATCGCTGAAAATTGCTTTTAAAACGACTGTAATATGCGTTGTTCTTGCATATCCGGTGGCATATTTTATTTCATCAAATGATGACAAGACAAGAAACATGCTCATACTCATCATTACACTTCCGACATGGATAAACATGCTCGTAAGGACTTATGCCTGGGTCGGACTTTTAAGCAACGACGGTCTTATATCAAGGATTTTCTCGGCACTTGGAATCGGAGGCGGAGAGCTTTTATATACCGAGGGCGCTGTATTGCTCGGAATGGTATACAATCTTATACCGTTCATGATACTGCAGATAAATACTTCGCTCTGCAAGATGGATAAATCACTCCTTGAGGCAGCAAGTGACCTTGGCGCAAACGGGTTCCAGACATTCTGGAGAGTTACCTTCCCGCTTTCACTTCCGGGCGTTATCAGCGGAATCAGCCTTGTATTCCTGCCGGCAGTAAGCTCTTTCTTCATTCCTAAGCTCTTGGGAGGAGGAAAGTACTTCCTTATAGGTAATGTTATAGAAAACCAGTTCATTACCGTCGGAGAGTGGAATTTCGGTTCTGCAATATCAATCATTATGGCAGCAGTCATGATGCTCAGCATGTACCTTGTGCGCAAGATCGAAAAGGTCAATGCACAGGGTGACAGAGATTAAGAAGGGAGGTATTGATGAAAAAGAATAAGCATTATTTCGGAAAACTTTTCATGATCCTCTCGCTGATATTTTTCTATCTGCCGATAGTGTTCGTTGTACTTTTTTCATTTAACTCTTCCAAATCACTGACGGCCTTCAAGGGCTTTTCTCTGAAATGGTATGAGAAGATATTTACGAGCTCCAATATGATGGAGGCACTTACTACTACCGTACTTGTCGCTATCGTGGCAACCTTTGTATCTACGATCGTAGGAACATTGGCAGCAGTGGGATTATCTAAATCGAAAAAAATAGTAAGGGATCTGGTTTTATATATAAATGACTTCCCTATTATGAATCCGGAGATAGTTACTGCAATCGGGCTCATGCTTTTCTTTGTAACTCTCGGCATAGAGCGCGGTCTCGGAACCGTGATGCTTGCGCATATAGCATTCTGTATACCGTATGTAATATTAAGCATAATGCCGAAGATAAGATCACTTGATCCTAACCTTGCGGATGCGGCAATGGATCTCGGAGCTTCTCCGTGGCAGGCTCTTACAAAGGTAATTGTTCCTGAAATTGCACCGGGAATATTCAGCGGCGCGCTGATAGCATTTACTATGTCCTTTGACGACTTCGTTATTTCTTATTTTGTAACGGGACGAGGCGTAAAGAACCTAAGTATCATGATCTACACCATGAGTAAGCGTGTAAATCCGACTATCAATGCTGTGTCTACACTGATAGTTGCGGTTATTACCGCAGGACTTATCATTGTGAACATCATGCCTATAGTTAAGGAAAAGTCTGAGGCAAAGCGCAGGAAGAAAGCTGAAGAGGCAGGCTTGGATCCTGATAATATTGAGCCTAACAATGACGGCATGAAGAAGCTTATGGCTGCAGCCGTTATTGCTGTAGTCGGTGTCATTGCCATAATTTTCCACGGAAACGGCAAGGGCGAATTTGAAGGTCAGGTACTGCACATTTACATGCCGGGTGAGTATCTCGGAGAGACTACGATATCTGACTTTGAAAATGCTACCGGTGCAAAGGTTGTGGTTGATGAGTTTGATTCAAATGAGCAGATGTATATCAAGGTTGCAAACGGGGATAAATATGATCTGCTTATTCCGAGTGATTACATGGTCGAGAGACTTATGCAGGAGGAAAGGCTTCAGCCGCTTGATCAGTCCAAGCTTAAATGCTGGGATGATATTCTGACTGACTGTACAAATCTTGCTTATGATCCGGGAAATGTCTACTCAGTACCTTATATGTGGGGAACTGTAGGAATTTGCTACGATAAGACAAAGGTACCGCTTGAGGATCTTGAGAAGGACGGCTTCGGCATATTTAATGATCCTAAGTATAAGAATCAGCTCTACCTTTATGATTCGGAGCGTGATGAGTTCATGGTTGCGCTTAAATATTTAGGATATTCCATGAATACAGACGACCCTGAGGAGCTCAAAGAGGCCTATGAGTGGCTGCTTGAGGTTGCAGAGAACATGGGAGCCGAGATCGTGACCGATGAGATCATCGACAACATGGCTCAGGGCAGACTGCCGCTCGGACTTATGTATTCAGGTGATGCAACATATGTTCTTGCTGAAAATGAAGACATGGGATATTTTATGCCTGAAAGCGGAACAAATATATGGGTAGATGCTATGGTAATTCCTGAGAATTCTGAGAATACCGAGCTTGCTTATGAATTTATAAATTATATAAGCAGCTACGATGCGGCATACGGTATATCCGAATATGTAGGCTATACATCTCCTAACGAGGAAGTATTTGATGAAATGAGCTCAGAGGGAGGCCTTTTCTACGGACTTGATTCTTATGTACCGAGAAGCGGAAATCCAAAGGATGAGGTATTCCATTATAATGAGGAAACCAGAAAGATAATTTCCGAGTACTGGAGCAAGGTAAAGATTGCGGCATCAAACGCAAAATAAATTTATTTGACTGATTGAATTAAGTGCGGCGCATGATATCCTATAAGGGATATTGTGGCCGCACATAAATCGTTAAGGCCTAATACGCAGGTGACACAGATAAAACACATTTTTAATGTAACATGAGCACTTGTAGTGCCTTTATATAAGGCGTTTTATGAGCTGAAAAATATAGAGAGATATTTTTATGACAGATAAGAAAGAAGATAAAAAAGAAGAGAAAAAGGAACATTCAGCGATAAAGGAGCTTATAAGCTGGATAGAGGTATTTGCAGCTGCAATAATCGCTGCACTTCTTATCAACAGCTTTATTATAGCCAACTCAACCGTTCCCAGCGGTTCAATGGAAAACACTATTGAGCAAAAGGACAGAGTGATCGGTTCAAGACTTACATATACCTTCGGTGATCCTGAAAGGGGAGACATTGCCATATTCAAATTCGGATGGATATGCAATCGCTGCAACAGAGCCCAGGGAGAAGGCGAAGCGCCGGATGTCTGCCCTAAGTGCGGTCAGGAGATAACCAGACCTAAGACTCTTTATTACCTTAAGAGAGTTATAGGTGTTCCGGGGGATAAAATCGAGATAAGACAGGACGGAACCGTGAAGCAGAGTGAGCTTGACGGTGTCGAGGGACTTGATCCTTCTAAGGGTGATGATGCAGAGCTTATAACTGCAGCCGTATACCTTAACGGAGAGAAGCTTGACGAGAGCTATCTTAAGGAGCCTATGCTCTATACTGGTGATATGGATTTTGAGGTTCCGGAGAATTGCTATTTCATGATGGGTGACAACAGAAATAATTCACTTGATGCAAGATACTGGAATGAGCCTTACATAAGCAAGGACAAGATGGTTGCAAAGGTTATGTTCAGATACTTCCCGAACCCATCAACAGTAAAGTAATATAAAAATGTTTATATTTTTTTGGAGGAATAAAGCAAATGGTCAAATTTAACAAGCTTGCGGTTTCATCAGCGGCAGCAGTCCTTGCAGGAATGCTTGTACTCGGAGGCTGCGGAAATACCAACAGTAAGGAAACTTCTGCAGAGGCATCAAGTGAAGCAAGTGCAGAAAGTACAGAAAGCACATCAGAGGATGATGCTACAGCTCAGATGACAGCTGATGAAGAAAAGATATCAGCTCTTGATCCTAAAAAGCCGGATGATCTCGGTAAGGTGAATAAGCTTGAATATAAGGGACTCAAGTTTGAAGCGCCAAAGGAAGAGCAGGTAACCGACGAGGATGCAGAAAAGTATATAACTGACAGCATTCTTGCAAATGTTCCTGTCGAAAGAAATGACGAGGAAGTCAAAGAAGGCGATACAGTTAATATTAACTTTGTCGGCAAAATCGACGGAGAAGAATTTGACGACGGAAAAGGTGAGAACTACGATCTTAAGATCGGCTCAGGAAGCTTTATTGACGGCTTCGAGGACGGACTCATCGGAAAGCATTACGGAGAGACTGTTGACCTTAACCTTAAATTCCCGGAGGATTACGGCAAGGAAGAGCTTAACGGCAAGGATGTTGTTTTCACCGTTGATATTAACAGCATAAAGAGAAATATCAGCCTCGACGAGATGACAGATGCAGATGCAGAGAGCATCTCAGAGGGAGAGGTAAAGACAGTCGCTGACTTCAAGTCAACAATAAAGAATAATCTCGCACATAATGCTATGCTTACTGCAAAGAGCTCACTTTATAACAATGCGATCGCAGCAGCTCTTGAAAACAGTGATGCAGAGCCTACAGATGAAACTGTTGAATGGCAGATGGATCAGGCACTCAAGAGTGCTGACAAGAATCTTCAGGCACAGGGCATGAACCTTGCATACTATCTCTACCTGATGGGTAAGGATTATGATACCTTCAGAGAAGAAATGAGAGAAAATGCAGTTGATGCAGCCAAGGAAGTAATGATCAGATATGCCATCTGCGAAGCTGAGGGTCTTGAGTACAACGATGAGACCAAGAAGCAGTATCTTGATGAGTTTGGTTATACCGAAGATCAGTTCAACCTTTATCTTGATGAAACAGAGCAGCAGGAGGCTGTTATCTGGTATCTTTCAGGAAAGGCAATCGCTGACAATGCAGCAGAGGTTAGCTATGTTGATGCTGCAGAGGCAGAAGCCGAGGCAGATACAGAGGTTAATGCTGAGGATGCCGGTGAGATAAACATTCTCGACGCAGATGATGCAGCTGCTGAGGAATAAAAAGACCTAAGAGCTAAAGCCTGACAGAGAATGAAATTTTATATGGCGCCCATGGAGGGCATCACCGGCTATGTGTTTAGGAATGCAGTAAATGCTCATTTTAATGAGTCGGCGGATAAATACTTCACACCGTTTATAGAGCCTCATGTTAAGAAAAAAGGGATGACGAACAGGGAACGAAATGATGTATTGCCGGAGCATAACGTAGGAATCGATCTGGTTCCGCAGATACTTACAAATTCCGCAGAAGCATTTTTGATGTGTGAGCAGGAGCTGAAAGCGTTCGGATATAGAGAGCTTAATATTAATCTGGGCTGCCCGTCACCTACAGTCACGACTAAAGGAAGAGGTTCGGGGCTGCTTAAAGAAAAAGCAAGGCTTGATGAAATGCTTGCGCAAATCTTTGATGAGACTGAGTGTGAGATATCAATAAAGACACGCATAGGATTCGATGATCCGGATGAATGGGCTGATATACTGGATATCTACAACAAATATCCTTTAAAAGAGCTGATCATACATCCGAGAGTCCGTAACGAATTCTATACCGGAGCGGTACATACAGATGCATTTATATATGCACTGGAAAAAAGCAGACATTCGCTTTGCTATAACGGGGACATCTGCTCAGCGAAAGATTACGAGCGTTTGTTAGATGTGATCAGTATAGATGCAGATAACGGCAAAAGTGCATATCTACCGATGAAACGGACATGAATGTTGATAACTGCCGCAGAATGCCCGATGCTGTGATGATAGGAAGAGGCATGGTGGCTGATCCAGGTCTTATTAAAAGGCTTAAGACTAAGACCGATAAGACAGCATCGGATAGCTTAGAAAATGGCAAGCTGATATCCGCAGAGGAGATAAGAGCCTTTTCGGATGATCTGCTTAACGGCTGCATTGAGCTCATGAGCGGAGAAACTCCGGTGCTTCATAAGATGAAGGAGATCTGGACATGGCTTATTGTCGGATTTCCTGATAAGGATAAGTGCTTAAAGCGTATAGTAAAGTCTAAAAGTGTAGCAGAGTATAGGCTTGCCGCCGATGCGGCACTTAAGGCGCTTGAAGAGGCTCAAAAGTAAATAGTGCCATCCATAGCCCTTCGGGCTATTTCATGGACGGCTGTCGCCGTATGATAAGCTAAAAAATAGTATTTGCTCAAGTAAATATAGATACGCCGAGCCATTCATAGCCCTTCGGGCTATTTCATGGATGGCTGGCGCCATCCAAATCTAAAAGAAAAGGTGATCTTCAGTGAATAAATTCACTTCAGACCACCTTTTCTTTCATATTTGCTCGGCTTGTAGCTTAGCCAAAGTATCTCTTAAGAAGTCCTGCGAATGCCTTGCCGTGACGTGCTTCGTCTCTTGCCATCTCGTGTACTGTGTCATGGATAGCGTCAAGGTTAGCTGCCTTTGCTCTCTTTGCGAGGTCTACCTTTCCTGCTGTTGCGCCGTTCTCAGCTGCAACTCTTGCCTCAAGGTTTGCCTTTGTTGAATCTGTAAGTACTTCGCCGAGGAGCTCTGCGAATTTTGCTGCGTGCTCTGCCTCTTCGAATGCTGCTGTCTTGTAGTACTCACCGATCTCAGGATATCCTTCTCTGTATGCTACTCTTGACATTGCAAGGTACATACCAACCTCTGAGCACTCTCCGTTGAAGTTATCACGAAGGTCATCGATGATGTCCTGTGAAACGCCCTGTGCTACACCAAGCTCATGCTCAGCTGCCCATGTGAGCTCGCCTGCCTGCTCCTTGAACTTTGATGCAGGTGCCTTACAGACCGGACACTCAGCCGGTGGATTCTCGCCCTCAAATACATATCCGCAAACTGTACATACCCATGTTTTCATATCAGAAATTCCTCCTTAAATGTGTGATGAATTTATATTGTAGTTTTTAAATTCATTGTTGATTTGTTTTATATTTAGAATTATACCAAATCTAAAAATAATGTCAATACCAAATTTTCTATATTGTTATTTTACATCTATATTGTGAAGATTCAAGTTCTATACTATTTATGCTGATTCTTGAATAAAAACCCTTCGTAGTGTAAAATATTTTGAGGTATGTTGTTTTGAACTGACATACTTTCCATTAAACAAATCGGAGTCTTTTATGATTATAACGAGAACACCATTCCGTATGTCATTCTTTGGCGGCGGAACGGATTTTGAAGAATACTATAAAGTAAACGGCGGCGCAGTTATCTCCACTACCTTTGACAAATATTGTTATGTGAGTGTCAGACATTTACCGCGCTTTTTTGATTATAGAAACGAAATAATTTATTCAAAGATCGAGAGGGTAGCGAAAACAGAGGATATAGTTCACCCTGCCGTACGCAATGCCATGCTTATGAAGGATATGCATGAACTGAGACTTACCTATGATGCGGATCTTCCGGCAAGATCTGGTCTTGGCACATCCTCATCATTTGCTGTAGGAATGCTCAATGCCTTCAGTGCACTTAAAGGTAAAAAGCTTTCCAAAAGAGAGCTTGCCGATCAGGCAATATATCTTGAAAGAGTGCTCTGTGCAGAAAGCGGAGGTGTGCAGGATCAGATAGCTGCAGCTTTCGGAGGACTCAATCTCATAGAATTCGGAGCAGACGGATACAGAGTTAAGCCGATAGGCGTAAGTGATGAGAGAAAAGATGAGCTTAATGACAGACTTATGCTCTTCTTTACGGGATATTCAAGATTTTCATCCGATATACAAAAGGGCACAGCAAAGTCTCTTAAGGATAAAACTGCCGAACTTAAGGAAATGACAAAGCTTGTATACGAGGCCAAGGACATATTGGAAGATGAAGGCAGAAAGCTTGATGATTTCGGCAGAATGCTGGATCACACCTGGAAGCTGAAAAGAGGTATGGCGAGCGGCATTTCGACGGACAGCATAGATGCCATGTATGAAACAGGACTTAAGGCCGGAGCATTGGGCGGCAAGCTGCTCGGAGCAGGCGGCGGCGGATTTATCGTCTTCTATGTAGAACCGGAAAAAAGAGAAGCTGTTATGAAGGCAATGGAGTCATTATTATATATTCCGTTCAGATTTGAGAATGAAGGCACTGCCATTATTCATGATGAATGGGAAAGCTTTGAAAAGGAATAAAGGAAAGGGCAAAAGAAATGAAAATAGCAATTGGAAACGACCATGCAGCAGTTGAAATGAAGAACATCATAAAGGAGTATCTTGAGGAAAAGGGCTATGAGGTCATCAATTTCGGTACAGATACTTTAGACAGCGTAGATTATCCGCTGTACGGAGAGAAGGTTGGAAATGCAGTCGTATCTGGGGAGGCTGATCTTGGTATAGCTATATGCGGAACAGGTGTAGGCATTAGCATTGCCTGCAATAAGGTAAACGGAGTACGTGCTGTATGTTGTTCGGAGCCTTACAGTGCAAAGCTTTCAAGAATACATAATAATTCCAATGTACTTTGCTTCGGTGCAAGAGTGATCGGACCTGAGCTTGCAAAGATGATCGTTGATGAATGGCTCGGAGCTGAATTCTTGGGTGGAAGACATCAGAGAAGAGTAGACATTATTGCAGAGATCGAAAAGAGAAACTAAAAAAGGCTTACATTCAATAAAAAACTGTCCTTAAGCATTGATAGAATGCGTAAGGACAGTATGTTTTCAGAAAATTCCGGAGATATAATTTTATATTTTTAAGCTTGTTCTGATCTGTCATGGACAGATCGTGATGGGATGCCAAATGCATCTTAATATTATATGAAAATATCAGGCTCTGCAGTCTGAATACTTCATTAACTGTGAAAGTATGTTCTGGTGGCTTAATACTGTTATAAGTATATTTCCTATGACGCCGATTCCGATTATTTCACCGAGACATACTGTAAATGCCATAAAGTAAAGTGCATCGTCGTACATGTATGCGAATTTAAGCACTAACGGAACGATTATAGTATTGCTGATGATTGGTGGAAGAACTGCCGCAAGTCTGAAACGAAGACTTGCACCTGACTGCGAATTATTTAAAAGTCCGCGTGTAAGTAAGCGTGTCAGGACAGCGCCTATAAGAGTAGCCAGTGTTCCGAATATGATATCCGGGAGAATGGCTCCTCCCAATATGTTGGTGATGAGACAGCCTATTGCGACACCGGGTATAGCTGCCGGAAGGAATGCAGGAAGCACGGTCAGCATTTCACTGATCCTGCACTGCACAGGTCCGAAGCTTATAGGTAAGAACGCAAGGCTCAGTACTGTGTAGACGGCCGCAATAAGTGCAGCCTGACAGATAGTTGCAGTTGAAATTTTCATTGTATTATCTCCGTAGTTTTTTTCTTAGGTGAGGATGGTCACGAACTCACCGTTCCGGAATATCCTGAAACGAGCATTAGTTTACACGTTTAATGCCGTAAGGTCAAGCGGAAAGACCGTGCAGAAAGGAATATAAGTTATGAAACTTGCATATAAATCAGAACAGGGCGAATATCATATTCATCTTAATAAGGGTGATGTCGGAAGATATGTTATTCTTCCGGGAGATCCGGGACGCTGCGAGAAGATCGCAAAGTATTTTGATGATGCAAAGTTTATCGCACAGAACAGAGAATATGTTACATATACAGGAACACTTGACGGAGTACCGGTAAGTGTAATGTCTACAGGTATAGGCGGAGCATCAGCTTCTATAGGTATGGAAGAGCTTATACATATTGGTGCTGATACATTTATCAGAGTGGGTACATCAGGCGGCATTAAAAAGGAAGTTATGGGAGGCGACATCTGCATAGCTACCGGTGCTATAAGATTTGAAGGAACATCTAAGGAGTATGCTCCGGAGGAATGGCCGGCAGTTCCTGATTTTGATGTTACTCTTGCGCTTAAGCAGGCTTCAGAGAAGCTTGGCTTCAGACATCATATGGGAGTTGTTCAGTGCAAGGACAGCTTTTACGGTCAGCACAGCCCGGATACCATGCCGACAGAGCCGATGCTCAAATATAAGTGGGAGGCATGGAAAAGACTCGGAGCGACCTGTTCAGAAATGGAATCAGCGGCATTATTTACTGTAGCAGCTGCAAGAGGCGTTCGCTGCGGTTCGGTAATGATGGTAGTAGCTAACCAGACGAGAAGAGAATTAGGCTTAGAGGATCCTCAGGTTTATGATACAGATAAGGCTATAAAGGCAGCTATAGAGGCTATTCGCATTCTCATAAAGAATGACTCGGTACTTGTCTGATAAGTGACATTCATTCTTATTGCTTCCAATATTCGGTTTGGAAAAGCTGTTAAGATCAGCTGACAGCTTTAGGAAGACGGAGGGTACATTATGAATACGATAAACAGAGTATTTCTTATAGTTGTTGACAGCATGGGCTGCGGACAGGCTCCGGATGCGGATCGTTTCGGAGATGAGGGCGCCTGCACGCTTGCGACTATCAGAAAATCAGAAAAATGGAATTGCCCTAATCTTGAAAAGTTGGGTATTTTTGATATTACAGGCTTTAAGAGGGGGCAGAAATATTATTATGAGCCGGGCGGCTGCGACTGCGGTGAATTGGATGACATGTCTGATGGCAGCGAGCATGAGCCGGAGGGCATTTTCGGAAGATTAAAGGAGCGTTCGCTCGGAAAGGATACGACAGCAGGACACTGGGAGATCGCAGGGCTTGTCACTGCTCACAGCTTCCCGACATTTCCGGACGGATTTCCTGAGGAAATAATTGCGGAGTTTGAAGAAAAAACCGGCAGAAAGGTGCTCTGCAATAAGCCATATTCAGGAACAGAGGTCATCAAGGAATACGGTGAAGAGCATCTTAAGACAGGTGCTTTGATCGTATATACATCTGCGGATTCGGTTTTCCAGATAGCTGCAAATGAAGAAATAATTCCGCCGGAGGAGCTTTACAGATACTGTCGTATTGCAAGGAGCATCCTTACAGGGCCAAAGTTTGGCGTCGGAAGAGTTATTGCAAGGCCGTTTGTCGGTACTTCGGCAGATAATTTCGAAAGAGTCAATGCTCACAGACATGATTTTTCAATAGAGCCGCCGAAGGATACTGCACTGGATATTCTTCAGAAATCCGGACTCAACAGCATTGGAATAGGAAAAATCAGAGATATATTTGCGGGAAAAGGAATTGATGATAAATTCACATCAGCGTCTGTTTCCAATATCGACGGAATGGATAAAACCATTGCACTTTTGAAGGAGGACTTTAGGGGACTTTGCTTTGTCAATCTTGTTGAGACCGACAGCGTTTACGGTCACAGAAGAGATATAGACGGCTATGCAGAGGCTGTAAGCACCTTTGACAGACAGTTAGGCGAGCTTATTTCCGGCATGAGAGATGACGATATTGTTATGGTGACCGCTGATCATGGCTGTGATCCGGGCTTTAAGGGAACGGATCATACCAGAGAATTTATACCGTTTGTTGCATACGGAAAGGCTCTCAAAGCAGGAGTTGATATAGGTACGAGAGAATGCTTCGGAGATATCGCTGCAACAATACTTGACATTTTCGGCATTTCAAAGCAAAATATCGACGGTGAAAGCTTCGCAAAGCTTATACTGAAATGATGATTGCGGCAGTCTGAGGTTGATTTTCCTTTATAATAAAGCTGCCGGGAGAAATAAATTGGGTCAGAACGATAGGACTGATATAAAAACAACTGTAATAATACCGAATTATAACGGGCTTAGGTTTATGGATAAGTGTATGTCTGCGCTTGAAAAACAGACATACACTTCTTTTCGTGTATTGATCGTTGATAACGGATCGACAGATGGCTCTGCTGAGTACATTAATGAAATTGTTGCAGGGGAAAGGCTTTTGTTTCCGGTCGAAGCTGTAATGCTTCCGGAAAACACCGGTTTTTCAGGAGCTGTAAATGTCGGTATCAAAGAGGCTCAGACGGAGTATGTCGTACTTTTAAATAATGATACAGAAGCTGAGCCTGATTATCTTAAGGAGCTTATCGCTCCCCTTGAGAGTGACTCGGCAAAAAAAATAGGTGCAGTATCTCCTATGATGATACAGCTTTATAATAAGGAGCTTCTTGATGATGCCGGGGACGGCTATTCACTGCTTGGCTGGGGCTTTCAGAGAGGCGTAGGTCAAAGCGTGGACATACCTCGATTTAATGAGGAGAAAAAGATATTTTCGGCATGTGCGGGTGCCTGCGCTTACAGAAAAAGCGCCCTTGAAAAGATAAAACTTCCTGGAGATGCTGCTTATTTCGATCCTATGCATTTTGCCTATCTTGAGGATATAGATGTTTCCTTCAGATTAAGGATACACGGCTATGATGTGATATATGAACCGAAATCCAAAATATATCATGTCGGCAGCGGAACCTCCGGTTCAAAGTACAATGCCTTTAAGGTGAGGCTTGCGGCAAGAAATAACGTTTATCTCAATTATAAAAATATGCCGCTTATAATGCTTATTCTTAATCTGCCGGGCATAGCGGTAGGAGTATTTATAAAGCAGCTGTTCTTTATAAAAATAGGCTTTGGAAAAGATTATTTTAAGGGCTTTTTGGAAGGAATCGGTAATATTAAAGAATGCAGAAGGCATAAGACATTTTTTAAAGTCGAAAGATTTTTTACATATATAGGCATTGAGCTTATGCTTCTTATGAATACATTTTCATATATAAGAGATTTTACTGTACGACAGGCGGCAAAGCTTATAAAAACAAAAAGATAACAGGATGAAAAGATGAGATACAGAGTTGACTCAATGAGCCTGAGAGACGGCGTTCTTATGCTTGAGGGCTGGTGCATTCCGCACAAAACCAAAAAAATAGAATATTCGGTCGTTGATACCAAGGGAAGACCGATGAAATGTACGGCTGTCGCAAGGGACCGCGCGGATGTTGCGCAGCAGTTCGGAGCTGACCGCATGTGCGGATTTACGGTGGCCGTGCCTTTCGAAAGAGATCAGGATGCATATCTTGTTATGAATGACGGCGGGGAGAAAAGGCGCGTGCGCATCAATAACCGCATTGTGGAAAAAAGAAATTCCATAAAGGCTAAGCGTGCAGAAAAGCTTATTGCACTTGTACATTTTGAAACTCTTGTGGTTTCCTTTGATTTTATAAAGGAAAACGGCATGAAGGCCTTCGTTAAAAAGGCAGTGCATAAGCTTCAAAAGATAGATGAGGACTATGATTATCCGGAGTGGCAGCTTAAGACTGCCATGAGCGAGGCTGATATAGAAGCACAGAAGGAGACATGGAAGACATTTAAATTTGCAGACGGAAAAGCTCCGCTTATAAGTATTGTTATTCCGGCATATAATACACCGGAAAAATATCTTTCAATGCTGTTCGACTCACTTAAGGCTCAGACCTATCCGGTTTTTGAGGTTATTGCCGCAGACGGATCTGAAGCCGGCAATACTTCTGTAAAAGAGGTTACTGAGCGCTATGCAGCTACAGATGACAGATTTAAATATCTTCCGCTTCACGGAAACCTGGGAATATCCGGAAATACCAATGCAGGACTTGAGGCAGCAACAGGAGATTTTATCGCCCTTTGCGATCATGATGACGAGCTTCCTCAGTGGGCGCTTTATAAGGTTGCAGAGGCTATAGCTGATAATCCAAAGGCTCAGTTTATTTATACCGACGAGGATAAGATAGACTTTGACGGCAAGGCGCTTTTTGAGCCGCATTTTAAGTCCGATATGAACATGGAGCTTTTATGCTCTGTAAATTACATCTGCCATTTAAGCGTCATAAGGAAGGATCTGCTTGAAAAGGTCGGCGGCTTCAGAGAGGAATTTGACGGAGCACAGGATCATGACTTCTTCTTCAGGTGTCTTGAAGAAGCAACATTAAATGAGAGAAAGCTTCTTGATGAGGCAGCCGCAGGTGAAGATGCGGAAGCTATACTTAAGAGCGGACTTAGCGAAAGAGCTATTGAACAGCTTAAGGAAGGAAGATTTGTATCAGAGACAGTGGTTCATGTTCCGGAGATATGCTATCACTGGCGTTATCATAAAGGTTCTACAGCTTCTGATCCTAAGGCAAAGCTCTATGCCTTTGAAGCGGGAAGCCGTGCGGTAGGCGCTCACTATGAGCGCATGGGCATTCCTTATGAAAAGGTTGAAAAGGGTGTGACCTACGGATATTATCACACGATCTATAAAAAGCCTGAAGCATCTGATAATGACCCATTGGTATCGGTAATTATACCTAATAAGGATCATATCGAGGATCTTGATAAATGTATCAGATCTGTAATAGACGGCTCTGAGTATAGAAACTTAGAATTCATCATTGTCGAGAATAATTCAGATAAGCCGGAAACCTTTGCATATTATAAGCTTATGGATAATTACAAGGGTGAGGACGGTATTTCAGCTGATAAAAAGGCTATAGAAAAGGGCATAGACATAGCTTCCTGCGGAGATATTTCCGCAAAATATCAGGCTCTTTGCAGGGATATTCCTGTAAGAGTTGTTTATTGGGACGGAATATTTAACTATTCAGCTATTAATAATTACGGAGTAGGCTTTGCAAACGGCTCTGTACTTTTATTCCTTAATAATGATGTAGAGCTCATATCGGGTGCATCTATTACTGAAATGGTAAATCTCACAAATCGAGAAAGCACCGGAATCGTCGGAGCAAGACTTATGTACGGCGATGATACGATACAGCATGCCGGAGTTATCGTCGGACTCGGCGGTATAGCCGGTGCAGCCTTTGTCGGTCTTCACGAAAAGGAAAATTCCTATATGCATCGTATGATGTGCATGCAGGATCTCAGTGCTGTTACGGCAGCCTGTCTCATGATGAGAAAGAATGTTTTCGAAAGAGTGGGCGGCTTCAGAGAAGAGCTTGCAGTAGCATTTAACGATATTGATCTATGCATGAAGGTAAGAGCATTGGGTAAATTAGTTATATACGACCCTTACTCAAGCTTCCATCATTATGAGTCGAAGTCAAGAGGACTTGAGGATACACCTGAGAAGGTTATGCGCTTTAATAATGAGATAGCTGTTTTTGCTCATTACTGGAAGGGCATACTTGATAACGGAGATCCGTATTACAATACTAATCTGACTTTGAGAAAGGCAAACTTTGCTTTAAGAGATCTGACAAAGGAAAAGCCGGGAGAGCCTTATAAGCTTGAACTGGATGTTGAAAAACAGCTCAAAACGGTTTTAAAGGAAAAAGAAAGAAGAGGTCTTTAAGAGCTTTATGGAAAACGCAGTCTAAAATTATAGCAAATTTAAGAAAAAAAACCGAATTTAAACACAGACGTAATGTATAATATATAAATTAGCGTACTGAGTTTAAACTCGGCAGCTGTTTTAGACAATACGCAGAGCGGCATTTTCCTATGGTCATATATAGATGATAAAGAACAATCAGTCAAAATTTAATTTTTCGCATGTTGTGCTTGATGCCGCAGTAATTGCCGTATCCTATATTATAGCCTTTTTTGCTGTAATAGGCTCACATCTGGGGATAGACGGCGTTCAGGTTGCACTGCCTGCAAGCGTTTATTTCAGGGCTCTGATAATTATAATTCCTGTTTATATAATCATTTACGGGATATTCGATCTGTATATGCCAAAGCGCATACAGTCGAGGCGAAAAGAGCTTGCCAATATATGCAAAGCCAATATCACAGGGCTCATGCTTATTACGTTCTGTCTCTTTGCAGGACGAAACATGGCCACTATCGGACCTTATCTGAGAAACTTCTCTACAAGGATGATAGTAGCGTTCTTCGGCGTTAATATCGTTCTTGAGACCTTGTTCAGGAACATTCTCCGCATTGCACTGAGGAATATAAGGTCACATGGCTTTAATCAAAAGCATGTTCTGCTTGTAGGATATTCGGGAGCGGCTACGGGATTTATCGAAAGAAATAAGGATAACCCGGAATGGGGCTATCAGATACTCGGGCTTATAGATGATGAGCTTGAAAAGGGCACAGATAAGGACGGTATAAAGGTTCTGGGGGATCTCTCAGATCTGAGGAACATCCTTTCGGGCAATGATATCGATGAGATCATGGTCACATTGCCGCTCGACAAGTACGAATATCTTAAGCCTGTGGTAAATATATGCGAAAAATCCGGAGTTCATACCATGTTCGTTCCGGATTATCAGAATATAATACCTACAACTCCGTACACTGAGGATCTTGAAGGCCTTCCTGTAATTCATATCAGACATGTGCCGCTTGCAAGTCCTTTTAATGCAGTGGTAAAGAGAAGCATTGATATAATCGGTGCTGTCGTGGCATTGATATTGTTCAGCCTGCTGATGCTTATTACAGCATTGATCATTAAGCTTACGAGCAAGGGACCTGTTATATATGCACAGGAGAGAGTCGGACTTCACAACAGACCGTTTAAGATGTTTAAATTCAGGTCGATGTATGTTCAGAGACCTGAAGAGGAGCTCTCGCGCTGGACTACAAAGGGAGATCCGAGAGTTACGCCTATAGGACGTATTATCAGACGTCTCAATATTGATGAGATGCCGCAGTTTATAAATGTTCTTAAGGGCGATATGAGTCTCATCGGTCCAAGACCGGAGAGACCGCAGTTTGTAGAGAAATTTAAGGAAGAGATTCCGAGATACATGATAAAGCACCAGGTCAGGCCGGGACTTACAGGTTGGGCACAGGTGAACGGTTACAGGGGAGATACCTCCATTCAGAAGCGTATTGAATACGATCTTTATTATATTGAGAACTGGACACTCGGTCTGGATGTAAAGATACTGTTCATGACTGTTTTTAAGGGATTTAAGAATGCATACTGATGACGATATCTTTGAAAGCTTAAATATTGACAAGAAAAATTCACGCCCCTCAGGCGGCAGAAGTTATGATGATTATGGAAATGATGACGGCTGCTTAAGCAATGGTTCAGGTCGTGATGATACTATAATTTTTGAGGACCTCGATATGGAGGACCGAATTTTTAATTCTGCCTTAGACGAAGAGAGTAAGAAAAGACCGTCCGGTACAAGAAAAGTTTCAGGTAAGGGCAGTTCACAGTTTGGAACTTCTCAAGGTGCCGAGCAGCCGGGCAGAAATGCAGCTGCTGCAAAGCAGAGACGTATCGACGATCTTCTGGCTGATTATGATAATAGCTATGAAAGCAGCGGTTATGTCAACAATGCTGACCTTGGTGGAAGCGCAAAGAACAATAAGCGCAGCAAATCAGCATACGGACAGAGCTCAAGAGAAAGAGAGATACCGAAGGAACTCAATACTGAGGAAACCAGCGTAGACCGTAAGAAGTTCAAGAAGGAAAATGAGCGAAAGAGACAGAGCCGCATAAAAAAGATAATTGCGGCTGTGGCGGTAGAGCTTATTACTCTTTTGGCTATTTTTGGTTACGGCTATTTCTTAAGAAACTGGAATCTTATCCAGAGACCGGATATCAAGCTTGAAGCGATTGAAAACAATAACCTTTCTGTCGAGCAAAAGGAAGAGATGGAGAAGGGCTATTGGACTGTTGCAGTGTTCGGTGTAGATGACAGAGGTGATAATCTGGTAGCACGAGGACTTAATTCCGACGTCATTATCATCGCAAACATCAACAGGGAAACCGGAGACATTAAGCTTGTTTCAGTATTTAGAGACAGCTACTTAAATGTTTCCGAGAAGAATACCTATAACAAAATAAATTCAGCATATGCCATGGGCGGTCCTGAGCAGGCACTTGCCGCTCTTAATAAGAACCTTGACCTTAACATAACAAATTATGTTTGCTTTAACTGGAAGGCAGTTGCGGACGGCATCAACATACTCGGAGGCGTGGACGGCATATCGCTTTCAAAGGCAGAGCTTTATTATATCAATGCATATATTACAGAGACTGTTAAAGTAACCGGCATCGGTTCACATCAGCTTAAGAATACCGGAGAGCAGCATCTTGACGGCGTTCAGGCAGTTGCGTACGCACGACTCAGATATATGGATAATGACTTTGCCCGTACGGAAAGACAGAGAAATGTCATTAAGGCTTGCTTCCAGAAGGCAAAGACTGCAGATTTCTCAGTTCTTAACAATATCATGGTAACATGCTTCCCGCAGGTAGCTACTAATATCAACTTTAACGATATAGTTGCCATGGCGCAGAACATAACCAGATATAATATTGCCGATACAGCAGGATTCCCGTGGTCAAGAGGAGATGCGATGATCAAGGGTAAGGGTGATTGTGTAATACCTACAACACTTGAGTCCAATGTCATAAAGCTGCATGAGTTCCTCTTCGACGACAGCTCATACACACCTTCTGATGCAGTACTTAAGATAAGCAATAAGATCAAGAAAGATTCAAGCCTCTATAAGGAAGGCCGCTTCATAGATTCTGTTTCAACAGACGGCGGAGTTATCCAGAAGCCAAAGACACCTGTAAAGGTTGAGATGGATGACGATGATGAGGATGACGATACCGAGAACAGCAAGGAAAGCAAGAAGAATAACAAGGAGACAATAGGAATAGATGAGAATGGAAACTATATCTATCCTACAGACTCTGACGGCAACTTCGTCATTCCTACAGATTCTCACGGTAATATCATCTATCCTACAGATGAGGATGGCAATGTTATAAAGGAATCAAAGGGTACCAGACCTACCGATCTTTCAGGTGAGAATGTAGATATCTTTGAATCGGATGTGGATGAAAGTCCAATCGATGAAACAAGTCGTGTATCATCGCCTACGGCACCTGACGGAAGACCTCATACACCTGAGGAATCCAGACATAATAACTCTTCACAAAGAGAGACGACAACGGCTGCAGGAGGACCTTCACAGAATAGTTCTAGACCATCCAATCATGGTACATCAAATGACAATGCGCCGGGATCTTCATCGAGCAGCTCAGATTCACCGGGCTCAAATACATCTGGTTCAAATGCACCGGGATCGAATTCAGGAAGTTCAAACTCACCGGATACAAATGCACCTGGAAGCAGCAGTACAACAGCGCCGCCTGCTTCAGGAGATGTTTCGATCAGTGATGAACCAATGTTCTGATATGAGACTGCCTGCAGAGGTATATAAAACAATATAAGCAATATATTAGAGAGGCTCTGACCATGCGGTCAGGGCCTTTGCTTTAAAGAGAGCCAATCTGCTATTGACAAAACTTAGTATCAGTCATATAATCCACACTACCTACAATGTTAGTTGGTATTAAATGGGGGCACGGAAATTAAAAATAGCTGGAATAATAAACTGCAATTTTTTACCTGCTGTTAAAATATCAAAATTTAAAGGAGATTGATTTAATGATTCCAACACCTGAAGAAGCATGGGAACTGCTCTGTGAATATAATCAGGGAGAATTTCACAGAAAACACGGACGTATTGTCGGTGACGTTTTGCGCTGGTATGCAATTGAGCTCGGATATGAAGATGAGGCAGACTTTTGGGAGGCCGTAGGCATTCTCCATGATCTTGATTTTGAGCAGTGGCCGGAACAGCACTGCATTAAGGAAGAGGAGCTTTTAAAAGAAAAAAAAATTGACGATAAGCTCATACATGCTGTTGTAAGCCATGGATATATGCTTACTGTTGATACAAAGCCTGAAGCGGAAATGGAAAAGGTGCTTTATGCGGCAGATGAACTTACAGGACTTATAGGTGCTGTGGCACTGATGAGACCGTCTAAGAGTGTCAGTGACATGGAAGTAAAGTCGGTGAAGAAAAAGTATAAGGATAAAAAGTTTGCTGCAGGCTGTTCAAGAGAGGTTATTGAACGCGGAGCAGAAATGCTGAATTGGGATCTTGATACACTGATAAGTAAAACTATCGAAGCTATGAGATCAAGTGAGGCCGTGGATTAATATAAGTATTAAGGGGCTGTGAAAAAAGCATAGCTCAGAAAAAAGAAGGACCAAGGGTACATAAGAGCCCAAGGTCCTTCTTTTAT
>CAKSBC010000009.1 GCA_934438085.1 uncultured Lachnospiraceae bacterium
TTTCTTGAGAAAATATCTGTTTTATCCACAAAAGAAAAAGACGTGTGAAAAAATGAAAGTTTTTTCACACGCCCTTTATTTGTAGGGGTGGAGAACTGTAACTCTACTATGTACAGATCCTCCACTACGGGTTTTCTCCTATTTTATGACTATCTCAATTAAATCGTTAAAAAGCGAATCGTTAAAGTATTTTTTATTTATTTTGCTTTAATATCCATTTTTCCATCCCTTAAGTCTGTCGCCGCAAACGGAATAAAGTAAAATGGCAGAGTCATTATCTTTTTCTCGGCATTATATCCGTAATTATTTTGAATGTTCATTTCGCTAATACCATTGTTGTTCCGGAGTACTTTTTCACTATTTTAAAGGTTTTTATCATTTTAGTTTTCACCAATTTCATTGTTATTACTTCTATTTTTTTCACATATTCCCAGTATCTCACAAATTCGAATGTTTTTTTATTCAATCACATAATAATATTGCTCTAAGTATCCGCTCTCTAAATGTCTTTTTTATTATACAGTATTTTACTTGCTATTTTATTGCAGCAATATTGGATTTACATTCAATCCAACAAAAAGCAAATTTACAATATCATATTAGAAATTTTGTACAGAGTTATTTCTTAATTTTTGTTAATGCTTTTATTTCTTAAATATTGAAATTTTAGGTAATTAGTAATATAAATATCTTTATGTCAAAGCTATTGTCATTAGGGGGAAAAGACATGGTTAATTTTTTGAACTCACTTAATAACTTTCTTTGGGGTCTGCCGCTTCTTATAGTGGTAATCATGATAGCGCTGTACTTTACAGCAAGATCAGGATTCTTCACTGTATCGCATTTCGGTTATATCTTAAAGAACACTCTCGGAAGTCTCGCAAGTAAAGAAGCTAACACCAAAAAGGAAGGCCAGGTTTCACCGTTTGAGGCTGTCTGCGTTGCTATCGGAGGCTGTGTAGGAGGAGCCAACATCTCAGGTGTTGCTACAGCTATCGCAACCGGAGGTCCGGGTGCAGTTTTCTGGATGTGGGTATACGCATTCTTCGGAATGATGTTGAAGTTAGCTGAGATTGCTCTCGGCTGCTACTATCGTTCACAGGATGAGAAGGGCAACTACTACGGCGGTGCTCAGTACTATATCGAAAAAGGTATAGGACGTGAAATGGGCAAAACAAAATTTGCCGCTGCTTTCAGTGTTCTTTTCTGCCTTGCATTCATCTTCCAGTCTATTCAGGGTTCTCAGGGCTATAACATTGCAGAGACTCTTAATATGGCCTTTGGCTGGAACATGATCGTTGTTACTTTAGTCTACGCTCTTTTCGTAGTATGGGTAATCTGGAATGGTACTCCGCATATCAGTATGGTTGCTTCTAAGGCCGTACCTTTCATGTGTATCATTTATCTTTTAGGCGGAATCGCAATAATTATTTTTAATATTAATCAGGTTCCTTCAGCTATTGTAAGTATATTTAAGGACGCATTCACAGGACATGCTGCAGTCGGCGGATTTATCGGAGCATCCGTTGCACAGGCTATCAGACAGGGTGTCAACAGATCTGTAAACTCTAACGAAGCCGGCATGGGCTCATCACCACTGGTACATGGTTCTGCTGATACAGTACATCCAATTCGTCAGGGTATGTGGGGATCATTCGAGGTATTCATTGATACTCTTGTTGTATGCTCAATAACAGCTCTTGCTGTAGTTACCTCAGGTGCATGGACTTCAGGTTCAAAGGGTGTAACTCTTACTATTGAGGCATTCTCAACAGTATTCGGACCATTTGCTCAGTACTATATCGCTATACTTGTTATCCTTTTCGGCTTCACTACGACTGCAGGCTATTTCGTATACTATCAGAATACTATTGCATACCTGCTTCGCAAGAACCCTAATGTAAGAGACAGAGTTATCACCTTCTTCAAGCTGTGGTTCCCATTATGGAATGTGCCTATCGTTGCTTTCATTACACTTACAAACAACGATGCCGAGCTCTTCTGGACTATTGTTTCAATTGTTACAATATTCCCGACAATTATAAACCTGATTGCACTTGTATTCTTACGCAACAAGTTCTTCACAATATTCAGAGATTACAAGGCTCGTTACTTCGGAGAAGGTTCTCCTGAGCTTAAGTATGTATTCTACGAGGATGATCCTGCTGTATTCGCAGAGGAAGAAGCAATCAGAAAAGAAGTTCGCAGAATAGCTGCAGAACACAAATAAGACGATTTAAGCTGATTTAAGCTAATCATTATTATCAAACCCACCTTGACCACATAGGTCGCAAAAAGCTGCTGCCGGATGGAGCTTTCCACCCTGACAGCAGCTTTTTGTATATGATTATTATTTCTTTCTGAGAATTACATTTTCCCACACAGTGTCTCGTTTTAAGCTGTCAGATGTCTTCCAGTAACGAACTCTTTCAAACATTGGATTCTCGGACAATATCCGCTCAAGCTTTGTGTTATTGAAGCTAAGATACCATCTTCCGTCCTCATCGTAACCATCTTTAATTCCGGATTTCATCGAAAAATAAATTACTCCTGATGATGACAGACATTTTTCTGCGCGTTTAAAAAACTCGAAAAATTCCTCATCTTTAAGATGCAGAAGCGATGCGCAGGCCCAAATTCCGCCATATGTATACATCGGTTTCCAATCTATGATATCCTGACATTTAACGCTTATCTCTGTATATTCTTCTGCCACCTGACACATCGCCTGTGAAGCATCTATACCATCAACAGTATAGCCGAGCTCATCAAATATCTTCATATCTCGGCCACCGCCGCAGCCAATGTCCATGAGTCTTGCTCCAGGTTCAATAAAATTCAAAAATACGCTTCTTATATCATGCATATTGACGTATCGGGTCTTATCCGAATACTCTGCCGCATGAGTATCGTAATAAGTGATCGTAGATTTATCCATAACTTAGGTCAGCTCCTATCTATCTGATTCTGCCATATATAATGACTCATAATTTTATGCATGACTTGATTTAGTTAATTACTCATTATTCATATCTAAACGTTAATTGCAGATTTAAATGCTAATTACTAAATTATTGCCATGCACATCAATTGTAGTATAGTTCAGCTGTTTATGCACGATTTTCTTTTTTCAGCTAAGCTTCCTATAATAAAATACAGAGCCGTACACACTGCAAGGATCACATATATAGGAAACGTTCTTTTGACAGTCTCCATCCCCTTCAAAACGTATACAGTAACAAGACCTGCCAGCATTATAAGCTGAGTTATTATTATTTTTGGTAATAGCTCTCCGCCTATACTTTTATCAGTATTAACATCTACATCAGCCACGGCTTGGTTTTCATCTGAAATATATGAATTCTTTCCTGCCGAGTCTTTATTTTTAGAGAAACCTCTGTTAACTGTAAATTCATCGGGCTGATCGTAATCGTAATAATCCATATTATCATTTAGGTCTTCTATTCTTAGTTCTGACTTATAACCATCATCTAAAACTCTGTCATTATAAATACTATATTCATCAGTTTCTCTTTCCTCAGCCGGACGATCTGCATTTAACCTTTCTGCATTCAGCATATCTAAGCGATCGCCTTTTGAATATGCATTCTCTGCATACTTACTTTTTTCTTCCGCATTTGAATTCTCTTTCGCCGAAGTCTCAAAAACTTCTGAAGCAGTCCTTATATTTTTCGGAGTTTCTCTTTTTACCATTATTTCTGTCATAATGTCACAAAATCTGCAATCCTGTTTGCTGGCGGCTTTAACGAGTCTTAAACAAAGCAATATTGCTTCGTTATCAGATTCCTCTGCACACATAAGCATTTGCAGAAGAAAGGCTTTCAAAGCTTCCTCATATTCGGGAATATCTGTTGCTGAAGGATATGCACAAAAATGCAGTTTTCCATCCAACTTATCAACAAAAATATGATCCGTACACAGCATTAGATTAAGCTCTGATAAAAGAAAGCTGTCAAGAAGCCTGACTGCATTATTAATCTGCAAAAGCATTGATATAATCATTTCTTTGCCACATGTTCTGCTCTGAATATATTCTTTCAACGTCTCACAGCCTGTTATGTTGTAACTTAAAACTCTTGCTCCGTTTGACACAGCTACCACCGGTCTTATTAAACGATCATCCGGTATTGAACAAAGCATATTTAATTCTAACTCATCTGTATCTTCTGTCAGCTCTGCTGCAAGATATTTGCCGCTGCTCTCGGTTTTCATCCAGATTTTATGGTTCATTATACGCTATCTCCTCTAAAACAGTAAGCTTTCGCATAAATGTATGAGGGGAGAATCCTTTATCCTCATATGTCCTGACTCCTTCTTCACCACTTACACTTACAACACTTCCTTCTTTATACTTTTCAAGAGAAAGCTGATATTTTCGTCCTGAAAACAGCTCATCCATCCTTTTAGCTCCGTATCTTTCCGCAGTATCTGTATCAGAATCGTCCAGCATATGTCCGTATATCTCTGCTGCCTCATTTGCAGTTAAATCAGCAGTCACAATATCATGAAGCTTGTATGAAAAAAGTATCATGCCTACCAATGCTATTATTACCGTCGGCATGACAACAGCAGCCTCTATTGAAAAGCCGGCATCAAGCCTTCTTAGTTTTCTGACTATAGACTGTATTGATTCTTTTGCCTTCATCCTCAACATCCATTCCGATTATCTTCTTCAGTTTATTTGTTGTCCTCTTTGTTTTTATAGCTTTTATATCTTTATAGCTTTTATAGGTTTTATAATTTTTCATGGTTTTATTATCCGTGATATATATGCCGCTAAATATAATTAACCAATTGCACCACGATAAACATAGGAAGCATAAACGCTATAAAAGGAAGCGGTTTTTTACTCTTTTTATGTGCTGTAAAATCCAAAGTTATCATAAAAAGCGACACCAGGGCACATAAAAACCAAGCAGCCGCAAATACCAAAGAAAGCATTTTTGCTTCAGTGTAAAAACCGCAGATCAACACAAACAATCCGTCTCCAATCCCTATAGCACCGCTTGTTAGGATTGAAATCATCACGACTACCATTCCCGGCATTAATGCCTTTAAAAGCTCTGCTGCAGCCTGCACTGCACCGATGTTTAAGGCTATATTCTGCATAATATAAAGCAGTGAGCCTAAGGCTCCTCCTGCTATAAATGTTCTAAAGCTTATACTTCTGTGCTTTATATCTTCGGCAGCACATACTGCTGCAAATAAAAAAAGTACACCTTGCTTTAAATACGTGATATATGATATTAGCTGTATAATAAAATTCATGATTCATCCGACTTAATTAATGCTTTTTATGCTTTCCGCAATAGGAACACGGTCTCATTCCGTGAATTTCACTCAACTTTACGCTTTTTGAATATGCAGTTATCGCCTTGCAATGCTCTGAACTGTGATAAGCAGTTCCGTTTTCAAAGTAATAAACAGATCCTGACGCCCCGGGCTTACATGATGGACAGGCATGATATTTTCCTCCGTTTGAATTTCTGAGATTTTTCATTTTTGAAGCATCTGTCACGGATAATTTATTGCTTAGATAATGGCAGTTTGGATCTTCATGATAAACTTCACTGCTTGTCTTTCCCAGATAAACTATCCTGTCAGGGTCTTCTTCATCCTCATCATATTCATCAGAATATTTACTGCGTCCGCGTCCTCCCTTGGATCCAACCCATGCCCTTCTGTTAACCACAATACTCTTTTTGAGCGGCAGTATCTCAAAAGCTGATACAGGCTGTTTTACATTATATGAAAGATTCATATATATCATGTAAGGATCTTTTCCGCTGTCATTGGATAAAATACTGGTATCCTCTGTAAATAACGGAAATTCAAACCTGTCACGATCCACTGAGGCTAATACATATGCCATACCGGCACCTTCTTCAATGCCGCCTATCATGTTCATCAGAACATCTTTTTTATCCTTGGCAATATATTTTTCCCCGGTTTCCTTAAGATATTCAGCTTTTGAAATTTCTTTTGCCGTTATCTCCATAACATTCTGCAATTTCCGCTCTGCTTCCATCACCTTTAACGGATAAATAAGAAAATATATGGCAAATATCATCAGCGGCAACGCCAATGCAGCCTCAACAGTTATTGAAGCTTTGAATATCTTTGATCCATGTCTATGAAAACAAGGGAAAGGATGCCGTTTCTGACTCAGCTTGATAAGTTTTAGATTTTTTTCAGAGTTGTATTTTTGATTGTGTATTGAGTGTTCCCGGTCATATTCCTTTCTGTTGATTCTAAAAAACAAATTGGAGTAATGATAATATCCCACAACAGATATATCAAAACGATGAGTCTTAATTGAATGCAGAAACGGCATGCTTTCCCTCCTTTCCTATAATTATTTTGCTGTAATTAACAATGTCTTATTTCAGACAGTTTTGGCTCACGATAATTTTTTTTTGCAGTATGTTCCATTTCCGTTACTTAATCAGTAGCTAAATGCTGTAGATGCTCTCATCTTATAGTTCTTATCTCCGGAAGAAACAAAAGCCTTAACAATACCAAGCTCAGAAAATAAATGTGATGCACTGACATTGACATCAGCCTGCATTGAATACACCAATCTGTCCATTCTGAAATCACCTTGTGCTTTCCTCAGGTTGACCTGGATTATATCCATTACTCTGTATGCCTTACTGCTTCCGTAAAAAGAAAACATAAGTATTCTCAAATAATCTCTGTATAAAAGCCCTTTGTCTGTCTTATTTTCTTTCACTCCGATATTTGATACACCATCTGCTGAAAGGCTCATAAGCCCGGACAACGAAAGGTCGAAGCTATTCTTATTATGCATAATAGGCACTTTATATCCTGCTAGAATTCCTTTGACATCCATCACCGCCTGCCCCAACGCCCATACACTCAATATAAAAAATGTCATTACTGATATAAGCGGCGTTATCCCGGCAGCTCCTGTTATTGCGGCTGCAAGAGTTCTTGCTTCAGCCTTTTTTTCATTATCAGAATAAAGATAAATCAAATTCATACCGCTTCTAAATGCAGTAAGCTGCTTTACAAGTTCATTTAAGTTCTCAGTGTCATTGTCATAGCCATATAAAACATATTCCAGCTCACATCCTCCGCTTCCCTTCTTACTTTTATCGTCATATACACCACGCCCGAAATAACTAAGCTCAGATACTGCATATTCCGCAACATACGCTCTGTCTATAAGACTTAATCTGTTTATGTCATCCTCTGCATGAAGTGCTCCTGGACAATCTGTAAGATCCATTTTTTCAGAAGAAAGCTTCGCTCCCTTCGGAAGCACAAGCTTCAGCAGCTCCCCTGATAACAGCTGCCTTATACTTTCAAGCTTTTTTTCACTTTCTTCATCCTGCATTCCGTGTCTGCAGCCAAGAATAATATCCTCATATTGATATGACCTTGCAATTAATGGTCTCCAAAGCGCTTCCTCATCAAGCTCATCTTCATCATCCTCCGGCTCCCATTCAGCAATATAACGAAGTACTTCCTCAGCATCCTCAATAAGATCTCGTAAAAGATCAATGTTTCTTACAGCCTTTTCTCCTGATGCTTTTATTTCAGCTCCTCTTTCACCGTCAGAGCTTACATAGCTGTCGAACTGCTCCATATCATCATTTATTGCCTGCCATGACTCATAACTAAGCTCCCCGTTTTCAAGCTCATTTTTTAATGCAGCTTTTGTCTTTTCCAGAGATTTTGCAAGCTTATCTGCCTGCTTCTCATATTCCTCTATAAGTCCTGGAAGCTTTTCCAATTCACCTATAGCAGATGATGCCCGGTCAATGAATACCTCTCCATCACATGAATTCAGCGCGCTTCTTCCTTCTTTGACTTTATCTCCTGCCTGCGATGCTGCTTCAGACAGTCCGGAAAGAAGTTTTTCTATAGAAGCAGCCTCTCCTGCATGTTCTTCATAAAACTCGGATATTTTATCTATAGATCTTCCTTCATGTGCACTCTTTTCAAACAATTCAAGCTCTGCAATATCACTTATGCTCGCTGCTATGCCATATTTCATATAATCCAATACTTCCTCTTCAAACACAGCTCCGTTTTCATCTGTAATGCTTATGAGTTCAGTAATGTCTATACTGTCAAGCTTCATCGGAAACCAGTCCTTCGCCTTAAAATATGGCTCAATAAAGCCTTGCATTTCATCTGTAAGCTGTTCATAGTCATACTGCTCAAGGCCTAAAATTCTATAATCCTGCCACAGTTTTCTGTGATATTGTGAGAAAAGCGAATCTATTGATGAATTGGCTGCTATCCTCATATGAAGTCTCGCCGCACTCATCCTCGCAGATTCAAGCACTCCAAGAAAAAGTGCAAATATAACAGCTGAAATTAGTGCAAAAAATATCGTAATTCCGGCATCTGCTCTTTTATCAAAGTATTTCATCAGACATTGTAGATATGGTTCCGAATATTTTTGTCAGAAGGCTGTTTATCTGTGTTTTGAAGACTGCCACAAGTCCGATAAGCACCACCAAAATCAATACAACCTCTATAACTCCTACTCCGCTTTCATCATTTGCGAGTCGTTTCAGTTCATTCTTTAAATATAAAATATTCATATACTCTTACTCCTTTTTCAAAATCTTATATAAGTGTCAGCATTGCCGGTACTACCGTTATTATCAGAACAGTAAGTAATGAGAGCATCAGCGGCAGCATCAGCTTTGTTCCGGCTTCTTCACCTAACCTTCTTGCAGTATTCTTCCTCTGTTCAAAAGCATCTCTTACTTCTAACTCCATCTCTGCTCTGATTTTGGAATCCCCGGTCTTCATATCCTGTTCCAATAGCGACATCAGCTTTATATAGCATTTCTGCGGACATCTTTTTGCAAAACCGGCATATGCCTTCGTTTCCGGAACTCCATTCTTTAGCTCGACAGCTGTCCTTAGCATTTCATCATAGACAGCTTTTTTCTCAGTTTTTCCCGTCTTCAGCTCATCATTATATATTTCCGCAATTATTATCCACGCATTTCGCACAGCAAGTCCGGCTCCCATGTAAACCATAAGCTTAGATACCACTTCCGAGTATCCTAATAAAAGCTCTGTCTCTCGTTCTTTTTCTTTCCTGCGTTTTTCTTGTTCGGGTCTTAGCCCGATAAGTACTGATGCCACGATTCCTGCGGCTATAATGTTCACCCAACCTCTGTTCTTTTTGCTTTTGTAGCTGATTTCATGCCCATCTATGCTGTCAGGCAAAACCAGCATGTCTTCTGTTATTCCGCTTTCATCTGCATCTCTTATCATATCCTGCAGTTTTGCTTTCAATTTTTCGACATTATCAGCTTCTGCCGGAAATATCGTGACAGGCAGGGCAAATTCTTCCGAATACTTTCCGGATCTCAGACGAACATAAAGACTGACTTTTTCCGGCTTATCAAGTCCGATATTATTGACTGTTCCGTCAGAATCTATAAGCTCTTTGTTCTCTGAAGACCAACTGAGCGTTATACCGCCGTATCCTTCAACGCGCTTTGGAAACACCATGTCAGTGACTATTCTGTCCAATCCTTCGTTTTTGCCGACAATGTGCACTGCAATCTCTTCCATAAGACTGTCAAAGCGTTCGGCAGCCTCATCCTCCGTGTACTCCCTGCTGGAGACCTTTATGCTGACATTTTCATCTGAAGCTGATATTCCTCCGACACTCAGCTCATAACTTTTGTCAGCATCACCGGGAGCACCTCTTTCAATTGTGTTCTCTTTATCTTTAAAGATATTCTGATCATTGCTGATCGTACTGAAAGCAGCCAGCAGCAGCGCCGCTGCAATGCACAGCAATTGTTCTTTTCTGACCCTGCTGCTTAGAGATGTCTGTTCGGAAAGTATTTTGCCCCTGCCTGACATGATTTTTTTTAGCTTTCCCATAAGCTCTATACCTTAATATCAAGAATCTTCTGAGAAAGCATATATGAAACGCCGGTAAGAATGAGACTTACGGTCATGATCACTCTTCCTGCGAAACATCCGTACATGATGTCTATAAAGCCATCTGAGGTCAGGTCAATATATATGATGATCACAAATGGCAGAATATTCATAATGTTTTGTTCATATCTTCTTGAGGCTGTCATATTAAGTATTTCCTCATTAACAGACCTTTTATCACGAATGATACTCGCTGTATTCTCGATTATTTCTTTCATCCTTCCGCCTTTTCGCTTTGCTATTATGAAAACCTCTGAAAAGCTTTTTATGTCATCCACCATGCTTCGTTCGACAAACTCCTTCAGTATTGCTTCTATAGGCTTATTCAACCTTATATTCTTTATGAAATTCTCGAATTCCCTGGACATAAGTGCATCTTTTCCGTTTATTCTGCACTGTTCTCTGTATGCACTTATAAACGCGTTTTCCAATGATAAACCAGCTCCTAAAAAGCTTCCGACCGACAGCATCCCTTCGGTAAATTCTTCGGTAAGTCTGCTTTGACGCTTACTTTTAAGCTCTGTAATCTTAGCTTTCGGATAAACCAATATCCCTGCCGGAAGCAGTACTATAAAGACAATAATGCTCCTGTAAAATGCATAGGCTATTGCTGCACAGATCACGGCTCCAATTGAACCATATTTAAGCTTATCTTCCTTTGTCAGGGCATATTCTCCATAATTTTCAGGCAGACCATTATCTCGATGAAAGGACAAGCTTTTCTTTATGAATGAGCTCTCCGCATCTTTTAAGCCTGTCCGTAGCCGCATCATATTCAAATATTTTGTTAAGTCTGATTTCACCGTCAATTACTCCGTCTATCTCTGATATTTCCGTGACTCTTCTGCTTTTATTAGGAAGTCTGGTAAGATGCACCATTATGTCTAAGCCCGCTGCAATCTGATTTTTTATAGCTGAAAGCGGCAGCTCTGCAGCCATCAATATCATTGATTCAAGTCTCGTCAGCATATCTGCTGTGGAATTGGCATGCCCTGTTGACAAAGAGCCGTCATGCCCTGTATTCATGGCACTCAGCATGTCAAATGCCTCTGCACCTCTGACCTCACCTATTATTATTCTGTCAGGCCTCATCCTCAGTGATGCCTTAATAAGCATTGTCATGTTTATTTCACCCTGACCTTCTGAATTTTTGTCTCTTGTCTCAAGTCTCACAAGATTTGGAATATGTCTTATCTGAAGCTCCGCCGAATCTTCTATGGTTATGACTCTTTCATCCGCCGGAATATATCCGCTCAATGCATTTAAGAAAGTCGATTTGCCGGAGCTGGTGCCGCCTGATATGAAAATGTTATAACCGGCACAGACCATCTTTTTCATAAACTCCGCTGCCTCCTGACTTATAGTCCTTAAACGCAGCATTTTTTCCATCTCTATAGGTTCGGGGAATTTTCTTATCGTTATAGTCGGACCTTTAAGTGCTATAGGAGGCAGAACTATATGAACTCTTGAGCCATCTGGCAGTCTCGCGTCTGCTATAGGCGATGAGGTATTAACTCTCCTGTTTATGCGGCTTACTATCTGTTGTATTATGTCCTCAAGCTTTTCCTCACTTTCTATAGCCTGCTGCCAGCGTTCCATATGATTGCTGCGTTCTACAAATATCTCCTTGTGGCTGTTTATCATAATTTCCGTGACAGATCGGTCATCTATCAGCTCCTGCAATACATCAAGTCTCTTTAAGCTGTTATAAAGTCTGTTTTTCATTGCAAGCTTTTCTGAAAGAGCCATGTGCTTGCTTTCTTCCGATATAGAAAGAACTCTGTCTATTTCTGCTGAAAGCTCTTTGTCGCCCAGAAACTCATCATCTCCGGATCCTTCTATTATCCGTTCTCTGAGAGCTCTGAAAATATCATTATTATTCATCTTCTGTTTATATCTCTAACTAAATCTCCCATATCTCCGTAAAGCAATGAATCAAGATATGTTACTCCTGCTGAATATGCAGCAGGCTCAGGAAGCTTTATCCATTTCAGTTTCGACTTCCATTTCTCGTTCCTTTCATTTTGTATATACTCGATAAAGCTTTCTTTTTTCATAAGTGATATTGCATCTTCTCCGCAGGGCATATAGACCACCCCGCAAAGCTCTATCAATGCGTCCGCCTGTCCCGAAAATCTGTTCATATCAAGTATCAGATAATCGTAATCTGTGTTTTTTAAGATCTCTGTAATAAGCTCTGCATAATCATCTCCGCTTATTGAGCTATTATCCTCCGGATCTGTTACCGGTGCGATCCAATCTATTCCTGAAGAACTGCTTATAAGTGCTCTTATGCTGCTTTCATCAAGTCTTCCCTGCTTCAATTTGTAAACTGCCTCAGATAATCCTCCGCCTTCCGGTTTTTCTGCTTTAAGAAGTTTAAGCACAGGCGGAAATTCTTCCAGATTTATATAAAGCACTCTGCATCTCCGGCTTAAATCGCGGCACATCGTTAAAGCAAATGATGTTTTTCCGCATCTCATGATCGGGCTGTAAATTCCTATAACAGACGCGTGCCCGGCTGTATTCACATGAGTTCGCACCAGATTATCACAGCCTGCTCGCTCAATCACCTGAGACATAAGGCTTTCTGCGGATTGATATTTATTTAAAACTATGCTTCCACCTGAAAAAGCTGCAAAACCATCATCTGAAACTACGCTTCCCGCATGAATTGAGTCAGCTAAGAAAATCCTTTTTACTGCATCTATATCTCCGGCAGTGCAGTGCTCTTCTCCGTATTTACAGCTTGAGGAAAGACTTGCATCCGATATAAGCAGCTCAATGCCGTGCTTTTTACTGTATTCAAAGCAACTTTCCATATTTTCAAACGGTACAGCTAAAATTGACAGCTTATCAGATCTGTTAACATAGTCGCAAAAGCGTTCCGAATACTTTGCCTCTTTTGTAACTACTGCCATTATCCTATCCATGTTCTGCTCCTCTCGTTTATTAATATGACCAATGCTGCAGTAAATACGAATATTGCCATAGGTACACCATCCTTTAATATGACTGTAATATCCCTTCCGGCAAGCGATCCGCCTATAAGCTTAAAAAGACACCATGTTGCAGCTATCACCAATGAAAAGAACAAGATCATAAGTCCTGTCCTTCCGGGCATTGCAAATACGGTAAATGCATAAAGCTTAAAATCACCGCCTCCGATAAGATGTTTTGTGAAAAATATAAATAAAATAACCAGAAAAAATATCATGCAGTACAAAGAATCTCTGTCTGCTGACGGAAATGAAAATATATGCAAAAGAAATATAGATAAAGTCCCAAATATAAGGACATTATTAAATATACGTCTCCATGCAAGATCTGTTACCGCACATATAAATGCAGTACATAAATAAATAGATGTGCGAATAATGTCTGTCAAAACATAACCCAAAATGAACCGGGCTATACAAACACTCTAAATAAATAAAAACTCTGAAATCCGGGAGATATTCCCAATTTAAAACTTAGATCCGCTTATTAAGCGGCTTATTGGTAAGAGATTAGTAAACTCTTATCAAGTGCTTTTATGATATGACCGATTGAACTTTTCGTCAAGGATATAAAAACTATGTAAACCTCAAATAAAATGAAGAATTTTTGTATATCTTTAAAACAGTACTACAACTTGATAATAACAGTAATTTTTTTCATATTTACCACAAGATACATTATCTATAAAAACTATATACCTCATAACAAATATTATTTATTGTTCCAAACTGATTAACATTCGTCATGAACAAATTCAAGCAAGCTTGTTTTGTTCCTTCCCCTTGTATCTTTTTGTTCTGTCTGCGGCTTCACCTCAGATAATCATGTTTGGAACAAAGTAACGCCTGCAGTGACAGTCTTTTTTTCACTGCAGGCGTAAGGGGGCTTAGTCATTTAAAAGCCGTCTGAATCTCACATGATATTTATTTTCATCATGAAACCAGCTTTGTATTTAATTCAAATTACTTCTTTGAATCATTTCCGTAATAAGCTCTGAGATACATATCCTTTATCTCGCTTATCATCGGATAACGAGGGTTGGCTCCTGTACACTGATCATCGAATGCATTTAAGCTCATATCATCAAGTGTAGCGAGGAATTCAGCCTCTTCCGGCACATAGTCCTTTATTGTAGGCTTAATACCAACTGCTGCCTTTAATTCATCAAGAGCAGCTATAAGCTTCTCAACCTTGTCATCTGCTGTTCTTCCGCCAAGTCCGAGTGCATCAGCTATCTCAGCATAACGCTCCTTTGTGTGCGGATGATCGTACTGTGAGAATGTTCCCATTCTTGTAGGTGCCTCAGCAGAGTTGAATCTGATAACCTCATCAAGCATAAGTGCATTTGCAACACCGTGTGCTATGTGGTGGTATGCTCCAAGCTTGTGAGCCATTGAATGACATACTCCGAGGAATGCATTTGCAAATGCCATACCGGCCATAGTTGCAGCATTAGCCATCTTCTCACGTGCTTCAAGATCGTCTCCGTTCTCATAAGCCTTTGGAAGATACTTGAATATAGTCTTAAGTGCTCCGATTGCAAGGCTGTCTGTATAATCTGTAGCCATCATAGATGCATATGCCTCAAGAGCATGTGATGCTACGTCGATTCCGGATGCGGCTGTAAGACCCTTCGGTGCAGTTACATGAAGATCTGCATCAACGATAGCCATATTAGGCATAAGCTCATAATCAGCAAGCGGATACTTGATTCCGTTCTTCTCGTCAGTGATAACAGCAAACGGTGTAACCTCTGACCCTGTACCTGCAGATGTAGGAACAGCTACGAACATAGCCTTCTCACCCATCTTAGGGAACTTATAGATACGCTTTCTGATGTCACAGAAACGCATAGCCATATCTGCGAAATCAGCTTCCGGATGCTCATAGAGAACCCACATGATCTTGGCAGCATCCATTGCAGAACCGCCGCCTACTGCTATAATGCAGTCAGGCTGGAATGCTCTCATCTGCTCAGCACCTTCTCTTGCACATTCGATCGTAGGATCAGGAAGAACTCCGAAGAATGCCTTGTGGTCAATTCCCATAGCATCAAGCTTATCTGTTATCGGCTTAAGTCCGCCGCTTGTAAAGGTATGACGTCCTGTTACAATAAATACCTTCTTTTTGTTGTACTCTGTCTTAAGCTCTTCAAGTGCAACCGGAAGGCAGCCTCTCTTAAAATATACCTTCTCAGGTGCTCTGAACCAAAGCATGTTCTCTCTCCTCTCTGCAACTATTTTAATATTCAGAAGATGCTTAACTCCGATGTTTTCACTGACAGCATTGCCGCCCCATGAACCGCAGCCAAGAGTAAGAGATGGTGCAAGCATGAAATTATAAAGGTCTCCGAGTCCGCCGTGTGCAGAAGGAGTATTAACTACGATACGGCAAGTCTTCATCTTGCTTTCGAACTGAGCTACCTTCTCAGGGCACTTCTTCTCATCAAGATAAATGCTTGATGTATGTCCCTTGCCGCCTATAAATACAAGAGTCTCTGCCTTATCTACAGCCTCATCAAAGTTTGCTGCATGATACATTGCGAGTACCGGTGAAAGCTTCTCGTGTGCAAACGGCTCTACAGCTTCTGTCTTGGTAACCTCACCTATAAGTATCTTTGTATCCTCAGGTACCTTAACGCCTGCAAGCTCGGCGATATAATGTGCAGACTTTCCGACAACCTCTGCGCTTACTGATCCATTTTCCTTAATAACTGTACGGCCAACCTTCTCAGCCTCATCAGCCTTAAGGAAGTAGCAGCCTCTCTTTATAAATTCATTCTTAACAGCCTTATAGATGCTGTCAACAACTATAACTGACTGCTCTGATGCACAGATAACTCCGTTATCAAATGTCTTTGAATGAATAATAGAACTTACTGCAAGCTGAATATCAGCTGTATCATCAATAACTGCAGGAACGTTACCGGCTCCGACACCGATGGCAGGTGTTCCTGATGAATATGCAGCCTTAACCATGTTAGGTCCGCCTGTTGCAAGGATGAGGTCTGAATCCTCCATGAGGTGCTGTGCAAGCTCATATGTAGGCTCGTCTATCCAGCCTATGATATTTTCAGGTGCTCCTGCTGCAACAGCTGCCTCAAGAACGATCTTAGCAGCCTCTATTGTAGCGTGCTTAGCTCTGAAATGCGGGCTTATGATAAGAGCATTTCTGGTCTTTAACGCAAGAAGGCATTTAAAAATAGCTGTTGATGTAGGATTGGTTGTAGGTATGATAGCACTTACAAGTCCGACCGGCTCAGCTACTCTTGAATAACCGTATTCTTTATTTTCTTCAATTATGCCACAGGTCTTTGTATCTCTGTATGCATTGTAAATGTACTCTGCAGCGAAGGCATTCTTTATAACCTTATCTTCAACTCGGCCCATGCCTGTCTCTTCGACAGCCTGCTTTGCGAGAGGTATCTTATTCACATTAGCTGCTGTAGCTGCTGCTAGGAATATTTTATCCACCTGCTCCTGAGTATAAGTTGCATAGACTTCCTGTGCCGCTCTTGTACGTTTTATGGCTTCCTTAAGGGTATCAAGGCTGTCTACAGTTTCATAGTGTTTGCTTGTCATTTCATCCTCCATGATATTCAGCCGTTTCCCCTTATACGGCTCTTGATGTGTATATAAATAATAGTTAAAAAAGTGACATTCATGTTATTTTTTTAACTAACATGTCAAAATCTTAACACTCTATCATGGGTTTGTAAAGGTGCACAAAGCTATTTTGTTATTATATTTTTAAATTATGCACATTGATTATTATCAATCATCAAGAGCCTGTCATATTTTCTTTATATATCTTTAATAATTGTTCTTTTATGTTTTTGGTTGTTTTGCATCAATGACAGCTGTGACTTCCGCAGCCGTGATTTCCGCAGGTGTGTCCGCCTTCTCCATGCTCATGATCATGATGACTGCAGTGTACATTAGGATCATAACCAAGACTATCTGAAAGAAGTGCATTTACTGCTGCATCTGCATCACCGCTTACACCGCCGTAAAGCTTAATGCCAGCTTCTGCCAGTGCCGCCTGTGCACCTCCGCCTATTCCGCCGCAAATGAGTGTATTTACACCGTGCTGCATCAAAAATCCTGCCAGAGCGCCATGACCGCTTCCGTTTGTATCAACAACCTCAGAACCTGTTATCTTTCCGTCTTCTGCTTCATAGAGCTTAAACTGCTCTGTATGTCCGAAATGCTGAAATATCTGACCGTTTTCGTATGTAACTGCAATTTTCATAATGTTTTCTCCTTTTTGATTACTGTTAAACTTCTTTGTCCTTAATGCCGGTTCTTTGCAGCAGCGCCCGCAGAGATCATTTTCCTGCCCTCCGCATATACGGTAGTTTCCTCCGGTGATATAAAGCGGTTTACCATAAACCAGGCAGGCAGCCATCTTGCGTCTCGCATTTTCATAAATCTCCTGCACCGTCGATCTGGAGATGTCCATCTGTTTGGCACATTGCTCATGAGTCTGCTGCTCAAGATCCACCAGTCTGATAACCTCGTATTCATCCAATGTCAAAAGGATCGGCTCAGCATCTGCGCCTCCGACCGGACAAAATCTGTCTGTCCTAGGTATGCTGCATATCCTTCTGCATTTTGGCGGTCTTGCCATATATACACCTCCTTTTTCCGGTATATACCGATTATCTAATCAATTGTCTGAAATGTCAATCTTTATAATTCTCCGGATAATAATTTACACAAAAAACGACCGCATATGAGCATTTCTATGAGATGCAATTCTTTTACCGGAATTCAACCAATAAAAACTTTGATCATCATGTATGCCCGTATACGGTCGCATTATCCAAGCTTTACGTCTTAATGTATTCTTAGCTTTGGTTTATTATGTTTTTTACTCAGCCTTGGTTATAAGATCTTTTCTTACTACAACACTTACTCCGTCCAATGTGAACTGTACAAAATCAGATCCGTCAATAGGTGTTACTGCTCCTATAACTGTACCTGCCGCAAGCTGTGTATATATCCTGTCCTGATTATCAGCATAACGAATATTTGTACCATCATCTATGATCTTATAATTAACTACCGGTGCCTCAGTCTCAGGCTCTGTAGTTTCAGGCTCTGTCTCTGTCTCCTCAGTCTCAGGCTCTGTCTGTTCTACTGTAACAACCGGCTGACTGGAGGTTTCAGGTACTGTAGGCTTTGACGGAAGCAGGCTCCTGATGATGATAACTATCAATATAACAACAACTACAGGTATGATTATCCTGAGAATGTCATAAATATTTATGCCGCCTCTTTCTTCCTCAGCATTGTAATCGCGCTCACGTCTGCGTCCGTCACGATTGCGGCGATCTCTGTCTCTGTTATAAGAGTCCCTGTCTGATCTTTCACTTCTGTCCCTGTCAGTTCTTCTCTGTGAACCCTCATGATTTCTGCGAGGCATATCTTCAAGACCCCAGTCTCTTCGTTCATCTCCATTGCTTCTGCTTTCTGAAGAATACCTATCCTCCTGAACAGGTCCTCTGGTATTTCTATCCACTCTTATCGGAGTTCTGTCAACGCTGACATCTTTACGTGAAAGATATGTCTGTATCTCATTTTTAAGAAGATAATAGGCGCTCTGCGCATCTTCTTCATTCTCTGCAGACTCATGGACTATTTTATTGCCGTAAAGACGGATAGTATGATATGCATCTCTTGATGCCATATTAATAAAGCCGCCTGCATAAAGCTGCTCTATGGTATCGGCAAGTGTTGTGTACTCTATGCCGCGCTCTAAAGCATAGCTCCTGATAAGTCTTTCCTCTATTTGTCTCGCTCTGACAATGCTGAGACCGTATTCCCTTCTGCTGAGAAGCCCTGCAACATCGGCAAGACCGTTTTCGGCATATTCCTTTATATCTATTCCTCTGTAATCAGCCATCCATAGCCTCCGCTGTTATATAAAAATTTTTGCCTATAATACAAATACATTCTATCACAATTATTTTTTAGTTTGTGAATTATTGATTAATTTTGACAAAAGAATGCATTGAGATAAAAATAAAAGCCCATGCCGATCTTACATCAACACAGACTTTCGTGATGCGCGTTCAGGGGTTCGAACCCTGGACAACCTGATTAAGAGTCAGGTGCTCTACCAACTGAGCTAAACGCGCTTTTTATTGTATCGCCTCAAGCGACGTTCATTATGATACAATATCACAATTATAAAGTCAATAGGATTTTTTCAAAATTTTAATTTTTTTCATTTTACATTTTATTTTTCCTATTTCCTCAACTCCCAAAATGCCACTGCGCTTGCAGCTGCAACATTAAGTGAATCGACGCCGTGCATCATCGGGATCTTTACCGCGGCATCGCAGGCATTTATAGTCTCTTCCTTAAGTCCAGGCCCTTCTGAGCCCAGGATAATCGCAATACGTTCTTTGGATTTTAGTAGCTTATCATTTATATCCAGGGTATCATTACGAAGTGCCATTGCAACTGTAAAAAAGCCCATATCTCGGAGTGTTTTTATATAGTTGCCATCGCTATGTATAGACCCACTCCCGGTTCTATTATGCTCAAAATATGTCCACGGTATCTGAAAGACTGTCCCCATGCTGACTCTTGCGGCTCTTCTGTAATACGGATCGCTGCAGCCCTTGGTTAGAAGTACTGCATCCATACCAAGTGCCGCCGCAGATCTGAATATTGCTCCGATATTAGTGGGGTTCATCACGTCCTCAAGTACCGCTATTCGAGACGCCTTCGCACATATCTCTTCCACAGTTTTCGGCATTGGTCTACTGAATGCGCACAGCATTCCCCTTGTCATAGGAAAACCGGTAAGTGCTTTAAGCACGGTTTTATCTGCTGCATAAATATTTATCGTACCGATATCTTCCTGTTTTGCAACTCCGACTCCTGTATCGATATTCTTTTCTGTTTTGTCTTTAGCTTCAACAATATCAATAATTCTTTTCGTCTCCGAATTGCCTACATCTGCTTTATCAATAAGCATTGAAACAGGTATGCAGCCGGCATTTAAAGCTCTTTCAATGACATTAGGACTTTCTGCTATAAACAGACCCCCGTTCGGCTCATAGTAATGCCTGAGCTCATTTTCACTGAGTCTTGCAAATATATCCAACTCCGGCAATTTTATATCATTTATCTTTATTATCACAGCTTACACTCCAGCCAAAAATCTATAGGTTATGTGAATTTAAATAACAAGTAAGTAATGTCTATCTTATTAACAAAATATCTGTTACATATATTCATTATATCTTGTTAATATATCTCAGTTAACCTATATTTATAATAACTTGCAACATCCAATAAAATGCTTATTGAAAGGAGCTATATCATACAATGAACCCAAAGCCTATTGCCGTATTTGCCGGAACACCAGTCGACACAAAAATGGGCGCTGACTGCCTTGAAGCACACGGTCTTATTCCGTTAATGTATCCTGTCTCAAAAGATCCTCATGAACAGCATATGTTTCAGGTAAGTCCTCTGGAGGAAAAACATGAAATACTTAAGACAATGCTGAATGATGCCATATCAAAGGATTGCGACAGAGCATTTATTTACTGCAATTCCCTTTCCGGTGCTGTATGTTTTCCCGATCTTTCAAAGGAGCTCGGACTCAGAATAATAACACCTATGGATGCACATGCAAGTCTTGCGGCAAACTACAGAAAGCTTGCTGTCATCGCATACAATCCTCAGGCCTTAAGCGGTATTGAACTTGCTATGATACACGCCAATCCCGATCTTACCATGCTGACTTCAAGTGTAATGCCGGTAGTTTTTGACATAGAAAAGGGCTTTACTCCGGATGAAATAATAGACCGCAATCACCTTGAAGAGCTTTGTAATTATTATACCGCCTGCGGCTGTGAAGGCCTTGTGCTTGGCTGTACGCATTTTCCGTATTTGGAGGATGCTCTTTCAAAGCGTACGACACTTCCGATCATAGATCCAGCCGAGGAGATGGTGCGTCTTCTTTTAAAATAAACTCGAAATTAACCAGATTTATTTACTTCAAATGTTTTAAAAGCTTATTTTATCATCGGAACGTATGTCTCGATAAGCTCTGCCGGAATGCTTATCTCCGTCATATCCATTGCATATGCATACGTTCCGTCATTCCAGATGACTACGCTGTAGCTGTCTGCTGCCTCTCCCTTTGCAATAACGGTCATGCCATTGATTTCCATTGTCTCTGATACATCGTAATCGTTGTAATCTCCGCTTACGTCTACGATCTCAGTGCCGTCTGTATTTTCAGCCTCCTCTGCATCTACTGAGGACCCTTCTGGAGCTTTATCCTCATCCTTGTATGCTTTTATCAAGGCCTTTCTGACTAATATTCCTCCGTCATTAGGTGCTCCTTCACCCTTATTGAACACCTGTATCATTTCACCTTTTACAGCCTGATAACTCTTGTTTTCAAGGTCGTCAAATGTCGGTGTTTCAAATGTGAAGCCCGCTTCCTTTTCTGCATCCTCTATCGAATCACAATCTATAAAAGGATTCGGCATTCCTACAGCATTGGTATCATCTGATGACTCCGGCTCTGCTGTTTCACTTTCAACCTCGGATGTTTCTGCCTCAGAAGTTTCTACCGTCGTTTCATTATTATTTTTACCGCCGCAGCCTGCTGCCATCACTGCCGCAAGCATAGTTACAGTCAATATATTAATTAATCTTATCTTTCTCATTCTGTGTCCTCCCTCTAAAGCCGGGTTAACGATATTTTATCTGTATCAGCTTTCTTTTTCTCACTATATGAAAATGCTGTGAACTAAATGTGTCTGTATATTTACATATATCTTAAACGATACTTATTCTACAAGCACATCTTCACAGCATTAATAATTATTATCAGCAGCTTAATGAATTAACTATTCATTTTTACGCCTTATAGTTTTATGCCTTATACAGTTTAAAACGTCCGGCCTTATATTCCTTTGATGCCTCTATGTACTCGTCGGCATTTTCCGTGATTTCAGCTATCTCCTGTTCGGTAAGTGCTCTTTTCACCTTTGCCGGAGTGCCTACAACAAGTGAACCGTCAGGAATCTCTGCCCCTCCGGTAACAAGTGCTCCCGCACCGATAATACAATTTTTACCAATATGTGCACCGTTTAATATTATGGCACCCATGCCTATTAATGTATTATCATCGATCCTTGCACTGTGAATGATGGCACTGTGTCCTACTGTTACATTTTTTCCGAGGACTACCGGGAAATCCTCATCACAATGAACTACCACACCGTCCTGAATGTTTGAGCCTTCACCGATAATGCAGTAATTATTGTCCGCTCTTATAAGGGCATTGTACCAGACACTTGCTCCGGACTCTATTTTTGCGTCACCTATAATAGTTGCATTATGTGCTACGAATACATTCTCCGCAACCTGCGGCTCAATATTTACATGCTTCATAATAAGGCCATCCTTTCATCAATTTGTTATCATACACTCCAATAAGGCTTAAAATCCCTGAGCCTTTGCTATCTTGACAATACGGCTTGTTCCGAGTCTGTCTGCACCCAGTCTTAAGAATTCATCCGCATCCTCAACACTGCTGATGCCTCCTGCTGCCTTCATCTTCACATCAGGTCCGATATTCTCGGCAAACAGCTTTATATCTTCAAAGGTTGCTCCTGCTGTTGAGAAGCCTGTAGAGGTCTTGATATAATCAGCCTTTGCATCTGTCACGCACTTGCAAAGTGCCTTTTTCTCGTCATCTGTAAGAAGACAGGTTTCAATTATTACCTTTAAGATCTTATCTTTGCATGCTGCCTTAAGAGTTCTTATCTCCTCTGTAATAAGATCATAGCGGCCTTCCTTTACCCAACCCAAGTTTATGACCATATCTATCTCATCAGCGCCGTTTTCTACAGCATCCTTTGTCTCAAATTCCTTGACCCTGGTTGTGTTATAACCGTTAGGGAAACCTATTACAGTGCATATCTTTACCTGACCTTTAGCATATTCAGATGCCTGCTTAACAAAGCTCGGCGGTATACATACGGATGCTGTGTGATATTTTATTCCATCATCACATATCTGCTTTATATCTTCCCATGTGGCTGTCTGTGAGAGTAATGTATGATCCGCGTGTGTAAGAATTTCCTTTATATCCATATCTATTCTCCTGTTTTATACTTTTTCAGAATGCTTCAAATTCAAACAGGCTGCAGCAGAAAGCCGTATTGCTCTGCCGCAGCCCGAATGTAAATTTATCTCTTTCCCTTATCGTAAGGAATTCCCTCTGCTTTAGGCGCTCTTGATTTACTTGATGTGAATGCAAGTACTACAAGTGTAATAACATAAGGAAGCATACGATATATATGAGGGCTTATTCCAAGCTCTGCAAGCATATATATTCCGTCTCCGTTAATATCTATACTTGAATATCCGGCCGCTATACACTTAAACAGACCAAAGAGCAGTGATGCTCCTGCGATATTCAGAGGCTTCCAGTTACCGAATATCATAACGGCAAGTGCAAGGAAACCAAAGCCCGCAACATCTCCGTTTGCAGAACAGTTAGCTGTAGTAAGCGCATATACGAAGCCTCCCATTCCTGCGAGTGCTCCTGAGATAGTTGTTCCTGCATATCTCATCCTATATACATTGATACCGAGTGAATCCGAAGCCTGAGGATTCTCACCGCAGGAACGAAGTCTGAGTCCGAAGCGGGTCTTATAAAGTATGACTGACAGTATTATAAATACAATAATACAAATATATGTAGCCAGGTAAACTCTGTGTATAAAGGTATTTCCCAAGAATCCGAGATCGTCAGTTTTTGAGAAACCAAGCGTTGTTTTTTTAATCATAAACCAGCTTGCCGCATCACCTGTCTGCATCTGCAGAGTATTCTGATTGGCAATGATTCTGATAAAGAAAAGTACCAGCGCAGGTGCCATAAGGTTAAGTGCCGTACCGCCTATGGTCTGGTCCGCCTTAAGGTTAATAGATGCAAATGATAACAGCAGTGAGAAGATCGCTCCGCATAAAGCCGCTGTTGCCATAGCCATGACCTCAAGCCCCTGCAGGCTCATCCAGTCCTTAGCATTCTTTGCGGCGATAACCCACTCTACGCTCTGCATCTTGTTTACAAATAAAACACCGATAAATGCTCCGAAGATCATAATACCTTCCAATGCAAGGTTGATGATACCGCTTCGCTCAGCGAAAACTCCGGCAAGTGCAACTATCATGAGAGGTATTGCATACAAAAGTGTCTGCTGAATAATATATGTCATTACTCATTACCTCCCTTCTCTGCAGCCTCCTCGGCCACAGTAGCTTCATCATTAATTACAGGTTTTTCTTCATTTGCATTAGCTGTCTCCGGCTTTTTGCCAATTTTTCCGAGCAGCATGCTGATAAAGAGTGAGAACGCACTGAGATACACGATCACGGCAATGATAACGTTGGTTATGTACTCATTGTATGCTGTAAGGTTCGAAAGCTGCAGTCCGCAAATATCAAGCATAGACATAAAGAAGGCTGCAAATATTACTCCGATAGGATTGCAAAGTGCAAGCAGTGCGACCGGAATACCGTTAAATCCGATAGCCGGAAGGCTCTGGTATGTTGACCAGAAAAACTCTGTGTTTCCTGCCAGATAATAAAGCGATGCTCCGGCTGCCGAAAGGCCTCCCGCTATTCCCATTGAAAGAACGATGTTGCGCTTATCCTTTATTCCTGCATAACGGGCTGCGTGTCTGTTTGATCCGCAGGCCTTAAGCTGGAATCCGAGCGTAGTCTTTTCCATAAGAATATATACGCCCGCCGCTATAATTATGGCAATGATTATGCCGCCGTTTACCTGTGAACCCGAGAATATCTTATCAAGGCCAAGCTTTGCTGTCGCAACTCCGTTATATGTAGTCTTGTAGATATATCCTGACTTTGTATTTTCAACTACGTTTTTTAAATTGCTTATGTCAAAAAAGAAGGTGACAAGGTTTGCCGCTATCCAGTTCGTCATAATGCAGGCAATTACTTCATTTATATTGAGAAATGCCTTCATGGCTCCGGATATCATTCCCCATGCTGCACCGGCAAGTGTGCCCCCTGCAAATGCTATTATCCATATAAGCACCGGCGGTACCTTATCCGAAGGAATGCTGAGTGCGATCATCAGGGATGCCATTGTTCCCATAAGATACTGACCCGGCGCGCCTATGTTGAAAAGTCCGGTCTTATATGCTGTCGCTACCGAAAGTCCGGTCATAATGAGCGGTGTTGCTCTGAACAGCATGTTTCCTATATTAGTGGAGTTGAATCCCCAGGTCAGTACGCCCTGAGCATTACGTCCTGTTGAAAACAGTCCTCCGAATACAAGCTTAATGCCTTCTCCTACGCTTGATGCTCCGAGACTTGGATCAGTCATGCCTACAGCGCAGATAATAATCGCTCCTACAGCCATTCCGATAACAATAGATATCAGTGAAGCAAGCACAGATCTGAAGCTTTCACTTCTGAAAAATGATTTCTTTTCCATAGCTTACTCAGCCTCCTTTTTATGCTTTGCCCCGGCCATGTAGAGACCAAGCTCCTCGACCGTAGTCTTCTTCGGATCGAATTCACCGGCGATCTCTCCGTTATGCATGACAAGTATTCTGTCAGAAAGTCCCATGACCTCATCAAGCTCAAGTGACACCAAAAGCACAGCCTTACCTCTGTCTCTTTCGGATACCAGCTGAGAATGAATATACTCGATAGCTCCGACATCAAGTCCTCTGGTAGGCTGAACCGCCACGATAAGCGCCTTATCTCTGTCTATTTCTCTCGCGATAATTGCTTTCTGCTGATTACCTCCGGACATAGATCGCGTTATTGTTACAGGGCCTTGTCCGCTGCGGACATCAAACTGCTCTATGAGCCTTTCCGTATAGTCTCTGACCTGCTTTTTATCTATAAATCCATGATGCTGGAACATAGGCTCATTAAAACGCTGAATGACCATATTATCTTCCAGAGAGAAATCCAGCACGAGTCCGTACTTATGTCTGTCCTCAGGTATATGGCTCATATCATGACCTCTGTCCGCTATTGCCGCATGGGTAATATCTCTGCCGCACAGAGTGATCTTTCCTGAGCTGACCTTGTCCAGACCTGAAAGTCCGTAGATAAATTCCGTCTGTCCGTTGCCGTCTATGCCGGCAAGACAAACTATCTCTCCGGCTCTTACCTCAAATGAAACATTGTGTACTGCGTCACGGTTATGTATATGAGATCTGATACATACATCTTCAACCTTGAGTACTACCTCGCCCGGCTTTGCTTCGTCCTTATCCACAACCAGCTGTACAGGTCTGCCTACCATCATTGAGGAAAGCTCTTCCTTTGTTGTATCAGCAGTATTGATCGTGCCTATATATTTACCTTTTCTTAATACTGTAACACGGTCCGAAACCTGCATGATCTCATTAAGCTTATGTGAAATAAACAGAATGGATTTGCCCTCTGCAACAAGGTTCTTCATGACAGCCATAAGCTCGTCTATCTCCTGCGGAGTAAGCACTGCTGTAGGCTCATCAAAGATAAGGATTTCATTATCCCTGTAGAGCATCTTCAATATCTCTACTCTCTGCTGCATTCCAACGGTAATATCTTCAACCTTTGCATCAAGATCTACTGAAAGACCGTATTTTTTTGAAAGCTCCTCGACCTTTTTTCTTGCTTCCTTCTTTTGCAGGAATCCGAGCTTAGTTGTTTCGGCTCCCAGAATAATATTTTCAAGTACAGTAAATACTTCCACCAGCTTAAAATGCTGATGAACCATACCTATGCCAAGTCTTGTAGCATCATTAGGGTCGTTAATGGTTACCTTTTCACCGTTCTTTCTGATCTCACCCTTTTCCGGCTTATAGAGACCGAAAAGAACACTCATGAGCGTTGATTTTCCGGCACCGTTTTCTCCCAGCAGCGCGTGAATTTCCCCGCGTCTAAGCTGTAGGGTAATATCATCATTTGCTATGATTCCTGGGAACTCCTTGGTGATATGGAGCATTTCGATTACATAATCCTGTTTATTTTCCATTTAGAAGACTCACTTTTCTGTGATTTTTAGGACCTTTTACGGTTTTTTTACATGAAAACACCGATTTTTTGTCGGTCTTATCTTATTATATAAATTATTAATGTACCAATCAAGGTAAATCGGGTTCCCAAAGCTTTAAGCTTCAGCTCGCAAAACACGCTCTATACCTTTATCCACATAGCCGGCCTTATACAATTGCTTGTATAATTCACCAGAAATCCTATATTAACAGCTGTTCCGTAATAATCGACATTGGACGCATGTACCTCATCCGAGCCCGGGGTCCTGAGCCACCATGCCGTATAACCTGTACCCGCTACATAAGCTCTTTTGCCAAGCGCTTCCTTGCCTGCCAATGCCTGTCTTTTAAATCGATCATCAAAATAGAACTCAGCCTCGTCTATATTTAATAAAAAGACTCTGTCTATGGTATCATTTCCTCCGTTTACTCTGTTGAAATAGTTGTCCGGATTTCTGAGCGGAGTCTCAAGTATATGCTCACGTTCATCTTCTGTGAATGCTGTTTTTATAAACTCATCATTAAGCCATTTCCTGATAGAACTCGTTTCCCAAGTAGTCTTTTCATAGCTTGCATTATAATTTTTAGAATCTATGCACTCTTTTGTAATAATAAGTGCCTCGTTATCCACTATTGAGAGCACTTCCCACACTATCGGGCTATTGTCTCTGCCGTAATGTCCGAAGCTAAGCTCCCCATCATCGGATATAATATTTTTCTTTATGCCCGCTTCTTCTGCTTCGTCATCAAAATCAAGCTCAAGCTCCCCGAAAATATCTTCAGCCTCTTTCTCAAAATGCTTTTTCTTATAATTCAGGAATGCCGCAATGCAGTTGTGACTCTTATTTTCAATAGCAAGCTTAAGATATTGTTCTATCCTTTCTTCACTGCAGTCATTTCCCAAAAATCCTATGCAGTCAGCATCATCCTGAGTTATATATACAGGCATCAGGTCTCTTTTTCGATAGAAATACTCAGCATTATGAAGGCCGCGTCTCAGCTTTTCCGCACCTATATGAGCTCCGCAGAAAGGACAGGTTAATCCCTCTTCTGCAATATCCTTAAGCTGCGATTTTATCCCGCAGAAGCTGATTTCCTTACCGCATGAACCACAGCTGAAAATGTCTCCGTCCGGCATATCGCAGTTAAGCTCAGAAATACACAGCTCTCCTTTTTTAACACTATAGCTGTATACCGCACCAAAGGTCTGTTCCTCCGAATCAACTATAACACCGGGTCTGTCACCCTGTCCCTGCTTAACTATGCTTTCTACAGTTATCTCAAAGTCGCCCTTTTTTACTGCCGCCTTCTTCTTTGCTATAGCTATCATCTGCTCAAGGATGTACTCTGTTTCCTCATGAGCTCTGGTGTAGTTATTATCATATCCGTAATGGCTGTATGCAACGAGCTTTACGCTGTGAAGCCTCGTATCATCTTCAAGGCGCTTTGCAGCACCGTCGGCATCCATAATAAGCTCTATACGCTCTATATCATGCGCCTTACCTTCGGCTGAATTCCTGATGCTGCCGCTATCGCCTGCGATATTATTAGTTTTTTCTAATTCATCAGTAAGCGAGATTCCGAGTTCCTCTCCCGGATTAAGCCATATCCTTATATTACCGTTATCACCGCAGGCGCCGTCTCCTTTGCTTAGGATAGCGCTAAGATCAGACTGCTCATCTGCTGAGATCTCTACACAGCAGATGCCGGCATCCGAAAGCACCTTGCTGGCGATGCTCTCTTTTTTGTCGGATCCCGCTATATGATCACTCTCAAGCCTCGCACCTTTTATCAGCTGCTTAAGTCTCACTATATCGGCGGCTCCGCCTGTCAATATTGAAAACTCCTTAACATTATCTCCGCCAAGATATATTGTCAGATCTATCTCACCTTCGGAAGTCTCTCTCAAACCGAAGGCCGTATCCCTGTTATAATGTGAAAAATCCATGGCTTAAGTCCTTATCCCCCATTGTTTTCTACAATTTAAATACCGAGATCGCTAAGCTCCGAAATAATCTCCTGCTGACGCTCGTAGAATAACAGCTCTTTATTGTGTGCAAAATATTCGTCACAGCCGTAACGGCTTATAAACTGAGCTGAAAATTTGTTCTTCGTGAGCTCAGTGACGAATATGAGTATCTCCTGTCCGTCTGTAAATGCTGCATCACAGAACTCAAAGGCGTTTTTAAGCTCGTTCTTTGTTTCTGCAACCTGTTCCTTAAATAAGCCAAGCCTGCTGCCGTAGTATTTCTTTAGGATACCGATTGCCTCTTTTATATCAGTAATACCCGCAAGCATTGACTGAAGCTCCTTTAAAGCAGCTATCGTAAGGTCATATTCTCTGCGCTTTTCCTCTGATAAGCCTGCTGCCTTTTCCGTCTTGCTCTTTTCATTAATAATACTGTCCGCAAACCTTTCTGCTATGTCTGCCGGAAGTATTGCTGCATTTTCGTCTGATAATGCGCCTCCCATATTAGCTAAAAGCGAAGGGTCAGCTGAAAGCATATCTGCACCGGCTCTTTCTGTAAGCTCTTCCTTTATGTCTCCGACATGCTTTTTAAGCGCCTTCATTACATTTTCAGTTATGATGGTGTCTCTGACATCCCCGGTCACTCCGTAAATAATAAGTCCCAGCAGTGAATGCCTCTCGTCAAATTTTGCTTCTTTTGCGCGCTCTATAATGCCCGGTGCAGCATTTCCCTTAAGGATATCAGGTATCTGATAATCGCTTCTGTACTTTGCAAAAAGCTCATAGTATGCTGCAAAGTCCTCTGCAATATGCGGCTCCTGAATATACTGGGCTATCAGACTGAGATCTACCTTTATGTCATCCTTTTCATAGTATGTGATCATTTCGCTTAAGTCTTCCCAGCCTCTTGCAGTAACAAAGAATTTACCCTCAACGGTAGTCTCGACCTTATAGAAATTACTCTTTTTTATCTCAAGATAACTTAATATTGACTGATGAACTCTCTTATTCAGAGCATACTCCTGCCATGCCTTATAATCCGGCTCTACATCTATCCTCTTTAATCTGTCCCAGGTCGCAATGTCATATTCGCGAACGGATTTATTGTACTCCGGCGGATTTCCGGCAGTCACCACGATCCACCCGTCCGGTACTCTGTGACGCCCGAATATTTTATACTGAAGGAACTGCAGCATTACAGGTGCCAAGGTCTCCGAAACACAGTTTATCTCATCAAGAAAAAGAATTCCCTCCTTCTTTCCGCTCTGCTCTATTATATCGTATACCGATGCTATTATTTCACTCATGGTATACTCAGACACCTCATACTCAGTTCCTCCGTAGTTCTTCCTTGTTATAAAAGGAAGTCCGAGCGCTGATTGTCTGGTGTGGTGAGTCATCGAATATGATACAAGTGCAACGCCAAGCTCCTGTGCTATCTGCTCCATTATAGCTGTTTTTCCTATGCCCGGAGGGCCCATAAGAAATACCGGGCGCTGACGTTCTATCGGAATAGCGTAGTTTCCGAATTCATCTCTTGTAAAATATACCGTCATGGCATTTTTAATCTGTTCTTTTGCATCCTTTATGTTCATGTATCTTTCCTCGGAATACTAAAATGAGTTTATGCTTTATATTTTGCTTATAATATCTTTTTATGTTGCACTTATTTTTTATCTGAATACCTACAGCATTTGTCACTGACACAGCTCAGATCTCTTCGCTCTCAAGAACCAGCTTGATAGCCCAGACCGGCACATCAGGATTGTTATATTCATCATCTACAAATACAAATGCTGTTTGATATTCCGGCTGATGCGTCGGGAATACTCCGTATCCGTCGGTAAAATAAATAAGCCCTTTCAGATTTGTAAATTCATGCTTCTTTATACGTTCATCCACATATTCAAAAACAGGTCTGAAATCCGTGCCGCCGAAGCCCTTTAGCTCCATGTGTTCAATATAATCATCGAATTCCTCCGGTGAGGTGATTTTTTTCGCTTCCTGGATCTCTGCATCACACTGTATTATGTGAATATTTATCTTAGAGAAAAAGCTTTCTCTTTCGCTTAGTATATTGTAGGTTTTTGTCACAAATTTCTGCACCAACGGTCCGGATACGGAACCTGAAGTATCTATGGCAATGACAAATTCCTTTATCTTCATTTCTTCTTTGTACTCTAACGGCTCAATAAGAGGCATTTTCTCATAAAGCTCCATGCCATAGGTATAGAAAATGTAGTCAAATTCATCGTCATTTACCTTAAGAGTTTCCCCAAGTGCTGCAAAACGTCTTAAAAATGCCGAATAATCATAGCGCTCTCGGTTTACGGCATTAAGGCTCTGCATTAATCCGCCCTTCTTATCTCCGATCTCCTTGGAAAATGTCTCAAGATCTGTCTGCATTTCCTTTGCTATATCATCCCAATGCTTCTCAAGATCACTTCTGCTCTCATCAGCATCATCCAGCGATGCTGCCTCATTTAAGGCACTTTTTTCATTATCACCATCTTCAGGTTCTTCATTTTGCTCTTCTTCGGATCTGTTGGTATTTTCCTCTTTTCTTTCTTCCTTCTTTTCCTCGGAGCGGCTGTCATCCTCGTGCCGCTTGTCATCAGCACCTTCCTCACGCTTTTCGACAGTGCTTTCGACATCGTCGATTTCTTCCTTAGGTGCATACCAGTCTGTATGATCATCGTTGGTAAAGAGCGACATCATACGGATATATTCCTCTGTTGTTGGTGGATTTTCTTTTAGATAATGATAGATTTTCTCGGCTGACATAAGCTTAACTTCTGCTTTAAGCTTCTCTATATCTGCCTGCTGTTTTTTTTCTCTGTCGGCTTCGGTACAGCTTAGGTGAAGATCGGTAATAGCATTTTCTGCTGCAATATCACATGCTAAATTCCATAGCCCCTGATCCATCTCAGGGCCTACAAAAGCATGATGAAATACACAGTGAAATATCTCATGGAGATAATCTCTTGCCGGGTTTTCCCTGCACTCTCTGTAGCGCCTAAGCACATACACCGGATCATAGTAAAGATTCTCTCCGTCAGTAGCCATCGTTCCCTGATACTGTAAAAGTCTCAGGCTGCCGATTGCTGAATCAAGAAATCTCAAATTCACCTGCAATGTATTTCTTGCAAGCGTTACCACCTCACGTCCGAGTCTGTCTACTTTAGCATTAGTTTCGTCAAGAGCTCTTTGAGCCTCATCATATGAACGATGAGCGCCGCAGCCTCTGAGGCCCAGAAATGCATTCTGTGCCTCATGGCAGTCAAGCTGAGTACCGTCTCTGTGTCCTCTTACTATGCCATCTTCAATGTATGCACCGGAACCGCCGTTATTGTCATATTGTGTGTTAATATCCGACATGTTTTTTATATTTATTTTACAAAATATTTTTTAGCTTTTTCCCTTTTGAATTATACAATTTTATCGGCTTTTCTGTAAACAAATTACATAAGATATGACTCTTAAAAGAGCAGTTATAGATAGGAAAAGCTATCATTTATATAGCGTCCTCAGGTCCTATGCTTCAAATATCTCGTCTGTAGTGCTGAAAAAGCGGTTAAACTCATCCGTATATGCTCCGGCACTTTTATCTATGGCTTTTTCAAATCCTACAAGCGCCGCAAACGGTGCGAACTGAGCAGCTCTGTCATGCCTGGACATGTGCTTCCTGCTGCAAGATACGTGGTGCGGCAAAAATATAATATCCTTATAGTCATTGGCTGCATTCATGCCTTATGCCCTCCAATCTGAGCATTACGTTCTCTTGCGGTTGCGCCATCAAGGAAATTCATCCCCCTTAGTACAGCGTTTTTTCCGTATCTTTTCTTTATACTGAGTATAGATTCCTGTATACGCGTGTCTTTTTCTGTATCTATATCTCCTGATATATCTATATTTTTAAGCCTGTCAGCTTCCGCGTCAAAAAGGCCAATTTGCCTGAAAGCATTTTTTTCCTGTGCCATTGATTTCCCGGCTGTATGATTAGCAACAACGCACATCCGTCTTATCAGAAGCTTCCGATCAACTATGTTATCAAAAAGCTCTGTAACGGCGGCAAGAAGCCTTGCTGATGATGCAGTATATGCTCCTGTATTGATGCTTCCGTGAGCTGATTTCGGAATCACTCTGCCATAATGATCTACCGTAAGCTCACCTCTGTAGCTCTTCATGATTTCTTTATCTTTTGCATTCTCTGTGTCATAGCCCACGGTAAGCACTAACTGATCGCACACAAGCCCCTTCTCCACTAATTCAAGTGCTAATGCATCCGTCATTTCACGTATAACTATCTTTGCTTTTTCAAATGTATAAGGTTCAGTTAATACCTGTCCGGAGCTTAAGCTTGAGGATTCAGGCACATAGCTTTTAATATCCGATATGGTACACGGTTCGTAGCCCCATGCATGATCAATGAGCAGCTCTGCATTGATTCCGAAAAGCCTGTATAAAAGCTCTTCATTATAAAAATCAGCAGGCCTTCCCATGGAACATCTTGCTATATCCCCCATAGTATAAATTCCATAGGCAGATAGCCTTTTTGATATGCCTCTGCCGACTCTCCAAAAATCAGTAAGCGGTTTATGCGTCCACAGTTTCTGTCTATAGCTAAGTTCATTAAGTTCTGCTATCCTGATGCCGTTCTTGTCAGCTTTTATATGCTTTGCAACTATATCCATAGCTATCTTACACAGATAAAGATTTGTACCTATGCCTGCCGTGGCTGTAATGCCCGTAGTCTCCAAAACCTCTGATATAAGTGTCTTCGTAAGCTCTTTTGCAGTACAGTCATAAAGCCTTAGATACGAAGTAGCATCTATAAATACCTCATCGATCGAATATACATGTATATCCTCCGGTGATATATATTTTAAATATATCCCGTATATCTTACTGCTTACCTCTATATAGCGTGCCATCCTCGGCGGTGCAATGATGTAATCAACAGCTAATTCAGGATTATTATCAAGCTCCAAAGCTTTGTACGAGCTTCCTTTAAGCACATGTCCCGGTGCGGCACTTCGCCTTTTGGCATTTATCTCCTTTACACCTTGAACGACTTCAAAAAGTCTGGCTCTGCCTGAAATACCGTAGGCCTTCAACGATGGTGTAACAGCAAGACATATAGTCTTATCCGTACGGCTGCTGTCAGCCACCACAAGATTGACTTCGAGCGGCTCAAGGCCTCTGTCCACGCACTCTACCGATGCATAAAAAGACTTAAGATCGATAGCTATATAAACCTTCTCTCCATCCATATAAGAACACCTCCGGCTTCCCAATTAAGGGCTTTCGGTACACGACATTATGCTATGCTCCGATGTAAGCCTTGCCGTGTACCGTACAGAAACTCTGAACTCCTTTCCTTTTAGTAACGTCATATTACTATCACTTTAAGTGAATGTCAACACCAAAAGTGATATTCTCTTGCATTTACTTCACCTAAAGTGTATGATATAGACATAACACAAAACGTGTAAAAACGCTGCAATATTTAAAATCATACTGTTCATACCCGGCAAATGCTTTTTCTGATATAAACAGTATGTATACATATATTCAAATATATTTGAATTTTTTGAACTGTATTTTCCGGGAAAGGTTTCTGATATGCCTGATAAGGACTTCAATACTATATTTTCAAGCCGTCTCAGATTTTTTCTTAAGAAAGCTTCTATGACTCAGGCTGAACTTGCCAAAAGATTAAATGTAGGCACAACCTCCGTATATAACTGGTGTGCCGGCATAAAGACTCCGCGCATGGATAAAATAGATGCGATGTGTGATTTGTTTGACTGCAGCCGCTCAGAGCTCATGGAAGAAATGTCTGACGGCATGAAAGCATCAGGCGGTTACTACACCGATCCTGAGACTGCTGAGATTGCTCAGGAGATATTTGAAAACCGTGAGCTGCGCATACTCTTTGATGCCGCCAAGCATGCCGCTCCTGAAGATCTTAAGGTTGCTCATGACATGCTTCTCGCACTTAAGAAAAAAGAACAGGGAGGCTTCGATGCCTGATATATTTGTTAAGCTTATAGACCTGCCTCTCAGCATAAATGGGCTCACTACTGAAAATGATGACGGAAGCTACACTATATTTTTAAATTCACATGCTTCCTCGGCTCAGCAGCATGCTGCCTATGAGCATGAGCTTGAGCATATAAACGGTCTTGATTTTAAAAAATCTGATGCAGACAAAATCGAGCAGCATACGCATGCTGCCCGTTAGTGTTTTGCTATTCATTTTTTTTAAATTCCGGCTGTGATCATTCCTGCAAAAAACTGCATTATCAGGTTCTGTCTGTAAAGCATTGTAAGCAGCGCATCTCTTGAGATCTGAGTCAATACGAAACTGCAGAATTTATAGGTCGGAAAGCCGGATATAATAAACATAAATAGCCAGATATAGACTATTCCCTCAAAGAACCCGAATATTCCTCCGAAAAATCCGTCTGCCCACGCTATAAAATGTATGCGTCTTAAGCCTTTTGCCAGAGTCATTAGGAGCTTCACCAAAAGTCTTATTAGGATGAAAATGCCTATAAAGCATACTATTTTTGCTGCCAGATCTCCTATTGCTGCCCCCGCACTCTCAGCTAAAACATTAAGTCCGAGCACATCATAAAGCGGCGAATCAGCCATGCTTATACTTGTGCTTCCGGCGGCTTCACCAATGCCCATATTTCCTAAAGCAGCTCCTGCCGCATCTCCTATAAGCTTCATGCCAAGCTCTGATAAAAATTCATTCATTGCCTCGCTGTTCTTTATATAAGAAAGCACTATCGGATATACCTTTATCTCCACAGCTAAAGTCATTACTACAGAGCAAAGCGACAAAAGCTTTATCATAAAGCCTCGTCTTCCGCCCCACATGACCATAAATGCAATAAAGAGTACTGTCGAAAGCAGAACCGCATTATCCTTTATAATAAAAATTAACTCGTCAATTATTTCTTTAAAATCCATATTCAATATCCGTATTATTACGAAGGCTCAGCAGGTCACCCTGTTGAGCCTTTGATATTATGTCTTAACTTAGTTTATAAAATCATCTTCCTTAAGTATGAGACATCCGTTCTTATCATATTTTGAATGGAACATTCCGGAAATACGCTTTCCGATAGGTGGTTTTTCAGCTCTGTCAGCTGCCTCTTCAATAAGCTGCTCTGCATTATTCTTTGTAAGCGGTATGCCTTCCTCCTCCATGAGCTCTATTCTCTCATAGAGTGCCAACATGCTCTTTCCTGTTATGCTGCAGTCTATTTCCGCAGCATACTGTGAACAGTACTGGGCGAAGTCATCGATCTCCATCTGCTCATCATCAGATACAGGTGCAACCTCTTTGACATTGCTGAACTTTTCTTTGACCTTGCCTGCGGAACGCTTCTGAGGCTCCTTCTTTTTTTTCACCTCAGCTTCGTCATAGGCATCGTCATCCTCATAGATATCATCCTCATCATCATAAGGCTCATCATCTATATCGTCATAGTCTGAGTCATCGTCATCGATGTCATCATCCTCTTCCGGTTCGTCCGAATAATCCTCATCGTCAGGCTCGTCATCATAGCTTGAAGCTGCTGCAGCTGCTGCCTTTTTGCTTTCCTTTTCTTCAAATTCCTCATCATCGATATCCGATATATAATCACATATCTCAAAGAGCTCAGGTCTTGCATCTTCTATGTTATCAAGGCCTTCCGGCGTATCTATCATAACTACGATAGTTCCGCTTCTGTCGATCCTGATAAAGTTATATATGTCTTCGATAATGTCTCTGTCAAGCTCTCCGGCATTTTCGATAACGAAATCCTTGCCTCTGATCTTGCTGATTATAGAATCCGTAAAGCCTATCTCATTAAGCTTTGAAGCTGTAGTCTTAGCTGATGCATGCTGTATTCCGTTTTCCTCATGAATTGCCTTAAGTTCGTCCACGGCAATGTTTAAGCCGTCCTCTACAGTCTCAGCCTCAACTATCATGTTGAATTTCTTCATAGCTACCTGACGCGTAACACGCTCTTCTGAAGCATTCTGAAGACTTGCAGCCTCCGGGTTTATTGCCTGTGGATTTTCCGGCTTATGTCTTTCCTGTGCCTGCTGCGGTTTATATGCAGGGCGTACATCTTCTGCATGCGCTGCTTCTGAAGGAAGAACATTTTTTTTGATCTCCGGCGCAGTACCGTTAAGAGCAGCTTCAACTGCAGCTATCGTAGAGCCTGCCGATAAATCAGCCGCCTGTACTGTTTCTTTTACCGCAGTCTCTGATGCCGCCTGTACTGCTGCACCGACAGATGCTGCCGCAATATCAGAAACATTTACAGAAGCTGAAGCATTTACCTCTGCCCCTTCCGGCTCTTCAGCTGCAGGCACTTCGGTTTCCTCTACGACCTTAATATCTCCGGCTCCGAAATCAAATGCCATCTGCTGTCCGTCATCGCTTCCGTCAACATCTGACGCTTCTGATGCTTCAACTGCTTCTGCTGTATCAGGTGCTGCAGCCTCAACATTCTTAACCGAAGCCGCAAGCGCAGCTCTCTGCATAGCAGCCTGCTGTGCCTCAGCCTTAGCCTTAAGCTCAGCACTGCGTTCAGCGGCTGCTCTCTCCATATCAGCTCGCTTAGCCTCTTCTGCAGCTTTTAACTCATCTGCTCTTTTAGCTTCTTCTGCAGCTCTCAGCTCTGCGGCCTTAGCTTCAAGGCGCTGCACATAAGCATTGAACTCTTCGTCTTCATTTTCATATCTTGCAGCTGCAAGTGCATTGCTGTTTCTTATAGCTGCCTCATCATTAGCAGAAAGTTCTGTGTATTCCTCTGCCGGCTCCTGTTTAAGTGCCGGAACATCATCTCTTCCCGGAGCCTCAGTCATGCCGTATTCTGCATACAGATTTCTTTCTCTGCTCTGTCCTGCGCTTTCTGCATTATTATAAGCATTGCCCTGCTCATAGCCTCTTCCGAATGCGCTTTCCTGCTGCTCTGCATAGGCAGCATTATCCTGATACTGTTCTGTCATAGCTGAACGCGGATAAAGCACATTCTTCTGCGCATCGGTCAGATCGGTATATCTCATCTTAAGGCGCAGCGCCTTTACGCTGTAATTACTGTCACCGTAAAGCAGAGCTATTCTGTCGCATGTACGGATACAGTCCTCTATTCGTCCTGCAAACTCATAGGTCGTTGCCAGCTCATACAGCCATTTTTCATCAGGATCTGCCTGACAGAAAAGCTCCAACGGCTGAAGCTGTCTGTCATAAGGAGCATGCCGTGCTTTCAGTATCATGTACTGCAGCACATAGTTCCCTATATCCTCAGGATCCACGGCTCTGAATTCATAATAATAATCTTCAGCCTCGTCAAGACTGCCTGTCCTTACGGCAAGCTCAGTAAGCTTATATAAAAGTCTTTTTCCGACAGGCGCTCTGTCAAGTGCAAGATGCAGTATTTCTTTTGCTTCTTCCAGCCTGTCATTTTTCTCGAATACCGTTGCCGCCATAGTCAGAAGATTAGTATTTCTGACACGGTTCCAGTCTATTCCTTCAACGATCTTGAGCGCTGTTAAATAGTCCTCCTCGTGGATCAGTTTTTTCATCTGTTCCATCTTTAAACTGAATTCGTATTTATCCATTTTGACTCCTTACAGCATCAATTTTCTTTAATATGAGTAAATGCTTCAAACCCTGATTTTAGGCTCTTTGCATTTTCGTATATGTCCTGCCGCCGATAGCATTCTTAAAATCAGAGCTCCGTGCGTCCCTTAAGCGCTCTTTCAAGCGTTACCTCATCAATATTTTCAATATCTCCGCCAACCGGCACTCCGGAAGCGATCCTCGTTATTTTAACAGGAAGCTCCAATGTCCTTATCAGCTTAACTATATACATCGCCGTGCTCTCTCCTTCAACCGAGGAATTGGTGGCGATTATCACCTCGTCGGCCGTACATTCTCCGTCAGGACCCTGCAGTCTCATCATAAGCTCTCTGAGTCTTATGTCGTTCGGTCCTATCCCGAGCATCGGTGAAATAGCTCCATGCAGAACGTGATAAACTCCGTCATAGCGGCCTGTTTTTTCGTATGCCGCAAGATCTCTGGAATTTTCAACGACCATTATCTGTCTTTTGTTGCGCTTTCCGCTTTCGCCGCCTGCACATATAGGACATATTTCACCGTCTGTCACTGTGCAGCAGCATTTACAGAAATGTACATTGTGTCTAGCCTCGGTCATCGCCTCGGCTATGCCCTTAACATCATCCTCGGGCATTGATATTATATGAAAGGCAAGTCTCTGTGCGCTCTTTGTGCCTATCCCGGGCAGACTGCGAAACGCCTCGATCAGCCTTCCTATACTTGCTCCGTAATACTCCAACTTAAAGCCTCCGTACCTGGCAGCTTGTCATGCACATTTATCAGAAGCCGAAGCCGCCGAGCTTTCCGTTCTGACCCTCTGCAGCCTGCTCTATCTTAGCTGCCGCATCATTAAATGCCAGCATTACAAGCTCTTCAAGAGTCTCCACATCCTCAGGATCACATGCCTCAGGATCGATAGATACCTTTTTCATCTCCTTAAGTCCTGTGAGTGTAATGCTTACAGCCCCGCCGCCGGCTGTGCCGGTATACTCGGTCTCAGCCATCAGCTTCTGCTGTTCTTCCATCTGTCTCTGCAGACGCTGTGCCTGCTTTAACATATTGTTCATATTGCCGGGCATACCCATTCCGCCCGGAAATCCGCCTCTTTTTGCCATTTCATTATCCTCTGTTCTTTAATTTATCTGTCAGCCCTCGATGTCAATGTGAAAATTTATCCTCGAAAGCTCCTCATCCGTCGCACGGTTATTCATGACCTCTATTTCTCCCGGTCTTGCTATCCTTGCGACCATTTTAACTGTTTCTCCGGTCAGCTGTGCCGCAAGCTCTCTGAGCTTAAGCACACCGTTTTCCTCAATATTCTTAGCGGCAAGCTTATAGTTCATGTTGTTTTTAAATACAACTACTATATTGCCGTTTTCTTCCTTCAGAATCGCACCTGCAAACAGCGGTCTGTTTGACGGCATCAGTCTGCCGACAAGCTCTGTCCAATGCTCTCTTAATATGTCAATAACATTGCCCGCTTCCGCATCCCTCTGAATAAAATCGTCGGTTTCCGTCGTCTGCTCGTCACGATCCACGCTTTCGCACAGCTGTTCCTCAGATATAGTCAAACTTTCGCCTTCCGGTGCAGTCTGTCTGTCATAAAGCTCTGCCGGCTTGGCATTTTCCGTTACCTGCCACGGCACGTCATCATTTGCAGTTGGTTTTGAAGAACTTATTCCTGACGAATATGAATCCGTCTCTGAGCCTGTTCTTAACGCAGGTTTCTGTACCGCAGCTATCCTTGGCTTTCTGATAATTGACTCTGTCTCTGTCTGTGCAGCTGCACTCACTGCCGACATTGTACCTTTAGTACACAGCCTTATGATCTCAACCTCAAAAAGAACTCTTTTCTGTGCTGAAAATCTTGCTCTGTTCGTAAGCTCTGCAAGCGATCCCAATATTGAAACAAGCTCTCGTCTGTCTGTCAGCCCGGCATCATTTTTTGCCTGTTCAAAGCGCTCAGAGGAAATATCAAGTATATCCTCCTGCCCTTTTTCAATGCTGCCTGCCAGCAGAACATTTCTAAGATACCATATAAAATCATTTATAAGCTGTATGATATCAGCTCCTGCATTTATCAGCTCATTTACCGTATGCAATGCATTTTCAGCATCTCTTTCTATGATCTGCCTATATAGCCTTGAAAATACTGACGGATCGGCAGCTCCGATTATCTCTAAAACATTGTCATAGGTAAGTCTGTCATTAAAATGATAGGACATGCACTGATCCAGCAGGCTCAGCGCATCTCGCATGGAACCGTCCGCAGCCTCTGCAATATAGCTTAAAGCCTTATCCTCTGCATCCATGCCTTCTGTCTGTGCTATCATCTTCAGATGCTCGGCAGCGTTTTTTCTGCTCATACGCCTGAAGTCATAACGCTGACAGCGGCTTAATATAGTCGCCGGAAGCTTCTGCGGATCTGTCGTGGCGAGAATAAATATTACATATGAAGGCGGTTCCTCCAAGGTCTTAAGCAGGGCGTTAAATGCACCTGTCGAAAGCATGTGTACCTCGTCAATGATGTAGACCTTGTATCGTCCGGTTACCGGCGGATATTCCACCTCATCTCGTATATCTCTTATATTATCTACGCCGTTGTTGGATGCCGCGTCTATCTCGAACACATTCATACTCGTGCCGCTCTTTATGCTCCTGCATATCTCACACTCGTTGCACGGGTTGCCTCCGTGCTCTTTTGAATGAGGGCAGTTTACGGCTCTTGCCATGATCTTGGCTGCCGAAGTCTTGCCTGTTCCTCTTGTACCGCAAAAGAGATAGGCATGACCTATCCTTCCTGAACTCACCTGATTTTTAAGTGTCGTCATAACAGCATCCTGACCTACTACATTGTCAAAGGTCTCCGGACGCCATTTGCGATACAGTGCCTGATATGACATATCCCACAACTTTCAAGACAATATGCCCATTTTGAGCATTACATAATTATGACAATTATAGCACAGGTATGTTATTATTGTCATGAATATTTGGTGTCCTGCTCATGCAGGTATTATTTTAATAAAGGATCCGTGAAATGACAGCAAAGCTATCCGAGGAAGAAAAAGCCTCACGCGCAATTCTGCGTAAAAGAACAAAATACATGCGTGCCGCAATAGCCGAGGCAAAAAAGGCTGAAGCCTTGGGAGAGGTGCCTATAGGCTGCGTTATCGTAAGAGATGGCCGAATCATTGCCCGCGGCTATAACCGCCGTACAGTTGACAAAAACACTCTGTCTCATGCAGAGATAACTGCCATAAATAAGGCCTGTAAAAAAACCGGTGACTGGCGTCTCGAGGAATGTGAGCTGTATGTGACTCTCGAGCCCTGCCCTATGTGCGCAGGTGCTATAGTTCAGGCCAGAATTCCCACCGTATATATAGGCTGCATGAATCCAAAGGCCGGCTGTGCAGGCTCAGTCATCGATATGTTTCATGAAAACGGATTCAATCATCAGGTCAATACAGACGTTGGCATCTGCGGTGATGAGTGCAGCAGTCTCATGAAGAATTTCTTTAAGGCATTAAGGCTCGCACATCCTAAAAAAGTGAAATACAAGGCTCAACAATAACGTTTTTCACTGCAGGTCTCACTATTTCGGCATATTTTTGCATCTCCTCATCAGAAGGTGTATAAAATGTGCCCGATGCCTGCCCTCCGATAAACCTGCGCAGGCGATATGTATCTCCGCCGTTTATAAAATCTCTTATTTCCTCAAAATCTCTGTCTGTATGGAAGCCCCCGACTACCGTCGTGCAAAATTCCCTTTCAACCTCGTCCTCCTCTATGAGCATGGTTTTGCTTTCTTCAAGCTTTTTCCATACTTCATCATCTATCGAGATTCCCGAAGCAAGGCTATAGGATGTTCTTCCTGAAAGTATATCGAGCGTAACATACTCCGCTATTCCTTCACAGATGATTTCAAACAGCATGTCAGGTTCCGTACCGTTTGTCTCAAGCCCGATCTCCATTCCGTAATAGCCCTTTATATGACGCATAACATCCATTATATTGTCATGGATAGTAGGTTCTCCGCCTTTAAATGCAACGATATCCACCGTTTTCTGCCTATGCGCAAGATATTCATATAATTCATCGCTATCTGCTTCGAGACATTTCGTATTTACGGCATTGCCAAAAGCCTTTAAAGCTTCTAACTCAAACGGACTTTTAAAATTACTTCCCTTCGTATAAACAGTACATACACTTTTTCCGGATCCATTCAGACTTAATTCATTTTTTATCCTGAATATTCTCTTCATAATTATCAGTCGAACAGTCTGTCTGTGAGCTCTGCAAATTCGGAAAGTGAAAGCTTTTCACCTCTTATATCCGCAGTGAGTCCCATCTGTGTAAGTGTCTGCTCAACCTTTTCTCTGCTGAGGTTAAGCTGCGGTGCATTTTTCAATGCATTGGCAAGAGTTTTTCTTCTCTGTGCAAAGGCAGCTTTTATGACAGCAAACAGCTTCTTCTCATCCTTTGCCTTTACCGGAGGCTCGGCATAACAGCGAAGTCTTATGACAGCAGAATCAACGCCCGGTCTCGGGATAAAGCAGTTTGGCGGCACATTTGATATGACCTCTGCCTCAGAACGATACTGCACCGCAAGCGTCAGCGCTCCGTAGTCCTTACCGCCCGGCTTTGCCTGCATACGGTCTGCAACCTCTTTTTGCACCATTACCGTAATCGACTCTATGCTGAGCCCACTTTCTAAAAGCTGCATGATTATAGGCGTAGTAATATAGTACGGCAGATTTGCCGCTACCTTTATGCGCTTTTTTTTCTCGCCCATGACCTTATTCAGATCAAGCTTCAGCACATCCTCATTAATAATGCTGTAATTATCATAATCGGAAAGATTCTCCTCAAGGATAGGGATCATATCCTTATCAATTTCTACCGCTATGACTCTGCCGGCTGCCTCGCACAGAGCCTGAGTCATAGTTCCTATTCCCGGGCCTATCTCCAGCACAGTATCATCCTTTGTTATTTCGGATCCGGCTATGATGCGGTCAAGGATCCTTCTGTCGATAAGGAAATTCTGTCCGTAGCGCTTTTTTGCGCTGATTCCGTGCTCTTTTAGGAATTCTATCGTATTTTTTGCTTCTATAAGATTATTCATATTTCTCTCTCAAGTTGACAAAATCTCTGTCATTTAATATACTAAGCAGTGCGTCGAGGTCTCACGCGATGGGAATCTGCGAACCGTGTCAGGGTAGGAATACAGCAGCACTAAGCAGACAACTCTCATGTGCCGTGAATAACCTCGGCGCTTTTTATTTAAATTGTTCTCAGTCTTCTATACGGTAGAAGCGGCAGGCATTGTCCCAGGTAATTCTTTCGATTTCTTCCGGTGTAACTTTCTTTATCTCAGCGATCTTCTCTATCACATGAGGCAGATATGCTGAAGAGTTTCTGCTCCAATGTCCCTTTTCTCTCACCGGAACCGGAGTAAGATAAGGGCAGTCTGTTTCAAGCAATATCCTTTCAAGCGGCGTTGCCTCCAAAGCTTTTGTAAGCTTTTTCTGACCTTCATAGGTTATGACGCCGCCAAAGCCAAGATAATATCCCATATCAAGATATTCAAGGGCAGTCTCTCTGCTGTATGAAAAGCAATGTATCACAGCACTGTCAAGACCGTCTGCATGTGCTTTTTTCATGATTTCCATGGTATCCTGCGAAGCATTTCTCGAATGAATAACAACAGGCTTCCCGATTTCTACAGCAAGCTCAAGCTGCTTTTTAAACCAATACTTCTGGAGCTCTTTACCGGGTTTGACCTCATAAATATCATATCCGTGATAATCCAGGCCGATTTCTCCAACTGCTACAGTCTTTTTATGCTCTGCCAATGCTTTAAGCTCATCAAATACAGCATTACCGTCAGCTTCAAAGCCTGCCGAGCTTTGTTCATACATGGCTTCTATCTCATCAGCTGTCTTTCCCGGATAGAAATCATATACCTCATCCGGATGCACTCCTGCAGCCGCATAAACAAAATCATATTTTTCACTGAAGGCGACCGAGGCTCTTGCCCCATTCATAGTCGCTCCTATATTGCATATCCTTCCTACGTTATTTTTCGGAAGGCTCTCTATAATTTCAAAGCGGTCTTTATCAAATGCCGCATCGTCATAGTGTGTATGTGTGTCAAATATCATATATCTCCGTTTACCGGCTTAAAACAATATCTCATTAAGCCGGCTAAAAAGCGTTGCTTTTCTCTTTTTATATTTATATATTTTATTTTTCAAAGACTGCATTAATTATCTGTTTGCAAAATATACCATAGCCCAGAACAATAACAGATGTGCCGGATACGCGATATAAAAGAAATACTTCATAGGCAGCTCACCGCGTTTTCCGTTATAAAAATATATAATGCCAAAGGCCAGTGCAGAAACACATGCATACTCTATGCTTTCGGCGGCGGCTATGATAGCTCCGGTTATCAGCATTGCATTACGGTCCTCTCTTACCAGATACAATGCCGAGATCATAAATACTCCTACTGCTCCGTAATCCGACTTTATAAGATATGCCGTCATGCAGCATATACCGACAATCATAAGTCTGAAAATAATATGCAGTCTGCGGCATTTCTGCATCAGAGTTATAGAAAGTGCGCCCAAAAACAGCGTGAACATAACATTCTGATACTCAGGATAAAACCATGTGTTCTTAAGAGCCAGATCAAACGGTACTTCACTTATAGCTGCAAATAAAAACAGCCTTGTAAGGTACTTTTTGGCGTTTCCTGTGTGAATGGCTCCCTCTGCCGTCATGAATGCGAATATCGGAAATGACAATCTGCCCAATGTCCTCAGTATTCTCGCGGCGAGATACCATCTTTGCCCCTCAGGAGTTGCAACAGCCATGCTCCAATACACCGGATTTTGTCCGTAGAGCACTCCGTTTTCAATAAGCATAAAGCCTATATGATCGCAGAGCATAAAGAGAAGGGCAATCAATTTTAACTGATTGCCCGTAAATCCGGCTATTCGCCTCATATTAAATCTAAGTCTGATAGTTTTAGCCGACATAAGCTCTCCGTCAGCAGATCTCGCTGCCTGACGGCATATCGCTGTTATCCGGTGTCATAAGTGAGATCATCTCTCCGCTCTCATCCTCTGCAGCGATGATCATACCCTGAGACATTTCTCCTGCGATCTTTCTTGGTTCAAGGTTACATACGACCATAACCTTTTTACCTACCATATCCTCAGGCTTGTACCATTTCTTAATTCCTGAAAGGATAGTGCGGGTCTCGCTTCCGAGCTTTACAGTTTCCTTTAAAAGCTTGCTTGACTTCGGCACTGCCTCGCATGCAATGACCTCGCCCACACGGAACTCAAGCTTTGCAAAATCATCATAGGTCACGTTCGGCTTATGTGTAAGCGGCTTTGCTTCCTTTGCTTCTGCCTTCTTCTCTTCGGCAGCTTCCTCCGCCTCGACCTCTTTACCTGTGATGTCTATGCCTGCAGCTTCCTTAACACGCTTTGCAAGAGTATCAAAGTCCATACGTGCGAAAAGTATCTTCGGTGACTCTGTTACCTTATTGCCATTAGGATAAAGTCCGAATGCATCCATCTCAGCATATTCACGCTTTGAGGTATTAAGCTCTGCAAGGATGCTCTCTGCTGTCTCAGGCATAAAGCTGTGAAGCAGTGAAGCTCCGATAGTAATGCCCTCTGTAAGATTGTAGAGAACAGTCTTGAGTCTTTCCTGCTTAGCTTCATCCTTAGCAAGAGCCCAAGGCATAGTCTCATCTATATACTTGTTGCAGCGTCTGAAAATGTTGAATATCTCAGTTATGGCATCAGCCACTCTGAGCTCATTCATCTTGCTGTCAACCTTTTCAACTGCCTCGAGGATAGTATCTATAAGATCGCTGTCAATATCTTCAGCCGCGTCATTATTTTCAACGATGCCTCCGAAATATTTATTTGTCATGGATATGGTTCTCGAAACAAGGTTTCCGAGTACATTTGCAAGATCTCCGTTGAAGCGCTCGCACATAAGCTCCCAGCTTATGGAACCGTCATTGTCGAACGGCATCTCATGAAGCACGAAATATCTTACGGCATCAACTCCGAATACATCAGTAAGAGTATCCGCATAAAGAACGTTGCCCTTTGACTTTGACATCTTGCCGTCAGCCATAAGCAGCCAAGGATGTCCGAATACCTGCTTAGGAAGCGGAAGGTCGAGTGACATCAGGAATATCGGCCAATAAATGGTATGGAAGCGGATAATGTCCTTTCCTATAAGATGAAGATCTGCAGGCCAATACTTCTCAAAGGTCTTTCTTCCGGCATCATCAGCCTCTCCTGAGCCGTATTTGCCGTTTGCATATGCTGCGCCCTCGTCATCGGTCTCGCCGTCACAGTTATATCCGCAGCCTGTTATATAGTTTGTAAGAGCATCAAGCCATACATATACTACATGATCAGGATCAAATTCTACAGGAATACCCCATTTGAATGAAGTTCTCGATACACAAAGATCCTGAAGTCCCGGAAGGAGGAAGTTGTTCATCATCTCATTCTTACGTGATACCGGCTGAATGAATTCCGGATGCTCATTAATATACTGTATAAGACGATCAGCATATTTACTCATCTTAAAGAAATATGCTTCCTCTCTTGCCTTCTTTACAGGTCTTCCGCAGTCAGGGCAGTTGCCGTCCTCAAGCTGTGAATCTGTCCAGAATGACTCACAAGGAGTACAGTACCAGCCCTCATAATGTCCCTTGTAGATGTCTCCCTTATCGTACATCTTCTTGAACATCTTCTGAACCTGCTTCTCATGATAGCTGTCTGTTGTGCGGATGAACTTATCATAAGATGTGTTCATAAGATCCCATATGCGTCTGATCTCTCCGGCAACATTATCCACAAACTGCTTCGGTGTAACGCCTGCTGCCGCAGCCTTTTCCTCTATCTTCTGACCATGCTCATCTGTTCCTGTCATGAATCTGACATCATAGCCCTGTTCTCTTCTGTAGCGGCAAATAGCATCCGCAAGCACGATCTCGTAAGTATTTCCTATATGCGGCTTGCCTGAGGTATAGGCAATAGCCGTTGTGAGATAAAATGGTTTATTCTCTGCTGTCTGTCTCATTTTTATTCCCCTGATAATAATGCTTTAGTAAAAAGAATACAGTAAGTTTTAACTCACTGTATTCTATCACATATCGCTATACGTTTCTATTGAGCACATAGCATTTAATGGCTTTTATACGCGAAAAATCTGCTGGTTTTTGCATTTTTTTCGTTAATGCCGTCCGGTTTAATTACTTAGTGCTCTTTTTTGTATCGAACTCCTGTGAGAATCCCATGTATCCGTAGTCCTCACCAGCAGCTGTAACATCGATCTCATCAAGACCGAAGTTATCGATAAATGTATTGGCAACCGCTGCTACAACCATCTTATCGCTTGCTGCAGCATATACAGAGGTTGCATCACTTATCTCAAGCTTTGCGCTTCTTCCGTCCTCTGACGGAGTATAGCCGATAAGATCTATATCGTCTGTAAGTGCGTTATTATTCTTAAGAGCCTGAATTACAGATGCTGCATCACAGGTATCAACATAGTCAAATGATGCTGATATGCCGTTTGAGCCCGGAATATATACTATGATCATTGTTCCGTTTTCCTCAACGCTCTCGCCCTGCTGCTTATCCTCAGGATAGTATGATCTGTCAACCGCTGTTGTCTCCATTGCTCCCGGTCCGCCGTTCTCACCTGTCTCTGCATCTGCAGGTATGGTGTACTTGCTTGTCTCAGGCAGAGTCATGGCTGCTGTAGTATTTTTCTCTATTACAACTCCGTCAGGAAAATCCTCAGGTGCTCCACTCTCTCTGATGGTAGACGGTGTACATCCGAAAAGCATAAGTGCAACTGCTGAAAGCATAAGTATATTTAAAAATTTCTTCAAAATATGTTTCCTCCCGATATTCTATAAATGCTCATCTACAGCATTATAGCAAAAAAGTAAGTGTATAGCACTTAAAACTTTTTTACGGAAATGTGAAAATGCTGTGACGAAAAAAGCTGTAAAGCAAGGCAAATCTGATCAATACAGCACCAGCTGGTAAATAAATATCATTACAGGCATTGTGATCATGCAGAGTATTATTGACATTACATTAATAACACTTGCTGTCTGATAGTCACAGTCATTAAGCTTTGCCATCTGTGTGACTGTCGATGCCGACGGTCCTATGGCACCCAAAAATGTTACCATGAAAAGCTGTGCCGAATCAGGCAGTATCCTTGTAAGTCCCGAAAGCTTTAAAATTAGCACAAGTAAAAGCGGATATATTAAAAGCCTCAAAACGCAGATCAAATACGAATCTCTGTCAGCAAAGACTTCTCTGAGATCGATATTAGCCATAACAATGCCTGCTATAAGCATCCCCAAAGGTCCTAACATGCTGCCGAGCGCATCCACGGCATCATTTACAGGTGAAGGAAATGTTAAGCCTGTGATAAACAGCAATACTCCTAATACAATAGCTATGATATTAGGGTTTGTCAGGATCTTTTTTACATCTACAGCCGCTTTTCCTCCGAGCGTATACATGCAGTGTGTCCACAAAAAAACCGTCTGCACTGCTATAAATGCACAAGCATAAAAAAGCGCCTCAGCTCCTAACAAAGACCCGATAATAGGAATTATGAGATTGCCGCAGTTGGCATAGATCACCGAATCCTGCTGTACCGGATCGATGTGCCCGCCTCGTGCCAGGACCCAGGTCGCTGCAATAAATATAAAGTGCACTGCCGTTGCAGCCACTATGCAATATACAAGCTTCAATGCTCTGTCAGCTGTAAATTCCATCCTGAATGCACTGAGTATCATACACGGACATACTATATAAAGACTGAGTGCAGACATAAGCTGCGTATCAGCCTCCTTCAATACATTCTTTCTTACCGCAGCATATCCTACGACTACCATTATAGCCATCGAAAGGATCTTTTTCATCAGTAGCAGGCTAAGCTCCATCTTACTGCTCATTGCCTCCTCAATATCAGCTTAAATCATCATGAAACACCATCCGACAGCCCTTTCCTTTAGTATCCGTAAACACCTTTAGGCCACGCGGATTTCAATAATAATTTAGTCTTCCGCTGTCTCTATGTCAATGAAAAATACCTGCTTTCCCTCTCCATCCGTAAGCCTTTGCAAGCTCCTGCATATACATTGCTTCGTTTTTATTTTTCCCGTACAGGGCTTTTAAAAATGAGAAAAATCCGTCAACACCGCCTATATCATCAAAAAGATCCATTCCGTCAGCAGCGATACAAAGCGGAAGCCTCGAACCTGCGACTTTTTCTAAGCCTGTCCTTAAATTGTTCGAAACATTCAGCCTCTCTGCATTGATCCAATCCCGCTTTATTTCTGTTTTCTCAGAGTAGACCCCGTTTCCCGCTCCATCGGATACCACGCTTATCCCATGCTCATCATAAATATCTTTACAGAGTATTTTTACATGCCAGCCGTCTCCTCTGTCATATCTGTAATCAAGTGCGGAAAAGAACGGCCTGAGCTTCGGTATAAAGGAATTAATCAGCTCTCCTGCTTCGTCATAGCTTTTTAACATTTCCAGGCGGCAGTCTTTCGCATAAAGTTCCCGGCTATCTGTTTCCGTCATATCGGCTGAAAAACTTATGTTTTCTTTATTCATGTACTCAGAATATTTCTTCTTAATATCTTCCAGTTCTTTAAATGCTTCTCGGTAAGCACAGGCTTTTTGCGGTTCGGCTTCAAAAAATATCATCATCCGTTTAATTTCTGCAAATGCAGCTACGATCACGCTTTCACGCCAGACAGCAATATCCATTTTTCTTTTATCGGACATGCTAATAGTTCTTTTACTTTTTTCTGCAGTAAAAAGTTCTTCCGCCGTAAGTCTTTCAAGCAGTATGTTAAGTCTTCGTATGTTTGTTTCATCCGCAATATTAAATCCGGCATCCCTGCCGTCTTCCGTTTCACGATCAGCTTCTCTGTAAATGTTTCCGTCCTCATCCATAAGCCCTGCTTTAATAAGGTTTGCATAGAGCGATTCCTCTGTCGGGCAAGCTCTTCTTCTGTCCGCTTCAAAAGGAACATCCTTAAAAAGTCTGTGCCAGTGCCACTCGAAGCTTTCAGCTTCCTCCGCCCTGAATAAGCTTCCGCAGAGTTTTTTATATATTTTAATGTTTCCTTCTGTCAGCTGTCCGAAATCCTTGTCGCGAAGTGAAAATCTGTGCAAATGAGAATTACTCCAGCCGAAAGCGCGCTGTATGGCTATATGAAGCTCATATAAGCTTCCGTCTCCCGGAAACAATAATTCTCTCGTAATGCCATGCCTGGCTCTCGCAAGCTTCATTCCGGCGGCATCGCTTATACTGCTGCCGTCACGCTGCATAAGTATCAGCTTCAAATGACAAATCTTTTTCGAACTCATTTCATTCATACTCCTTGGTTTTATTTAATGACCTCGTGTGCAGCATCTTCCCCATTGCCGAGCGCACAAAAATAAAGCGTCCTGTGACGCAGTCATTTTCATTATATGAATTTCGGCCAGAAGAGCTTAAGCGGCCGTGCCATGTTCCATAAAACTTACGGAACCGTATATGATGACAGAAATGTCTGTAAATGCGGCGGCATGTGATATCACCGCCGAAGTATTATTTAATATCAGCAATATAACCTATAAATTCTCCGACAAGCTCACGCTGTTTTTTATCCAGCTTTTTTATCTTTTCAAATAAGAGCTTCTGCTCTGCCGGTTCTTCGGCATCTATATCGAAAAATTCCTTTGGTGTAACACTGAGGTAATTGCATATCTCAAAGAAGGTCTCCATCCTCGGCATTGCTCTGTTATTTTCTATAGCATTGATATAGCTTGGGTTAAAGCCTAAAGAAAGACTCATGTCTCGTGCGGATACTCCGTTACTCCTGCGCAGATGTGTAATGCGCAGTGCAAATTCCTTATAAAATTCTTCATCCTCTGTATTGAACATAAGTTTAATTATAAGTGATAAAAAACGAATAGTGTTTGATAAAATCTGTTATTTATACAATTGTATCGTTTTAGAAACGGTATATAGCCGCAGATAAAACACAATTGTCGAATACTGAACACTTTTTTGACAATTCATGCATTATCTGCAGCTATAGATTAAAATCGGAAAATCGGATATTCAAATGATCCTTAGAGGCTGTATCTACTTAATGGGATATCTCCAAAAATGCTGTTTACTTTACTGGATTCACCCTAAAAATCCGTCTACTCTGCGGGGTACACTTTAATTCACTAAGTTGTTTTTACCTCAAAAATATATGAAGCATTTTCTCATATATTTTCTTATACGGTCTGTAGCGCATCGGAAGATCCATAAAGGTTTTCTTATCAACAATGCTTTTACGGTGGCTGAATGCATCAAAGCCCGCGCGCCCGTGGTATGCACCCATTCCGCTTTCTCCTACGCCTCCAAAGCCCATTTCCGAGGTGGCAAGATGTATTATCGTATCATTTATACAACCGCCTCCGAACTGAACTCTTGATTTTATAAAATCAATATTGTTTTTGTCGGAAGAGAAAATATAAAGTGCCAGCGGATGCTCTCTTTTGTTGATCTGCGCCGCAGCCTCTTTCAGATCACCAAAGCTCATAACAGGAAGCACCGGGCCGAATATCTCTTCTCCCATAACGGCTGAATTCCAGCTGACGCAGCTTATAATTGTCGGCTCTATCTTTAGAGCTTCTTCATCTCTGCCGCCGCCTGCTTCGAGCTTTCCTCCGGATTTAAGCGAAGTATCTATAAGTCCGCATATTCTCTCAAAATGCCTTTTGTTAATGATCTTTCCGTAATCCTCTGAATGCAGAATATCCTTTCCGTACTGAAGCCTAAGCTGTTTTTTCAGCTCCTTAATAAGCTCTGCACGAATGCTTTCGTCACAGTATATATAATCCGGTGCAACACAGGTCTGTCCGCAGTTAAGCATTTTACCGAAAACTATACGCTTTGCCGCAAGCATGATATCAGCCGTTTTGTCAACGATACATGGGCTCTTTCCGCCAAGCTCCAAGGTGACCGGTGTCAGATGCTCAGCTGCCTTTCTCAACACCTCTTTGCCGACTGCCTTGCTTCCGGTGAAAAATATCTTGTCAAAGCCAATGTCTAAAAGTGCAGAATTTTCTGCTCTTCCGCCTGTTATAACAGCTATATATTCTTCATCGAAGCGCTCCTCTATAAGCTCCTTTAAAAGCTTAGATGTCTCCGGCGCATAAGCGCTCGGCTTAAGCACTGCGGTATTTCCTGCCGCTATGGCATCTGCCAGCGGATCTATGGATAAAAGCAGCGGATAATTCCATGGACTCATGATCAGGACATTTCCATATGGGACAGGCTTAACAAAGCTTCTTGAGGCAAACTGAGCCAACGGTGTCTTGACAAGTCGTTCCCTTGAATATTTTGTCAGATTTTTAAGCATATGGCTTATTTCAGCTTTGGCAAGTCCAGTTTCGCACATATATGCCTCCATCCTCGCCTTTCCGAGATCAGCCTTAAGCGCTACTGCTATACGCTCTTCATTATCATTAAGAAGGCTGTAGAGACTTTTAAGCGCTTCTCGCCTATTCTTTAAATCAAATGTAATGCCGCTGTCAAAATATCTTTTCTGTTTTGATACTATTTCTTCTATCTGCTGTTTTTCCATATTTATTAAAATCCGCAAACTAAACTATCTGCTGGGTTAATCATGTATTAATCAACGTCAGACTCTGTATTGACCCACAAGCGCTTTTGCTGTACTTGTATCAGCTCTTAATCAGCCTTTAAGCAGACGGTAAATATTCGCAAGCTCTTTTCTGTCCCACAAAACCGGCACAGGATATAAAGGATTTGCTTCCTTATCTGCATATTTTGCAAGAGTTTTTATATCCTCTTCCTTTATCGCCTCTATCCTGTCAGGTATTCCGTATTTCTCGTTCATGGCCTCTATAGCCGATATGAATCTTTCCGCAAGAACGCCTGCATTCTCATCAGGCTCTCCTAAGCCTGCACAAAGCGCAAGCTTTGCAAGCTTTTTATCAATACATCTGCCGTAGCGTCTTAATACGATCGGCAGTATCACAGCATTCGTCCAACCGTGCGGCAGGTCATAAGCCCCGCTTAAGGCATGTGAAAGTGCATGAACATATCCGACATATGAACGTGTAAATGCTCTTCCTGCATAGTGTGCTGCCGCAAGCATTGCCCCTTCTGAGCTTGCGCTCTGATGCTTCACTGCCTGATCCAGATTCCTGAAAATGAGAAAAACCGCTTTTTCAGCCGCCGCACGCGTCTTCCTTGTCGTAGATCTGCCAATATATGCCTCAACCGCATGTGTGAGTGCATCCAATCCCGTAGTAGCAGCTACAAAAGACGGTGAGCTGTGCACCATCGCCTGATCCAAAACGGCATATTTAGGAATAAGCGGAAAATCATTTATTGCAAATTTATGTCTCGTCCTTCCGTCAACCACAACCGCCGCCAGCGTAGTCTCACTTCCTGTTCCGGCAGTAGTCGGTATCGCTATAAGAAGCGGCAGCTTTTTTCTCACCTTAAGTATGCCGCCCATTTTTGAAAGCGGTTTGTCAGGCCTTGCCTCTATTATTCCGCAGGCCTTTGCCAGATCCATCGGAGAACCGCCTCCAAAGGCTATGATAGAATCACAGCCTTTTGCAGCATAAAAATCATGCGCTTCCTCGCAAAGCGCTATGGTTGGGTTTGGAAATGCTCTGTCAAAGTAAGCATAATCCATTCCATTTTTATCAAGTGCCGCTTTAAGAGAATCCGGAAGCCCGAGTCCGGATATATTGGCATCCGTAATAATAAGCGGTTTTTTCGCTCCTTCAGCCTTAAGTATTCCCGGGATAGCGACCACATGTCTTTCGATTCTCGGATCTTGGTAAGGAAGAAAAGGCAGTGCTATATGAAAGCATTTCTGAAATATACGGCAGTATATCTTTTTAAAAATATTCATCAGTCTTTTAATACTCCATTCTGACCGATACCTCAATGTTCGGATTTCCGGCTTTCACAGCATCTGCAAAACGCTTTCCGCAATCGGCATCGCCTGCAACAGAGCCGTAGTGTGTAGGTATGGCAAGCTTCGGCTCAATAATTAAAGCAAGCTCCGCGGCCTCTTTATCAGTCATCGTATATGTTCCTCCGCAAGGAAGCATAGCCGCATCGCATTTTATCTTTTTAATGTCATCATTTATATCAGTATCACCTGCAACATAGTAGGTCGTATCATTCATAGTCACAAGATATCCCACCCATGCATTTTCCTTTGGATGAAACTGCTTTCCGACATTATATGAAGCAATCGCACATATCTTTATATCATCGACCTCAAGCTCATCGCCTGGCTCCACAAGCTCTGTGTGCTCCCAGTCAATGCCGCTTTCTTCAAGTCTGTCCTTCATGGACGCAGGACAAATAAGAATCGTCATGTCATTTTTCAGCTTTGCAATGTCCTCAGGCGAAAAATGATCAAAATGCTCGTGTGTAACAAATATAATATCTGCATCATGTGCAGCTTCATTTACATTATAAGGATCGAAATAAAGAATTTCCTTTCCCGCTATGCGTATACTGCTGTGTGTAAGTACTCTTATCTCGTCAAACATGGCAGCTCCTTTCTTCGTTATATAAAAGTCTACTATTGATAATACCCCTCTGAAAAGATCACTGTAATAAAACAAATTATTCATTGATTTGTTTTGTAACAATATTATGCAGTATTATTTCTGATTTGAAAAGATATCCGAGCTTACGCTGAACTTTGAAATTACAAATAAGCCTCTTTTGAAACATGAATTTATTGCATAACCGTATTTATGCGGCATTTTCGAGTGTTCGATCAGCTTGATTCTGACATGCTCGTATTTTATACTTTTCATATATTCATGATGCTGATGCCAAGGGTCATACGCCTTCTCGCAGGCAAACCCGCATCGGATGTCGGACTTTTGACACTTGTATCATATTCATTAGACCAACGGAGTTTTTGTTATGCCGTATTTTCCGCTTTATATAAATATAGAAGAAAAAGACATTCTCATAGTCGGCGGAGGAAAAGTTGCCCTCAGAAAATGTGAGAAGCTACTGCCGTTTAAGCCGCGTATACATATTGTTGCGCCTGACATATGTGATGAGCTTGAGGCACTTTCACATAAATACCGTACCGCGTCCGCTGAGAATGCTCCCAAAATAAGCATTTACAGCAGAGCTTTTAGTGAAAAGGATCTCAATGATAAGGCTCTGTGCATAGCCGCTTCAGATGATAATATACTTAATCAGCATATAAGCAGGCTTTGTCGTGATATGTCCATACCTGTTAATGTCGTGGACTGCCCGGAGCTTTGCACATTTTTCTTTCCGGCTCTTATAAATGACGGCGAGCTTTCCGTTGGGATCTCCACCTCCGGAAAAAGTCCGGTGGCTGCACGTGAGCTTAAAAATCTGATAAGCGATGCGCTTCCGGAAAACATAGGTGATATAATAAGCTATATGGGTGCTGTACGACCTCGTATCATTGAGCTCATCCCTGATATGAAAAAGCGCTCGGAGGCATTAACTAAAATATACTCAAAATGTCTTTTAAAACACGGTGCTCTCGATTTGACTGAGCTTGAGGAAATGCTGGCGGCTTATATTGAAAGACTGTAGATTGACTATAAGTCAAGCTGTGAAGCCAAAATCGTAAATTCACGCTGTTATCGCAATGCTTAAAAGGGGGAACAGATTCATGAATGAAATTGAAGCCTTAAAAAAATGGATAGATGAAAGTGATAATATAGTATTTTTCGGCGGTGCAGGCGTATCGACCGAAAGTGGTATTCCCGACTTCAGAAGCGTTGACGGACTTTACAATCAGAAATATGATTATCCGCCGGAAACCATTCTGAGCCACACCTTTTTTATGCATGATCCTGAAGCATTTTACAAATTCTATCGTGACAAGCTCATAGTTCACGATGTTAAGCCGAATAAGGCGCATATCGCACTTGCAGAGCTTGAACGCATGGGAAAACTAAAGGCTATAGTAACTCAAAACATTGACGGACTGCATCAGGCTGCCGGAAGCAAAAAGGTCTTTGAGCTTCACGGATCAACGCTCAGGAATCATTGCATGAACTGCGGCAAATTCTACGGCGTTGAAGCTATAGAAAACTCAGATGGTATCCCGCGCTGTGAATGCGGCGGCATCATAAAGCCTGACGTTGTTTTATATGAGGAGGCGCTTGACGATTTCGTCATGTCCGAATCCCTTAAATATATATCAGAATGCGACATGCTCATTATCGGAGGCACCTCGCTCAATGTCTATCCGGCTGCCGGACTCATAAACTATTATAAGGGACATAAGCTCGTGCTTTTAAACCGTGGAGAAACACCTTACGACAACAGAGCTGACCTTATAATCCGTGATAAGATCGGTGAAGTGCTTTCATCAGTTGTTGATGCTGACTATTCAAGTATAGCTTAATACCTCGGTTTGTCATTTTATACATATACGGCATGCTTTTATCGGCATGCCGTACAAATTTTGGCTTTGTTTAGTTTTTCTGCCTAAAATTGGTTAGATTTTGGTTAAATTTTTCCTGCTGCAAAATTTTTTATATTGAAAAACATCTTGACACAGGTCATACTTATCAAGTATACTTTTTACGCTGTCGATTGACACACGCCTCAATAGCTCAGTTGGTTAGAGCATCTGACTGTTAATCAGGGGGTCCCAGGTTCAAGTCCTGGTTGGGGCGTTTTTTGGCGCCATGGTCAAGCGGTCAAGACACCACCCTTTCACGGTGGTAACACGAGTTCGATTCTCGTTGGCGTCACTAAAGACATTCACCTTGTGTGGATGTCTTTTTTCTTTACCTCGAATCGAACTCGTGTTTCCTTTCGGTCCAGATAGAACCCTTTCAGGTTCTATCTGAAGGACACCTGCGGTGTCCCAGGATTCTCGTTGGCGTCACTAAAGGCATTCACTTCATGTCGATGTCTTTTTTCGTTATCCCGAATCGAACTCGTTATTTTTTTTCTAAAGCAATAGCCTACTTATAATAGAAAAGTGTGAAAAGTTGCAAAAATCTATTCCAAAACATGTCAAGACCTCTTGATTTTTCAGGCCCTTAATAGTTAATATAAGAATAGAAAAATGTGAAAAGTTGCAAAAATCTATTCCAAGGAGGATGATTCCATGGAAATTCGCAGAGATTTATATCTGGATAAACTGATAAAAAGAAAAAATAATGGCCTGATTAAGGTAATTACCGGCATTCGTAGATGCGGTAAATCTTATTTGTTGAATAAGCTTTTTTACCATTACTTATTAGATAGCGGTGTAGACGCTGACCACATTATCAGGTTTGCCTTTGATTCTGCTGACGACCTCTATCTTATTGGTGAGAGCCTGATTCAGATTGAAAAGGAAAAGCGTGGCGTTAATCCGGAAAAGTTCATGGCATATATACGTTCGAAGGTTCAAGACGATGGAATATATTATCTGCTTTTGGATGAAATTCAGATGCTAGACTGCTTTGAATCTGTATTAAACGGGTATCTTCGCAAAGAAAATATGGCTGTATTTGTAACCGGAAGTAATGCAAAACTTTTGTCGAAAGATATTGCTACCGAATTTGCCGGGCGTGGTGATGAGATCCATATGTATCCTCTTAGTTTCGCTGAGTTTATGACCGTCTATAACGGCGATAAATATACCGGACTTTCTGAGTATATGCTGTATGGCGGCATTCCGCTGATTGTTCTTCGCGATGGTGCAAATGATAAGGCGGTTGCTTTGCAAAATCTATTCAACGAAATTTACATTAGGGATATAACCAAGCGAAACCGTGTGAAAAATATTGGTGAGCTTGAAGATCTGCTTAACATCCTCTCATCAGCCATAGGTTCACTGACGAATCCGGAGAAGCTGAGAAATACTTTCAAAACTGTAAAGAAATCCAAAATTACTTCCGCAACAATCAAGAAATATCTGGATTATTTTGAGGATTCTTTCTTAATTGAATCTGCACAGCGTTATGACATCAAAGGGAAGGCATATATTGAAACTCCAAAGAAATATTACTTTTCTGATTTAGGCCTTCGTAATGCCAGAATCAACTTCCGCCAGTTTGAGCAGACGCATTCCATGGAGAACGTTATCTACAATGAGCTTCGTATGCGTGGTTACAGTGTGGACGTAGGTGTTGTTCCTGTAGCAGAAAAGGACAGCGTTGGTAAGGTTTCCCGTAAAAATTTAGAGGTTGATTTTGTTTGTAACCTGGGTTCTACAAGATATTATATTCAATCCGCATATTCCCTGCCTGATGAAGCAAAGCGCATTCAGGAAACCAGGCCATTCAGAAAGATTGATGATTCTTTCAAGAAAATCGTTATCACAAAAGATATTGTTCAACCATATTATGATGAATATGGTATCCTGACTGTAAATATCTATGATTTCTTGCTTGATCAGAAGTGTCTTGAAAAATAAATAGGATATTTAGTCTAATATTTGTCTATTCGGAGCGATATGAATGACTGAAAACAAGAATACAAAATTGCAGATCCGAAACAGCACGGTGGATTTTCTTGTATTTACAAAGGATGCCCACGAGGATGGTATTGAAGTTCGTGTTCAGAATCACGATGTATGGCTGACACAAAAAGCGATTGGACAGCTTTTCGATGTAGACAGAAGCGTTGTCACAAAACATTTGAAAAACATCTATGAAAGCGGTGAATTGTCCGAGAACTCAACTTGTGCAAATTTTGCACAAGTTGCGGATAATGGAAAAACCTTTGCAGAAAGTGAATTTGACCGTCTTGTTGCCAGCACAGAAGAAAAAATGACTAAAGACAGAAAATCCCGTTATCAGCCATATCATAGCCGATAACTGGATTTCGTTTAAGCATATACAAGTTCTGTTAAACTAGTTTCTTCATCACAGTTGCAGATACTGTTCATACAGCGTATCCATTCCTTCAGCACTGCCTAAGCGATGCTGATTTTCACTCTTAGTGATTAGTTTTTAAGATTTCTGATGCCTGAAATCATTTCACAGGCAAAGATAAGTGACGTTCCGGTTCCCCGTGTACGTTTTTATTACACTCGTACACCAAGGAATAACCTGTACCTTCTTCAAAATTGACTGCAAATTTTCCGGTTTTAAGTTTAATCCTGAATTATTCATTATAATGTCTATTATTGTAAATCAAGCGGCAGGATAAGCTGGCATTCCGGATGGTTTGCTTTACAAGAATATAAAATATTATATCCTTTATTCTTGTCTTCTTCTGCCACCCATATAGATCCGGCCTTAAGATGAATAGTTTGACCTGAAAGCTCAAATAAGGTTAACCCAGTAGGAGACATAGTAATTTCATGAAGATAACTGCCATTTACCTTTTCTGTTTCTAAGAATTCATATTGAAGTTGGGAATAATAGCTTCGCACATTAGTCCAATCCACAGCAACTCTTACTCTGTGTAATTTTGCCGCATAGATAGGTATTACAATAGCTACCATTACTCCGATAATGGCGACAACGATCAATAATTCTGCAATTGTAAATCCCTTTTTCTTATTTTTCATGCGTGAATTATATCAAATATACCCATAAAGCACAAAACGTAATACTGCTCAAAATTTAGAATTGATACAATTCGATTTTTGTAATTCACGCCTAAGATAACATTTACCCTATCTCTTTTCCGCTGATAACATTTCCCTCGAACACTACGCTCTCAGGCATAACGTTTTTACTCATAATTCATTCTCAAAAATCACATCCCTATTCTGATCAACTGAATCATCGCTTATTATTTATTTTTACACATGTTTTATTTTTCTTGAATTTTGACTTATAATAGCTAAACAGCTTGTTGAAAGTTCAATAAGTGAAATGACTTTTCGGAAATATTTTAGGAGCATTATATATGGCTTTAGATAATCTAAAAAATACTAATACTGCTGTTTCAGAGACAGATACTATTGCTGTCACAGCAGACGAAGCTCAGCATGAAAATGTTCGCCGCGGCCTTGTTATGGAGGGCGGCGCAATGCGAGGACTTTTTACCTGCGGTGTAATCGATGCATTTATGGAAAACCACATAGATTTTGACGGTGCGGTAGGAACAAGTGCCGGTGCAACCTTTGGCTGCAATATCAAATCAAGGCAGATAGGCCGAGCGCTTCGCTACAATAAGCGTTTTTGCTCGGATAAGCGTTATGCCAGCATTAGTTCTCTTATAAAAACCGGTGATCTGTTCAGCTCAGAGTTCTGCTATCACGACATACCGTTTATATATGATCTCTGGGATGAAAAAGCTTTCATGAACAACCCGATGGAATTTTACACAGTAAGCACGGATGTGGAAAGCGGAAGACCGGTCTACTATAAATGCTATAAAGGTGATGAGAATGACATCAAATGGATACAGGCCTCTGCTTCAATGCCTCTGCTTGCGAATATAATGGAAATAAACGGCAGAAAGCTTTTGGACGGTGGTATAGGTGATTCCATTGCCATAAAATTCATGCAAAAGCAGGGATATGCCAAGAACGTGGTGATACTTACCCAGCCTAAGGGCTTCGTAAAAAAACCGAATCCAATGATGCCCGCAATAAAGGCTAAATATCATAAATATCCGGAATTTATAAAGGCTGCGGAAAACCGTCATATCCGTTATAATGCCACACTTAAATATATAGAGGAGCAGGAGGTGCTTGGCAATGTTTATGCCATCCGTCCGCCTAAAACTCTGGATATCGGCAAGATGGAGCGTGATCCGGATGAGCTTCAGAGAGTCTATGATATCGGACATGAAACCGCTCTTTCCTGCATAGAAGACATAAGAAAAAATGGTTTCTGCAAAACAGTGTAAAGGATAAGTTAAAATCCCGTTATCAGCTGTGATATGGCCGGTAACGGGATTTTCTATTATTAATAGGCTACCCGCAATAGGCAGTTTCAACCACTTATTTCGGATATCCTTATTAAATATGATCTATATAGTTACAAGCAGCAATTCCTGCAACAGTGCCGTCCGATGTTGCTGTAGTAAGCTGGCGTATTTCCTTCGCGCGGCAGTCTCCTGCCACATATAATCCCGGCGTCTTTACTGAGCAGTCCGTTCCTGTTAAGGCATAACCGCTTTCATCAAGCTCTGCCATATCCTTGATCAGAGCACAGTCTGCAACTCGTCCAAGTGCTACAAACAGCGCAGATACCCGCAAAGTCTCAGCCTTGCCTGTCTGAGCCTCCGAAAGCTTTAATTCCTCTACGCAATCATTTCCGCAGATATCCTGAACCGTATAAGGTGTCAGGATACGGACATTCTGCATCTTTCTGAGGATCTCAAGATCTGCCTTCTCTGCACGAAATTCATTTCGCCTATGAATCAATGTTACTGATCTGCATATGTCTGCAAGAAAGACCGCATCGGACACAGCAGTATTTCCGCCTCCGACTACGGCTACATCCTTGTCACGATAAAATTCGCCATCACAAAGAGCACAGTAGCTGATGCCCTTTCCTACAAGCTCAGTTTCTCTTTCCACTCCCAAAAGGCGAGGCTTGGCTCCGCCTGCAAAGATCACAGATAGCGCCTCTATCGTGCCGTCATCCGTAAGAACGGTAAACGTTCCATCAGCTTCCTTTTTTATAGACTGCACCGATGTGAATTCTATCTGTGCTCCGGCACCCATGGCATGTGCGCAGAACGCATCTCCCAGCTCAATTCCGGAAATATCCGAAAATCCCGGATAGTTTCTGACACGATGCGCCTGTGCGATCTGTCCTCCAAGGCATTCCCTTTCGCATACGATAACAGATTTCCCGGCGCGGGCGGCATAGATGGCTGCGGTAAGGCCTGCCGGACCTCCGCCGATTATCAGAATATCGGTCATAATGCTGCCTGTTCCTTTATGTATGTTTTAATTTGAGCAACACCCTCATATGCTGCAGCATTCTCACCGTTTCTAACTATAAGAGTCGGCGCCTGCTTAAGCTGATACTGCTGTGCCAGCTCCTGATTTTCTGCAACATCTAATACATTGTAGGCAATGCCGGCCTTATCAAGCAGTGGCTTAACTATTCTGCAGTTCGGGCAGGTAGCTGTTACGAAAAGGTCGCATTCATCCTTTGATGATACTAACGCCTCAGCTTTTGCTTCTTCTGAAGCTGCAAATGCCTTTTCACGATCACTGAGGCGTCTGCCCTCAATCTTTGATTCATCTACGTTATATTCCTTGCGATGCTCAAACTCCTGAACCTTGCCGTCATTCCAGTTCTGAACCGGGCGATAATAGCCGGTAATACGGCTCCATACCTCAGTCGCAGCTCCGCAATGCGGGCAGATTGGCTGCTCTCCGACTAAATATCCGTGCTCATTACAAATAGAATAGGTCGGAGACATTGTATAGTAAGGCAGTTTAAAGTTTTCTGCAATTTTACGAACAAGATTAGCCGCAGCCTTCCAATCAGGCAGCTTCTCTCCAAGGAATGCATGGAAAACCGTACCTGAAGTATACAAAGTCTGAAGGTCATCCTGTATTGCAAGTGCTTCGAAAATATCCTCTGTATAGCCTACCGGTAAATGAGACGAGTTGGTGTAATATGGTGTCTCGTTTTCATCCTTTGCTGCAGTAATAATATCCGGATACATTTCCTTATCGTGCTTTGCAAGACGATAGGTTGTGGATTCTGCCGGTGTAGCCTCCAGATTATAAAGGTCTCCGTACATCTCCTGATAGTCCGAAAGTCTTTCACGCATATGGTTTAACACATCCTTTGCAAACTGCTGTGTTTCCTTATGAGTCAAATCCTTGCGAAGCCATTTTGCATTAAGTCCCACTTCATTCATACCGATAAGACCAATGGTTGAGAAATGATTCTCAAAGGTGCCGAGGTAATGCTTGGTATAAGGATAAAGTCCCGCGTCCATAAGACGTGTAATAACAGTTCTCTTGGTCTTAAGTGAACGTGCAGCAATGTCCATCAGCTTATCCAGACGAGCATAGAAATCAGCCTCATCCGCAGCAAGATATGCTATACGCGGCAGATTGATGGTTACTACACCCACGCTTCCGGTGGACTCGCCTGATCCGAAGAAGCCGCCGGATTTCTTACGAAGCTCTCTTAGATCCAGGCGCAGACGGCAGCACATGGAGCGGACATCTGAAGGCTCCATATCCGAGTTTATATAGTTTGAAAAATACGGTGTACCATATTTGGCGGTCATTTCAAAGAGAAGCTTGTTATTCTCTGTCTCGCTCCAGTCAAAGTCACGAGTTATGGAGTATGTCGGAATAGGATACTGGAATCCGTGACCTACAGCATCACCCTCGGTCATGACCTCGATGAATGCCTTGTTCACCATATCCATTTCCTTCTTGCAATCGCCGTAGGTGAAGTCCATTTCCTTGCCGCCTACAATAGCCTTCTGATCTGCAAGATCCTTCGGCACAGTCCAGTCAAGCGTAATGTTGGAAAACGGCGCCTGTGTGCCCCAGCGGGACGGAGTATTTACACCGTAAATGAAGGACTGAATACACTGCTTGACTTCCTTCTGGTTAAGGTGATCAGTTCTTACAAACGGAGCAAGGTATGTATCAAAAGATGAGAATGCCTGCGCGCCTGCCCACTCATTCTGCATGATGCCAAGGAAATTGACCATCTGATTACAAAGAGTAGACAAATGAGAAGCCGGAGAGGAATTGATCTTTCCCGGAATGCCAAGTCCCTGCTGAATCAGCTGTTTAAGGCTCCAACCTGCGCAATAGCCTGTAAGCATGCTGAGATCATGAATATGCATATCTCCGCTCTTATGAGCATTGGCAACCTCCTCATCATAGATCTCGCTGAGCCAGTAGTTTGCAGTAATTGCACCTGAGTTTGAGAGGATAAGTCCGCCCACTGAATATGTAACTGTGGAATTTTCCTTAACGCGCCAGTCATTTACCTTGACGTAATTATCCACTATCTCCTTATAATCCAGCATTGTAGTTTTCAGATTACGGATCTTCTCGCGCTGCTTACGATACAGAATGTACGCCTTTGCCACATCCTCATAGCCGGCTCTTCCGAGTACAGACTCCACGCTGTCCTGAATGTCCTCTACGGTGATTTTTTCGTCCTTGATCTTAGGCTGATAATCCGCCGTAACCTTTAAGGCCAAAAAATCGATGGTATCGGGATTGTACTGTTTGCCTGTGGCTTCAAATGCTTTTGTGATGGCAACACTGATTTTAGAAATATTAAAATCGGTGATCTTCCCATCTCGTTTAACAACCTGGTACATTCTGCTTTCTCCTTCTGCTTTTACATTGTTTATGTATTATTTTTATTAAATGCCTCGAACCTGTGCGTTAGGTATCCATGGCAGTACAGCCCGCCTCATTTCTTCCATTTCGCCCTCGCTTAAAGGAGCCATCCCACTCCCGATCAGATTCCCGGAATCAACGAACTGCTGAATAAAATATTTCTCTGTTCCTTTAAGCCATACCCCTATTTGACGAATATCCTCTGTTGTGTGAAGCGGATGACAGACCGTAGTCCTAAATTCAAACTCCACATCGGAATTCATGAGTATTTTCACGCTCTCCTGCACCTTTGCAAGCACATCTATGCCTCCGCAGGTTTTTGTATAATTTTCGGGGCTGTTCTTTATGTCCATAGCCACATAATCAAGCAGACCCTCATTTATCAGTTCTGTAAGTAATGACGGATTCGTTCCATTGGTATCCAATTTTACGGCAAATCCAAGCCCACGTATCTTTTGAATAAGCGCCCTTAACTCATCACCATACATAGTTGGCTCACCGCCTGTTATGCACACACCGTCAAGCAGACCTTTACGGCTTTGAAGAAATGATATAAGCTCATCCTCTGATATATGGTCTTCCTGTGAATTTGTGACTACCAGAGAAGCATTGTGACAGAAAGGACAACGAAGATTACATCCGGAAATAAATACAGTACACGCGATGCGCTCCGGAAAATCTAATAAAGTCAGCTTCTGCAGCCCTGTAATATGCATATCGTTACCTCACTGTTTGTGTGTCGAAATCAATTGTAGCACATTGAAAAATTTACTTCAATGAATTGAACATAAATATTGTGTTTGTACAATAAAAAAGCAACAATATATTGTGTTTTATATTCTCAGCTTTTTACCGCATCAAAATGCCTTAAATATAAGGAAATATCTTATTTTAGATACTGTAAATTCTGTAAATACTGCAAATACTGTCAGCTCGAAATACTGTCAAACCGCAAAGAAGGACCGATACCGTCAGGCCTTTTTGCTCCGGCCATCTCATATCAGTCCTTGAGATTTAAATATTAAATTCTCTATATATCAGCCTAATGCTTACGCATATTTTGCCGCTATATCCTTAAGCTCTGCCTCATGTCCCTCTGCCCATTCAGCATAGGTTGTCTTTTCTGCGGATACTGCCTCAGCTATATCTACAAGCAGCTTCGGTATGTCATTAACAAGGATTATCGGTCCCGGCTCTGAAAGCTTTTCGCTTCCCTTTTTATCGGAGCCTCCAAGATATAATGTAAATGCCGGCTGCATTTCATCTCCGACCTTCTTCATTGCTCCGCGGAAGCCGATAGGTGCCGTAAACTGTCCGGTACATGAGGACGGACATCCTGATATATGTATCTGAGGTAAAACACCGTCTGCATAGTCATGCTTTCTAAGCTCCTCAACACATAACTTAAGCAGTCCCTGTGAGTCTCCGAGTCCAACCTGACAGGTCTTTGCTCCGACACATGCAACAGAGGTCTCGAATATATTGCGTGCTCCGTCTGTGGTAACAGCAAGCACCCTTTCTGCCTCTGACGGTGTCAGATTAATAACATAAATACCTTCATTAGGTGTCACTCTGAGCTCGACAGCATCCATGTCTTTTATAGTCTCATAGAGCTTTACAAGTGCACTCGGCTCTATCATGCCTCCTATCGGCTGATAGTATACCGCATAAAGACCGTCCTGCTTCTGCGCATAAACCCTCTTGTTGCCGATAAGCTCATCCGAAGCCTTCTCACCCTTATCCTGCTTTGCTTTTAACTCAGCTGCAAATGCATTCTCCCATGCAGTGATCTCTGCCTTATCTATCTTAAGTGAGCTATCCTTGTATGCCTCTTCAAGCTGCTTATTAAATTCAGCCTTAAGTCCTTCAACTCCGAGAGTTTCCTGCATATATCTGGTACGTGCACGGCCTCTGTTCTCATAGTTTCCGTTAGCCTTAAAGGTTTCCACCATTGCCTTGGCATAATATCTTATATTAAGCGGATCAATATGTTCTGCAGCCTTTACTCCTAACTTCGGATTATTGCCCATGCCTCCGCAGATATAAACATCAAAGGTGCCGTCTTCATTGGCAGCAAAGCCCAGATCACGGATAGTGGCATGTGTGGCATTGGAAGCTGTATTAGTAAATGCGCACTTAAGCTTTCTCGGGAATTTCGGCCCCTTTATAAAGCCGAGCATGTAATCTCCCATGTTTAGTGCATAAGGCATAACATCAAAATACTCGCCTTTTTCAATGCCTGAAAGCGGTGCGCACATGATGTTTCTCGGGAAATCTCCGCCTCCGCCTCTTGTCATCATGCCGGCCTCCCATGCAGGAAGTATAGCCTCGCAAAGAGTTTTTGCATCCATGTCATGAAGCTGTATAGACTCGCAGGTGGTGAGCTTTGCCCTCTTAACATCAAATTTTATGATGATTTCCGCAATGCCCTTAAGCATTTCCTTTGTAAGACGTCCGCCGCTCATTCTGAGTCTGAGCATATGCGTTTTAGCTCCGCGCTGTGCATAGCTTCCGAAGCCGCCCGAAAATCCCTTGTAATCCCCTACACTAAGCGTCTCTTCGGAAAACTGCATTGTCTTATCATAGAATTCCTGAAGATCATCCTTGAAAATATCTAAATAATTCATTTGTTTTCTGCTCTCCTTATATACTCCTTAAGCTCCTCATAAATCTGATTTTCAGTCGGCGGACAGCCCTTTACGCAAAAATCAAATTTAGAGGTACAATTACCTACTCCTAATTTGCCGGTCTTTCCTCTGTAGCCCTGTCCTATGCGAACCTTGCACGGAAGCTTATCAAAAAGCCCTTCATCCTTAAGCATCTGCAAAGCCGGGATCAGATATCCGTAGCAGGCACTGCAGGAATCTACAGAATCCACCGCCTCCTGAAGCGCTATGACCTTGCCTGAATAAGGAAGCGTATTTTTTTCTCTCCATTCACCGCTTTCTCTGACTATCTCTATCTTAGCCGAAGACACATCAGCAGATCCGACACCAAGCTTTTCCGCAAGACCTATATACTGCACATCCTCAATATCGGTGTGCAGGAGCTTGCAGGCATAAGCATCTGTAAGCACAGGATCGGTCGCTGCCATGACGCAGTTTCTGTAAACCGGATTTCCTCCGTCCTCAAAGTCCAGATCTCCGCAGATATTATCTATTATAATAAGATCCTGATGCATTGCAGCATTAAGATGCGCAATCGGCTCATGCAGCCCGCAGGCATGAAAATGTCTCTTTTCGCGATTTGTGAGAAGTCCTTTAAAATTCTTAAGCGCACATGTAATATGAGTCTGGCAATGTCCCTTAAGTACAGGCACATTTATCATAAACTCGACCTTTCTTGCAATGTCACATATCTCAATATCCATGCCCGCGCAGTCGATCTTTGTTGCCTTTTCCTTCTGAAGGTCATAAAACGGGATGCCGTACTGCTCTGAAACCTTGTCAAAGCCGCTCACCGTATAAGATTCCGTGGTCTTATCGCCTACCCATGACCCCTCAAGCATGATAATGTTATCAAAGCCGTTTTCCTTAAGATATTCAATTATTCCCGATACTACCTCAGGATGAGTGATCCCTCCCTGATCCGCTGTAGACGGGGAAACAAGGTTTGGTTTAATGCCAATAAGCGTATGACTGTCCGGTATAAGTGCCGATGCCCCTATACTTTGAAGAAGCTCCTTTGTCATTTCCTTATAATCAGTTCCGTATATCTTGAAAATCCGATCTCTGCTTATCATAGCCTTTGCCTCCTCTCTAAAGAAAGCCGTATATATCATTATTGAAACGTATATAATTTAAGCTCGTGCGGCATACAATACTTTTAAAGATCTGCAGCTGCCTCAGATATATACAGTTATTTATAATTATATATCCTGATAATTAAATATTCTATCTTTCATTTCTCTGCAGAAGGTTTTTTCTTCACCAATTTTCTTCACAAAACATTCACAGCGGCACCCTTTACTTTAATGAGGCGGCAGTGCTACTATCAGCATAATAAAGCATTACAAGCACAAAACTATGAATACGGAGGAAAAATGTCAACAGACCACCAAGATAATGCCAATGCCATACGAGGGCTCACGCAAAAAGAAGCCGAGGAAAGAAAGGCCGCAGGGCTCACCAACAAAACCGACAGTTCAAACAGCCGTTCTGTCAGCGAAATAATAATATCTAATATATTTACATATTTTAACCTTATATTTCTGGTACTTTCAGTACTTCTTATAATTGCGCGCTCATACCGCAATCTTACATTTTTACCTATAGTAATTATCAATACTTTAGTCGGTATCATCCAGGAGCTTAGAGCTAAGCATGTCCTTGATGAGATGAACATCTTAAATGCCCCGCACTCTTCCGTTATGAGAGACTCCGTTCTTATTACTGTTCCCTCCGAGGAGCTTGTAAAGGATGATGTCGTACTGCTTTCAAGCGGAGATCAGATATATGCCGATGCCTCAGTAATCAGCGGCAGCATCCGTGTAAATGAAGCTCTGCTCACCGGAGAAGCCGATGAAATAGAGAAAAATGTCGGTTCTTCACTTCTTTCCGGCAGCTTTGTCGTTGCCGGCACCTGCTATGCCCGCCTTGAAAAGGTCGGAAATGACTCGTATATATCAAAGCTAACCGCCGAGGCAAAGGCAATGTCAGGCAGTGAGCAGTCTGAAATGATACGCTGCATTAACGCCATAGTCAAATGGGTCGGTATTGCTATCATTCCTATAGGGATCATTCTCTATCTTCAGGCACATTTTATAAATCATGAAACCTTCAGCACCTCCATAACCTCTATGGTAGCTGCAGTCATCGGCATGATCCCGGAAGGACTTTATCTTCTTACAACCGCCGCGCTTGCCTTAGGCACTATTCGCCTCTCAAGAAAAAAGGTGCTGCTTCACGAAATGAAAAGTATCGAAACTCTGGCGCGTGTAGACATTCTGTGCGTAGATAAGACGGGAACCATCACTGAGCCTGATATGAGTGTGACTGACACTATTTGGCTGGAAAGCTCCGACAACACCTCTTCTGCCTGCCTTTTTGCCGATTATGTAAATGCCTCCACCGATACAAACTCAACGATGCAGGCACTTAAACGCTTTGCTTCCGGCATGAGCATAAGCTCCCGCACAGCGCTTAAGATTGAGCCATTTTCTTCCAAGCAAAAATACGGATCCATAGCCTTTGAGGACGGAACCTATCTTTTAGGTGCGCCGGATTATGTTATGGGCGGAAGTGTTGAAAGCTCTATCAAAGCAAAGATAGCGCCATACTTAAAAAGCGGTAAACGTGTACTGCTTTTTGCAAAGCTTTTAGAAAATACAGCTCCTGAAACCGGCTCTGCGTTAAATGACAAAGAAAAAACTCATCGCGAAATCATGCCGCTCGGAATAATAGTGCTTTCAAATCCGGTTCGTAAAAATGCCTCTGATACTTTCAGATATTTTGACGAGCAGGATGTAACGATAAAGGTCATATCCGGAGATGATCCTGAGACTGTCTCTTCCGTAGCAATGGAGGCCGGTATAAAAAATGCAGATAAGGCCGTAGATGCTTCTCTTTTAGACACCGAAGCCAAGCTCAGAGCTGCCGCTTCAAAATACACCGTTTTCGGCAGAGTCTCTCCGGAGCAAAAGAGGAAGCTGGTTCATGCCATGCAGCTTGCCGGACACACCGTTGCCATGACGGGTGACGGTGTAAATGACATTCTTGCAATGAAGGATGCCGATTGCTCCGTAGCTATGGCTTCAGGAAGTGAGGCCGCAGCTCAGGCTGCTCAGGTCGTACTTTTAGATTCTGATTTTGCACATATGCCGGATGTCGTACTCGAAGGCCGAAGAGTTGTAAACAATGTTCAGCGTTCTTCTTCCCTCTTCCTGGTTAAAAATATCTTCTCCCTGCTGCTTGCACTGATATCTGTCATTCTGGCTCTTACTTATCCTCTCCAGCCGGCACAGGTTTCCCTTGTTGCCATGTTTACAATAGGAACACCGGGATTTCTTCTTGCACTTGAGAAGAGCACAACGAGAATACAGGGCCATTTCCTTAAAAACGTGCTTATGAAGGCTCTTCCTGCAGCCATCACTGATACTGCCGCAGTCTGTATATTTGTGACCTGCGGAGATGTATTCTCACTTGCGGAGGGCGAAATATCAACTGCTGCCGTTATTATCCTGTCCTTAGTAGGCTTTATGATTCTTCTTTATATCAGCAGACCGCTTAACAAATGGCGTGCCGGAGTCCTGGCCTTCAATATCGCAGGCTGGCTATTCTGCTGTCATTTTATGAAGTGGTGGTTCGGCTTAAGCCATATGAGCTTTGCCTGCACACTGCTTACTATCGTATTTGCGGTAGGTGCGGAATCTGTATTCAGACACATGACGCTTCTCTGTGAATGGCTGGATAAACGTCTGGGCTTCGGAGATAAGCAATTGAAAAATCGCCGCACAAAGTATCTCACAATGTCCGGCAGGGATTAAAAGCCGGGATAAAAATAATAAAATGAGGCCGCCGCACTGCCGGGATGAGCTGTGATGAACTGCTACCCGTAAAGTACAACGACCTCTTTTTTATTCATTATGCTTTTGTACTATGTAATAGTATTTTCTGAGCCTTTAAAAGTCCGCAAAAGCTGAATTCCTCTATAGGATCAATTCATAACTCAGTCTATAACTTCCTTTATAGCACCTCTGAGCATCTTTGCTCTTATGTGCTTGCCCTCTGCACAGCTAAGCTCTACAAGGATCTCTTTATCATTGCTGAGCTCTGCCACAGTGCAGCAGATCCCGCTGATGGTGCAGATTCTTGTTCCGATCTGAAGCTTTGCATTTATTGCATCAAGATGCTTCTTCTCTTTTCTTTTCTTTCCGAATACTATGAAGTAAAGAAGAACTACATAAGCAATAATTATAAGAACCGCAAATATCTTTGGCATCATAATTTTCAGTCCTCCTTTCCTTCTGACTCAGAATCAGCTGAAGCCGCTTCCTGCTCCTGCTCAGCCGCAGAGTCATTTACCTCTTCTGCAGGTGCTGCATTATCAGCTTCTGCAGGTGTTGCTGCATCTTCTTGAGGTGCAGCTATAGTCTCTTCAGGTGTCTCTGCTATTTCAAGCTCTCCCGAATGCTCATCTGTTATTTCCTGCTCTTCATCCTCATCTGCAGCAAACTGCTCCGCATGTCTTATTTTTTCTTCAATGCTTCCCGGTGCTGCTGCCCCTATTGCATCAGCAGTCTGTGGTGCTGAGGCATTATCCTCTATTATATTGTAGATTCCGATCTTACCTACTGTAAGGCAGCCTTCATCTGCTCCGTCAACGCTGAAATTAATAACAACGTTTTCTCCGTCAACATCAACTATTGTTCCGAAAAGTCCGTCTCTGAGCATTACATACATGCCAGGTCTGAGACTGTCCTGCAGCTGCTGAGCCTGCTGCTGATTCTTTTTATTGCTCTTCATGATCCAAATGAACATGACAGCAAGTATTACTACATATGCTATTGAACCCATTATCTTCCTTTCAAAGCTGCGCTTTATCGTTTATTCTTCAGTTTTGTAAAATGCTTCCTTTGTGATCTCAACGATCGAGCCGCTCTGATCCGGGCTAAAGTCAACCTTGATAGTACCATGATCTGTAAGCTCATCAACAGTTCCTACCATTCCGTTTATGGTTTTGATGCGTGTGCCGTGCTGAAGCTTAGCAATGCCGGCTTCCTTGGCATCCTTGTTCTTTTTTTCCATGACCTTAGTGGTTATGAGCAATGCTCCGCATAAGGCCACGCCGATTATTAATGGGATAGTCATTAAATTTCCTCCTGAATCGTCCCTTTTCTACAATTTAAGATCTGCTCTCAAATCCTGCCTGTAACAGCTTTATCCACGCATAAATCCGCTTAAAAGCTTACAATATATACAGGCTCATTTCGTCAATGATACGGTAGTTCACAAAATAAATCAAGTACGTCAAATTTATACAAAGTTACGATAAATAATTCTTTGCAATTACTCGCTTATTCTGTGGGTCAGGCCTGCTTTATGGAAAGTGATATCCTCTTCTTCGCCTCATCCACACCAAGCACTATAACTTCTACAATGTCACCGACCTTAAGCACTTCGGATGGGTGCTTTATGTACTTATCACATATCTCTGAAATATGCACAAGCCCGTCCTGATGCACTCCGATATCCACAAATACACCAAAGTCTATAACATTTCTGACCGTGCCCTTAAGCTTCATTCCCGGCTTAAGATCCTTAACATCAAGGACATCCTTTCTTAATACAGTAGGCGGAAGATCCTCTCTCGGATCTCTGCCCGGCTTCATAAGCTCCTTTATAATGTCCTTTAATGTCGGTACTCCTACACCAAGCTCACCTGCAAGCTTTTCTATGCCGTAAGCTTCAGCAAGTGCTGAAAGATCTGCACCTCTGCCGGCATTAACGGTTTCATCTGCATTTTCAGCATTTCCCGAACCTATGAGCTTAGCTTTAGATATTCCGAGCAGCTTCATAAGTGCCTCAGCAGCCTTGTAGCTTTCGGGATGAACTCCTGTATTATCAAGCGGTTCCTTGCTTTCCGGCACTCTCAAGAATCCTGCACACTGCTCAAAGGCCTTAGGTCCTAATTTCGGCACCTTTTTAAGCTGAGCTCTCGATGTGAATTCTCCGTTTTCATCTCTGTATATAACAATGTTCTTTGCTGTTGTGCCGTTAAGTCCCGAAACATAGGACAGCAGTGACGGCGATGCTGTATTTATATCTACTCCGACAGCATTAACGCAGTCTTCGACTACTCCGCTGAGTGCTGCATCCAGCTCCTTTTCCGGCATATCGTGCTGATACTGACCGACTCCGATAGCTTTAGGATCGATCTTGACAAGCTCTGCAAGCGGATCCTGCAGTCTTCTTGCTATTGATACCGCACTCCTAAGGTTGACATCAAACTGCGGGAATTCCTCTGCGGCAAGCTTTGATGCTGAATAAACAGATGCTCCGGCTTCATTTACTATAGCATAGCTTATTTCTTTATATTTTCCTTCCTTATTAAAGCCTGCTATCAGCTCTGCTGCCATGCTTTCAGTCTCTCTCGAGGCTGTTCCGTTTCCGATTGCAATATGTTCGACTCCATGCTTTATTATCATTTTGCCTAGGATCTCTATACATTCCGCTTTTTTTCTGTCTCCGTGTGTCGGATATACTACAGTCGTATCAAGAACCTTTCCTGTGCCGTCTATAACAGCCACCTTGCAGCCCATTCTGTATCCGGGATCGAGTCCCATTGTCACATGTCCTTTTACCGGAGGCTGCATTAAAAGCGGCTTAAGGTTTAATGAGAAATTGTGTATAGCGCCCTCGCAGGCTGTGTCGGTAAGAGCTGCCCTTAATTCTCTTTCGACTGACGGCCATATAAGTCTGTCGAGACTGTCTAATGCTGCCGCACCGACAAACTCAGTGGCTGATGAGCCCTTTTTAAGCACCTCTCTCAATACTGTGACAAGCGCCTGATCGTGATCAAGCTCTATCTTGACCTTAAGAAATTTTTCCTTTTCACCTCTGTTTACTGCAAGTATCTGATGTCCCTGTGCCTTTTTAAGCGGCTGACTGAATTCATAATACTGTCTGTAAACGGAGTCCTCATCGGTCGCTGCCTCTGCTGTAAGCATTCCCAGCTTCATCGCAAGTGCCTTCAGCTTTTTTCTGATTTCAGCATTATCTGAGATATTTTCAGCTATGATATCCGCAGCTCCTGTGAGAGCATCTTCTATAGTTTCAACTCCGTTTTCATTGCCGGTAGCATTATCAGTAAATGCCTCTGCCATGTCCTCGAGCTTCGGAAGATCCTTTTCCTGCGTGAAAATACGTGCTGCAAGCGGTTCCAGCCCTTTTTCACGCGCGATAGTTGCTCTTGTACGCCTTTTTTGCTTATAAGGTCTGTACAGGTCCTCAAGCTCAGACAGCATTTCAGCTTTATTGATATCCTTTTCAAGCTCAGGTGTAAGCTTTCCGAGCGCTTCAACTGCCTTTAATATCTCAGCTCGTCTTTCCTCTAACTTCCTTAAATATGTCAGCCTCTCTTCAAGCTTTCTGAGACTGGTATCATCCATGGCTCCATGGGCTTCCTTACGATATCTTGCGATAAACGGTATTGTATTGCCCTCGTCCATAAGCCTGATGACATTCGCCACATGCTCTTCCTTTTTTCCGAGCTCTTCGCTTATTAGCTTAACTATTCTGTCAATTGATGCATCCTGGTTTTCTGTTATTTCCTGCATATATCCATCCTGTCCTTTTATCGGTTCTTTAAACCGTAATGCAATGTTACTTCATCACGCGCCCGCTTGCAAGAAAAATGCATAATTGATAAATGCTGCAGGTGCTTATATACTATTGTCAGTATTAATTCTAATGAAAGGACTCGTTGATTCAACGATAAAATCATCATTAAAGCTATATGAACAAACTATCAAATATCCTTATCAGAACCGCTAATTTAAATGACCTTGATGCAATTGCCAAGGTCGAGGCAAAATGCTTTCTGGCCGCAGAGGCCGCAACAAAAGAGGAATTCCGTGCCCGCCTCTCTTATTATAAAGATCACTTCTGGTTAATGTTTGCAGACTTCAATGACTGTGATACAGGCACTGATGAAAACACTCCTGCCGCAAACCAACAGCTTATTGCCTTTGTTGACGGCATGGTTACTGATGAACCGGATCTTACTGATGAAATGTATGAAAATGCATCCATGCACAATGAATCCGGCGCCTGGCAAATGATCTTCGGCGTAAATACATTGCCGGAATACAGAAAAAACGGATGTGCCGGACAGCTTATAGAAAGAACTATAGCTGATGCCAAAAAGCAGGGCCGCAGGGGGCTGGTACTCACCTGTAAGGATAAGCTCATACATTATTATTCCAAATTCGGATTTGTAAATGAAGGCGTCTCAGCCTCGGTTCACGGCAATGTGACCTGGTATCAGATGAGACTTACATTTTAAATCAGACAAATACAGGTATATTTATGAAATTAACTATCCTCGGCACCGGCAATGCCAATGTAACCGAATGCTATAATACATGTTTTATCTTTGAAGAAGTATCTGAATATTTTCTTGTTGATGCCGGCGGCGGAAACGGAATCCTAAGACAGCTTAAAAAAGCAAATATTAAGCTCAATGACATTCATACCTTTTTCTGCACGCATAAGCACCTTGATCATTTTTCGGGAATGCTGTGGATAATGCGAATGATCCTTCAGGAAATAAATAAGGGCCGATATGACGGAAATGCTTTAATATACGGTCATGATGAGGTCATTGAACTGCTTAAGCTTTGTGCCGAGCACCTGCTTCCGGAAAAGCTTACAAAGTATATCGGCGACAGAATGCAGCTTATAGTCGTAGAAAACGGAGAGCATCGTGAGATCCTCGGAAAAGATGTGACATTTTTTGACATAGAAAGCTCCAAGGCAAAGCAGTTCGGCTTTTCAATGAAGCTTGATGATAAAGGAAAAAAGCTCACCTGCTGCGGTGATGAGCCGTTTCACGAATGTGAATTTGATTATGCTTTAAACAGCACCTGGCTTTTGCATGAAGCATTTTGTCTCTATTCAGAGCAGGACATTTTCAAGCCTTACGAAAAGCACCATTCTACTGTAAAAGACGCCTGCGAGCTTGCAGAAAAGCTGCATGCGGAAAACCTGCTCCTTTACCATACCGAGGATGATAACATTAAAAACAGGAAAGAGCTCTATACCGCCGAGGGAAAGCCTTATTTTTCCGGACGGCTGTATGTGCCTGATGACATGGAGAGCTTTGTTCTTTAACACACATAACTATTTAAGCCTTTAACAAGAGACTATTAATAGCTACTTTACATAAATACTCCCGGCAACGCTTATGATATGCTACCCCTAAGTAGGACATTGAAAAATGAAACCTACTTGGGGGTATTGTTATGTCCAGGAAAAGTAAGAT
>CAKSBC010000010.1 GCA_934438085.1 uncultured Lachnospiraceae bacterium
ATATTAGTATCACCTCTTTTCAAGACATTCATTTAGAAACCATTGGAGAAGTTGCACCTTATCTATTTGCTATCTCCAAAGTTGGCAAAGTTCAGTTTCATGGTAACAAAGATGCTGATGGAAAATTTGACCTAAATACTCTGACCATATCTTTTGATTCTCCTGTATTAAAGCATTTTCTAAAGGAATGGGCAGACAGTAAAGTTATCATCGACCATTTAAGAGATGAAGCTCAATTTTCTCCAGATGAAACAACAAAAGCATTTTTACTTAACCGTGCTGATGAAATTGAGCAAGAATTGGAACTCCGAATGGTTGATTCTCAAATGCTCATACAAAGTGCAAAAAAATAAGGAGCCTTATCGGCTCCTCACTTGTTTATTCGTTGCATTTTCCTCAAACTGCAAGCATTTTGCAAGCACAAAGCCCAGAAACCTTTGATTTATAAGGCTTCTGGGCTTTATTATACTATTCAAACTCTATCGTTCCAGGCGGCTTGCTTGTAAGGTCGTAGAATACTCTGTTTACTCCCTTGACCTCATTAATGATCCTGCTCATAACTGTCTGAAGTACCTCAAACGGTATCTGCGCAGCCTCTGCCGTCATGAAATCTATTGTATTTACAGCGCGAAGCGCAACTGCATAATCATAGGTTCTCTCATCTCCCATAACACCTACAGAGCGCATGTTAGTGAGAACCGCAAAATACTGATTCGGCATCCACTTAGGATCCTCTCCGTGTTCTGCCTTATAGTTGGCCGCTGCCTTATCCACCTCTGAGCGATAGATATAGTCAGCATCCTGAACTATCTTTACCTTCTCGGCATTGATTTCTCCGATAATTCTTATACCCAATCCCGGACCCGGGAATGGCTGACGGAATACCAGCTTTTCAGGAATACCTAGCTCAAGTCCGAGCTTTCTGACCTCGTCCTTAAATAAGTTTCTGAGCGGCTCGATTATCTCCTTAAAATTAACGTAGTCCGGAAGTCCTCCTACATTATGGTGAGACTTGATAACTGCAGATTCTCCTCCGAGACCCGATTCAACAACATCAGGATATATAGTTCCCTGTGCAAGGAAATCAACAGCTCCTATCTTTCTTGCCTCTTCCTCAAATACACGGATAAATTCTTCACCAATTATCTTGCGCTTCTGCTCTGGCTCTGTTACGCCCGCGAGCTTATTATAATAGCGTTCCTGAGCATTGACACGGATGAAGTTAAGATCAAACTGTCCGCCTTCTCCGAAAACACTTTCAACCTCGTCACCCTCATCTTTTCTTAAAAGACCGTGATCTACAAATACACAGGTAAGCTGCTTACCGATAGCTTTCGAAAGAAGTCCTGCCGCTACAGAGGAATCAACTCCGCCTGAAAGTGCCAGAAGGACCTTGCCGTCCCCGACCTTCTCTCTGATAGCCTTTATCTGATCAGTTGCAAATGAATCCATTCTCCAGTTTCCGCTGCAACCACAGATATTTCTTACAAAGTTATACAGCATCCTGGTACCATACTGTGTATGAAGCACTTCCGGATGGAACTGTATGGCATAAAGATCTCTCTTCTTATCCTCAGCCGCCGCAACAGGGCAATTGTCCGTATGAGCAATGATATCAAATCCCGGTGCCGGCTTAGAGATATAATCAAAATGGCTCATCCAGCAAATAGAGTTTTCCTCAACCTCACTAAACAGCGGCTCATTATTATTTACAACAAGCTCTGTCTTGCCATACTCTCTTACCGGTGCCTTTTCAACCTTTCCCCCAAGCACATGCATCATAAGCTGTGCGCCGTAGCACAAGCCGAGCACAGGCACTCCAAGTTCAAAAAGTTCCTTTGTACAGCCAGGAGCTCCTTCTTCATAGCAGCTGTTAGGTCCGCCTGTGAGAATGATTCCCTTAGGCTCCATTGCCTTAATTTTTGCGATATCGGTCTTGTATGAGTAAATTTCGCAATAAACATTGCATTCTCTGACACGACGTGCAATAAGCTGGTTGTACTGTCCTCCAAAATCAATAACGATTATCTTTTCCTGCATTTTTTCCCCTAATATAAATGAACAGAAAGTGAAGTTTTGCAAACCGTTTCGTATCATTAGATATACCGGAGCCGCAGCTTTAGTCTACAAAATGATACATCGGTAGTGGTAAATTATAACACCGCCGATATTAACATTTCAAGAATATAGTCAGATACAAAACAGATACTTTTTTGCTTCTTGCCATCATTCTTTTACTACATATTCTCCGCCGTTATCACATATCTTCGTAATCACACCGTTTTCAAGCAGATATGCCTCACCATGTATAACAGTATCGCCTACCTGAACAAGCTTTTCGCCCTTTTTATCAACTACCTTTGATGCATAAGTTCCGTCAACAAAGACATAAACTCTTCTTCCCATGGAGTCTGCATAGCTTATGTCCTCAAAAAGTCTTTTACCGTCAACTATATCGGTTTTTATAGTCTGGTAATGCGGTATTATTGAGAAATTAACGAGTCCGAGTCCCTGTCTGAATCTTACAAATTCAGCTGCGCTTTCACCCTCAAATTCAGGCTGGGCATAAACCGTATCAGCAGAGTTCATCGATCCTGAGCTGATTCCTACAACTATTCCGTCGAAGCTTCTCATTTTATCTCTTAAGCCGATTTCCTTATAGAAATCATTAGTAGTAGGAACATGACCTCCGGAAAGGAATATTGCGTCGTATTTATTAATATCATCAGCTGTAGTTTTAAAGCTTCTGTGATCGCAGCTCTCCAACATGCAGAAATCCAATCCTGAACCAATCAGTCTTTTCTTGAGCTCACCTGAAAGAAGGTCGACCATTTCATAATTATCCGGCTCAGATGCAATAAAAAGCACCTTTGATCCCGGCTTCCATACTTTTTTTATCGCTTCCTCAAATCCATTTTCCGGATTCATTCCTTTGTAATCGGTGCTGTACGACCTGTATGCCCCGTACGGAAGGCTCGTAAGAAAAATATACATAGCATTCCTCCTGTATGCTCATCCTTTATTTACAATTGTAAGCATTAAAAAATACAAATATACACACTTACATGTTAATATTTCTATTCGTATTCTTGTCTTATAACGGACTAAACCACTGATATAAATTATATTTTCAGAGACCAGTCCTCGCAATTCCACACATCTGTCACTATATCCTCATAGAAATCAGGCTCGTGGCATATGAGCAGAATACTTCCCTTGTATTCCTTTAATGCTCTCTTAAGCTCATCCTTTGCATCAACATCAAGATGGTTTGTAGGCTCGTCAAGAAGCAGGACATTTGTCTCATGATTAATAAGCTTGCAAAGTCTTACCTTTGCCTGTTCGCCTCCGCTTAACACCTTCATGAGACTCTCGATATGCTTTGTCATAAGTCCGCACTTTGCAAGTGCAGAACGCACTTCATACTGAGTATATGCAGGAAATTCTGACCACAGCTCATCTATACAGCTGATATTGGTCTCATATTTCTTTTCCTGTTCAAAATATCCGGGATAAAGGTAATCACCCAACTCAGAGCTTCCGCTGATAGGATCAATATATCCCATGATGCTCTTTAAAAGCGTAGTCTTTCCAATTCCGTTAGCTCCGACCATGGCAATCTTCTCGCCTCTTTCCATTACCAGATTTAATGGTCTTGAAAGTGGCTCATCATAGCCTATTACCAGATCATGAGTTTCAAATATATATTTACCGGGCGTTCTTGCTATCCTGAAATTAAACTCCGGCTTCGGCTTCTCTGCCGCAAGCTCTATCACATCCATCTTATCAAGTTTCTTCTGACGTGACATTGCCATGTTTCTTGTAGACACTCTTGCCTTATTTCGTGCGACAAAGTCCTTAAGCTCGCTTATCTCCTGCTGCTGTCTCTTATAAGCTGCCTCAAGCTGTGAACGCTTAACCTCATAAACACGTTCGAAGTCATTATAATTTCCGACGTATCTCGTCAGCACACCGTCTTCAATATGATAGATAAGGTTAATAACACTGTTTAAAAACGGTATATCATGTGATATCAGTATGAATGCATTATCATAATCATTGAGATAGCGCTTTAACCACTCAATGTGATTGGCATCAAGGTAGTTTGTAGGCTCGTCAAGCAGCAGAATGTCCGGTTTTTCAAGAAGCAGCTTTGCCAAAAGTATCTTGGTTCTCTGTCCTCCGGAAAGCTCTGTAACATCTCTGTCAAGTCCAAGCTCCATGAGTCCAAGTGCTCTTGCAACCTCTTCAACCTTTGCATCTATCAGGTAAAAATCATGTGCATCAAGAAGCTCCTGTATCTCTCCAAGCTCTTCCATCATCTGTGTAAGCTCATCCTCTGATGCATCGCCCATTGCATTGCATATATCATTCATTCTGGCTTCAAGATCAAAAAGATGAAGGTATGCACTTCTTAAAACATCACCTATAGTCATGCCCTTTTCAAGCACAGCATGCTGGTCAAGATAACCTACCCTCACATTTTTAGCCCACTCTATTTTCCCCTCATCAGGCTGCATTTTCCCCATGATAATGTTCATGAATGTAGATTTTCCTTCACCGTTGGCTCCGACAAATCCGACATGCTCGCCCTTTAAAAGTCTGAAAGACACATCCTTCAAAAGTGCTCTGTCTCCAAAGCCGTGACTTACATGCTCAGCGTTAAGTATACTCATACATTTCTCCCTCAAATATCATAGATTCTCGTATAACTTTTCTATTATAAATTAAGCTCTTAAGAATGTCACTAAGGTTCGTTCACGCAATAATAAACATAATTTCACATAATTTCACATATTACAAAATATATGCGTTCCTGATGCAATGGACATGGCGTGGTATCCGACTGTCTCCTGCCTTACATAAAACGGGAAGCCTTTTGGGCCTCCCGCATTTAAGTATTTCAATATAAATAATACTAAATCGATATGCTTATCTCTTAATAAGAAGAACTGCAACGTCATTAACATTAGTGCCTGTAGCGCCTGTTATGATGAGTCCGTCTACCTTCTTAAGTGCATGGTAAGCATCATTATCCTTAAGAACCTCGTATATAGCGATTCCCTGCTCCTTGAGCTTTCCAGCTGTATCCTGATCAGCATAACCGCCTGCTGCATCTGTAGGTCCGTCTGTTCCGTCTGAGCCTACTGAGAATACAGCTGTGTCCTTAAGTCCTGCAAGTCCTTCTGCTGCAGAAAGAGCTATCTCCTGGTTACGTCCGCCCTTTCCTTTTCCTGTAAGATGAACAACAGTCTCACCGCCTGCAATATAAGCAAGGCTTTCGGTTGTTCCCTGCTGTGTCTTTCCTATAGAAGCAAGGAATGATCCGGCCTCTCTTGCCTCACAAACAAGCTGATCTGTAAGGATTATAGGCTTATATCCTAACTCCTCTGCCGCGTTAGCTGCAGCTCTGCAAAGATTGATAACTGATCCTGTGATCTGTGTCTCAACATTGTCAAGCTCCTTAGGTGTCTCTTCCTTAAGAAGTCCCTTTGCAAGATCACTAAGCTTAAGATCATACTTTGCAACTATTCTTGCAGCATCCTCACAGGTTGAGCTGTCAGGATATGCAGGACCGGAAGCGATCATGTCAAGAGGGTCTCCTAAAATATCACTGAGCACGATGCTGAATACATGCGCAGGTTTGCATGCAATTGCAAACTTTCCGCCCTTAACTGCAGAAATACGCTTACGGATGGTGTTGGTCTCTGTGATCTCTGCACCGCATGCAAGAAGCTGCTTTGTTATATCTGTAAGCTCCTCGGCAGGAATAAGCGGTTTCTCAAAGAGTGCTGATCCGCCGCCTGAAACAAGGAATAATACTGTATCATCCTTGGTAAGTCCGCTTACAAGATCAAGAGCTGCCTGTGTTGCCTTAAATGAGTTCTCGTCCGGTACCGGATGTCCTGCCTCATAGCAGGTAGTATGAGGTATATCACCCTTTACGTGGTCATACTTTGTAACGACAACACCCTCTGTGAGTCTGTCCCCTAAAATATCAGCCGCAGCCTTACCCATCTGCCATGCAGCCTTACCTGCTGCAACCATAACTACCTTGCCGCTGCCGAAATCCTTGCCTCTTAAAGCTTTTGCTACAGCTTCGTCAGGCAATACCGCCTTTAATGATGCACTGATGATAGTATCAGCATCCTGCCTTATTGTCATTTCACTTTCCTCCTGATATAAAACAAATATGTTATATTTCAGTATATTTCAATCAAATATCTGCAAAGCTGTTAGAAAATGCAGTTCCGATTACGATTATTTTAAGGCATTATGCACTTAAAAAGCAAGGTATTTAAATCATTTGTATACATTAATTATTGGCCCGTTTCCAATAAGCTCCCCCGCATGCTTCTATAAGCCCCTTAAGCTCCAGATTGGAAAGAATAAGGCCGGCTTCAGAAAGCTCTAAGCAGCATTTTTCTGATACCGCTTCTATATGTTCAGGTTCTGCTGAAAGCAAAGAAAGTATTGCTTTTTCCATATCTGAAAGTCCTGAAATACCTTTATTATTGTAAATACTTGCTGAGCCTTTGCTGTCATATAAGGTGACATTATCATTTTTGTTATAAGACTCAGTATCCTCTTTATTATTATAAGCAGTCGTGTTCCACACCTTATCGATCCCGAGATAAAACAACACATCCTCTGGCTCGGTAAGCGGTATTGCTCCGTCCTTTAACAATTTATTACAGCCTCGTCCGAGCGGATCTGTAATACGTCCCGGTAAGGCAAACACATCCTTTCCCTGTTCAAGGGCATAGTTAACAGTAATACTTGTTCCGCTTTTTTCCCTTGCCTCAATAACAAGAAGCACATCACCGAGACCTGCTATAATGCGATTTCTCATTACAAAATGCTTTGACAATGCTTCTGCTCTGGGGTGAAACTCCGATATAATACCACCCTGAGGAAGTACATTGCCTGTATCTGAGGATATACATCCTTGAACTGAACGGTAATCCCCGCATCCTCTTAAGTCTCCCGCCATTTTTCTATACAGACTATAGTTTTCTTTGGGATAACATACATTCACTCCCGATCCCAGTACAGCATAGCTTTCTCGTCCCTTTTTCAGCGCTCCGCTTGCAGCAGCCGCATCTATACCGTATGCAAGTCCGCTTATTATCTGTACACCGCATGCTGCTAATTCTCCTGCAAAATACTCCGCTGCGGCTATCCCATAGTCACTGCAGCTTCTTGCACCGATAACAGATGCTGTCGGCCTTTCTTCATCCGGAAGCCTGCCTTTTACGTACAAAACAGGAGGCGGTGCATCTATATTTTTAAGCCGCCTTGGATAATCCTCATCATCAATGGATACTATTCTTATTCCTTCAGACAAAAATCCTCTGTAATCATCGTACAGTTCCTTTTCTCTTCTTTTAATATCGTTAAATCCATCTGCCTGTATTTTACTTAAGATGCCATCCTTAAGCAGTACCTCCGCAGATACCTGCAGTGCCTGATAATAGCCTCCTGCATATCTTTTCACTTTTTCTATGCTTTTCGGTCCCATTCCGCTGCAGCATGTAAGCATGAAACAGGAAAATCTTTCGATATCTGCATCAATTGCTTTTGCCGGCGGATCAAACTCAGACTGCGGCACTTTATAATTAGCTTTCATCGGTCTCAAACCTCTATCTTTCTGAACAGTGCATCTTCTATACTTCTTAAGCCCACCGCCTCCGAAAGCTGCCTTACGCCTATATTTTCACAGCCATCCATGTCCGCTATTGTCCGAGCAGTCTTAAGTATCTTATGGTATGTTCTTCCTGAAATATTCTTGACTTTGAAAACCTCACTGATATATTCCTTTTCTGCCTTTCCAAGTACACAGAACTTTTCTGTTTCCTTTATTCCCATTCGTCCGTTAAAGCTGACTCCGTCGACATTTTTAAAACGCTCCTCCTGAATTCTTCTTGTGGCAATTACTCTTCTCCTGATATCCGCTGAGCTTTCTGCATTGCGTTCTTCAGAAAGTTCTTTTAATGTTACCGGCACTGCCTCCGCGCATATATCTATCCTTTCCAAAAGCGGTCTTGATAACCTTCCCATATATGCCTTTATCTGTCCTCTTGTGCAGGTGCATTTTCGCTTATCCGGGTACTGTCCGCAGGCACAGTTATTCATTGCTGCAACCAAAATAAAATCGGCAGGATATGTACAGCTTCCTTTCATACGTGTAACTGTTACAGTTCTGTCCTCCAAAGGCTGCCTGAGGCTTTCAAGCACCTCCCGCCGAAATAAAGGAAGCTCATCCAGAAACAATATCCCGCCAGAGGCAAGAGTAATCTCACCGGGCATTGCATTCATGCCGCCTCCTGCAAATGAAGCCTCAGAAACTCCGTGATGCGGACTTCTGAACGGTCTTTTTGATAAAAGCGGACGATCATCCGGAAGCAGACCGCAAATACTGTATACCTTTGATATTTCGATATCCTCTTCCCTTGAAAGCTCCGGCATGATAGTCGGCATACGTTTTGCAATCATAGTCTTTCCGGTTCCTGCAGGACCGGATAAAAGCAGGTTGTGACAGCCGCTTACTGCAATCTCCGCCGCTCTCTTTAAATATTTCTGCCCATGTACCTCCGAAAAATCCACATCACAGAGATAAGCTTCCTGCTCCTTTTCTTCAGCTCCGGCATCATAGGGCTTATCAGCAGCCACTTCCCGCAAACTCCTATTGCTGCTTTCACCTCTTAATGTTACTATGCCGTCACTCTCTTCCTTTCTTAAATATTTCAGCAGTGCAGTTAGGTCTCTGCAGCCTATTACCTCTATTGACTCACATAGTGCAGCCTCGGAAGCATTATCATAGGGAACGACCACTCGCTTTATACTATTTGACTTAAGTGTAAATGTCAGCGGCAGAGCACCTCTTATCTTTTTAATGCTTCCGTCTAATCCGATCTCACCAAAAAATCCCGTGTCAGATAACGCTTTGTAATCTATGCACCCCATTGCAGCAAGCACAGCTGCAGCAATCGGCAGATCATAGGCAGTCCCTTCCTTTCTCACGGATGCCGGTGAAAAATTTACTGTGATTTTTTTAGGCTCAGGATGTATACCGCTGTTTTTAAGCGCATTCCATACGCGATGCTGAGCCTCCCTTGTCTCTGTGGACATTGCTCCGGTAAGATAAAAGCCCGGAAGTCCGTTTTGTACATCAGCTTCAACCTCTGCCGCAAATCCGCCTATACCAAAAAGTCCCGCAGTATTTATCTTGGCAAACATGGAGCTACCTCACTGCAGTTATTGATATTCATATTTAATTTTATAGTTTGCATTTTATTACCGAACCGGCAACGGATAAGCCGCTTAATGCAGCTTCATACACAAAGTCCTTACAGACCCATAGATTTATAAATTTCTGAAAAAATATCTCTGAAACGTTACTGTTATATTAACATCTATATTCTTTTACCACAAGTGTTAAAGTCAGGAAAACTTAAAACTGCATAGAAAAAGCGAGGCAGCCATATATAGCTGTCCCGCTGATCAGATTTAATTTCAAATTTCTTCTATAAGCTTTTTAAGATATTCAGGAGGCTCTGCCGTTATCTTTTTTCCCGAAAGATATGAAAGCGGCTCCTGAAGATCCTCAGGCATGATCATTTCCCATGAATGAAGAATATGATTTCCTATGCCGAAGCTTTTCTTAAGCTGTGCGGCAGAACCTCTGCTGCCATATTTAACATCTCCCAAAACCGGATGTCCCTCTGCCGCCAGATGCGCCCTTATCTGGTGGGTTTTTCCGGTTACAAGTTCAACATTAAGAAGAGTAACGTCCTTCCCGAACAATTTACCATTTCTTATAGGCTCGTAAACAGTCTCTATCCTTGCAGCACCTTCTATTTCTCTGTCAAATATCCTGACCTTATTTTTTCTTTCATCCTTTATGAGCCAGGCCTTCACGCTTTGCTTTTCACTGACTCTGCCCCATACCAATGTAAGATAGAATTTCTTGATGCTTCTGTCCTTAAGTCCTGCCGAGAGAATCCTCGCAGCAGGATAGGTCTTAGCAAAAAGTATCAGTCCTGAGGTATTTCTGTCCAGTCTGTTGCATATGGATGGAGTAAAGGAGCTGAACCTATTATCATTGCCGGCATTATCCAGTGCAGCTGCTCTTTGAACATGATTCAAAAGCGCCTCATTGATACTTGTGTCCTGTGGTTTTGCTTTCTGGCTGAGCACGCCTATCCTTTTATCTGCCGCGATAAGCTCATTGTCCTCATATATTATTTTGCAGTAATCATCAAGACTTTTTTCATCTAATGTAAATGTCTCATCCCTATCATCATTTGCCGTAAGCAGTCTTGCCGCAAAGCTGCTGAGTGAAACGAGAGTATCGTCTGAAAAATACAGTTCGATCTCATCTCCGCTTTTTAAAAGTTCACTGCCGTCAGCCCTGTTTTTGCAAAGCTTAATATTCTTTTTTCTGAGATTTTTATATACGAAGCTTTTAGGGGCGGCATCAAAATACTTGAGTAAGAATTTATCCAGTCTTCTTCCCGCTTCCTCTTCGTTTATCTTTATTATCTGCATATGTGACCTTTTAATACTATGTCTTTAAAGCAATTCACTGTAATCCGTTATATAATGATCTGCCAGCCTTAATTTTTCCTCATAAAGCATTTCCGAAAACTCATCATAAACAGCAATCGTTTCCATACCTGCCGCCTTGCCGGCTAATATTCCTGCAGGTACATCCTCGAACACTATACATTCTTCCGGTCTTGAGCCGAGTATATCCGCCGCATGCAAATAGACATCGGGAGAAGGTTTTCCTCTCTCGACGTCATCTGCTGTAACTATTGTGTCGAAATATTTGATTATTGAATTGGATTCAAGACACGCTCTTACCATTTTCTCAGCGTTGCTTGTTGCAATGCCGATCTTGATATCGTATTCTTTCAGAAATCGAAGAAACTCAGCTGTATACGGCTTAAGACATACCTCATCCCGATATTTCGAATAAGACATATCCACCCAGTCTCGTATCATTTCCTCAACGGTTCTCGGAATGTCAAATCTTTCTTTAAAAAAGACAGCTGTCTCATTGATGTTCATACCTTCTATCTCTCGCTGAAGCTCCGGATAAAAAGTCTTATCAAATCTGGCTAAATATTCTCTGTCGATTTCAGCCCACATCCACATGGAATCTACTAATGTGCCGTCAAGATCAAAGAGCACAGTATTAAAATCACTGTTCAGTTGTTTCAGTTTCATAATTGTCCTGACCGACTCTAAGCTGATTTCTGTTTTCTTCGCACTCATCAAATACAGTCTGCAGTGATGTGAACATATCATCCAGTTTCTGCTTGCTGTCAGCTGCATGTGCAGCAATAGTGTTCTGTATATTTGCAAGCAGAGAATCAGTATACTGAAGAGCTCCCTCTCTGATGCTGTTAGCATCTCTGTAAGCGTCGCTCATGATAGTTTCTGCCTGCTGTCTTGCTTCCTCAACCACCTCATTGGCACGCTGATAAGCTCTCTGCATTACCTCATGATCACTGACAAGCTCATCTATCTGAGTCTGAGCATCATTAAGCATGTTCTGTGCCTGTGACTGCGCATCCTTTAATATAGCATCCTGCTGAGTAACTATCTTCTGATATTTCTTTATCTCCTCAGGAACTCTCATGCGAAGCTCTACGATAAGCTCGTTTATTTCTTCCTTGTTGACGATGATCCTGCTGTTTGATAACGGCTGATACTTACAGCTGTCTATGTAATCTTCTATATCATCGATGATTTCTTCTATTCTGTTGCTCATCTGTAGCTCTCCTTATATTTTTCCTTTATCATTTCCTCGATAAACGGCGGTACGAACTTGGATATGTCTCCCCCGTAGCTCGCGATAGTTCTGACTGAGCTTGAGCTCACATAGGAATACCTTATGTCATTGGTCAGAATCACCATCTCAAAGTCAGGATTGAGCATCTGGTTTGTGCGCCCGATCGTAAGCTCATATTCATAGTCCTTGGCATTTCTGATACCTCTTACCACGGCATCTGCATGTTCTTCTCTGAAGAAGTCAGCCTGCAGCCCGCTGAAGGCTTTGACCTCAACATTTTCTATGCCTGTAAGGGCTTTGTTAATCATATTAACACGTTCATCTATGGAAAACAACGGACTTTTTTCCTCATTATTAAGGATCGCAACCACGAGCTTTCCGCACATTTTTGCAGCCCTTTCAATAATGTCAATATGTCCGTAGGTAACGGGATCAAAGGTTCCCGGATAAAGCCATATAGTATCCCTCATAAAATCAGGCCTTTCTTAAAAATACGTGCTTCTGGTTCTTATATTCCTTCACACGATATATTTCAAAGCCGCAGCGCTCAGCCTCCGACATGTCGGCATCAAGCGCTTCCTCGACTATAATTACGGTGTCATCCCTTACAATGCCGGAAGCATTGATAAGCTCCAGCACCTTAAACTCCAAGTTTTTATTATACGGCGGATCCATAAATATTATAAGTCTTTCTGCATCATTTATTCCGGAAATGTATCTGGAAACCGCTGAAGCATCCGCTTTTATAATCCTTGATTTATCGGAAAATCCGCATTTTGCAACATTTTCTTTTATTACAGCTTCAGCCTGACGTGAGGAATCCACAAACACGGCAGCGCTTGCACCTCGTGACAATGCTTCAATGCCGATAGCTCCGGAGCCTGCAAATATGTCTAAAAATACAGCTCCCTGCACATCAAACTGAATAATATTAAAAAGTGTTTCCTTTATCTTATCCGCAGTAGGTCTTGTTTCCATACCAGCAGGAGCCTTGAGCGGAATGCTCCTTGCTGTTCCGGCTATTACTCTCATTTAGTTTCCCTCACATTATGCTGCCCTTTTCCATAAATCGTAAGAGCATGCGTCTAAGTCTCTGATCCTCGTCTCTGTCAAGCTCAGGATCATCCTCCGTGATCTCTGTGACTGCCGCCTTGGCCTTTTGCATTATTGTCTGATCTGAGTAAATATCTGCAAGCTTATAATTATCATCGCCGCTCTGCTTAAAACCAAACATATCTCCCGGACCTCTGAGTTTAAGATCCTCTTCGGCAATTTTAAAGCCGTCATTGGAGTTATTAAGAATGCCCAGCCTTTCCTCTGCCTTATCCGAATCCGAGGTATTTATCATTATGCAGTAGGACTGAAATTTACCCCTTCCTACTCTGCCTCTGAGCTGATGCAGCTCTGCAAGCCCGAAGCGGTCTGCATTTTCTATCATCATTACTGTGGAATTCGGAACATCCACACCTACCTCAATAACCGTTGTTGAAATCAGAAGATCCGTCTCATGTTTCTTAAAGCTCTCCATGACACGTTCCTTTTCTTCGCCCTTCATTCTTCCGTGAAGAACACCGATGCGCACTTCAGGCGGGAACAGCTTTTTCAGTTTGGCGCTGTAGTCATTGACATTTTCCAGCTCAGCCATGACAGCCATATATTTGCTTTGAGCTATTTCTTCCTCATCAGGCTTTTCGATTGCCGGACAAATGATATACGCCTGCCGGCCCTTTTTTATCTCATCATAAATAAACTTATATGCAGTCTTTCTGTATCCCGGCCCGACCACGCAGTTCTTTATCGGTATGCGTCCCTCCGGGCGGCTTCCTATAATAGAAATATCTGTATTGCTGTAAAGAATGATGGCTAAGGTTCTCGGTATAGGAGTCGCACTCATTATCAATGTATGCGGAGCTTCGCCCTTTTTAAACATTGCCTCTCTCTGACCTACACCAAAGCGGTGCTGTTCATCGGTTACTATAAGACCAAGATCTGCATATTCTACATTTTCCTGAAAAAGTGCATGAGTACCGATAATGATATCGGCCTCTTTGTTCTTGATCCTGTTAAGTGCGATCCTTTTTTCTGCCTGGGACATATTTCCAGTGAGCAGACAGGTATTTATCTGATCAAGCGTGCCGTCACAAAGCTCTGTATTATGCTCAAGAAGTCCGTTTATAGTATCGAAATGCTGCTTTGCAAGGACAGCTGTCGGCGCCATTATCACCGCCTGATAACCGTTAAGAACCGCATTCATCATTGCAAGCACGGCAACTATAGTCTTTCCGGAGCCTACGTCTCCCTCTACAAGTCTGTTCATCACATGCCCTGAGTTCATGTCGGAGACTATTTCCTTATAGGCTCCTGCCTGATCTTTAGTAAGTTCAAACGGAAGCCCGGCAATAAACTTTATCATCCTGAGATCAGGTCTGCAGCGATGTGTTGATACCGTTTTTCTGGCATTATCGCTTAATTTTGCCCCGGCAAGCATTCTGATAAAAAACTCATTGAATACAGCTCGCTCACGCGCCTTTTTAAGCTCTGCTTCATTTCTCGGAAAATGCAGACGTATAAGCGCAGCCTCTGCAGAGCTAAGATCATATTTATCTATTATCCTTTCCGGCAAAAACTCTGTAGCCCTGCCGTATAAAGAAAGCGCTTCGGCGGCGGCCTTCATTACCGTGGAATTGCTGAGCCCCTTCGTAAGCGGATAAAGCGGCATCATTTTGCCCTCGTACTTTTCATGATAGGTATCGAAGATATAGAGCTTTGGCTGATTCATCACAAGTCTGCCGTTTTTCTCATATATCCTTCCTCTGAAAACAAGATGCATCCCGGCTTTCAGATTATTTTTCATAAAAGGAGCATTGAACCACGACAGCTGCAGCTTTCCGGTCATATCAGAAAGATATGCATTCACAATGGTCATGCCGTTAAATCTGTTAATGACGGCATCCTGCTGTAAGACTCCGGCAACGGTCATGATACGCCCGGGAGTAAGTTCATAAATAGGCTTCGGCTCCTCAAATACCTCATAATCTCTCGGATAATGCTGTATAAGTTCCTCTGCACTGAAAATGCCGAGGCGATTGAACGCCGCGGCAGTTTTCTCTCCTATTCCTTTTAAGCTTGTCAGCTCAGCCAATCAGATTACCTCTTATTCTGCACTGATTATGTAGTAATAAACCGGCTGCTCGCCTCTCTCAAGCTCAGTGTCTAAATCAGGATATCTTTCATTAATATTATCTATAAGCATGCCTGCTGCCTCATCGTCTATTCCTTCTCCGGCATAGACAGTGACCATAGATGTGTCATCATCAACCATCTTATCAAGCATTGCCATAGCGGTATCATTGAGTACCTCTCCGACAGCAAGAATGCCTCTGTCTCCGATACCCATTATATCGCCTTCCTTAATATCCATACCGTCGATAACGGTATTTCTTACGGCGTAGGTCACCTCTCCGGTCTTGACAGCTGCAACAGCCTCTGTCATAGCCTCAAGATTATCATCCGGTGAAAGTCCCTCTGTGAAATTGATCATAGCAGCAATTCCCTGAGGAACAGTCTTTGTAGGAACCACGCGGATAGCAACATCTGTATTTATCTTTGCTGCCTGCTCTGCGGCAAGGATGATGTTTTTGTTATTAGGAAGAATGAAGACATTTTCCGCATTTACGGCATCAATGGCCTTAAGCATATCGTCCGTGCTCGGATTCATTGTCTGTCCGCCTTCTATAACATAAGAAGCTCCCAGCTGCTCGAAGATGGACTTAAATCCGTTTCCTGAGCATACAGCGATAAATGCTGTCTCCTTTTTAGGCTCATCCTTCTTAGGTGTTTCCTCAAGCTTTTCCATAGCAGCTATCTTAGATGCATTCTTAATAAGCTTTTCCTCGTGCTCCTCGCGCATGTTGTCGACCTTCATGCGTGAAAGTGATGCTCCGAGCTTAAGACCCTCTTCAAAAACAAGACCCGGATGATTGGTATGAACATGTACCTTGACCATATCATCATCATCTACGCAAACGATCGAATCACCGATGCTCTCAAGGAATGCCTTGAATTCTGCAACCTTCTCAGGTGAAAGCGGCTCCTTAAGATTAACGATAAACTCGGTGCAGTAACCGAACTTAATATCATCTGTCGAAATGCTTCCTCTTCTTGAAGCATTGTCAGCTGCCTCTGCAAGCTCCGAAGTCTGTGCTCCGCTCTCTACAGTGTCAAGGCTTACATCTGTTACCTTGCCTTCAAGGACTGCAAGTGCACCCTCAAGGAATACTATAAGACCCTGTCCGCCTGAATCGACTACGCCTGCCTCTTTTAAAACAGGAAGCATTTCAGGAGTAAGCTTAAGCACCTCTTTACCATGCTCAACAGCTGCTCTCATGAGCTCGCAAACATCCTCTGTTACAGGTGCTGTCTCGCTGACCTTATCCGAAATACCCTTGGCAACTGTGAGGATAGTTCCTTCCTTTGGCTTCATAACTGCCTTGTAGGCTGTCTCAACTGCTTTTGTAAATGCTGCTGAAGCAAGTGCAGGATCAATAGTCTCAGCTGCTCCTACAGTCTTGCAGAAGCCTCTTATAAGCTGTGACATAATTACACCTGAGTTTCCTCTCGCACCGCGAAGTGAGCCTGAAGACATCGCCTTGACAAGAGATTCCATATCAGGATCCTTAAGCTCAGCTACTGCTCTTGCGGCAGTCATGATAGTCATGGACATATTGGTGCCTGTATCTCCGTCAGGAACAGGAAATACGTTGAGCTCGTTTATATATGCTTTATTTGCATCAAGATTCTTAGCGCCGGCAATAAAGCATTTCCTTAAAAGCTCGGCGTCAATACCGTTAATATTCAAATCAAACAATCCTCCTTAATCGATGCGGCGTACGCCCTCGACGAAAACATCTATGCTGCAGGTTTTAAGTCCGGTATGCTGTTCAACCTGATATTTAACATTCTCAATAAGATTATTGCATACCGCATAGATATTCACACCATAAGCAACGATAATGTGCATCTTCAGTGATATCTCATTTGCCTCATCTACCGTAACCTCGATACCCTTCTGCAGGGAATCCTTTTTAAGCAGCTTTACCAATCCGTCCTTAATGCTGACGGAAGCCATACCTACGATGCCAAAGCACTCAACAGCCGATGAACCGGCAATAGTCGCAATAACATCCTCAGAAATATTTATATTTCCAAACTCGCTGTTCAACTTACCTTTCATAGAGTCCTCCATATTTGCACGAACGATAGCAGGACAGGCATTTTGTCTCCTGTCCGTCTGTAAACATGCGTTGACGATATCATTAAATTGATATAATATATCGTTTTAGGGAAATATTACCATAAAACATACTTTTTTTAAAGCTAAAAAGCTTGCATTAAAGCAGAATTTCTGTTATTATACTTTTTGCGCAATTTTGAGTTAAGTAAGGAGGTGCTACCATGGCAAAATGTTCGGTTTGTGGAAAGTCAGTGCTGTTCGGTAACGCTGTCAGCCACTCACACAGAAGATCAAACAAGATGTTCAAGCCAAATGTTAAGAGAGTTAACATCCAGACAGAAGCAGGTAATAGAAAAGTGTATGTATGCACATCTTGCTTAAGATCAGGAAAGGTTCAGAGAGCTGAGGTTTCTAAGGCTCCTGTAGCTGAGGCTTAAGACTTCCACATTAAATCAAAATCTATTGAATTCCACCGTTCTTCAGACGGTGGAATTTTTAGTTGGGTTATAGGACAAAAAGTGTTGTTTTGAACTGCGAATTAGCTAAGTATATAAGGCTGATTCGCGGTTTTAAGTTGTTTGAAAGAAGATACAGGGTGGACAAATAGTGTTGTTTTGATGGATAAATGCATTTAAAGCCCGTTAATGAAATTCAAGGTTAATGCAAGTATCAGCATGTGAACCGGATAAAATGCATAGCAGATATATTGAAATGGCTTGCTGTGATATCCCTGACGCCCATGATATAACCAAATCGGTATTAATGCAAAAAGTGCAAGTCCCTGCTGGCATATTTCAAAATCCATGCCAAACAGCTGTATAGTATACATTAATCCACCCAGCATTTCCACGTTCAGCCAGTATAGTGCAGCAATCTGACCAAGCAGACACCACCACTTACGACCTCTGAAGAAATAAAAAACAAACACAGTCAGGATTCCCACACTGTAGTAATCCACCATGCATATTATTCCCAGTATCGTTCCTGCTATAATAACGGCTGCTGACACAAGCACATATGCCCAGGGCTTTTGTTTTTTTCTGACATTTTCCATTAGATGAATGCCTAAAAGGCCTAACAGAAGCGTCCATATAACGTTCTGATGAACCGGGTAGAACCATGTCCCTCCGTACATCATATCAAACGGAACTTCGGAAATAATGGCAAATATAAGCATTCTGAGTGCATATCTTTTAAAGCTGTGGGTATGAAAATATCCTTCCACGGCCATAAATGCAAATATAGGAAATGCCACTCTGCCGGCACAAGTAAGCCATTCCTGCGCAGGAAGCAGTGTTGCCCATAGATGATCCATCAGCATAAGCACCATTGCTATGATATGCAGTGCAGCCGCACTTAAACCAAAGCTATTTGAAACGCTTGAATTATTTTCGATAATCAGCACGTTGTTACTCCTTAAATTGTTTTTTGCTCTTAAAGATCTATATCTTTATTTTTCTATTTGAAGCTGTAATCCGCCCTCACTTCACAGAATATATTCCATCTGTCGTTCCTTTGTTTTCATGCCCATCTTTTCATAAAATTTTTCTGCCGAATTATTTCCTGCCCATACATTAAGCGTCACCTCATAGCAACCCAATTTCTTTGCCTCCTGTTTGACAAATTCAAACAGGCATTCACCTATATGCTGCCCTCTCTCACATTTATCAACACATAAATCATCGATAAAAAGTGATTTAAACTGTACCATGTTATTTGAAAAAGGCTGCCCTTTCAATTGACAGAATGCATATCCCAGGCACACATCTTCACCATTTACGGCAACATATATCGGTTTCTCTTCGCACTTTAAAAGCTCTGACAATTCATCAACTGTATATTTTGTCGTTTCCGGCATAAAGATATCAGGTCTTATATCGGCATGGATCTGAAGTACCTGTCCTAAAAGCTCCATGATCCTTGGAATGTCTTTTTTAGTTGCTCTTCGTATATTCATTTAAAGTCCTCATATTATTAAACAATTTGTGCCAACCTGCAGATCAATCTTATTCCATGAATAATGATTACGCCTCTGCAGATTCGATCGAGCTATGTAAGCACATCACTATATTGAATGAAAACAACCGTAAAATCAATCGCAAATTTTTACGACCGATTTTACGGTTACAAAAAGTCATAATTTAATTACGTCATGTGTTCAAAGAAGTGTTCTGTACAAAAACGCCATTAATAATTAAGCAGAATATCCGCAAGCACTTCCTTATTGTAATTTCCGCCGGAAATCATACATACTACATTTTTACCATATTCTGCCTTGCCTGAAAGAAGTCCGGCAAGAGCTGTTGCTCCGGATGGTTCTGCTGTGAGCTTGCATCTTTCGATAAGAATCCTTGTTGCTCTTGATATCTCAGCATCGCTTACCGTAATAATATCATCAAGCAGATTAGAACATATCTCAAATGCATTCGGTCCAGGTGCACTTCCGGCAAGTCCGTCTGCTATGGAATACTGTCTTTCAATAGGAGAAATCTTTCCTGCATGAATAGAATTACTCATACAGTTCATAGTTTCCGGCTCAACTCCGATAACTCTTGTCTTTGGTGAAAGACTCTTTATCGCAGTAGCTACACCTGACATAAGTCCGCCGCCTCCGACCTGACAGAAAACAGTGTCTGCATTCGGAAGCACTTCCATGATCTCAAGTCCTGCCGTGCCCTGTCCTGCCATAATGTAAGGATCTTCACAAGGATCGATATAAAAAACTCCGTTTTTCTCAGAAAATTCCTTTGCGAGCGGTGCACAATCTCCGCCGGTCTTACCAAAAAGTGTTATTTCTCCGCTGTAAGCCCTGCATGCCTCGACCTTTGACGGTGTAGCAGTCTCAGGCATCCAGACATAAGCCTTAACTCCAAGCGTCTTAGCTGCATAGCAGACAGCCTGCGCATGATTTCCGGAAGAATAGCAGCACACCCCTCGTTTTTTCTGTTCATCGGAAAGAGTAAGTATTCTGTTAAACGCTCCCCTTGCCTTAAATGAACCTGTCTTTTGCATGTTCTCACATTTAAAATATACAAATGCATCCGTCATGCTGCTGATATTTTCAGAGCTGACAAGCGGGGTGACATGTACATATTCACTTATACGCTGCTTTGCTTCCCATACATCACTTATCCCTATCATATCTTCCCCCTGTTATGATAATGTTTAATGCTCAGTCCGCGCAGTCTCCGTTATCGAGATACTCTCCTAAGATATTGTATTCCTGTCCGATCTTGTCATTTACTCTTGTCAGAAAATCATTCAAAAATCTGCGATTTTCATCTGATGCTTCATTAAGGATGCTCTCGACAAGTGCGTTAAGCTCTTCGTGGAATATCTCATGCTTTTCGTATATCTCTTCACCCGATGCCGTAAGCTTAATTATAAGCCTTGAAGCATTTGAGGGATCCGGAAGCTTTTCTATAAGTCTTTTCTTCTCAAGCTTTGAAAGTGTTTGAGACACCGCTCCCTTTGTAATGCCTAAAATCCTTGCAAGTCCTATCACATGCATACCCGGATTGTTTCCGATTGCTTTAAGCATAGTCATTTCATTATTCATGACCTTAATGCGTCCGGCATCATAAACAGATCTTTTGCGCATCTGTTCAACAGTCTCTATCATATCAAGTATTGAGGTTTCTTTAATTTCGGCCATCGACAGTACCCCTTTGCTTTTGCTGCTTTTGCTGCTTTTGCTGCTTTTGCTGCTTTTGCTGCTTTTTTAGCTTACTCTATTATACGATATTTGACTGAAGAATTTTATCTTAACTTTATATAAAAGTGTATAGTAACTAAACACTTAAGTCAATATCAAAATTCAGAAAAATGATAGAAAATACTCACCCAATTCCCTCAAGCATCCATTTGTAAGTATTAATGCTTGTTACAAGGCCGAGTCTTGCAGACTCGTACTGTGCTCTGCCGTTAAGATAATTTACCTGTTCCATGAGAAATTCAGCTTTGCTCAGCATTCCCATAGAATATTTACTTTGTGCAAGCTTCCAGTCCGCTTCTGTGTCATTAAGCACGCTCTTTGCTGCGCTATACTCATCAGAGGTTGTTATCAGACTGTTATAAGCTGAGTCGTAGCTGATTTTAGCATTATCCTCACTTGACTGCTCTGAAGCCTCTTTTACACTATATGAAGCACTGTCAGAGCTTTTAGAATGTCTTACATTCTGAACCGAGGATGAATTATTTACTGCCTTTACGCGGTCAGAATCAGCATCTATGCCGGAGATATAAGACATATCAGGATCCGGTACGTTCGCTACGGTATAACCGGCATTTTCGTCAAGCCCCAACATAATACATAAATTCTTATAAATTTCATCAAGACTTGCCTTTGCCTGCTCCTTTGAAGACTGTGCACTTATATATCCTGCCTTTGCCGCTTCAACCTCAATATCTGTAGCACTTCCGGCATTTTTCTTAAGCATAGTGTTGTTATATATTGCCTTATAGTATTCACACAGTGTCTCGGTGCTTTCAAGGTTAAGCTTTAGTGTATTATAGGATATCATGAGACTCTGCGCCGCGCTTGTAAGCTGCTTTTCAGTACTCTTAATACTTTTAGTCTGGCCATAGCTGTTCAGTTTCTCAATCACACTGTTATAGCTTTTTATTGCCGCTTTATAGCTGTTTTCATAGCTTTTGTAGGTATTATATGCTTCGCTGTCTCCGTCTGAAAGTGCGTCCTTCGCTTTTTTTACAGAGTCCCAGAGATCACTTACAAACTCTGTCTTTAATGTGCTGTACTGACCCTTTTTGCTTTCCGAGGAGCTCTTCATATTCTGCACTGTCGTATTATATAAATGTATAAATGTTCCGAGCTCTGCATATTCTATGGTTTTGTCGGAAATCTGTTCCTCAGTAACATTTCCGCCGTCTGCCGGAGCATAATCACTGTCATCCTTTGAATCGGCATAAGCATATATAGTAGTGCCCTGAGTATCAGAAATCTCAGAGCCGTCTGCCTCATGTGTTTCACCGCCAAGATATATCGTAGTAGTTTCCGCATAAGAGCTTATCCCGCCGGTCATCGCAAAAACTGCCGCACTCATAAGCACCAATGCTTTCATGTTTTTTTTATATACTTTAGCCGGCATCTGCAAGACCTCCGATATAGCTTTCATAAGTCATATACGCGCTTATAAGACTGCATTTTGCTTTTGTTACAGCAGCTTTTTTCTCCTCTAACTCACTTTTCTTAGTTGTATACTCATATTTTGAAATGAGCCCGGCACTGTAGCCCGCCTCTGACACAGTCATATTTTTCTCTGCATTTGAAAGCTCAAGCTGTGCTGTCTCAAGGTTTAAAAGTGCTGTTTTAAGTGAGCTGTAAGCACTGTTTACCGATACACTTATCGATCTTTCATTACTGTCTATCGTCGACTTTAAAACACTTATATTGTCGCTGTCGGAGGCATTTTCAAGCTTCCTTTTATTGATCTTAAGCGTATAGTTATTATCTTCCGCTTTCTTAAGATCACTGTTAATGTCAATGGCATTTACATTCTCTGCCGTAACCTCCGGAAGCTCTCCGATTTCAGGTGTGTCCGTACTCTTCCAGCCGAGCATAACAATAAGCTTCTGCCTCGTTTCTTCTATAGATTCCTCAGCCCTTTTTACGACTGATTCCTGTTCCGATACACTTTTCTGTGCCGCACGAAGCTCCTTATCAGTCACAGTTCCGGCTGCTGCCTTTGCAGCTGTTAATGTCTCGTCTGCCTTAAGGCTCTCTAATCTTGTTTTTGCCGACTCCAGCTCTGTTAACGCCGAATAATATGCAATAAAACTGCTCTTGGCATTCATAACGATCCTCGCCTCTGACATTGCATAGCTTAGAGATTTTGTCGTGCTGTCATCAGTATTATTGTCCGCGCTCTGATTGAGCTGCTTAGCCTGAAGCTCTGCCTGAGCGTCACTCATAACAGACATTGCATCATCCGATCCTGAAAGATTATTTAAAAGCTCTGTGGCCTTACTACGGTATTCACTCGCTATTTCTTCGTTAGTTGTGCCATATGTATCGACAAAGCTTTTATAATCATAATTATTGCTTATAACATCAGGATTATATTCATGTACAAGATCCGCTATCTCGCTGTATTCCAGCTTATTATCCTTAAGACTTTCCCATTCCTCACTGCTTCTTGCAAATGTCGGGCTCTGAGCCGAAAGTGCGCTCATGGGCGCACTTAAGCTCATTGAAGCCGTAAAAAGCAGCATAGTAATCATTAATACGTTTTTCTTCATATATCATCTCCATCAGGATCTTCAGCATTTTCCTCTTTCATCTTCTCTTCAAATGTCTCACCATCTGATTTGCGGCCCACGATCTTTATACCATCAATAATGCTGTAAAATACCGGAAGCATAAGAAGGCTTAATATAGTCGATGCTGTAAGTCCTCCGATATTTACAAGCGCGAGTCCCTGGGTCATTTTTCCTGAGCTTCCAAAGGCAAGCGCCATAGGAATCATGGAAATAATAGTTGTGAGCGTAGTCATGAGTATTGGCCTCATTCTTGTAGCTCCTGCCTCGATCAGTGCCTCTTCCTTATCCATGGTCTCACGATATTGGTTGACTGTATCAACATAAAGTATTCCGGCATTTACAACTGTTCCTACAAGCATCAGGAATCCGATAAGCGAGGTCATACTGATAGCCGAATTGCACAGCCACAAAAGTCCGAATGAACCGATAAGGCTGAATGGTATCGTAAACATTACCATGAGTGAGAACTTCGGTGATTCAAACTGTGAGGCCATTACTACGAATATCAGGAATATTGATATAAGTATTGCTTTAAATATCGACTTAAATTCAGTATTCATCGAACGGTCTCTGGAATTCATTCCGGTGGTTACAGATGACGTAAGATTCGGATTTACAACTTCACTGTCAATAAGCATCTTTGTGGACTGATCAGCATTTTCAGTATACTGAGCACTTATCGTGACCATATACTGCTTATCTTCCTTTCTGATGGACGACGGTGAATCAGCAAAGCCTATATCCGCTACATCTGAAAGAAGCACCTGACTTCCCGAAGGTGTGGAAAGAAGTACGCCTCTTAACTGATCAAGAGTATCATAGGTTCCGTCAGGATACTCTATCTTGACACTGGTGTCCTCTCCATCAACATTTATAGAAGTCGCAGTCATTCCGCTTGTAAGCTGGTTAATTGTGTTGCCGATGCCTGACGCCGTAAGCCCCGCAGCCTTCGCCTTAATGGCATCTACGGTTATTTCTACTATCGGAGTCGAATTCTCAATATTTGAATGAACCTTTGTAACTTCAGGACGTTCAGAAAGCTCATTCACGATATTCGTAGTTACCGTCTTAACAGCATCGTAATCTGTGCCCTTTATGATAGTCTGGTAGCTGTTTCCGAACTCCGTCATCATGCTCATTGAACCGCTGACGCTTACGTCAATATCGCAGTTATCAATATCTGCCATTTCTGTCTTCCATTTATTTGCAACATCTTCAGTTGACAGCTGTCTGTCATCCTTAAGATATGCGGTTACCGAAGCTGTGCCTCCGCCCATAGGACCTCCGCCTGAGCTTCTTGTCATATATGAATCCACATCGCTGTCCGCAGAAACTATCTGTTCAACCTCTAAGAGGATCTTTTCAACCTCACTGTCCTTTAAGCCCGGTCTTGTATCAATAGAAACCGATACCTGTCCGTTATCATCTGAAGCCATAAGCTCAGTGTTAAGCTTAGTTGCAAGGAATAATGAAAATACCGTGAGTCCTACAGTTGTAAGCATTACTGTCTTCTTTTTAGGAAGAAGCACACGCATGATGCTGCGGTAATCCTCCTGAAGTGCTGCAACAGGCTTTGAAAGCGGAGCCTTAAGTCTTTCCTCCGGCTTATAAAGCATGTAGCAAAGCGGTACTACCGTTATCGCAGAAAAGAGCGAGGCTGTCATGCAGAACACTATCGTGTAGCCGAGCGGTGCGAGCATCTGTCCTGTCATACCGTTTAAAAATGCCAGCGGCAAAAATACTACACAGGTGGTCACTGTAGATGCAATGACCGAGGAGCCCACGATATCAGAACCTCTCAGGGCCTCCTTCATGTAGTCTCCGAATCTCTCATCTGCTGTCACTCTGAAGCAGCTTTCCAATACAACTATGGAGTTATCGACCATCATTCCTACGCCGAGTGCAAGAGCCGACATAGTAATTATGTTGAGCGAAAGACCCATGACTCCCATACATATGAGTGCTACAAGTATTGAAATAGGTATTGAGCTTCCGACTATAAGCGATGCTTTAAGATCACCAAAGAAGAGGAAGATGATTACCATTGAAATGATTACTGCCAAACCTACAGTCTGCGCTATGGATAAAAGTGATGACTTTATCTGATCGGCACTGTCGTTTGCAACAATTATCTGCAGATCAGGATCATTTCTCTCAAGACTCTCAATAACCTTCTTGACTGAATCTGAAAGTGATATGGCATTGGCAGACTGCTCCTTCGTAATACCAATGGATACTGTATCTTCACCGTTGTATCTTGCCACTCCCGAATCATCGGATTTATACGTATAAACATCAGCTACATCGCTTAGATATACGGTTCCTTCTCCGCTTGAGGTAGTGAGCGGGATCTCACCAAGGAGCTCCTCTGTATCATATTTCATTCTTGTAGAAACCGAATATTCTTGGCTTCCGAGTTCAGTCGTACCTCCGGGTATCTGACTGTTGGCAGCCGCAATATCACTCGCGATAGAAGACATTGTAACGCCGTACTGCTTCATCTTCTCCTGCTTAAGTTCAACTCTTATATAGGACTGTGAGCCTCCCATTGTTGAAACGTCAGCAACATCCGCTAATTTTTCAAATTCCGGCACTATTTCATTGGAGACATAATCATAAAGATCATCCTGGGATGGATTGTTGATAGAAAGCATTATAGATTCACTCTGATTAGAGCTCATTTCCATAATGGTAGGCGTATCCACATCATCAGGAAGTCTCATGGATATCTGATCTATCTTCTTTTTAAGATCGTCATAGGCCTCATCCATATCTGTGCCGTACTCATATTCGAGCATTACTGTCGAGCTTCCTTCACTTGATGTGGACGACACCTGACTGAGTCCTGTCATAGAGCTTACAGCATCCTCTATCGGAGTAGTTATAAGCTCATCCATATCCTCCGGTGATGCGCCGGTATAGCGTGTCATAACCATCATCATCGGCATATCCATCTCCGGGGACAGCTCCATGGTCATTCCTGTCACAGAGCTTATTCCGAATACAATAACGCATATAACTGCAAGTATGGTCGTGACAGGTCTTTTAAGGACAAATTTAGTTATTCCCATCTCCTAAATCCTCCGTTACTCTGTCTTTTCCGAAGGCTTATCCATAGCCTTTTCACCGCCTGCATTAGGTTTATTGTCATTTTTGACATCTTCCTTTATTTCAGGCTTTGAAGCATCAGTATTGGTGTCGGTATTGGCATCGGTATTAACATCTGCATCAGCATTTGCCGAAGCAGCACTGCTTTCTCCCTTAAGTCTTACCTTTACACCGTCATAAAGCTCAGAGCTCCAGGTGATAAGCACCTGATCATCCTCACTCAAACCGCTGTCTACCTCGATATACTCGGAATCATAAATGCCTGTCTTTACCTCGACCTTATGAAGACAGTCTTCCGCCTGATCATAGGTGTATACATAAGAAAGACCGCCGTCATAATATACCGAATTCACCGGTATCTTCAGAACATCCGATGCCTTTTCGCTTGTCACATAGAGCTTGACCATTGATCCTGTTGAAAGCAATGCTGAATCAGCTGAATCCGAAAGCTTTGCTTTAATATTGAAAAGTCCTGTAGATGAATCCGCCATTGAACTCACCTCATAAATATTTCCGCTGTACTTTGCTCCATCCTTCTCAACCTCTATCTCATCACCGTCAGTAAGATTTTTAGATATTCTGTCAGATACGGAAAAGCTTACAGTTTTTGCTCCGCCTCCGGAAATGACACAGGCAATCGTTCCCTGCTGCACCGAATCAAGCTTTTCGATATTGACAGTTTCAACAGTTCCGGATATCGGTGCAGTTATCTCGCTGTAGGAAAGCTGATTGTCATAATTAAGCTTTGCATTGTTATAATTTATCTGTGCAGAGGCTACCGCATCCTGAAACTGCTTATATGCCTGATCAGAAATACCTCCGCCGTTATACAGCACCTGCTGTCTTGAAAGCTCATCCTTTGCCTGTGAGAGCTGCAAGGCTGCCGAATCCAGATTGTTTTTGGCACTGTCGACCTGCTTTGTATCAATGCTGAAAAGGGCAGCGCCTTCTTCTACGGTATCTCCTGCCTTGACATAAACCTCCGTTACATCTCCGCCTGCCTTAAGACTTACAGACACCGATTCCTCGGCTCCTATGGTTCCTACGACCGCAGACTGAACTGCAATGTCTCCCCTCTCCGGATTAGCGACCTCAACCACCGAATCCATAACAGGCTGTGCAAACTGTTCCTTTTTAGTGAGTCTCGGGATAATTGCTGCTGCCAGCACTACTGCCGCGACTCCTGCCGCAATGGTTACTCTCTTCATACTTCCTTTGCTCCTTACTGCCTCTTTTTTTAATATTCTTTCTTTGCTTTATTAAATTTCCGTTTTTCCTTTTTTCTCTTTTGTTTCTTTTGCTCTGCCAAAGCTAAACCTTTGCTTCGTTGACCAATTGTCATAACAAAAAAGAACCGGGATTTTTACGTCCTGGTTCTGAATGTTATCATCGTATTTTAAACTAATATTTAAACAATTTTAAACTCAACATGAATTCACAAAAGCTTCACAGGCGGCAGCCAGACAGTAAATGCCGCGCCCTTTCCCGGAGCACTTTCTACAGCAATACGTCCGCCACAAAGCTCTGTTATCTTCTTTACAAGCGTAAGACCGAGTCCGTTTCCCGACTTACTGCGGTTAGTTTCAGCCTGATAAAACCTGTCAAAGATGTGCGCCTGCTCTTCCTCACTCATGCCGATTCCGGTATCGCGCACAGTCACTACTATATCTCCCGGCTCCTTAGTATTTTCTTTAATTGATACACTTATCGTCCTTTTATCCGGAGTGAATTTGATTGCATTAGAAAAAAGATTGGTCCATATCTGAAACATAAGACTTTCATTTCCGGTATAGTTAAGCTCCGGAATCTCCATATCTATTTCAATGTCTCTTTTCCCCCAAAGCGGCTCAAGCGAAAGATAGGCCTGCCTTATCTGCTCATCCAATGAAAAAGTCTTTTTTTCCGAAACTATATGCTGATTTTCAAGCTTTGATAAACTGAGAATGTTTCCTGCCAAAGCAGAAAGCGCATCTGAACTATGTATTATACGCTCTGTGTACTCCTTTGCTTTGCCGTTGTCCGGAAGCTCCGAAGCCATATCATCAAGCAGCACAGCATACCCCTTTATAGATGCCAACGGAGTTTTAAATTCGTGTGAAACATTTTGAACAAAATCCGACTGCAGAGTTTCCGTAGAACGAAGCTCCTTAACCATCTTATTAAAGTTAAGATTCATCTTGTCGATCTCAGCCCCACCGCCGCCTACCGGAAGCTCAATGTCAAAATCCCCTTCTGCAACCTTATTCATGGCATCAGCGAGATTTTCAATCGGCTTAAAGTATCTTCTTGTAATGTAGCTCAGCACAAACACCGCCACCACAATTGCTGCCGAGGTAAAGCCAATCAGTTGCAAAAATCTCGGATTTATCTGCCAGCCGTTTTCAGGCGTAAGCTTAAGCATTGCAAAAATCACATACCCCGTGGCCGTAAAGGCTGCCATCATGACAGCACTTATTATTATCATGAGCAGCATAAAAAATCTGATATGTTTAAACATTTCGCCACCCGTTATGCTGAAATAACAGCCTTAAAGCCCAGGCCTCTGACCGTCACGATGCTGAAGTCCTTATTATCCTGAAAACGCTTTCTGAGCCTGTTTATATGCACATCGACTGTCTGCGGATCGGATTTGGAGTCGCGTCCCCAGATCTCATCCATAAGCTGAAAGCGTGTGAATATCTTGTTTGGAGTTGACAAAAGCCTGTACAGCAGCAAAAACTCCTTCTGCGGAAGCATGCTGCTTTCTTCTCCGTCATCCACTGTAAATGCATCATAATCAAGAGTAGTGTCTCCCACTGTAAGCTTTCTTTCTGCCATAACATTGGCTCTTCTTAAAAGCGCCCTGATTCGAAGCACCATCTCGTCAAAATCCACCGGCTTAACCATGTAATCATCAGTTCCCAGAGTAAAGCCTGTGTTTTTGGACATATAGTCATCCTTAGCTGTCACAATAAGCACAGGGATCCTCGAATCCTGCTCTCTCAGCATGCTTATAAACTCATAACCATCCATAACCGGCATCATAATATCTGTCATAACGAGATCAATATGTTTATTTTCAATTATCTCAAAGGCCTCTCTGCCGTTTTTGGCATTATAAACGCCGTAGCCTTCCTTATGCAGAACGATCTCATACAGCTTGCTTAAGGATTCATCATCTTCAATTACAAGAATATTTATCATATGTATCTCCAAACTTTCACATTTTCTAAATATATAATCCACAGTTGTTTCCATGATGTGAACAATTCTTATACTTCTGTCGAAAGTTGGATGAATATGCAGCAAAAACTAACTATTTGGGAAGCTGAGCAGCACATACCTGCAAATATTATACCTTTCCCTATGAATCGTGAAGATGATTCATTTCCTTTGCAAATGTAAATATTTCTACAAAAAAGCAGCACCGGCTCCCCGGTGCTGCAAGCGCGCAATTTTGTATCTAAGTTATTTGAAATAATAAACGATTTGTTATAAAGCGGAACGTAATAATTACTTACGAAGTCCAAGCTTCTTGATGAGCTCTCTGTATCCCTCAAGATCATTCTTCATGAGATACTGAAGTAAGCTTCTTCTCTTACCTACCATCATAAGAAGTCCCTTTCTTGAATGGTGATCCTTTGGGTTCTCCTTAAGATGAGCTGTAAGCTCGTTGATTCTCTCAGTGAGGATGGCAATCTGAACCTCTGGTGAGCCTGTGTCGCCTTCAGTACGACCATAAGCCTTAATGAGTTCTGTCTTCTTCTCTTTTGAAATCATATCTTTTCTCCTTTCAAATTATTGACCGGCTTCAGTCCGGTCCTCTAACCGTCAACAAAGCTCCCGTCAAGGAAATCGAAAAGCTGTGTCGCGGCGCTAAGCTTTAAAATAATAGCATATTATCCGCTATATTTCAAGCATTATCAACCTATAAGTCCTGCGAAAAATTTCTCTGTTTCAGGAATGTCATGCTCTGCCACCTGACGCTTAAGCTCTGCAAGATCATCGAACTTTCTCTCATGTCTGATGAAGTAGCAAAGCTCGATTCTTGCGAATTTTCCGTAGCAATCTCCTATGTCTCCGAAAACATGAGTTTCAAGTCTGAGACCTGTTCTCTCCGCTCCGTCTTCATTTACTGTAGGTGCATAACCAAGATTTGCAATTCCGGTCATCGTACGGATGCTGCTGCCCTTTTTGTCGTCATAAATGTTGACTCTTACGGCATATACTCCGTTTGGCGGCAGTATAAGATCCTCAGACACTGCTATGTTAAGTGTAGGCATAGCCAGCTTATCTGTTCCTATATGCTTTCCATGAATAACGACTCCGCTTATGGCATACGGTGCTCCGAGAAGTCTTGTGACATGCAGCATGTCTCCCTTTAAAAGCTCTGCTCTCAGAAGTGTTGAACTAATAATTGTAGCCTTTCCTTCAATATTAGAGCTTGTCTTTTCTGAAGGCTCCTTAGATTCAATACAGCCCGCATCATCCGCTGTCTGTTTGAGATCGATGGTTACCTTCTCTATAAGCTTTACCTCGTAGCCGTATTCATCTGCATGAGCCTTAAGGAATTCTGCATTTCCGGCTCTTCCCTTTCCGAAGCTTACGTCATCTCCGGCTACAATGGCCTTCATATTGTATTTATCTATAAGGATATTTTTAAGAAAATCCTCAGCTGTTGTGTTTTTTATCTCGTCAGTAAATTCCAGCTCAATGCTGTAATCTATGCCAAGCTCCGCCATCTTCATTTTCCTGTCAAGATCGGAAAGCACGGTTTCTTTTCCAAATTTAAAGATGATGACACAGGTACGAAGTCCCTTTTTATCGGCAAGTCTCTTAAGATCCTTTAAAAGCGTCTGATGCCCTACATGTGTGCCGTCAAACTTGCCTATTGATATGGCTGTCGGTGCCTCTATGGTAAATGACGCATCAAGTGAGCCCTTATCTCTGAACTCTTCCACCTTGCTGAGCTTTATCGAATCATCTATTTTAAAGCGTCCAACCTGCTCTCTTACAAGTGATTCCATGCAGGCTCCGCATTGAAGCTTTTCTCCGATATCATGACAAAGTGTCCTGATATAAGTACCCTGAGAACATTTTACTGTAAATACTACATGCGGAAGCTCTATACTTTCTATGCTGATATCATAAATATGCACGTGCTTTCTTTTGCGCTCGACTTCAACACCTGCTCTGGCATATTCATAAAGCTTCTTTCCGTTAACCTTTCTTGCGGAATATTTGGGTGTAAGCTGATCATATTCTCCGATGAATGAAAGGATCGCCTCTTTTACTGTAGCTTCGTCAGGAGCTTTTCCGCCGTTCTTTTCTATCACATAGGCCTGCTCGGTAAGTACCTTCACTTCGGACGAACTATTTACAAAATCAGCATTTGAGTTAGCTGCATTGTCATCCTTTGACTCTGACTGTAAGATTTCATCTGTTTTGCAAAAATCCTGTCCGAAAATCGAAAGCAGCTTTCCGGTTATATCCTCTGTATCAGTGACAGCACCAAGGAGCATCCCGGCCTTATAGACCTTTACCTCATGCCCGACCTTGTCGACATCCTTTGTTGCACGTCCGACTGCTACCGGAAGGACTCCCTCAGCCATAGGATCAAGTGTCCCTGCATGGCCTATGCGTCTTACGCCTAATATGCCCTTAAGCTTTGCGCATACATCCATTGAGGTCCAGCCCTTTTCCTTATATATATTTAAAAATCCGTTGTAGCGGTAAAATGACATAATTTCAACCAAATTCCAATCAGTATTATATAGCTGCCTTTAATTGCTTTCCGAATTCAGCAGCGATCTCTTCGATATTTTTTTTAAAATCCTTCGAGACAAAGCAGCCTGCTGCTCGCTTGTGGCCTCCGCCTCCGTATTTTTGTGCTATTACGCTGACATCAATAATATCGGAGTTTGACCTGAGGCTCGCTTTTACTCTTCCGTCAAGTGTTTCATACATGTATACCGCGGCCAAGGCACCGGTCGTGGAACGCATGTTATCTATCATTCCGTCCATATCCATTTTCTCTGCACCAAGCTCTTTGCGCTTTGCCATATCTACCCAGCCGTAAACAAGCTTTCCGTCAAAACGGCTCTTCATATTGTTCAATATATAGCCGAGCATGACCTTTTGATCAAAGTTCATGGCAAAGAAGGAATCCTCTATGATGCTTCCGAAATCAATGCCGTAATCCATGCATTTCCCGGCAATCTCCATGGTACTTCTGTGTGTGCTGTTATGTCTGAACACACCGGTGTCATGAACTATTCCGGTATAGATGCATTCAGCTACTGCCTTATCCACATACTGCTCGTCCATCAGGGTATAGAGCACCTCTGATGCAGAGGATGCGTCTCCGCGAACTATCGCCATATCGCAAAAGCCCGGATTGGTAATGTGATGATCTATAAGAAGCGAGCTTTCGGCATCCTCGAGATATGACCCTAATTTGCCGATCCTTCCGATATCTGCACAGTCAAGTACGACAGCCAGATCATATTTAATGCCGTCTCTTACAGAGCTTATGATGTCCGAGCTCTTTAGAAAATTGAATTTTTTATTTATCTCTTCAAGGTATGGCTGAACGATTTTCTCACTTCCGCCCGGAAGATTTTTTATATAATTATACGCACCGAGGACGGAGCCTATGCAGTCTCCGTCCGGGCTTATATGCCCCAAAAGGCAAATAGTCTTTGCCTTAAGAAGCGCTTCATTAAATTTTTCTTTAGTAAGCTGCTCAATCATCATTCTCTTCGTTTTCTGTATCTGTGTCCGCCTCTGACTCCTCGGCCTCGGCACGTCCGATTCCGCCTGCCTTAGCTAATTCCTCTATCTTCATGGACATTTCCATAGCGTATTCCATGCTTCTGTCAGGAACAAACTGCAGCATAGGTGTCTTTCTGAGATTGACTGTATGTGCGAGCTCGCGTCTGATAAAGCCCTCTGCATTCTTGAGGCCTTCAATACTCTCCGTAAGAAGCTCATCAGAACCGAGAGATGATACATGCACCTTGCAGAACTGAAGATCAGGCGTCACTTCAACTCTGGTGATAGTAAGCAGCGGATCGATCCTCGGATCTTTTACTTCTTCTCTTATGATAACGGAAAGCTCACGCATGACCTCACCGTTTATTCTGTTGTTTTTAATGCTGCCTTTTTTCATTTCTACTCCTAAATAATGGCTTCGCCTACATGCGCACCGCATATATACAATGCTTCATAACTCGCATAGCCTGTGTTTCCGAATTGCATCCCTATAATTATGCATTCGCCATGCGGCCATTCGCATTCCGGCTTCGCCTACATGCTCATGGAATGATACGAGCAAAGCTTATGCGTGATAAATCACGCATATATGAGCTGCGCTCATATACGGCTCGTATACAGATGCTTTCGGGAAAGCAAGCTTTCCCTCAAGTATCTGTATGCGAGCCTAAGCTTTGCTGATTATAATTGCTTATTCCCGCATTACTTTCTCGGTACCTGAACCATCTTGTATATTTCCATGGTATCGTCTACTGCGACATCTGTGAAGTCGTCTAATACGATTCCGCACTCGAAGCCGGTCTTTACTTCCTTAACTTCATCCTTGAAGCGCTTAAGTGATGCGATGTCTCCGTCGAAGATCATCTTGTCGCCTCTATATACTCTTGCCTTTGAGCCTCTCTCGATCACACCGTCGGTTACATATGAACCGGCAATGATTCCTACTCCTGAAGACTTGAAGATCTGTCTTACGATAGCTCTTCCTGTGTTCTGCGGCTCGTATACAGGTGCAAGCATTCCTGTAAGTGCTGCCTCAAGATCCTCTATAGCCTGGTAGATAACCTTGTAGAGACGCATGTCTATCTTCTCGGTCTCTGCCTTTGCCTTTGCTGTTGCATCAGGCTTAACGTTAAATCCGATGATGATAGCATTTGCAGCTGATGCAAGGTTAACATCTGACTCGTTGATATTACCTGCTGCTGCGTGGATAACCTTAACTGCTACCTCTTCGTTAGAGAGCTTTCCGAGGCTCTGCTTAACTGCCTCAACAGATCCCTGAACGTCTGCCTTAACGATGATTGGAAGCTCCTTGATATTACCTGCCTTGATCTCATCGAACAGATCATCAAGGTTCATCTTCTTCTTGGTTTCCTCAAGCATGTGCTTCTTCTGCTCTGCAATGAAGGTCTCGGCAATGCTTCTTGCCTCCTTCTCGTCCTTGCAGACCATGAATACTTCACCTGCATTAGGCACATCATTAAGTCCGAGTATCTCTGCCGGATATGACGGAAGTACCCTCTTGACCTGATTGTGCTTGTCATCAAGCATTGCACGAACCTTACCGTAGCAGGCTCCTGCAACGACATTATCTCCGACCTTTAAGGTTCCCTTCTGTACAAGTACTGTAGCAACAGGTCCTCTTCCCTTATCAAGCTGTGCCTCGATAACGAGACCTCTTGCTCTTCTGTTAGGGTTTGCCTTGAGCTCAAGCACATCTGCCTCAAGAAGGATCATGTCAAGAAGATCCTTGATGCCGTCTCCGGTCTTGGCAGAAACAGGAACCATAGGTGTTGAACCGCCCCATTCCTCTGCTATAAGGCCGTACTCTGAAAGCTCGTTTCTTACAAGATCAGGGTTAGCTGTAGGCTTATCCATCTTGTTTATGGCAACGATAACCTCAACTCCTGCTGCCTTTGCATGGTTGATGGCCTCTATTGTCTGAGGCTTAACTCCGTCATCGGCTGCAACTACAAGTACAGCTATATCGGTTGACTGAGCACCTCTTAAACGCATTGCTGTGAATGCCTCGTGTCCCGGTGTATCAAGGAAGGTAATGCATCTGTCGCCAACCTTAACTACAGAAGCACCGATATGCTGTGTGATTCCGCCTGCCTCACGGCTTGTAACGTTAGAGCTTCTGATAGCATCAAGTAAGGATGTCTTACCATGGTCAACGTGACCCATTACGCAGACAACAGGGTTTCTTGTGACAAGCTTTGACTCGTCCTCCTCGTCCTCCTTTAAGAGCTCTGCGATAACATCGACCTCTACTTCCTTCTCGCAAAGGATATCGTACTCCATTGCGATCTCCTCTGCCTCTTCGTAGCTGAGATCTGTATTAGGTGTAACCATCTTTCCTGCAAGGAAGAGCTTCTTAACTATAACACTTGGCTGAAGGCGAAGCTTATCCGCAAGCTCTTTGATCGTAAGAGTCTCAGGGATAGTGATTACCTTGATCTCATCCTCCGGCTTCTCTGCCTTTGGCTCAGGCTTTATGAATGCGCCCTTGCCGCTCTTTGGCTTGTTTGCTGCAGAAAGATCATCAACGTATTTATCTCTTCTGTCCTTCTTGTCCTTGCCTGAGTATGAATTTCTTCCTCTGCTGTTCTGGTTCTTGCTCTGAGGTGCTTCAAATTGAGCTCCTCCACCGCTTCTACCGCCGCCCTGCGGTCCTCCTGCAGGTCTTGGGCCTCTCTGACCAGGTGCAGCATTACCTCTTCCGGCAAAGCCTCTTCCGCCACCCTTCTGTGCGTCCTGATTCTGACCGTTCTGGCCTCTCTGACCCTGATTGTTTCCGTCGAAACGTCTCTGTCCGTCATTTGGACGAGGTCTTCTCTGTCCGTCTCCGCCGTTTCTTGTGGCATTTCTCTGGCTGTTTTCTGTTCTTGCCTTTCTTGATGCCTCGGCAATAACTGCAGCAGCATCGTAGTTGGCATAGGATTTAACTATCTTAACCTTAGGCACGATAGGATCTGTAAGGCTTGGCTTCTTAACAGGCTCTGCCTGCTCCTTTGCCTCTGCTGCCTTTGGCTCCTCTGTCTTTGCAGGTGCCTCTGCCTTAGCGCTTGGAGCTGCTGCCTCTGTATGTGCCTCGTTCTTTACTGCAGGCTCTGCCTTTACAACAGGCTCAGCTGCAGGCTTCTTTACTTCCTTTACCTCTTCCTTTGGCATAGCCTCAGCCTTTTTTTCAGCTGCAGGTGCTGCAGGCTTAGCTGCAAGTCCAGCTGCAGGCTTAACAGGCTTTGTACCTGCAGGAAGCGGTCTTGGCTTCTTAACTGCTGTCTGAACGTCTTCCTTAACCTTTGGTTCTCCGCCGTCGGCAGCATTTTTAAGTCTCTTCGGGAGTTCCTTGATACTAGTTGAATTCTGCTTTCTGAATACTACGTTCAGCTTTTTCTTTGGTGCAGCTGACTTTCCTCCCTGAGTATTCTCTGCAGAACCTTTTATATTTTCATTATTTTCATTTCCCACAGGCATTACCTCCCTCTGTCAATTCAAGTATATGCTCAGCAAGGCCGCTGTCTTCAATGGTGACAGCCGACCTTTCGTCACGTCCTATCCAATGTCCGAGCTCATCCTTTGTAAATGCCGAATCATAAACGGCAATATCTCTGTAGCTGCACATATCATGTACATGCTTTTTGGTCTTTTCCGAAGCATCCGAAGCTAATATACAAAGCTTTGATCTGCCTGTCTTTACGGATTCCTCCACAGAAAATTCGCCCGAACGCAGCTTTCCTGCTCTGCAGGCAAGCCCTATAAGCTTTCCGATTTGTTTATCTGTCAATTCGGCGCCTCTTTATTCCTCAGTCTCTGACTCTGACTCAGCTTCTGCAGCGTCCTCTGTTATATCAGCCTCGCCTTCAGCATCCTCGTCAGCCTCTGCTGGAGCTTCCTCATATTCCTCTGAAGCTTCCTCATCGCTGTATTCTAAATCAGGATCATATTCTTCAGCATATTCCTCCATGCCCTCTGAATACTCGCCGTCCTCGTACTCACTGTCACCCATAGCTTCCATGCCGAGCTCATCAAGAAGTCCGGACTCCTGAGCCTGAGTTTCCGATTTAATATCTATCTTGTAGCCTGTAAGCTTAGCTGCAAGACGTGCATTCTGTCCTTCCTTACCGATTGCAAGTGAAAGCTGGTAATCCGGAACGATAACAACTGCTCCCTTTGAATCCTCATCAGCTACAACGCAGATGACCTTTGCAGGGCTTAATGCATTCTCGATAAGGAATGCAGGGTTCTCATCCCAGTTGATGATATCTATCTTTTCTCCGCCGAGCTCGTCAACGATTGAGTTAACTCTGGTTCCGTTTACTCCGACGCATGCACCTACAGGATCGACATTCTCATCGTGTGAGATAACAGCCATCTTTGTTCTTGATCCGGCCTCTCTTGCAATCTCCATAATCTCAACAACGCCCTCTCTGATCTCTGAAACCTCTTCGGTGAAGAGACATTTTACAAGATCAGGATGTGTTCTTGAAACTGAGATACGAGGTCCTCTCGGATTGTTCTTAACCTCAAGCAGGTAAACCTTAACTCTCTGATTAGGCTTTAAGGTCTCACCCTTTATCTGCTCATTTTCTGCAAGTATTGCATCAGCCTTTCCTAAATTAATGGAAATGTTTTTGCCGAGATTTCTCTGTACAACGCCTGTCATTATGCCGTGCTCATGCTCGATGAAGTCACGGTAGATTGAGTTTCTCTCTTCCTCACGTATCTTCTGTTTGATAACGCCCTTTGCGTTCTGTGTTGAGATACGTCCGAACTTCTGTGAATCAACAGGAACCTTTACGCTGTCACCGAGCTGTACGTTTTTGTCTATCATAAGCGCATCTGGAAGACTTATCTCTTCAACAGGATCATAAACCTCGTCTACAACTGTCTTGACCTGCTCTATATGATAATCATATGTATTCTGATCGATGGTAACTATGCAGTTATCAGCCTTTCCGAAGTGGTTCTTGCAGGCAGTCAGCAGAGAGCTTTCAATCGCCTCAAACAGTGCCTCCTTCGGTATGCCGCGCTCTTTGCCAAGTACTTCGAGTGCATCCTTTAATTCGGTATTCATCCCAGTCTCTCCTTAATTAATCATTATCCTCAGCATTGCTGCTGTTTAAAAATCCCTTAGAACAAACCTCAAGGGTATATGCTTCTTTTATAAAATCTTCCTTATCCAGCCATTTTCCGAGATATCTCGAAACCTTTGCGCAGTCATTTATATCAATGCCCGGCACATATTCGTCAGTCTTTAAGTCATCCTCTCCGACACTCTTGTTTACAAGTGCACTGTCTTCAATGCCTGTAATGTCATCGGCCTTTGCTTCCTTTTCTGCCTCATAGTTTTCCTTACGCTTATTTATCTCCTCTTCGGTAAGGTCGATATAAAGCCTTAAGTACCAATTATGCTCTTCCTCAACAAATTCGCTCTTTATCAATGTAAAGCCGTTTTTATCAAGGAAAGGTTTGATATAGTCGTCTGTTTTTGTTAAATAGTTTGTGTTCATTCGTATTCCTTCGCAAAGATTAAGGAGTGGACTTGTGTCCACTCCTTGAAAAAATGTACTATAACTCTATAAAGATTAACACGATTCGCCTTGTAAATCAAGCTGTAAATGCTTAAAAACCGCGTAAAATAAGGATTTCTACGATATTTTCGATGTTTTTTAATGTATTTTTTTGATTTACATTTTCTTTGCATCAGCTGCTGCTTCGTTTGCCGCTGCAGCTTTCGAACTGTTTGCTTGATTTGCCGCCTCTTCAAGACTCTTCTTGGTCAGCTTTCTCCAGCTTACAAAATCACAGTCCTGATTCTCGCAGGCATAGAACAGTCTTCCCTTCTTAGTACGGCGCTTAACTATCTCGGCACCGCATTTAGGGCACTGCATTCCGATCTTTTCAAGCAGAGGCTTGGTATTTCTGCACTCCGGAAATCCCGGACAGGCAAGGAATTTACCGTGCGGACCGTATTTAATGACCATGTTCCTTCCGCATTTATCGCATATTACATCGGTCACCTGATCTGCAACCTTTATACGTCCTAAGTTTTCTCTTGCTGATTTTATCGAGCTTTCAAGATCCGGATAAAAGTCTCCGATTGCCTTCTTCCAGTTCAGCTGTCCTTCAGCGACCTTGTCAAGCTCCGACTCCATTTTAGCGGTAAAGCCGGTATCCACAATATTCGGGAACGCTGTCACCATGAGTTCATTTACAGCTATTCCTAACTCTGTCACATAGAGATTCTTTTTTTCCTTTGTGACATAGTTTCTCGCAAGCAGTGTTGTGATGGTAGGAGCATAGGTAGAAGGTCTTCCGATCCCGTCCTCCTCAAGTGCTCTTACCAGAGACGCCTCGGTATAATGTGCCGGCGGCTCTGTAAAATGCTGAATATCCTCGACACTTGCAAACACTACCTCGTCTCCCTTTTTAAGGAAGCTGAGATCCTGCTTGTTCTCATCCTCTTCGGAATCACTCTTATATACGCTTAAGAATCCGTCGAATTTCTTCTTTGATCCTGCGGCTGTAAATGTATGAGTTCCGCACTCAAGTCTTACTCTCGTCTGTGCATAGACTGCAGGGGTCATACGGCTTGCAACAAATCTCTTCCATATAAGCTGATAAAGTCTGAATTCATCTCTTCCGAGCTTATCCTTAAGAGAAGCCGGAGTATTCTCTATATGGGTAGGTCTGATAGCCTCGTGTGCATCCTGCACATTGCTTCCTGCCTTGCCCGAAGCCTGACGATGAGAAACATAGGCCTCACCGTAATTTTCATAAATATAGCCCTTTGCAGCTGCCACAGCCTCATCGCTTACACGGATAGAGTCTGTACGAAGATAAGTGATATGTCCTTCCTCATAGAGCTTCTGAGCAACTCTCATGGTCTGCTGTGTGGAAAGATTAAGAAGCTTTGATGCTTCCTGCTGCATGGTCGAGGTGGTAAATGGCCAAGGTGCATTTTTCTGTCTGTCGGAATCAGTAACCTCTGCTACAAGAACAGTCTTATCCTTAACATCATTTACTATAGCCTCTGCCGATGCTGTATCCTCAAGAGCTGTCTTTTTGCCGTTTTCTCCGTAGTAGCCTGCCTTTACACGCTTTGCTCCATTCTTTATAGATGCCTCTACTGTATGGTATTCCTTCGGTATAAATGCATTGATCTCCGCATCTCTGTCACAGACCATGCGAAGAGCAACGGACTGTACACGTCCTGCTGAAAGGCCTCTCTTTATCTTTTCCCAAAGTATCGGGCTTATTGAATAACCAACTATTCTGTCCATTACTCTTCTGCCCTGCTGAGCATCTACAAGATTCATGTTTATGTCTCTTGGGCTCTTAAGTGCCTTTGTTACTGCGTCCTTGGTTATCTCATTAAAGGTGATCCTTGCCGCTTTATTGGTGCCTTCAAGTCCGAGTGCCGTCTTAAGATGCCAGCTTATAGCCTCTCCCTCTCTATCCGGGTCAGTTGCAAGATAGACCTTGTCTGCCTTTGAGGCTTCCTTCTTTAAGGCTGCTATCAGATCTCCCTTTCCTCTTATAGTAATGTATTTAGGCTCGAAATCATGTTCAATGTCTATTCCCATCGAAGATTTCGGAAGATCTCTTATGTGACCCATCGATGCGTCCACGGTATAGTTGCTTCCGAGGAATTTTTTGATAGTTTTCATTTTAGCCGGTGACTCGACTATGACCAGATTTTTTGCCATTATGCGTGCTACTCCTAATATAACCTCATGTAAGGTACTCTATATAACCTGATATAACTGTATTTTATAAAAAACAGTATCAGATATAAACTTTATCAATATCCGATTGAATTTATCGAGAATTTACAGTAAAACTAATTACTATAAATATTCGATGATGTCAATTGTTTTAATTTTGTATTTTTTGTACAATCAGCATTTTTTATACTGATTTCATCAATATATAAGACATTTTCTGCCTTTTTAGTATGAACGGACAGTGTGGCATTATCATTGCAGAGGAGTTTTTAAAATGCAGGAAAAGAATATCACATTTCACAGAAAGCTTATAGTTCCTAAGGAACTTAAGGAAATGTTCCCGCTCACCGAGGACCTCGAAAAGATAAAGTCCGAAAGAGACGAGATCATTAAAAATATAATTACAGGAAACGATAACAGGATGCTCCTTCTTATAGGTCCGTGTTCTGCCGATCGTGAGGATGCCGTACTTGATTATATTACCAGACTTATCAAGGTTCAGGAAAAGGTTAAGGACAGGATCTTCATAATCCCAAGAGTTTATACCAATAAGCCTCGTACAGTCGGAAAGGGCTACAAGGGAATACTTCATCAGCCTGATCCTGAAAAGGCACCTGACCTTCTTAAGGGTATCATTACAATCCGTGAAATGAATATCCGCATCATTAAGGAAACAGGCTTTACCTGTGCCGATGAGCTTCTTTATCCTGAGGCATATCGTTTTAATTCTGATCTTCTTTCCTATATAGCTATAGGTGCACGAAGCGTTGAGGATCAGGAGCACAGACTGCTTTCATCCGGACTTGACATTCCTGTAGGTATGAAGAACCCTACAAGCGGTAATCTTAATGTAATGCTTAACTCAGTAACTGCTGCACAGTCTGAGCAGAACTTCATTTACAGAAACTGGGAGGTCTCAACAAAGGGTAATCCGCTTGCTCATACAATATTAAGAGGCTATGAGAACCAAAGCGGTCACACCTTCCCTAACTATCATTATGAAACTCTTCAGGAGCTTTTAGAGCTTTACGGAAAGCGCGACCTCCAAAACCCTGCTGTCATCATTGACTGCAACCACGCAAATTCAGGCAAGAAGTATCTTGAGCAGATCAGAATAAGCAAAGACATCCTTCACAGCTGTAAGCAGAACAATGATATCCGAAATCTTGTTAAGGGTCTCATGATTGAAAGCTACATTGAAGACGGCAATCAGAAGGAGACCGAGCACTGCTACGGAAAATCCATTACAGATGCCTGCATCGGCTGGGAAAAGACTGAAAAGCTTATCTATGAGCTTGCCGATGAATGGAAAGTCTGATCAACTAATTGCATAAAAAGCACTATAAAAGTGCGGTCATCTCTATAATGAACCGAAGCTTACTGCGATATCTTTTCCGCAGTAAAAGTGTTCTGTCATCATGAGATAGACCGCACTTTATTTTATTTATAATTCAGCATTAATACTTTCCAAGGCTTCCCGCATCCTTTGGCTCCTCGGCAAACTTTACGTCGCCGTCAGGAAGTATGGCATTAAGTATGATTCCGACAAGAGAAGCAACAGCAAGTCCTGTAAGACCGATAGTGATCTCGCCTGCCTGAATTGTAATAGCTTCTCCAGGCATACCGTACTTGATACCGATTGAAAGAACAAGAATAAGAGCTGCTACTATGACATTTCTTGTCTTTGCAAAATCAACCTGGTTTTCAACTACGTTTCTTACACCGATAGCTGAGATCATTCCGTAAAGTATCATTGATACTCCGCCGATAGTTGCTGCAGGCATTGCCTTAATAAGCTCTGAGAACTTAGGGCAGAATGAAATGATTATTGCATAGACAGCTGCAAGTCTTATAACTCTTGGATCATATACCTTTGTAAGAGCTAAAACTCCGGTATTCTCTCCGTATGTTGTATTGGCAGGAGCACCGAAAAGTGAAGCGATAGTTGTTCCGATTCCGTCTCCGATAAGTGTTCTGTGAAGACCCGGATCCTTGATAAAGTTCTGACCTACTGTAGAACCGATAGCAGAGATATCACCGATATGCTCCATCATTGTTGCTATAGCGATAGGCATTATTGTGATAGCTGCTGTAAGAAGCATTCCCTTATCAGCATTGCCCTCTGTGAAGATTGAGAATACTGTATTGTGGTAGCTGAAAGGCATTCCGATCCATGCAGCATCCTTTACTCCCGTAAAATCCACATTGCCCGTAACAGCCGCAACAACATAAGAAGCAACTACACCGATAAGGATAGGAATAATTTTTACCATACCCTTGCCCCAGATATTGCAGACAATTACAACAACTATAGCTACAAGTGCTATGAACCAGTTTGTGGTGCAGTTCTGAATAGCTGAAGATGAAAGTGTAAGTCCGATGCTTATGATTATAGGTCCTGTAACTACAGGTGGGAAGAATCTCATAACCTTCTTTGAGCCATATACCTTGCAGAATGCCGCAAGTATCAGATAGAGAAGTCCTGAGCAGGCAACGCCGAAGCATGCATATCGCAGAAGCTCCGGATTACCGTCCGGTGCGATTGCGAAATATCCGCCTAAAAATGCAAATGATGATCCTAAAAATACAGGAACCTTTCTCTTTGTCACAAAGTGACAGAACAATGTAGCAAGTCCGGCAAAAAGCAGTGTAGCCGATACACTTAAGCCTGTGAGTGTAGGCACGAGTACAGTTGCTCCGAACATCGCAAACATGTGCTGAAGTCCGAGTGTGAGCATCTTCGGTGTGCCGAGCTCTCTCGCGTCTCTTATAACTCCGTCATTCCCCATTTTAAACCTCCCAAAAACTATAAATATAGCTGATTTTCAGATCCATGTCCTCATATCTAAGCACAAAGAAAAAGGTAACTGCTTATGCAATTACCTTTAAATATAATAAACACTAAACCTGAAATCAAAAAATACAGCGGGTGTAACCGTCTTATTATCACAATATGATCTTATATGTGAACTAAAGCTCATTAAACGATTCCTCCTGCTGATATTCGCGTTATACTATATCAAGCTTCAGGAATATTTGCAAGCGATTTGTATTAAAATCCAAAATAAGAGTTGATACCGGTCATAAGTCCATCTGCTTCCTTTTTAAGGACACTGTCAGAATGATCCGAGCACTGGTTTCCGAGCTCTATATCCACTGAAGGTATAGTGCTGAAGGAGGTTTGAGTAAGATCGGTATCAAGCGGATTGGAGCCCCATATCTTTATGCCCTGTCCCTTTAAGCCCTCTATAAGAGAAGCTCCGAGTGCCTCATGCTGCTGCCAATATGTGCTGACCGGTTCCATTTTCTTAAGTCCGTCCGGCACTGACATAAAGAATACTCCCTTTATTTTATCAAGTCCGTCTCCGTCCCAGTGCAATGCTATATGAATGTCTGCTGTATTGTTGGCAATAACTGTTCTTGCAACATTGTCAAGCTGGACATCCTCACCGTCTCTTATCATGAGCACATCATAGCCTGCTGAAATAAGCTTATCCTTAAGGATCTGAGCCATTCTTAAAGTTACTGCTGCCTCCGGAGTGCCGTCCTTAAAGGTCATACCCGATGATACGGCAACTGCTGTAACGGCTCCCTTTGCTGTAGTTCCTCCTGTTACCTTAGGTGATTTATCCGGATGGCAATATGTCTTTACACTGTTGCCGCCCTTTGTTCCATGTCCGGCATTAACGGCTACCACCTTATTCCTGCGGTTTGACTTTGCGGTATACATTACTGCCTTTCCAGAATTAATGGCAGAAAAGTCAGCATATATCCATGCCTGATCAAGTCCTATCAAATCTCCGTCTTTATATCCGTTTTTTGTAGTTATGCTGCCATTTGAAGCAGTATTTGATACTTCAGCTTTTGGCTGTGCCTTAGTCTTATCCTGCACGATATTGTCTCCGGGATTAACTCCGACTACTATTGAAAAGTCGTCATTAGCTGAGCCCGGCCCATTCTGCGCTTTTGTTTCAAAGGTATATATTGTATTTACTCCTGCATTCGCAGTGATCTGTCCTCTTACTGCAAATGCCAGGCCGAGCGTAAGTACTGCGCTTCCTGCGCCTATTAGAAATTTCTTATACATTTTCTCTCCTGTGATGCTAACTCACTTATTGCTGTGATCAGTGACCCAATAATGTAAACCATATAAGTACAATTATTCCGAGTACTATACGATAATATCCAAACAGCTTGAAATCATGCTTTCTGATGTATTTCATAAGGAAGCTTATGGTAAGCACTGCTACAAGGAATGCCACGGCCATACCAAAAAGCAAAATAAATACCTGTGCTCCGGTAAATGCGAAGCCATGCTTTACTATTTTCAACAGGCTTGCTCCGAACATGACCGGAATTCCTAAGAAGAATGAAAATTCAGCCGCTACAGCTCTTGAACAGCCAAGCAGCATGGCACCAAGTATAGTTGCTCCGGATCTTGATGTTCCGGGTATCAGTGAAAGACACTGGAAAACACCTATCAATACCGCCGTTTTATAGCTCACTCTTGATATCTTATTGATTGGAAAGCTTTTTTGTTTATTAGCAGTCTCTAAAACGATAAAGAAAATACCGTAAATAATAAGTGTTGCTGCTATAACTGTCGGCGTACTGAGGTGTGCATCGATTATGTCATCCAAAGGAAGTCCTACGACTGCTGCAGGGATACATGCAATTATAATTTTAAACCAGAGTACCCATGTTCCCTGTTTCTGCGCAGCAGTTTTCTTAGGTGAAAAAGGCCAGAGCTTATCCCAGTATAAAAGTACTACTGCAAGTATTGCTCCAAGCTGAATCACGACCTTGAAAACATTCCAGAAATCCTCAGGCTGATTCAGATGGATGAGGTTCTCCACTAAAATGAGATGCCCTGTTGATGAAATAGGCAGCCACTCCGTGAAGCCCTCAACAATACCAAAAACTATAACCTTTAATATTTCAATAAAACCCATTACTCAAAAACTCCTTGATCAAACGCATACTGCGCCTTTAATTTATATTTCCTATATCCGGGATCTGCCAGTTTATCGGACGAATTCCGTTTGCTGTAAGGAACTCATTACATCTAACAAAATGTCCGCAGCCAAAGAAGCCCCTTGATGCAGAAAGCGGGCTCGGATGAGGTGCCTTCAATATAAGATGCTTCGGATTATCAAGCATTGCTGCCTTCTCTCCTGCAGGCTTTCCCCACAGCATGAATACGATAGGTCTGTCTACGGTATTCAAAGCTTTAATTGCAGCGTCAGTAAACTGCTCCCAGCCGATGCCTCTGTGTGAAAATGCTTGATGCGCTCTTACTGTAAGCACTGTATTTAAAAGCAGAACTCCCTGTTTTGCCCAAGGCACAAGGCTGCCGTTATCCGGTATCTTTAAACCAAGCTCTGCATTAAGCTCCTTATAAATATTTACAAGTGAAGGCGGTATACCGATGCCGGGTTTTACGGAAAAGCAAAGTCCTTCTGCCTGTCCTTCTCCGTGATAAGGATCCTGGCCCAGTATTACGACCTTGACCTCGGAAAAAGGTGTGAGCTCAAATGCTCTGAATAGTTCATTTGCCGCAGGAAAGACCTGACAATGCTCATATTCATCCTTGACCTTGTAGTAAAGATCTCTGTAATAAGGCTTTTTAAACTCGGGAGCTAATGGCTCCTTCCAATCGTTTGTTATCAAGTTGTCCCCCTGCTTCGCACTCTCGCACCCCGCAAACAGCCATTCGCAAATCGCGCTTCGCGCTTTTTTGCTCATGTCTGTTTACTCGTCTGAACAGAATATGACTTTATCTGCAAGCAGCTAAAGTCTTCTTCTGTTCATCCGAGATTATTATAGAACATATTTTTGTTTCAAAAAAGTGCTGTATATTATTCTTTCTCTTACGTTTTTATGAGTAAGCTGTTCTAATGCTCTGGAATAGAGCTCTAACTGTATCCTGTAGCGGTCTTTTAGTTCTTCAGGATCGTTTATTCTGTCTGTTTTGTAGTCGACAAGTATTATTTCTCCGTCTTCCTCAAAATAGGCGTCTATTATTCCCTGAAGTATCTGCAGTTCTTTGCTCTCTTGGTCGCTTTTTAGTGTATAAGCCGGAAAGCCTGCCATGAAATGCTGTTCTCTTTTTAGTGTTCCGTTCTTTTTGGCTGCTGCCATTCTTTTGGCGATATCGCTTTCAAAGAATGTGAGTACTGCTTCTTTATCAAGCAGTTCTTTTTCATCAGCGGGCATTTTTTCGGATCTCATTATTTCTTCAAGCTGTTCTTCCGCACTTCCTTCATAGCTTAATAGCTCCATGGCTCTGTGGAATGCGGTTCCCTTCAAGGCTCCTCTGTTTGGCTTTTCTTCTACATTGCTGCCAAAGCCGGTCTTAATATCTTTATCATTATTTATGTCGCCGGAAGCATTCTCAGCCGAAATGTATAACGGCTCCGGAACAGCATTGTCATTTATATCATAGACCTTCATTCCGGATTCAAGCTCTTCTATAGCCATTTTTTTGATCTCGGATACTGAGATTTTTGGCTTTAGTCTTGTTTCTTCTTCATATGCATATTCAGCCGCAAATACTCTGTCCAATTTTTCGGAAAATGTCTTTGCTGCCTCGTCTTCAATTTTTCCGTCCTCAAGCAGAAAATGCTTAAGCTCTAAATATCTGTCTCTAAGCTCTTCCTGCTCTTCCTTGGCCGCTGTTATTAAATCTGCAACTGTATATGTTTTTATGTCAAAATTATAGTCATTGTCTGCACAGGAAAGTATTATCCAGTCCAGATATGTCTTGCATTTATTAACAACTCCGGTTGAAAGCTTGCTGCCTGCTTTTTGACCTTCCCTTACAGCTGTGCACGCCGAACTTTCAAACAGCAAGGTCTTATTTTTAAGCTTTTCAAGCTTTTCTTCTGCTCCCTTTGCCTCACCGGTTATTATGAGCTTTTCCATTGCTCTTGTCATTGCAACATACAACAGTCTCTGTTCTTCCGCCGCTTCCTCTGACTTCTTTTTCTTTTTCAGGAACAGCTTTTTAAGTCCCGGATAGACTATGCCGCTTTCAAGGTCGGTATAGTCCATTCCTATTCCTTCATCCTCCACAGCTATACTACTGTCGGCATTTCCTCTTCCTTCAAATGACTCGGCTGCCCTTGCCAGTATAACGACCGGATATTCAAGTCCCTTTGAACCGTGAATAGTGCTGATGCTTACTACATCTTTATTGCCTGCCGCAGACGGCGCTTCTCCGTAATCTGTATCGTACTTTTTAAGTGTCTCTATGTATCTGACAAAGTTAAAAAGTCCCTGATATCCCGTGCCCGCATAGTCTTCTGCTTTTTTCATCAGAATGTCTAAGTTCTTTTGTCTTGTCTCTCCTAAAGGCATTGCAGAGGCGTATGCATAGAAGCCTGTTTTAATGTAAATCTCATTAAGAAGTAAATGCACCGGCATTACATCGGCCATGTCTCTGAAACCTGTAAGCTCTGCTAAAAAAAACGCAGCTTTTTTCCTAAGTGCTTCATCATCTGCATTTTCAGCATAAAATTCCAAAGCCCTGTAATAATCTCCCGGCTCCGTCTTTTTGTCCTCCGGCTGTGCCTCGACAAATGCCGTCCTTATGAGAGCAAGCTCATTATCCGAAAAATCTCCGATTGGTCCCTTCAGCACACTGACAAGCGGTATATCCTGCAGCGGATCATCCAGCACATTTAAGAACGAGAGCATCATTCTGACCTCTGCGGCATCGAAGTACCCCTTCGAATCCTCAAAATAAGCCGGTACTCCGTTTTTTCTGAGCATGTCTATAAGCGGCTCCGCTGACTTTTTCTTCCTGATAAGTATGGCAATGTCACTGAATCTTACAGGTCGCATTTCCCCTGAAGCAGCATCCCTTACAGTAAATGCTCCGTTTACTTCCGATCCCTTTACAAGTGCATTGATCCTGTTCGCAATGAGCTTATACTCTAATTCCTCTGCTTTTAATGTCTCATCCGCTTCTTTTGACTCCTCAGTATTATCTGCATTGTCGGCGTTATCAACATTTTCATCGATTTCTTCAGGATCTAAGAATAAAAGCTCTGTTTTACAGTCATTTCCGAAAGGATAGTCCGCTCCGCATTTAAGCATTGCCCTTTCGTCATACTCTATTCCTGCCGCTTCCTTTGACATTATCCTTAAGAACACGGTATTTACAGAGTCGATGACTTCTTTTCTGCTGCGGTAATTGGCATTAAGCTCTATCCTCACATCATCATAGGCTTCGTCATCTGAAAATGTCTCATATCTTCTGTTAAAAAGCTCCGGCCTTGCATTTCTGAAGCGATATATGCTCTGCTTTACATCACCTACAGTAAATACGTCATGTCGTCCGAAGCGCTCCGCAGACAAGGCATTTATAATTGCCTCCTGAACATAGTTTGAGTCCTGATACTCATCTATCATTATTTCCTTAAGACTCATCGCAAGCTCATCGGCAAGCTCTGACGGTCTCAAATTGCCGTCGGCATCCTCTTTATACAACACCTGTAATGCCATGTGCTCAAGGTCATTAAAATCCAGAACATTTCTTTCTTTTTTAAGCTCGCTGTACTTTTTTGCAAATTCTGCGGTAAGCTCCAAAAGTGCTGAAGAAAGCTCCGCAGAGCCCTTTATCTGCATTGAAAGCTCATCTGCAGAAAGCAGGAATTCTCCTTCTGAAAGTGATGATATCCACTTTTTAAAGTCATTTCTGAGATCCTTTACAAAGTCCTTTTTGCCCTCATCCACACCATCCTTTTTAAAAGAAGTGTTTTGAAGTCTGCCGAAGCTGATTTCACCCAGATACTCTCTGATATTTTCATATCCAGAAAGACGGCTTAAGGTCTCTGCTTTTTCCAAGTCAGCCTCTATTATTTCCTTGTACTTTGCCGGCCCATCCTCTGCATCGCATACCTCAGACGCCTTATAAAGAAGCTCTGCCTGTATCTGCGCATCCTTCCTGAAAGCATCCTCAAACTCCTTATACCAAGGGCTTTCTTTATAATCTCCGGATTTCTCTCTTATACACTCAGCCTGCCATTCCTCTATAGTCTTTTCCGGCCATGCCTGCGCCATGATAAAGCTGTAGACATTATTGATAACCGAAGTAAGCTTTGAATCAAATTTCTTTTCTTCAAAGGTATTTACAAGCTTTTTAAATGCTTCATCCTTAATTTCGTCTGCATTTTCAGCATACTTATCTTCTAATATCGCAGTAAGGATATCACCTCGCAGCATTACCGACTCCGCCTCATCCAAAAGTCTGAAGCCAGGGTCAATATCAAGCTGCTGATAATGCTGCTTTATCAGTCTTTGGCAAAATGAATGGATAGTTGAGATTGATGCTCTCGGAAGCATTGCACTCTGAAGCTTAAGTCTTTTGTTATCAGGATCCGCTGCTATCCTGTTTCTGAGAGCCTTGCCTATCTTTTGGCACATGCCGTCTGCAGCGGCATTGGTAAATGTCATGACCAACAGTTCATTAAGATCGATATCGTTATTTTCATCCGATATCATATCAATGATCCTCTCGACCATAACTGTCGTCTTGCCGCTTCCGGCTGCCGCAGATACAAGAATACTTTTATTCTTAAGTCCTATGATCTTTTTCTGCTCTTCGCTCCAGTTCATCTGTCGTCTTCCTCGTTATCGGATAAAAACTCATTTATCTCATCATTAGTAAATTTCTTGATCCTTTTATAGCCAAAGCCTTTGATATCCGTATCAAAGCCGCATACTCCCTTATAGCTGCAGTAATCGCAGGCCGTCTCCGTTCCCGATTTATACGGTTTGATGTCAATGTTTCCGGCGAGTATCATATCCGCATCCGTATGCATTCTGTCCTTTACCGAAGCTATAAGCTTTGAAAAGCCGCTTTCGGATAATGGCATTGTTGATTGATTCATGACCATAGAGCTCTTTAAGGCAGTTTTCACATCTTTACCTTCGGCACATGCTTCTTTATCGAGATGCTCTGCAGCTGTATCGTCCCTAAGAACAGCTCCGTTCATGCGAAGCTCCTTTAAGGTAAGCTCTTCTGAAGCCGTATAATCAGAATCATTGCTGCGCAGCTTTCTTATGTCTGACAGCTTTATCGAAGGCTCTGCGACATTATAATAAAACATGCCCGCCGGCGCCACGCCCTCAATGCTTCCCTTAAGCTTTGCCGTCTCCTTCATAGCCGCATCCATATATGCCGTTAGCTGCAGCTGCAATCCGTTAAGAGTCTTATTTATGTCAAATGCCGTACTGCCGGTTTTATAATCTATGACCTTTACATACGTCTTATTATTTTCTTCATCAAGGCAGTAATCTATCCTGTCTATTTTGCCCTTAAAGAAAATGTTCTCATCTCTGTATTTAAACTCAACCTCAGTTCCGAGAGTTTTAAAATCACCCTTTTTTAGCTGTTCTCTTAAGACCCATGCTGTCTTTGAGGTAATACGGCGCACTCTGTCCGCAATAAATCTGTTTCTTGCGGTAACTGTCATGACATTGTCGCTATACTCTGAAATAACGCGCTCCACCGAGCTCTCACATACGCTTTTGAGCTCCACATCCGACAGCTCGCTCAAAAGTTTTCCGGCATTAAAGATTTCTCTGAATATCTCATCAAGTGCTCCGTGGAACAGCTTTCCTATATCGACTGCTTCTATGTCAAAGCTTTCACGCTCCTTAAGTCTCAGACCGTAATCCAAGAAATGTCTGTAGGCGCATTTCTCAAAGTCCTCGATCCTTGAGACCGAACCGCTTAATATGTTTCCGTAAAGCTTTTTGGATACCTCTTCAGAAAGTGCATCCTTTTCATATTTTATGAATGCGCCTTTCAATACAAGCTCAGCTCTCTTATGAAATTCCTCATCTGTCGCAAGCTTTCTGTAAAGCACCTTGACTTTGTCATCTGTTACTCCACGCCTGATAAGCCTTGTGAATAATTCCAAGGCATCTTCTTTAGAGTCTATATTATCTTCATCTGCAGATTCAAAATGTACCTCGGCTTTCAGTCCTTCTATAACAGTCGAAGGCTTAAGCGGCTTTTGTTCACTGCTGTTTTTTGAATAAGACAAAATAAGCTTTCGGTTCGGCTTATTCATCATGAGTCGGATATAGAATTCCTGAATACAGCTGTCAGTCCTGTCATCAGGTGCAAGCTCAATGCCTCCGTCCTTTAAAAGGCCTCCCAGTTCCTCCATCTCGACTCTTTCGCGGTCTGTAAATATTCCGCCTCCGGTTACTGCATTCGGCATAAATCCGTCGTTTGCTCCGACTATATACAGCACGTCAATATCATCAAGCCTGCTTCGCTTAAGATCTCCGATAATGACCATATCCATGGTCTCAGGTATCATACCGCCTTTCATATCGATAAATCCCGCCTCAATAAGCTTGACATAGTCTTTAGTACTTATATTCTCATCGCCTAATACTTCACTTATTCTGATAAAAAATTCCGGAAGCAGGCCCGCAAATCTTCGGTTTTCGGAAGCCTCCTTCCAAAGTCCCTTTTCTTCAAGAGCTTTTGCAAGCTGCTCCGTTCTTAAGGTTATATCTATATCAGCTGCAAAGGCTTCAAGTGCAGCTGTCTTATCCGCTGCCGATATTCCCTCTTTTAATGCCTCTTCAAGTGCAAATACATGCTTTAGATTTTCGCTGCATTCATTTTCAGAAAGCGCCTCCAGCTGCTTCCTTCCTCTTTTTCCAGTCTTTCTTAAGTAATTATCCAATTCATCGGCAGCACCTCTTTGTTCTTTTCCGTCAATAAGATTGAGAGGATTTTTAATAAATCTCATCACATCATCATAACGGTAGGAGCCTGTTATCATGGCGCAGGCTGCTCTTATCAGCTCTATTGCAGGAGAACCCAGCGCCGCCTTCTTATCATCCATAAAAAACGGTATTTCAGCGCGTCTTAATTCTCTGCCGATTATATTTTTATATGCCTCAGGATCAGAAACTATCACCGCCATTCTCTGATATCTGATGTCATTTTCCAAAGCATTCCTTCTGATGCTTCCTGCAAGCAGCCTTATCTCATCAACAGGATCAGCAGCCTCTCTTATGTAAATGCCTTCGTCATATCTTTTTCTTTCAGAAAGCCTTATATCTCTGTCCTTAGACTGACTTACTCCTGCTTTGGAAGCGGTATCAATTAAGGCAGCAATATTCTTCTTACTGAGCCACCATATATCTGTAATATCCTCTTTTATGAACCTGTACGGTTCTTCCTCTGAAGGGATCGTAAGTGCAAAGCGAAGCCTTTCTGCTTCCGGCATTATCAGCCCTATAAGCTCTAACTGCACAGGAGTAAAGCCTGTATAGCCGTCAAAAACAATGACCGCATCCTTTAAAAGCTCAGATCTCATGATGTATTTTAAAAGAAGGAGCGGTATTTCCTCCGGTATAGTCCTGCTTTCCTTTAATTCACCTGTAAATGTCTCATATATATTGGCAATGTCTCCTAGCTTTCCCTTAAGAAGCTGGCTTTTTGCAGCTTCCTGAAGCTTTCTCAGCTTTTCCGGATCAATATTATACTGATAGAACTCGGAAATCAGAGACTTGATCTGCTCAATAAATCCCTTTGATGACACCTTGCCGGCATAAACATTAAGCCCCTCTTTCCTGCTTACCTCAAGAACAGCCTTCCTGATGAGCAGTGCTTTTCCTATATCATCAAGCACCGCCGGAGCTGTTATTCCAAGCTCTTCTATAACTCTGTAGAACAATAGCTGAAATGAAAGCACATCTAAATTAAGCATACCGTGATCTTCGCTTATCGAAATGATCTCTCGCTGTGCCTTTAGAGTGTTCTGCTCCGGAACAAAAAGAAAATACTTTTTATCCGGATGAAGCCTGGCTTCATCACTCAGCCATTTATAAATGTATCTTGATTTGCCGGAGCCCGGTGCTCCGAAGATAAAGTCATAGTATGCCATTTTTATTCCCACATTCGCAAGAATCAAGCCCAAGCGAGCTAGGCTTGTTCTTTCCTTTTTCTCCTTTTGTTATGCCTGCGGCTTCGCCTCAGGTAATCATGTTTGAAACCGCTTCGCTTGTTTCAAACTGATTAACATTCGTCATAAACAAATTCAAGCAAGCTTGATTTGTTCCTTCCTCATTGTCATAACAAAAAGGCCGGCGTGCTCATATGAGTTAATCGCCGACCTTAAATACTTTTAATTCTGTACCGCATCCTGAAAACTGTAATAATCGTCCTCGTCGCAGATGTAAAGATATAGTGTTTTATTTTTCTTACCGCTTCCGTCGTAGTTGAGTGTCATAACCACGCCCTGAAGTGTGTCGCTGTAGAGCTTTCCTCTTTCTTCAAGACTCGCTATGGTATTCTCTGACAGGATCTGGTAATAATCTCCTTCAGCAAGATCACCTTCGTCATATGTTCTTACTGTTTCTTTATATGAGCCTGTCTGATCTTTTTTCTCATATATTACGGAGATACTCGCAGATAACTTTTTAACATCTGCTTTTGTTATGCCTTTGTTCGGTTCAACATTAAAGAATGTATCCGGCAGGACAGCTAAGCCATCCTTATAATTTACCGTACTTCCGTTATGACCGGCATAGCAAACTCTGTTTACTTCTTCAAGATCAAATTCTACCTTGAAAGGAAAATCTGATTTTCCTGCGGCAAACGATGTAAAACAGCATGCCAATGAAAGCATGGCTGTAAATATTATGATTTTAATAGTCTTACTTTTCATGATGGTGACAGTATAGCACGCCATCCTTACGAAGGACTTGAATAAAATCTTACGAAAAACTTACTTTGCAGAAATTCTTTTTGCCTCTGCGAACTATGATTCCGTCGCCTGCAAGCTCATCCTTTGTATAAGCCTTTTTGCTGTCTGTTATCTTCTCATCAGCTACGGTTACACCGCCCTGCTCGATATTTCTTCTTGCATCTCCTCTTGATCCGCAGAGTCCTGCATTTACAAGGATGCTGATAAGGTCAATGCTGCCGTCTGTAAGCTCAGCTTCAGTTACATTGTATGAAGGCATATCTGCTGATGAAGCTCCGCTGAATGCTGCCTTTGCAGCTGCCTCTGCCTTGTCAGCCTCTTCCTTGCCGTGTACAAGCTCTGTAAGCTCATGAGCAAGCACTTCCTTGGCCTTGTTAAGCTCTGCACCTTCCCAGCTCTCCATCTTTCTGATTTCCTCAAGCGGAAGGAATGTGAGCATCTTAAGGCATTTTATAACGTCGGCATCATTTACATTTCTCCAGTACTGATAGAACTCATACGGAGTAGTCTTTTCAGGATCAAGCCAAACTGCACCTGATGCTGTCTTACCCATCTTCTTGCCTTCTGAGTTAAGAAGAAGTGTTATTGTCATTGCATGTGCATCTTTTCCGAGCTTCTTTCTGATAAGCTCTGTTCCGGCAAGCATATTTGACCACTGATCATCACCGCCAAACTGCATGTTGCAGCCGTAATCCTGGAATAATCTGTAGAAATCGTAGCCCTGCATAAGCATGTAGTTGAACTCAAGGAATGTAAGTCCCTGCTCCATACGATTTACATAGCAGCGTGCTGCGAGCATCTTATTGACATTGAAATGAACTCCTATGTCTCTTAAGAAGTCTATATAATTAAGGTTGAGCAGCCAATCTGCGTTGTTGACCATGATAGCGTCAGAGCTGCCGTCTCCGAAATGTATAAAGCGGCTCATCTGCTTTCTGAAGCAATCGCAGTTATGCTGAATTGTCTCTACTGTCATCATCTTACGAAGATCTGAACGGCCCGACGGATCTCCGATCATTCCTGTTCCTCCGCCTACAAGTGCAACAGGCTTATTGCCTGCCATCTGCAGTCTCTTCATAAGGCAGAGCGCCATAAAATGACCAACGTGAAGGCTGTCTGCTGTAGGGTCAAAGCCTATATAGAAAGTAGCCTTACCATTATTGACCATGTTCTTTATTTCTTCTTCATCCGTAACCTGAGCAATAAGTCCGCGCTCAACTAACTCCTCATAAATACCCATTGATCCCGTCATCTCCTCTGAATCATTTCATTGTTTCTTATAAGGAAAATACTTCCTTGTAATTAAAAAGACTACTGCCTGTTTATAGGCAGTAATCCATATCTTACTATTAATAAAGTTATTTTTCAAGTTATTCAACGTATCATAACGCCATTAAGGTCAAAAAGGTGACCGTCCGGATTATATGCTGACTGAACTCTCGCTCCTGAGCTGTCTGTGTAATATGTTTTGCCGTCAACATTAATATAGCCTGTCTGCATTATGCCGCTGTTATCAAAATAATACCACTTTTCGTTTATATTGTTCCAACTTGAAGTAGCAAGTCTTCCTGACGGTAATGCATAATACCATTTATTATTAACATAAATCCAGCTCGTCTTCATAAGACCATTTGCATCGAAATAATACCAGTAATTATCGATTCTCTCCCAGCCGTTTCTTGCGTATGTGCCGTTACCGTATCTGTAATAATAACCGTTGCCCTCTTTTATCCAGCCTGATGCGGTGTTCTGCGAACCCGGATTCTGGTACTGTACATTGACCTTTCCGGCATTTCCGTTAACATAGCTTCCAGTCACAGTGTTGATAACAGATGTATTGCTGTAGGAACCTTCACCTGGCCCTTTTGGTCCGTAGTAGCCGTAGTCCGAGCCGCTTCCCGGGCCCATAGGATAATATCCGTAACCATAGTTATAATAATAGTTATTTCCGCCTGAAGGTGAGTCTGAGTCTATATCATCTGCAGTAATATTGACATCAGGCGAATTAAACGACCAGTCACTGTACGCTCCGCCGATAAACTTTACTCTGATCTTGATATGATATTTTCCTTTACTTGAAAAGCTTATCTGATAGCTGTTATCCGAAGTTTTATAGGTTTTATAATTCTCTGTCCAATTTCCGTCTTTTTGTCTGGACAGTCTGATCTCATAGCTATCGACAGCCTCGCCGGAAGGAATACCTACATCCCATGCCGCACTTCCGTCAGTATCCAGACTAAGACTGTTCCAACTGACAGCAGTCGCCGCATATGACTCGATATGTGTAAGTTCACCGGCAGCATAAACTCCGCCTAAAGACATTGCTGCCGTTCCCAGGCCTATTATCAATCCCAGTATTCTTTTATTTGAAAAATGCTTTGACATATAACTCTCCTAAAAGATTTTATTATTAGATCCCATGTCGATAAATTGCAATCTGCTCATTTTTCATATATGCCCGATATGATTAAACAAATTATCCGCAAAGCAGATCAGGACCCATGGTTATACATACTGTTTTAACATGAGGCATTGTAAATGTACACTTAATTTTATATTACGGTTTTAGCGAAAGAAAGCAGGTCATACGACCTGCCTTCAAAAAGAGTAAATATGGATTTAAATTATTTAGCAGCCTTGATAGCTCTGATTGACTCGATAAGCATAGGAACTACCTTGAAAAGGTCACCTACGATACCGTAGTCAGCGATCTCAAACATAGGTGCTGAAGGATTTGTGTTGATTGCAATAATGCACTCAGAATCCTGCATACCAGCCTTATGCTGAATAGCACCTGAAATACCAAGAGCGATGTAAACCTTAGGATGAACAGTCTTACCTGTCTGTCCAACCTGATGGTCAGCTGAAAGCCAGCCTGAGTCGATAGCTACACGAGATCCGCCAAGAACTCCGCCGAGCTCGTCAGCAAGTTCCTGTCCAAGCTTAATACCGCCTTCAACATCCTTAGCGATACCACGACCTACAGATACGACATAGTCAGCACCGATAAGGTCAACAAGCTTCTTTGCAGCCTTCTCTACAGAAAGAACCTCTGTCTCGAAATCTGACTCTGCAAGTGAGAACTCCGGTCTGATGATCTCTGCTGCGTCTGCCTTTGCCTGATCGAAAGGAGCCTTCTTCATAACACCAGGACGAACTGTTGCCATTGCAGGACGGAAACGTGGGCAGATGATTGTAGCCATAAGGTGTCCGCCGAATGCAGGACGAGTCATCTTAAGGTCATGTCCAACTTCCTTCTTCTCGCCCATAACCATTGCAGTATCAGTTCCTGCAATTCTCTCAGGAGCAAGAGTAGAAGCCTCGCCAAGGAAGTCCTGGTAAACCTTTGTATTAACATCAAGGTGTGTACAGTCTGCGCAAAGACCTGTGTGAAGTCTAGCTGCACAACGAGGACCAAGGTCACGACCGATATATGTAGCACCGAAGAGAACTACTTCAGGCTTTCTTTCCTTAACAACGTCAACGATAACCTTTGTGTAACCGTCTGTTGTATAGTTCTTAAGAAGCGGATGCTCGCATACGATAACACCGTCAGCGCCATAGCCGGCAAGCTCCTTGCTGTGCTCAGCAACCTTGTCGCCGAGAATAAGAGCATAAAGCTTGCATCCAAGCTCGTCTGCAAGTCTGCGTGCCTCTGAAATAAGCTCGAAGCTTGTAGGCTGAACTACTCCCTGACGCTGCTCACAGAACACCCAAACATCCTTGAAAGCAGAAATATCTGCGCTATTGTAATTTTCCATTATTCAATAATCTCCTTTCATCAGATGATGTGCTTCTTCTCAAGAATAGCAGCAAGCTCGTTGCATGTGTTCTTGTCAGCACCCTCAAGCATTACACCTGCACCCTTAAGAGGTGGTGTGAATGATACAAGTATGTTGGTAGGTGAACCCTGAAGACCGATAGTATTCTTATCGATAAGTGGCTCATCCTTAAGTGTCTCATAATCAAATACTTCTACTGGCTTGTTGTAAGCATCGAAGATTCCGAATGTGCTCATGTAACGTGGCTCGTTGAGCTCCTTGATACATGTGATAAGGCAAGGTGTCTTCATCTTGATGTTCATGAAGCCGTCCTCAAGCATACGCTTAACGATAACTTCTCTTCCGTCAACCTTGATATCACCGGCATATGTGATCTGTGGAAGGTTAAGCTTCTCAGCGATCTGTGGTCCAACCTGAGCTGTATCTCCGTCGATAGCCTGACGTCCGCACATAACGATATCATCATCGTTAAGTCCTAAGTGGTTGATACCGGCAGCGATGATCTGTGATGTAGCGAATGTATCTGATCCACCGAACTCACGAGCTGAAATAAGAACTCCACGGTCAGCGCCCATAGCGATAATCTCACGAAGCATCTTCTCTGCTGGAGGAGGTCCCATAGTAACTACAACAACTTCACAACCGGTCTCATCCTTGAGCTTAAGAGCTGCCTCAACTGCATTAAGGTCATCAGGGTTGATGATTGTAAGCATAGAAGCACGGTCAAGAGTTCCGTCCGGCTTAACTGCAACCTTTCCTGAAGTATCAGGAACCTGTTTTACACAAACGATAACTTTCATTTAAATATCCCTCCCAATTACTTCTTCTTCTTAAGATTCATGCCGCCTGAGATAACCATCTTCATAACTTCAGATGTTCCCTCATAGATCTCTGTGATCTTAGCATCACGCATCATACGCTCAACCGGATACTCACGGCAGTAACCGTAACCACCCATGAGCTGTACGCACTCACGTGTAACCTGGTTAGCTACGTCAGAAGCGAAAAGCTTTGCCATAGCTGCAAGTGAAGAGTAATCCTCGTGGTTGTCCTTAGCTGTAGCTGCTCTCCATGTAAGAAGACGAGCTGCATCGATCTTTGTCTGCATCTCAGCAAGCTTGAACTGAGTGTTCTGGAAAGCTGCGATTGGCTTACCGAACTGTTCACGTACCTTAACGTACTCAATTGTCTCGTTGATAGCACCCTGTGCAAGACCAACTGACTGAGCAGCGATACCGATACGTCCGCCGTCAAGAGCCTTCATGGCGATCTTGAATCCCTTGTTAACCTCACCAAGAACTCTGTCCTTAGAAACACGAACATCATCATAAGTTACGATACAGTTCTGAGCTGCTCTGATACCCATACGCTTGATGTTCTCCTGAACGTCAACGCCAGGTGTGTGCTTAAGGTCAACGATGAATGCTGTAAGTCCCTTAGATACAGGAACTGTCTTGTCTGTAACTGCGAATACGATGCAGGTATCAGCAAATGATGAGTTTGTTGTGAAGATCTTTGATCCGTTGATGATCCAATCATCACCATCCTGAACTGCAACTGTCTGAGCACCCTGTACATCAGAACCAGCATTAGGCTCTGTAAGACCGAAGCATCCGAACTGTGATCCGTCTACGAGTGGACGAAGATATGTCTGCTTCTGCTCCTCTGTACCTGCCATATCGATGCATGCGCAGCAGAGTGATGTATGTACAGAAATTGTGATTCCGCAAGAACCATCCTGCTTAGAAACTTCTTCCATGCAGAGTGTATAAGTAAGGTTATCTCCGCCTGCTCCGCCGTACTCCTTTGAGTAAGGGATTCCGAAGAAGCCATACTTATTCATCTTTCCAAGAAGCTCCATGTCAAGCTGCTCTGACTCATCCATGTCGTGAGCGAGAGGCTTGATTTCGGTCTCAGCAAATTTGCGGAATAACTCCTGTGCAAGCTGCTGCTCTTTGGTAAGTTTAAAATCCATAATTACCTCCATAAAATCTTACAATTAAATTTGAAGCTTTCCTTCAAAATTATTCGTAGTATTCTCCACTCGTAATCTTATCCGTTCGACAAAAAATTGTCAATATATTTTGCATACGAATTATTTATAATATTGTATTTTTAAAATACCTTTTTATTTGCGCGCAAAATATACGAAATTTACTATTATTTGCTGTGCAAAATATATTAAACTAAAGTAACTGATTGACAAATAATAAACGATAAATTTATAATGTGCTTCAAGGAGAAAGTATTATGAAATTACAGGACTGTATTAACTTTATATTAACGCATTCTCAGAATGCAGTTTTCTCATATTTTAAAAAGGAGCTTCATCATCTTGGCGTAACCCCGATTCAGTACGCTTCTTTAAAATGTCTTTGGGAACAGGATGAACAAATGCCTTCTCAGCTTGCAGAAACCTTACATCTTGATTCATCTACAGTAACAGGTATACTCAGCAGACTTGAGGATAAGAAGCTGATCGAGAGAACCTTCAACACAGGTGACAGACGTAAGGTAATAGTTCATCTTACTGAAGAAGGCAAGGCTCTTGAGAAGCCGGTAAGTGATATTATCGAAAGACTTAACTTTGAGCTTACCGAAGGACTTTCAAAGGAAGATATGGATGTTTTCCACCACCACTTAAAGGTAATTACTGATAACGCAGAAAGATTAAACTGCAAATAACCTTAAATGACGGTGACTTCTAAACATCCAACCGTCAATGTTCAGCTTTATATGAATTATTTAAGACGATGTTCCGGCAGTGATCCGGCACATCGTTTTTTTGCTCTATGCATTGATATTTGTGCACAGTAAAGAGCGTGTGAAGATCGACTTAACGATTTCACACGCTCTGTTATTTAATAGATATTATAAGTTAAATCTTTGATTAAGAAATAACCTCTGTAACTCTACCTGAACCTACTGTTCTTCCTCCCTCACGGATAGCGAAACGAAGACCCTTCTCCATAGCGATTGGGTGGATGAGCTCTACTGTCATCTCGATGTTATCACCAGGCATGCACATCTCTACTCCATCAGGAAGATCGCACTGTCCTGTAACGTCAGTTGTTCTGAAGTAGAACTGTGGTCTGTAGTGGTTGAAGAATGGTGTATGACGACCACCCTCGTCCTTTGTAAGAACGTAAACCTGACCCTTGAAGTTTCTGTGGCAGGTTACTGTACCTGGCTTACAGATAACCTGACCTCTTTCGATCTGGTCACGGTTGATACCACGAAGAAGAGCACCGATGTTATCACCAGCCTGAGCCTCATCAAGAAGCTTACGGAACATCTCGATACCTGTAACAACAGTCTTCTGAATCTCTTCCTTGATACCAACGATCTCAAGCGGATCGTTAAGGTGAAGTGTACCACGCTCAACACGGCCTGTAGCAACAGTACCACGACCTGTGATAGTGAATACGTCCTCGACAGGCATAAGGAATGGCTTATCTGTCTCACGCTCTGGATCAGGGATGTACTCATCAACAGCGTCCATAAGCTCAAGAACCTTCTTCTCCCACTCTGGATCTCCCTCAAGAGCCTTAAGAGCTGAACCACGGATGATAGGTGTATCATCACCTGGGAAGTCATACTCATTAAGAAGCTCTCTGATCTCCATCTCTACGAGGTCAAGAAGCTCCTCATCGTCAACCATGTCACACTTGTTCATGAATACAACGATGTAAGGAACGCCTACCTGACGAGCAAGAAGGATATGCTCTCTTGTCTGAGCCATAGGACCGTCAGTAGCAGCAACAACGAGGATAGCACCATCCATCTGAGCAGCACCGGTGATCATGTTCTTAACGTAATCAGCATGGCCTGGGCAGTCAACGTGAGCATAGTGACGCTTCTTTGTCTCGTACTCAACGTGTGCTGTATTGATAGTGATTCCTCTTTCTCTCTCTTCAGGAGCCTTATCGATCATATCGAATGCAACGGCCTCACCTGTACCCTCAAGCTCTGAAAGAGTTCTTGTGATAGCAGCTGTAAGAGTTGTCTTACCATGGTCAACGTGTCCAATGGTACCAATGTTACAATGTGGTTTGGTTCTGGTAAATTTTTCCTTTGCCATTGTAGTTTTCCTCCAAAACGAATAATAAAAGTATTGTTATTATTAATTAAGTCTCGACTATTATAAGTTATAATCCGCCTATTTTCAATAAGGATTATTTCTTCTTATCGTTCAGGATCTTCTCCTGTACATTCTTTGGAACAGGCTCATAGTGATCAAAGAACATTGAGTAGTTTCCACGACCCTGTGTCTTTGAACGAAGGTCTGTTGAGTAGCCGAACATCTCTGCAAGAGGAACATAAGACTTAACGATCTTTCCGCCTCCGAGATCATCCATACCCTCGATACGTCCACGACGTGAGTTGATATCACCGATAACATCACCCATGTATTCCTCAGGCATAGTAACCTCAACCTTCATGATAGGCTCAAGGAGTACCGGAGCACCCTTCTGCATAGCATCCTTAAGAGCCATTGATCCTGCAATGTGGAATGCCATCTCAGATGAATCGACCTCATGGTATGATCCGTCCCATACATTAGCCTTGATACCAAGTACAGGGAATCCGCCAAGAGGACCTGCCTTCATAGCTTCCTGAATACCTTCGTCGATAGCCGGGATGTACTCCTTAGGAATAGCTCCTCCGACTACAGTGTTCTCGAACTTGTAAACTTCATCACCGTTTGCGTCCATCGGCTCGAACTTAACCTTACAATGTCCGTACTGACCCTTACCACCTGACTGCTTGATGTACTTTGACTCTACATCAACAGGCTTTGTGATAGCTTCCTTATATGCAACCTGAGGTGCACCTACGTTAGCCTCGACATTGAACTCACGAAGAAGTCTGTCAACGATGATCTCAAGGTGAAGCTCACCCATACCTGAGATGATTGTCTGACCTGTCTCCTGATCAGTCTTAGCTCTGAATGTAGGATCTTCCTCTGCAAGCTTTGCAAGGGCCTCACCCATCTTACCCTGAGAAGCCTTTGTCTTAGGCTCGATAGCAACGTCGATAACCGGCTCTGGGAACTCCATGGACTCAAGGAGTACTGGATGCTGCTCGTCACAGAGTGTATCACCTGTTCCGGTGAACTTAAAGCCTACTGCTGCAGCGATATCACCTGAGTAGCACTTATCAAGCTCTGTACGCTTGTTAGCATGCATCTGAAGGATACGTCCTACACGCTCCTTCTTGCCCTTAGTTGCGTTAAGAATATATGATCCTGAGTTAACAGTTCCTGAATATACTCTGAAGTAAGCAAGCTTACCTACGAATGGGTCCGTCATGATCTTGAATGCAAGAGCTGAGAATGGCTCTTCGTCAGATGAATGACGAACGACCTCATTACCTTCCATATCAACACCGTCGATAGGCGGGATATCGATAGGTGACGGCATAAAGTCGATTATTGCATCAAGAAGCTTCTGAACGCCCTTGTTTCTGTATGCTGAACCGCAGCATACAGGAATTGCTGTACACTCACAGCATCCCTTTCTGAGAGCCTTCTTAAGCTGATCCTCTGTAGGAATCTCTCCGTCAAGATACATCATAGTAAGCTCATCATCAAGCTCGCAGATTTTCTCAACAAGCTCATCACGATACATCTCTGCATCGTCCTTCATGTCATCAGGGATCTCTGTGATATCAACATCATTACCCTTGTCATCATTATAGATGTATGCCTTCATCTCGAAAAGGTCGACGATTCCCTTGAAGGAATCCTCCTTGCCGATAGGAAGCTGTGTAATGATAGCATTCTTTCCAAGTCTTGTACGGATCTGTTCAACAGCACCATAGAAGTTGGCACCAAGTATATCCATCTTGTTGATGAAAGCCATACGAGGTACGTTATATGTGTCTGCCTGTCTCCATACGTTCTCAGACTGTGGCTCAACACCGCCCTTTGCGCAGAACACGCCTACTGCGCCGTCAAGTACTCTCAGTGAACGCTCAACCTCTACAGTGAAGTCAACGTGACCAGGAGTATCGATGATGTTGATACGATGCTCAAGAGCATTCGGATCCGGCTTGTTGTTCTTATGCTTTGTCCAATGGCATGTTGTAGCTGCTGATGTGATGGTTATACCACGCTCCTGCTCCTGAGCCATCCAGTCCATGGTAGCAGTTCCTTCGTGTGTATCACCGATCTTATAGTTTACACCTGTGTAATAAAGGATACGCTCTGTAAGTGTTGTCTTACCGGCATCGATATGTGCCATGATTCCTATATTACGGGTTCTATCTAATGGATATTCTCTTCCCATTGTTAACGCTCCTTTTTATGAAAATCAGAAACGATAGTGAGCAAATGCCTTATTGGCCTCAGCCATTCTATGCATCTCTTCTTTTCTCTTTACGGAAGCGCCTGTATTATTGGCAGCGTCCATTATTTCATTTGCAAGTCTGTCCTTCTGGGTCTTCTCGCCTCTCTTACGTGAAAAAGTTGTGATCCAGCGAAGGCCAAGAGCCTGTCTTCTCTCCGGCTTAACCTCGATAGGTACCTGATATGTAGCACCACCGATACGCTTAGCCTTAACTTCAAGAACAGGCATGATGTTGTTCATGGCCTCTTCAAATACCTCAAGTGCAGGCTTTCCTGTCTTAGCTTCTACCTGCTCGAATGCGCCATAAACGATCTTCTGTGCAGTTCCGCGCTTACCGTCAAGCATGATCTGGTTAATAAGCTTTGTTACAACCTTATTTCCGTAGATCGGATCTGCCAGAACGTCTCTCTTTTGAGTATGTCCTTTACGTGGCATTTCTTCCCTCCTTAATTATTAGTACATTAGATCATCGGTACTCTCAGAAGTGAGACATCTATGAGTTTTACAACCATTTATCTCAATTCCGAAGTGTTTCATTAATTACTTTTTGTCCTTAGGTCTCTTTGCACCGTACTTAGAACGTGCCTGCTTACGGTTTGCAACGCCTGCTGTATCGAGTGTTCCTCTTACAATGTGGTAACGTGTACCAGGAAGATCCTTAACACGGCCTCCACGGATAAGAACAACGCTGTGCTCCTGAAGGTTGTGACCCTCTCCCGGAATATAGCTTGTTACTTCGATACCGTTTGAAAGACGTACTCTGGCAATCTTACGAAGTGCTGAGTTAGGCTTCTTAGGTGTAGCTGTCTTGACAGCTGTGCACACACCGCGCTTCTGAGGAGCTGACTCATCAGTAGCTTTCTTCTTGAGGGAATTGAATCCTCTCTGAAGTGCTGGTGCTGTTGACTTCTTAACAGAAGACTTTCTTCCGTTTCTAACCAGCTGGTTAAATGTAGGCATTGAATTTACCTCCTTTCAGAATTGATGGTTGTATTTCTACACAAAATATGACGCATGTCTGAACATGCGCCATATAATAATAGTATTTATGCTGTTATAAGTCAAGTATTTTCGTTGATTTTACATGAAAATCACTCGTCAATGCTGTCATCTCCGATAATGATATCATCATCTGCTTCTGTCTCATCAACGATTGCATCATTTTCGTCTGCAATATAATCTGATGAAGCTCCGATAATATCATCATTCTCAGGCTGTACTGGTTCCTCAGGCACATCTGTTGAAAGCTCTATATCGCTGTACTCTCTTATTCCGGTACCTGCCGGGATAAGCTTTCCTATAAGAACGTTCTCCTTGATACCGTTCAGGTGATCGACCTTTCCGTTTATAGCTGCCTCTGTGAGGACCTTTGTAGTCTCCTGGAAGGAAGCTGCTGAAAGGAATGAGTCTGTAGCAAGTGATGCCTTAGTAATACCAAGCATTGTTACCTGACCCTCTGCCGGAGTCTTGCCTTCTGCGATAAGCTGCTCGTTTGTCTCATTGAAATCAAGCAGATTAACTGTGATTCCAGGAAGGAACTCTGAATCTCCAGGATTCTCGATCCTTACCTTCTTCATCATCTGACGAACTATCATCTCGATATGCTTATCGTTGATATCAACACCCTGAAGTCTGTAAACACGCTGTGTTTCTCGAAGCATGTAGTCCTGTACGGCTCTTACACCCTTGATGCGAAGTATGTCGTGAGGATTAACAGAACCTTCTGTGATCTCGTCACCGGCCTCTATAACATCGCCGTCTGTAACCTTAAGTCTTGATCCGTAAGGAATAAGATAGGTTTTTGACTCTCCGTCTTCCTGATTGGTAACGGTTATCTCACGCTTCTTCTTGGTTTCCTTAAAGCTTACAAGTCCAGGTATCTCTGAAATTATAGCAAGTCCCTTAGGGCGTCTTGCCTCGAAAAGCTCCTCTACTCTAGGAAGACCCTGTGTGATATCCTGGTTTGATGCGACACCCCCGGTATGGAAGTTACGCATGGTAAGCTGTGTACCAGGCTCACCGATAGACTGAGCTGCGATGATACCTACAGCCTCACCAACCTGAACAGGTGTTCTTGTGGCCATGTTTGCACCATAACACTTAGCACAAACTCCGACCTTTGAACGGCAGGTAAGAACTGTACGGATCTTAACAGAATCACGACCCATCTTATCAAGCGCTTTGATAACTCTCTTTGCCTTGTCTACGGTGCAGAGGTGGTTTGCCTTGATAATTATATCCTTTGTTTCAGGATCGATAATCGTCTCAGCAATATATCTTCCGGTAATTCTTTCCTCAAGACTTTCGATAAGCTCCTGACCGTCTGCAAAGCCCTTTATCTCCATGCATGGAAGCTCGTCTCTGCCTACAGCACAGTCTTCCTCTCTGATAATAAGATCCTGTGATACGTCTACAAGACGTCTTGTAAGGTATCCTGAGTCGGCTGTACGAAGAGCTGTATCTGAAAGTCCCTTACGTGCTCCGTGAGCTGAGATGAAGTACTCAAGGATATCCAGTCCCTCTCGGAAGTTTGACTTAATAGGAAGCTCGATAGTATTACCTGTAGTATCTGCCATGAGGCCTCGCATACCTGCAAGCTGCTTGATCTGCTTACTTGATCCTCGAGCTCCTGAGTCAGCCATCATCTTAAGATTGTTATACTTGTCGAGTCCGCCGATCAGCTTATCTGTAAGAAGATCATCGGCATTCTTCCATGTCTCGATAACAAGCTTATAACGCTCTTCTTCTGTAAGAAGTCCGTGAGCTCTGTCGCGAGCTATCTTATCAACGGTCTTCTGTGCTTCATCAATTATCTCCTGCTTATCTGCAGGAACGACCATATCCTCGATAGATACTGTCATAGCAGCTCTTGTAGAGTATTTATATCCGATAGCCTTAATGTTATCCAGTGCAATCGCTGTTTCTGTAGCGCCGTGAACGTTCATGATACGCTCAAGGATCTCCTTAAGCTCTCCCTTCTTAACAAGGAAGTTGACCTCAGGTGCAAGCTCATTTGCAGGATCTGTTCTGTCTACATATCCGAGATCCTGAGGAATTATCTCATTAAATATGAGGCGTCCTACTGTTGTCTCTACGATGCCTGTATGCTCGATGCCGTCCGGCATTGTTCTTCTGACTCTCGTCTTAACCATAGAGTGCAGAGTAACCTCGCCGTTCTCATATGCAAGAATTGCTTCGTTAACACTCTTAAATACAGAGCCTTCTCCCTTTGTACCCGGTCTTTCCTGTGTAAGGTAGTAGATACCAAGTACCATATCCTGTGAAGGAACCGCAACAACACCACCGTCCGAAGGCTTAAGCAGGTTGTTTGGTGAAAGAAGCATGAAGCGGCACTCTGCCTGAGCCTCAAGTGATATAGGAAGATGGACAGCCATCTGGTCTCCGTCGAAGTCGGCGTTGAACGCTGTACATACGAGCGGATGTAGCTTTATAGCCTTACCCTCTACAAGGATAGGCTCAAATGCCTGAATACCGAGTCTGTGCAGAGTAGGTGCACGGTTCAGCATTACAGGATGCTCCTTGATAACGTCCTCTAAAACGTCCCAAACCTCAGGCTCAAGACGTTCTACCATCTTCTTTGCTGCCTTGATATTATGTGCAGGACCATTCTCAACAAGCTCCTTCATAACGAAAGGCTTGAAGAGCTCTATAGCCATCTCTTTAGGGAGACCGCACTGATAGATCTTAAGCTCAGGTCCTACGACGATAACAGAACGTCCTGAATAGTCAACTCGCTTTCCGAGAAGGTTCTGACGGAAACGTCCCTGTTTACCCTTAAGCATATCCGAAAGTGACTTAAGCGCTCTGTTTCCGGGACCTGTAACAGGTCTTCCGCGGCGTCCGTTATCTATAAGTGCATCAACAGCCTCCTGAAGCATTCTCTTCTCGTTTCTGATGATGATCTCAGGTGCGCCGAGCTCAAGAAGTCTTGCAAGTCTGTTGTTTCTGTTGATTATCCTTCTGTACAGATCATTCAGGTCGGAAGTAGCAAATCTTCCTCCGTCAAGCTGTACCATAGGTCTGATATCCGGCGGTATTACCGGAATAACAGTAAGGATCATCCACTCAGGTCTGTTGCCTGAAGTTCTGAATGCCTCTGTAACCTCAAGTCTCTTTACGATACGAGCACGCTTCTGTCCTGAGCTGTCCTTAAGCTCAGCCTTAAGCTCCTCTGATTCTTTCTCGAGGTCAATGTTCTTAAGAAGCTCTAATACAGCCTCAGCTCCCATTCCTACTCGGAATGTACCATAGCCGTTCTTTTCTATCTCATCACGATACTCTTTCTCAGAAAGTACCTGCTTGTATGAAAGAGATGTCTCTCCCGGATCAAGTACGATATATGATGCAAAGTAAAGAACCTTCTCAAGTACCTTTGGGGAAATATCAAGGATAAGACCCATCCTTGACGGAATTCCCTTGAAATACCATATATGCGATACAGGTGCGGCAAGCTTGATATGTCCGAGTCTTTCACGTCTTACTGTAGACTTTGTAACCTCAACACCGCATCTGTCGCAGACAACGCCCTTGAATCTTATCTTCTTGAACTTTCCGCAGTGGCATTCCCAGTCCTTGGTAGGTCCGAAGATCCTCTCGCAGTAAAGTCCGTCTTTCTCAGGCTTTAATGTTCGGTAGTTGATAGTTTCTGGCTTTGTAACCTCGCCGTGTGACCATTTAAGTATCTTTTCAGGAGATGCAAGGCCTATTCTTATCGCATCAAAAGTCATAGGTTCGTATGTATCCTGTGTCTGTGCCATGTCTTCTCCTTATTAATTATTCATCAAAATTGTTGTCATTATCCGCCTCTGCTGCAAACTCATCTGCCTCGGCCTCATCTAAGACCTCATCAAATTCGTTCTCGCTTTCGCTCTCGTCCTCGTCCTCTACGTTCTCAAGCTCGCCGGACTTATTGAATTCCTGCGCTGTGTATCCGTAGTTTCCGAGATTTTCTCTCTCATGATCTCTGTATGAGTTGCGATCTCCGCCTTCAAGAAGTCTGTGAAGATCTCTGTCTGTCTCCTCAAGATTCTCCTTGAGTTCAACTTCGGTTCCGTCATCCTTGAGGACCTTGATATCCATGCAGAGTGACTGAAGCTCCTTGATAAGGACCTTGAATGACTCCGGAATACCAGGCTTAGGTATGTTCTCTCCCTTTATGATCGCCTCATATGTCTTTACACGTCCTACAACGTCATCAGACTTCATAGTAAGGATCTCCTGAAGAGTATAGGCTGCGCCATATGCCTCAAGAGCCCAAACCTCCATCTCTCCGAAACGCTGTCCGCCGAACTGAGCTTTACCTCCGAGCGGCTGCTGTGTAACGAGTGAGTAAGGACCTGTCGAACGTGCATGGATCTTATCATCAACAAGGTGATGAAGCTTAAGATAATGCATATGTCCTACTGCTACAGGTGAATCGAAGAACTCTCCTGTACGTCCGTCTCTTAAACGAACTTTTCCGTCACGGCTGATCGGAACACCTTTCCAGAGCTCTCTGTGCTCAAGATGGTCGCCGAGATACTGCATTGCCTCAGGTTTAAGTACATCCTGATACTTTGCCTGGAAGTCTTCCCAGGTTCCGTTAACATAGTCATTTGCCATCTCAAGGCTGTTCTGGATATCCTTCTCGTTTGCTCCCTCAAAGATAGGAGTTGATACATTGAAGCCGAGAGCCTTGGCAGCAAGGCTTAAGTGAAGCTCAAGTACCTGTCCTATGTTCATTCGTGAAGGAACGCCGAGCGGGTTAAGTACGATATCGAGCGGACGTCCGTTCGGAAGATATGGCATATCCTCTACAGGAAGAACTCTTGAAACGACACCCTTATTTCCGTGACGTCCGGCCATCTTATCTCCGACGCCGATCTTACGTTTCTGAGCTATATAAATTCTTACTGATTCGCTTACACCAGGTGAAAGCTCGTCAGAATTTTCTCTTGTAAATACCTTGGCATCAACGATTATGCCGTATGCTCCGTGAGGAACCTTGAGTGATGTATCACGAACCTCTCTGGCCTTTTCTCCAAAAATAGCACGAAGAAGTCTTTCCTCAGGTGTAAGCTCTGTCTCTCCCTTAGGAGTAACCTTACCGACAAGAATGTCGCCAGCACGAACCTCTGCACCTACACGGATGATTCCTCGATCGTCAAGATTCTTGAGTGCATCGTCACCGACACCAGGTACATCCTTAGTTATTTCCTCAGGTCCGAGCTTAGTATCTCTTGCTTCACACTCATATTCTTCTATATGGATAGAGGTGTATACATCGTCCTGAACAAGTCTTTCTGAAAGAAGAACAGCATCCTCGTAGTTATAGCCTTCCCATGTCATGAATCCGATAAGCGGGTTCTTTCCGAGTGCTATCTCTCCGTTAGATGTTGAAGGTCCGTCAGCAATGATCTCACCCTTTTTGATCTTGTCGCCTGCATATACGATAGGTCTCTGGTTGTAGCAGTTTGACTGGTTAGAACGCATGAACTTGGTAAGACGATATACTTCTGTCTTTCCGTCGTCATTAACGACCTCTATGCTGTTTGATGAAACAGTCTTTACTGTTCCGTCTGCCTTAGCAACAACGCACACGCCTGAGTCCTTGGCAACCTTATCATCGATACCGGTACCAATAACAGATGCCTCTGTCTTGAGAAGCGGCACTGCCTGACGCTGCATGTTCGATCCCATGAGCGCACGTGTAGGGTCATCGTTTGCAAGGAACGGTATCATGGATGTAGCAACTGAAAGAAGCATCTTCGGAGATACGTCCATAAGGTCTACCTTAGCACGAGGGAAGCTTGTTGTTTCCTCTCTGAAACGACCGGAAACATTCTTATTAACGAAATGTCCCTCTTCGTCAAGCGGCTCGTTAGCCTGTACTACTCTGTAGTTATCCTCTTCGTCTGCTGTAAGATAGATGATCTCATCTGTTACTATAGGATTCTGAGCATCTGTCTTATCTACGATACGGTAAGGTGCCTCGATAAAGCCGTATTCATTAATGCGGGCATATGATGCAAGTGAGTTGATAAGACCGATGTTAGGTCCTTCAGGTGTCTCGATAGGGCACATACGTCCGTAATGTGTATAGTGAACGTCTCGAACCTCGAATCCGGCACGGTCTCTTGAAAGACCACCAGGACCAAGTGCTGAAAGACGTCTCTTGTGTGTAAGCTCTGACAGCGGGTTGTTCTGATCCATGAACTGTGAAAGCTGTGATGAACCAAAGAATTCCTTGACAGCTGCTGTAACAGGCTTGATGTTGATAAGAGACTGAGGTGTAATTTCATCGATGTCCTGAGTAGACATACGCTCTCTTACAACTCTCTCCATACGGCTTAAACCGATACGGTACTGATTCTGAAGAAGTTCACCTACCGCACGGATACGACGATTTCCGAGGTGGTCGATATCGTCTGCATTGCCTATATTTTCCTCTAAATGAAGGTTGTAGTTTATAGATGTAAGAATATCTTCTATTGTAATGTGCTTAGGAACAAGATCTGATACTCTCTTCTTAAGCGCTGCCTTAAGCTCATCTTCGCTTACGCCCTCGCACTCATCAAGTATCTCCCTGAGTACCGGATAATATACCCACTCGTGTATGCCTATCTCTTCAGGATCGAAGTCCATGTATGCCTTAGGATCTACCATACGGTTGGAAAGGACTCTTACAATACGGCCTTCAGCATTCTCAGCATCCATGATGCCTCTTACATTAATGCTTACACAGCCGGTATTCTGAATGCGGTCGCAAAGCTCCTTGTCAAGAGTAGCTCCTGCTGCAGCTATGATCTCTCCTGTTGTCATGTCAACAACATCTTCTGCAAGGATCTTGCCGTTCAGACGATTTCTGTACATAAGCTTCTTATTGAACTTATATCTTCCGACCTTTGCAAGATCATATCGTCTAGGATCGAAGAACATGGAATTAAGCAGTGACTTTGCTGAATCAACAGAAAGCGGCTCGCCCGGTCTGATCTTCTTGTAAAGCTCAAGAAGACCGTCCTGATAGTTCTCTGAGGCATCCTTGGTCATGGTATCGATAAGCTTTGGCTCCTCGCCGAAAAGCTCTATAATCTCACGATTTGTGCCTATGCCGAGAGCTCTGATAAGGACAGTTACAGGCACCTTTCTGGTACGATCCACACGCGCCCAGAAGATATTATTGGAGTCTGTCTCATACTCGAGCCATGCTCCTCTGTTAGGAATTACAGTACAGGAATAAAGCTCCTTTCCGAGCTTATCATGTCCTATTTCGTAATATATACCAGGGCTTCTTACAAGCTGTGAAACGATAACTCGTTCAGCACCGTTGATAACGAAGGAACCAGTATCTGTCATCAGCGGAAGATCGCCCATGAAGATATCATGCTCATTGATTTCATCCTTATCATTGTTGATAAGGCGTACCTTGGCCTTTAATGGTGCCGCATAGGTAGCATCTCTTTCCTTACATTCTTCAATGGTGTACTTTACTTCATCTCTGCAGAGAGTAAAGTCGATAAATTCCAGACTCATGTGTCCTGTGAAGTCAGTGATAGGTGAAATATCATTAAATACTTCTTTCAGTCCATCAGTGAGGAACCAGTTGTAGGAATTCGTCTGAATTTCAATCAGGTTTGGCATTTCGAGAACTTCTTTTGCTTCGGAGAAGCTCATTCTCATACTTTTGCCGGCCTTGACTGGATGCATTCTGCTTTTATCCATAGATATTCTCCACCCCTTGATAATTGTTAGTTGATTGTATCATTAGTTCGCTCTTGCAAATATACAGCGTAGGTAGTAAAATATTAGGGCATTAGAGCCCACCATGCCATAATAATGCATCTTTCAGAATACCACTTTCATCAAGACACGTCAAGCGATTTTTCTTGTCTTTTTGTCAATTCAATGGTATAATATCGATAATATGCCCTTGGGAGGATATCATCATGCAAACATTTTTAACAATACTGGCAGTTCTTCTGATAATAGCAGCTATTGCACTGTTTCTCTTATATCATTTCGGTCAGAAGCTGCAGATCAGACAGGCTGAATCTCAGAAAGCTATAGATACCTATTCACAGACAGTTTCACTGCTTGCTATCGATAAAAAGAAAATGAAGCTTAAGGCTGCACCGTTTCCTGCAGAGGTATATGAGAAAACTCCTATATACTTAAGACACTTAAGCGTATATGTTGTAAAGGCAAAGATAGGACCAAAGATCGTTAACCTCATGTGTGAGAAAAACGTATTCGAGCAGATACCGCTCAAGGTTACTATCCAGGGCAAGATAAGCGGAGCATATCTGACAGAGATCACAAAGGGTGCAGTACCTACAGAAAAGATGATCGAAAAGCGCCGCAAAGAAAAAGCCAAGGCAGAGAAAAAGGCAGCTAAAAATAAATAAAGTATCTTAAAGGGGCTGTGAAAAAAGCATAGCTCAGAAAAAAGAAGGACCAAGGGTACATAAGAGCCCAAGGTCCTTCTTTTAT
>CAKSBC010000011.1 GCA_934438085.1 uncultured Lachnospiraceae bacterium
CTTTTCTTGAGAAAATATCTGTTTTATCCACAAAAGAAAAAGACGTGTGAAAAAATGAAAGTTTTTTCACACGCCCTATTTTCATATTTAAGCACCGCTCATGCTTAGCCCATATTTGCGAATCTTTCCACGGCTATTGTGAAGTCCTGGATGGTTTTGTCTGCGTCTCCGTGTTCTATTCCGTCTTTTACGCAGTGTTTTATGTGCCCCTCAAGTACTACCTGTCCGACTTTATGCAGTGCCGATTTGGCAGCATTTATCTGTGACAGTATGTCTTCACATGGAACATCCTCATCTATCATCCTATCTATTGCCTGTACCTGTCCCACTACTTTTTTCAATCTGCGGTGCAGATTGTCCGCGTCCATGCATTGCCTCATTTTTGCTCTCCCCCATTTATAAAAACGATTGCAGCATTATATGCTTCTTTGAATCTATTCTGTGTATATAAGCATAGCATCTCCGAAGCTGAAAAATCTATAGCGTTCTTTTACAGCTTCTTCATATGCTGACATTATATGTTCTTTTCCGGCAAGTGCAGATACGAGCATGACTAATGTTGACTCCGGAAGATGGAAGTTCGTTATCAGACATTCTGTAAGCTTCCATTCGTAACCCGGATAGATGAATATCGATGTCCAGCTTCCGTTAGGCTCTAATCGGTATTTCGGAATGAATCTTCCGCTTCCGTCTGTTATAAAGCTAAGTCCTCTTTTTTCTTCTTTTTTGTATATACATGAGCTAAATTCTTTTTCAGCTCTTTCTATCTGATCAAGCGCGTCCTTATATTCAGGATTTTCCACCGCGGCAGACTCAAGTGTTCTTGTAGATGTAGTGCCTACAGCAAATACTCTGTGTCCCGATTCAAGCGTACTGTTTACTATATCCGCAGTTTCCTGTCCGACTATATAGTACTCGCTGTGCATGTGATGCTCTTCTATAACATCTACTTTAACAGGTCTGAAGGTTCCGAGTCCGACATGAAGTGTAACTCTGGCTATCTTCACTCCCATCGCTTCTATTTCACTCAAAAGCTCCTTCGTGAAATGAAGGCCGGCCGTAGGTGCTGCAGCAGATCCGTCATGCTCGGCATACACTGTCTGGTAACGGTTTTTATCCTGAAGCTTATGTGTTATATAAGGCGGCAGAGGCATTTCTCCAAGCTTGTCGAGTACTTCCTCAAAAATACCCTCATACTCAAATTTTACAAGTCTGTTGCCGTCCTCTATCACGTCAGTTATCTCAGCCTTTAATAGTCCGTCTCCAAACTGAACTCTGGCACCGTTTTTAAGCTTCTTTCCCGGTCTTACAAGACATTCCCAGATATCACCTGCTCTCCTTTTAAGAAGCAGTATCTCAACATGAGCGCCTGTATCCTCCTTAAAGCCTAAAAGTCTCGCGGGTATTACCTTAGTATCATTAATAACAAGACAATCTCCCTCTGACAGATATTCCTTTATCTCTCTGAAATGTCTGTGTTCGGTTTTTCCTGTTTTTTTATTAAGCACCAGAAGCCTTGACGAGCTTCTGTCCTCCAGAGGATCTTGTGCTATAAGCTCCTCCGGAAGATAATAATTAAAATCACTGAGCTTCATTGCTCTTCTCCTTTTTACTGAGCTGCTGTCTCAGCCGCAGCTGTATTTTCGGTATCTGCAGTGTCACTGCCTTCATCCGCAGCTGTCTCATAAACGTCTTCAGCTCCTTCGGAGGCTTCTATCGATGCTGCCTGCGCTGCTTCTGACTCTATGGTTTTAAGAGTGTCATCATCAACAAGCACTGAATCCTCAGGATTAAGGAAAACGTCTACCTGCTGATCCGCGTCCACCTCAAGATTAGACTCCTTATAAATTTCACCGTTTAAAAATGAAGTATATATAAGTGCAATGGTGCTGTTTGAGTCAAGCGCCTCTTTAAGCTTTGCATCTGTATCAGATATCAATCCGGCAGCAAATGGTTTACCCATAAGCTTTTCTGCATAGTCTAATTTATCTTTAACCAGGTTTTCTTCAAACGTATACGTTCCGTCAGCATTTGCTCGCGCAAAGAAATACATGATTCCCGGTGCCATAGTATCGGTTCTTCTGAAGTCAATGATATATGTCACCAGACAAAATGTCTCATTTGTTTCCATGCCGGCTGCTGTATATACTTTGATGTCATTAAAGCCCTGGATCCAGGATGCCTGAGCTCTCAGTTTTTTCTCAAAAGCATCGTTGGCAGCAGTGTCATTTCTTCCGAAAAGCGTATAGAGCCTGCTGCTGTCGCTTTTAAGTCTTGCATCGAAATAATTTGCCGCAAGTTCATTGATCTCAGGAACTGCACACTCGGTAAAGCTGTCATCTTCCTCCTCTGCAAGCCTTGCCTCCTCTGCGATAGACTGTGCTTCGGCTTCGCTTGCAGCTATAGATGCTTCAAGCTGTGCCTGTGCTTCTGCTGCAGCTCTTTTTTTATTAACAGTCAAAACAACAGCAATGACAACCAGAACGGCAATGACAATAAGTCCTATTGTCACGAAGCGTTTTTTGCCTTCCTCATCATCCGGATACTGCTTTATACCCGGATCCTTATTAACTTCGCGTCCGCTGTTTCTTGCCTTGACGACATTTTCCTGTGATTCTTTAAGAGCCTCTTCAGCCTCTTCTAGCGAATCAAATCTTATATCACGCTTACTCAATTGGCATTAACCTACCTTTTTTACATAAACACCGTTTGCATCCACCTGATACTTATTGTCTATTGTAGTATTTCTGGCCATTGTTCCGTCATTCTGCATGTAGTATGACTTTCCGTCCTGTGCAACCCACTTATTCTTTACCATAGCTCCGTTTTCAGGATTGAAGTAATAAACAGAACCGTTTGTAAATGACTTCCAGCCTGTGCACATGATGCCTGTTCCGTCGAAGAAATATGAGCTTCCGTTAACATCAAGCCACTCATTTGCGCAATAGCTTCCGTTTGCCTTCTTGTATTTATAGTGTCCGTCAGATGTCTTTTCCCATGCTCCGCCGGCGTTGCTGCTTACAACAGATGCACTGTTTGTGCTTGTGCCTGTAGCTGTAAGCTTTGTGCCATACTCATAAAGAGCTCTTGCATCCTTAAACTGATTAGGTGAGCTGGCCTTAAATACGACTGCAACAAGCTCTCTGCCGTTGATAGTTGCAGCGGAAGCAAGACAGCTTCCTGCCTTTGAGGTATATCCTGTCTTTCCTCCGATATAGCCTGTAAGAGCATCCGTGCCGCCTTTTACGAACTTGCAGGTATTTGTTATTGTAAGCTCGCCTCTGTTGGCAGTCTTAGGAAGCTTGTAGCTGTATTTCTGGCTGATAGTTCTTACTGTATCATTTGCTAATGCAGCTCTTGTTATAAGAGCCATATCACGAACTGTTGTGTAATGGTTTGAATTGTTAAGTCCGCTGGCATTTTCAAAATGAGTATTTGTGCAGCCAAGCTCTGCAGCCTTCTGATTCATGAGTGCTGCAAAGTTTGAAGCAGAGCCTGATACGCTCTCTCCTAATGCATTTGCAACCTCGCATGCGGATCTGAGTAATACCGCATGAAGAGCGTCATTTACAGACATTGTATCCCCTGCCTTCATACCTGCAGTAGTAGCACCGCTCTCAAGTCCGTTTACTGCTGAAGAATTAAATTTAACAGTGTCAGTAAGATTTAACTTCTCTGCTGCAAGCAATGAAGTCATAAGCTTGGTCGTAGATGCAGGATAAAGCTTCTCATCTGCATTCTTCTCGAAAAGTATCTGTCCGGTTGCTGCATCCATAAGTATAGCTGCCTCTGCGGTTACAGAAGGCTTTGCTATGCTCTGATCTATCGTGATCTGTGATGAAGTCTGTGTCTGTGTATTTGTGTTAGATGGTGCAGCTGTGCTTCCCTGCTGAGTTGTATTCTGTGTTGAGCTTCCGCCGCCCGGTCCGATAGTGCTTATATGGTCTGTTGCATTAAGGCTTGTTGCTGCATTGTAGACAAAAACACCGTTTTCATTGAGTGGCTTTGTCTCTGTCGGGCCTGTCTGGCTGATGACATTATTGCCTGAATTAGGTGAGTAGATAATATTTGTGCCGGACTTTGTTATGCTGTTCTGTGAGCTGCTTACTGATGTATTATCTCCCGGTGCATTTGCCACCTCAACAGTGTCTGCAAATGCAGTCTGGCTCATGAGCATTGAGCCCATAACAGCTATTGCCGCAATACGGCTGATTTTCTTTATCATTTCTTATTCTCCTCATTATTCAAATCAGACTGACCCGGTAAATGTATCTGAGCCTCTCTCATTGCATCTTCCCAGCTGTCCTTTTTCTTTGTTTCTTTATCTTCAGCAGATCTGTGCTCAGCTTTGCTTTTTGAAGAAGTTTCATAAAGCTCGCGTGCACTGTCTGCCGCATTAACATTTACAGTATCATTCGTTACTGCTGAAGCTTCACCGGTTATGATATCATTACCGTCTGCTTTATCCGGATCTGTATTGGTATCCGAATTAATATCTAAAGCTCCTGCAGCATCGGTATTCTCGGAATCCGGCTCGTCCACGGATGTAATGCAGGATGACGATGTCATATTTATCTCGTCATCATTATCTCCGGATCCGTTCCTCACCTTTCCGAGTATATCCATGAATTCTTTTCCGGTTATGGTTTCCTTTTCTATAAGATAAGCAGCTATCTTATGGAGTGCCTCCATGTTCTCGCTCAGTATGCGCTTGGATTCTGCATATGCCTTATCAAGCATAAGCTTTACTTCATTATCTATATCTGTAGCTGTCTGCTCTCCGCACTCAAGAACATTTCTTCCTGAAAGGTACATATCCTGCACTCTGGCAAGACCCATAAGACCGAACTTTTCGCTCATTCCGTATCTTGTTATCATATTGCGGGCAAGATCGGTGGCCTTTTCAATATCGTTTGAAGCTCCGGTCGTAACGGAATCGAATATAAGCTCTTCCGCAGCTCTTCCTCCGAGAGTTGTGACAAGCATTGCCTCAAGCTCTTTCTTGGTGTTGAGATACTTTTCCTCTTCAGGAACCTGCATAACATAGCCGAGTGCTCCCATAGTTCTCGGAACTATGGTTATCTTCTGAACCGGCTCAGCATCCTTCTGAACCGCAGCTATAAGCGCATGTCCTACCTCATGGTAAGAAACTATACGTCTTTCTTCCTGAGAAAGTATCCTGTCCTTCTTTTCCTTACCGACAAGCACGACCTCAACAGCCTCAAACAGATCCTTCTGGCTTACAGCCTTTCGTCCGTTCTTTACAGCTGTTATCGCAGCCTCATTCATCATGTTCGCAAGGTCTGCTCCGACAGCACCGCTGGTAGCAAGACCTATTTCCTCAAAGTCAACTGTCTCATCAAGCTTAACGCCCTTGGAATGAACCTTGAGAATGTTAACCCTTCCCTTAAGGTCAGGCTTCTCAACTATAACTCTTCTGTCGAAACGTCCCGGTCTTAACAGTGCCGGATCAAGTATCTCCGGTCTGTTTGTGGCTCCGAGCACCATAATGCCGGTTCCCGGATCGAATCCGTCCATCTCCGAAAGCAGCTGGTTAAGAGTCTGTTCTCTCTCGTCATTTCCGCCGCCGTACCTTGAATCTCTGGATTTACCTATGGCATCTATCTCATCAATAAACACTATGCACGGTGCCACCGCATTTGCCTGCTTAAAGAGATCTCTTACTCTCGAAGCACCTACACCCACAAACATTTCAACGAAATCAGAGCCTGTGAGTGAGAAAAACGGAACCTTTGCTTCTCCTGCAACAGCCTTTGCAAGAAGTGTTTTACCTGTTCCCGGAGGCCCCACAAGCAAAGCTCCTTTAGGAAGCTTGGCACCTATGCTCTTATACTTGGCAGGATCGTGAAGGAAATCCACTATCTCTACAAGAGATTCCTTAGCCTCGTCCTCTCCGGCAACATCTGCAAAGGTCACCCCGGTCGACTTCTGCATATATACCTTGGCATTGGATTTGCCGACTCCCATTACTCCTCCGCTTCCGCCGCCCATGCGTCTCATCATGAAGCTCATGAACATAAATATACAAGCAAACGGAAGCACTACTCCTATAATAATATCCCAGAAAAATCCGCTTGAATCCGGCTTATCCTTATATATAGTAATGCCGTGATCCAAAAGCATCTGTGTGCGCCCCGGATCATCCATAAGATAAGTATAATAGCTTATAAGCGGTGAATAATCCTCCGCTTCCTTCTTTGTAACTATAGAGATCTTGTTGTTATTGACATGTACAGACTCAACCTCGTCCTTTTCAACCATGTCGTAGAAGGTATCATAAGATACTTCCTTGGTTGATTTGTCCTGAATGAGTGCTCTGCCATAGTTCATTATAAAAAATGCAATGCATCCTACCGTAAACAGCAGAAGCAGACTTTGTATAAGATCCGGTCCGTTATCACGGTTCTTCCTGCCGTTGTTTCTGTTATCTGATTGATTAATACTCATTAAACTGTAACCTTTTACGTAATTTTAGTTAATTTTCGTCAAATACTAATTTTAACATACTAAAGTATTTAATTCCATATATTGCCGAACTGTTTTTTGATGACAGGTGACAGCCTTTTCAGAAGCTCAGCTCCTAAAGCACCTACAAACAGACCGGATAAAATACCGCTGAGCATAAGGACCGGAAGATATGAGAAAACATAAGCATTTGTAACTATAGCTGCTGCAGCAAGCTGTCCGACATTATGCATTACACCTCCGATACAGCTCACTCCGAAAATGCTGAAATGTCCGTTCTTTTTTAACAGGACCATAGCTGTCATGCTGAACAAAAGCCCAAATGCCGAATAAAGTATTGCAAACAGATTTCCGAACATAAAACCCGAAAGCAATATCCTCATTATATTAACTATCAGCGCCGGTACGGTGCCGCAATTATAAAGGAGCAATAAGGTGACTATATTGGGCAGACCGATTTTTGCTCCCGGTATGCCTATATTTATCGGAAAAACAGACTCGATATATGAAAGCACTAATCCCGCAGCAAGCGTCAGTGCACAGAAAACTGTTTTTTTAGTAATATCAGAACGATTATTCATAAAGGTGATTATAACACATAAGACATCTTTGATTTAGAATATCAATCAAGTTGTAATAAAATTTATTGTTTAAAATAAGAAAAGCTGCTGCACAGCCATTTAAGCCATACAGCAGCATTCGTAATCTTACAGTAAGTTTTTGCCAATTGATTTATACCATAATGCCCATTATATAAATAAATGATTGAACAAAATCGTAGTGAAGATCAGATCCTGGTTACACCTGTTGCCTGAGGTCCCTTGCTTCCCTCTGTTATCTCAAACTCAACAGCCTGACCGTCTTCAAGAGTTTTGAAGCCCTCCATTACAAGTCCTGAGTAATGAACGAAAACGTCGTTGCCGTCCTCTGTTGAGATAAAACCGTAACCCTTCTGGTTGTTAAACCATTTAACTGTGCCTTTCATAGTGCCTCCTGTTGCTATTTGTTAGCGTCAATATTTATAACGCTATATAGAAAGTATCATCATATTTAGGCAATGTCAACCATTATCGTATTTTATTTCGTGTTTTATTTATACAAAATATCCAAAGTGTGTGTTTTTGTTATTACCTCAATTATCATCAACTGTTGCCTTCACATATACGTATGTAAACAGGGCTTATATAAACATAAAGCGTGCAGACAGAGCTTATGTAAATACAAAGATCCCCAATGTACTCGTAAGTTGCGAATACATCAGGGATCTTGAATTCATTTTATTAAGGATAGCTTTATCTGATTAAGATAGCTCTTATGCGTTCTTACCGCAGCACTTCTTGTACTTCTTACCGCTTCCGCACGGACATGGATCATTAGGATAAACCTTCTTGCCCTCTCTCTTAACGGTTCCGGAGATCTTATTGTTGTGATAAAGCTCCTTTCTCTTCTCCTCTGAAAGGATAGCATCCCACTCAGGAAGCTCATAGAGCCAGTTTGCCTTTGCGCCTACCATGTTATAGTAAAGCATCTCAGGGTCGATCTCTATCTTTAATACGGTGCTCTCATCCATAGTATCGATAGGGTTATGATAGCCCTTAAGAGAATCATCAATACCATCAATGAAGCCTGTCATGATCTCGATATCTGTACCGAACTCAGCTGCAAGCTCTCCGATAGTTCCCTCGTAAACCTTTGCAGGATCCTTGAGTATACGCTCATAGATGCCCTTTTCAATAGCAAAGTATGTGTTCCAAAGCTGATCTCTCTGCTTTGCATCCAGCACATCGCCGTATGCCTTTGTTCTCCACTGCTCCAATAATGTCATTTATATGTCTCTCCTTATTGTAGATCAAATTTAACTTATATATTATAAATGATTTATCATTCATCTTCAAGTATAGGTTTTTCAGACTCGATGGGTGCCTTGTTTGAAGAATCCATGCATGCTCCGTTGCAAGAGCTGGTTTGAAACTCATTGCAACATTCATTGTCAGATACACTTTCGATTTCATTGCATGAATTGCGGTCGTTATCATTTTTCTGATCCGGACGCTGTGCTCTTTTCCTTTTTCTCAGCTCAAGAACTATGGCCGCGGCAAAGATCAACAGACTGATGCTGCTAATAATAAGTCCTGCCTTCAGACCTTCAGGCTCATAATGCATTTCTATCTCATGTTCACCGCTGCTTATATAAAAGCTTATAAAGGTATCAAGACCCTTATATGTCTCCGCCTTTTTGCCATCCACGAGAATAGTCCAGCCATTATCGTAAGGAGTGGTTATCAGCATCTCTGCTCTGTCAGAGCTGTATCCCATTGCCTTTGTATCAACCTTTACAGTGCCCTTTACATAATCGTCACCATATTCGGTAATTTCAAGCTGCTGAGATGAAAGTCTTTCATATATTTGCTTCAGAGCATTCTCATTAAATCTGTAAACCGATATGTCAGGATCCTGTCCGGAATTCTGTGCGCGGAAATTGATAAGCTCGCCGCTTTCGCAGAAGCCAAGATCCATGAGATAGCTTCTGTCCAGATTAGAGAAGACCTTTTTCTTATCCGACCAGTTTACTGTTATATCGCCCGCTCTGAAATTATCCTCATAGGCAAAATATCTTCCTGACTCTTCTACTGTTAACGCGCATTCTCCGTCTGCTGAAGAGCCGTCATTATATACAGGTATAAGTACCTGCTCACTGCCGAGCACATCACAAAGTGAATTCTGAACTATAGCCGGATCATCAAGCTCAAGCATCCATTCCGACGACATTCCCTGAGGCATGACAAACCCGAGACTCAGCGCATAATTATTTTTATATAAATATGTATCGCCCGAGCTTCCTGCTTTTGTCATTATCCTATTTGAAGGCACTTCATTTGCAGTAAGCTCATAATTGATACCGAAAAGCATATCTACAAGCGGTGTGGAACCGGTTATGCTGTATGCATTGGTAGAAGCCTCACAGCCTACCTGTCTGTAAAATCTCGAGCAGTCAGCATTTGCCATTGAGCTGAATATAGACGCCGACGGGAAATTGAGCCAGCCGCCGTCATCCTTGGACTTTCTTACTGTCCTTTCTATTCTGTAAAAGTCTCCTTTTGAAAGCTCGCCTGCAAGCTTTACCATCTCTCTTACATCCTCATTATCCGCTGTGAAGGATTTTCTTGATGTAACTGTTATGGATGTATATGCCGTATTGGCAGCAAGCTCGGTGATCACAAGGACAAACAGCAGTACGCCTGAAGTGACAGCACTTAAACTTCCGCTCCTGTATAAGTGAATAAGGAGGGCATACAGTGCAATCAGCAGCATTCCGAGATAGAAAACTCCGAAGCCGAAGGCATCATCCTTTATTATCTCCTGAGCTAAAAGTATAGCTGCAAAGGATACCCCGAAGGCTGTTGCCGTATCACTTTTTTTGACGGTTTCAAGATTATTGAACACCCTGAAGCACATGAACAGCAAAAGGAATATATAAATGAACGACTGTCTTGCAGGCAGGGAATTAGGATAATGAAATCCATGCCATATAAAATTGAGCACATTTATTGCAAAGCTTGCAAGGAATATAAAGGAAAGCACCGCATACACGACCTTTTCCTTTAACGGTATCCTTCTGTTCTGAACATATAGGAAAAACAAAAGAATAACTGCTGTTCCGCAATATATATTCGGCCAATGGTCAAGTCCCTGCTCCGTTTCCACCATAGGAAGATGTCTTGAAAGCTCGGCTATAAGTGAAAAATAATCATCAAAGCTCTTTGGAAATTCACTCGTACTTGAAGCGGTAAGTTTAAATGCATATATCTCCGGAAGCAGCACTGCCGCGGCTATTCCTGCCGCAAGTATACTCCAGAATGCAAATCTTATTCCGGTAAATACAAAGCTCTTAAAGTCCGCTTCCGGCTCCAGGATGCTGTAAGCAAAGAAATAAAGAATAAGGAACAGGCATATAAGTATTGATATGTAATAGTTTGTAAATATACAAAAGCCCAGTGAAAGTCCGTATATTATCCCGCTTTCTCCCTTTATCAGCTTTTCTGCACCGTAAACCACTATCGGAAACGTCGCTGCAGCATCAAACCACATCAGGTTCCAGTAATATGCACAGACGTAACCGCTTAAAGCATAAAAGAGACTGAAAATATAGGCTCCGTATCCGCTCTTTTTCCTGCTGTGTGAATTGAGATAAAAAGCCATTGACGCACCGCATAGTCCTGTTTTTATCAGAACTATAAGCGTCATAAGCTCTATTACATGATTCTTACTTATCAGTAAAACCAGCAGATTGAGCGGGCTCGCCAGATAATAAGCTATAATGGCAACAAAATTTACTCCAAGACCCAGATCCCAGGTGAATTTAAGTGAGCCTCCGTTTTGAAGCTTATTCCTTAACTCGGAGAAAAACGGAGCATACTGATGATACATATCTGTTCTTAGTATGCATTGATCTCCGAACGGAAATGTTCCGCTTGCGACAATTACCGCAGCCATTATAAGTACTGCGGTAATAAAGCTCATGAAACAAACATATTTAGTTTTTGAAAATAAATATCTTACTTGCGACATAATTAAATACCAAATTAAAAACAGATGTAAATATTTTGGCAATATATTCATTAATGGCAAGAGGTCCTGTCATTATCCATATCATTGCTATAGTAATAAGACCGCTTATGCCTCTTGCAGCAAAGAAACTCGTCATTTCCTTTATCAGATATGACGGCTTAAAGCTGTAATTTCTGAATACAATAAGCTTGTTTGTAATATATGCAAATAAAACAGCTGCGAGCCATGATACTACAGATGCCGCTGTCGCCGATACGCTTACCTCAAGTCCATTCGCTTTAAGCGCCTCATTGACAATAATATATACAACATAATCAACAGCTGTAGTAAGTACACCCACTATTACATAGGATATGGTCTCATAGTTTAAGACTTTATTTTTTATTTCTTTAAGTCCTGTCATTACTTTCCTGATTTCTTGTATCGAAAGCTGAATTTCTCGCAGGTATACGCCTTGCGCTTCTTCGTCTTGGTGCATCGGATCCGGCACCTTCCTGTCTGCTTACCGCAGCAGATGAAGCTGAAGCACCCGCATTAATTACTGCTTTATCCGAATGTGAATGTCTTTTCACTCTGTCAGATGCCTTATTCGAAGCTCTGCCGGATGTTGATCCTGATGACATTTTTGCCGCCTCAATGCTGCTTATCTCACCGGCGGCACGTTTCTTCAGAATATCATTAAAGTCATCCTCGCTCATTCCCATTGCAGCAAGTCTCTTTTTCTGACGTTCTTTAAATCTCTGTCTTCTTTCCTTTTCCTTCTTTGCAGAGTGGATCTTTTTTCCGGTAATAAGTGCGGCAAGAATAGCCAACGCTGCTATGAGGATTGCCGTTATCCCTATTGTCTTTGCAGCCTTTGATGCTTCTATAGTATCCTCAATCTCAAGATTAGATTCGACATCATTAATAAGCCACACGCTTCCGACATTATAATCTCCGTAATACACCTTCATAAGTGCCGCAGCTCTGTCCGGTGCTGATGCCGGAACATTATAATCATAGCTGACCGTAACATCCGCTTCATCCGCTCCAGCAGGAAGCGTTATTAAAAGCTTGTCAGCGGCTGTTATGTTGTTATTCTGTTCCTTTATGATCTTGTCATTTACAAGCCTCTTTGCACAGGAAAATCTCTCTGTCGGATCTAATATCTCGACATTTTTAAAGCTGTTAAAGCCGAATTCCAAGAGAGTCTTGGTGTCAGTGTAATGGTAAGGATTTTTATCCTTCATGCAGACAACGATAACTCTGCGTCCGTTTTCTTCTGCAACCGTAACCAAGGTATTTCCGCTCGCTGAGATATATCCTGTCTTTCCGGCTATTACTCTTTCATCGGAATAATCAGTATTTGTTCGGATCATCTTATGACCCATAGTCACCGTAAGCCCGGACGGATATTTCTGTGTTGGCGAAAGCTTATATCTTTCATGACTTTCGATTTCCAGCAAGGCATCATTTTTTATAAACTCCGAGGCTATAAGCGCCATATCATACGGAGTCGTAAGATGTGCATCATCAGTAAGTCCCGAAGGGTTTTTAAAATCCGTATGCTTACAGCCGATCTCAGCAGCCTTTTCATTCATCATATCCGCAAATCCTGAAATGCTTCCTCCGACATATATAGCCAGTGCATTCGCCGCATCATTTGCGGATTTTAACAAAAGGGCATTGAGCAGATCCTCGACCGTAAGTATGTCATTCACCGAAAGTCCCGCTGTGGTAGCTCCGCTCTCAAGCCCGTACACTGCACTTGCAGTGATCGGAACCTTTTCTGATAATGAACAATTCTCGGCTACGACTAATGCTGTCATCATCTTTGTTATAGAAGCAGGACAATACTGAACATCCTGATTTCTTCCCCACAGCACAGTTTTAGTGTCGGCATCCATTACGACCGCACCCTCGGCCTTGATTTCGCCTCCGGGATACGGCCAGCTTACAGCTGCCGCAGATTCTATACTTAATAACGATGAAAACGCCATTAAAACAGCCAACAGGATGGCTGCCGATATACGATACAATTTTATTATTTTATTTACTGCCTTTTCTCTTAGCTTCAAGCCTCAGATACCTACTTTATTTATTCTTGCATAGTTGAACATATACTGCTGCAGTACTCCGGCATAAGGTGCATATTCCTCAGGAAGCTCGCCTCCGTATACAGTCTCTATGACTCTTTTCATCCAGACATCCACCGGCACGGTGTCAAGTCTGTGATAACCAAAGAGTGCCACACATGATGCAACCTTAATGCCGACACCCTTAAGCTCCATGAGTTTTTCTATAAGCTCAGGTGTTTCAAGCCCCTTAAATGCCTCAAGATCCAGTTCTCCCGATGCTGTAAGCTCGGCTGCATTTCTGATATATTCGACCCTATATCCTAATCCGCATGAGGAAAGCGCCTCTTCCTTAGCTGCTGCCAATGCCTCCGGCCTCGGAAACGCAAATTCACCGCTGTCTCCTATTGCTTCCCCGAAAAGCCTCGACATTCTTTCAACTGAGGTCCTTATTGCAGGCACGGATTTTCTCTGCGATATAATGAAAGAAATCAGCATCTCCCATGGATCCTGGTTAAGTATTCTTATGCCCTTTCCGAAGCTGACAGCCTTTTTAAGATATTCATCCTCAGGAAGAACTATGCTTTTATAAAGCTCATAGTCCTTATCAAGGTCAAAATAGTCCTTCCAGACACTGTCAAACTCTGTTCTGCTGCACGAAAAACGATATCCACCGTTTTCCTCCTGTGCGGCAGTAAGTACTCTTCCCAATGCAATTATCCTGTATGAGCCGTCTTCGCATCCAGTTATTCGAAAACACTGTCCCGACTCTGCTATTGCCTCCACAGAAAGCTCATCATACTTTATTACGCAGCTGTTATCATTCATATCCTTTAAATACCCTTACCGGATAATTACCGTTTGCTTCATCGCCTGCGGCATAGTACACGATCACCTTGTCACCGCTGTCTCCGCTTAAAACATTAGGATCCATGCGGCAGTTATCCTTCATGAGCAGTACAGATTCACCTGTTGAAGTCTCTACGGTAAATGTGCTCATCATATTGCCGCTGGTTTTTCCTTCGATCCTCTTAAGCTCATATTTCCCGTCCGGAAGTATTACCATGAAATCGACATTTTCACTGTCGTTTATAATGTCTCCGCTGAACAGAATAACCACGTCCTGCCCTGCCTCAAGCTCGGTTTCTATATCTCCGATCTCAAGACCTGTAAAGGACCAGCCGTTATCAGGATCGCTCTTATCCTTAAAGGAATAAATAGTTTTGCTGTCTCCCTGTTTGCCGTTTATCTCTAACACGGTTGCATACATTATGCCGAAATACGGTGACTCATCGTCTGCAGCCTCAGACGCGGCAACAGTTCCTTCATACACCTCATCTGAAAATGTCTCAGCCTCGGTGCTCTCGTCATTTAAAGCCTCTTTTGAAACAGCCGCTTCCTCAGGGATATCTGATGCCTCGCTGCTTACTGCTGCCGTTGTTTCATCCTGCTTTTTTCCGCATCCTGCAGATACTGACATGGTTGCAAGCAGAAGGCACAGTACGATTTTTTTATTAAAGCTCGGAAAGCGCATCATTAAGCTCCTCCGTTCCCTCGAGCACGAACCTTCCGTCCTTGATAATTTCGACGCGTTCCTTTCCGCACACTGCAGTTATACTTCCTATCTCATCATACGGAATAGTGATGTCACAGTGAACGCTGAAATATGCATTCTCCGGATCTGTAGAGCGCAGTGCAGATATCTCATTTTCTCTTGCGATGATCTTCTTTCCGTCCGGATTGAAGGTCTCGATATCCTCCTCATATGAATAGCAGGTATCACCTACAGCAAAATGAGGGCCTGTCTTCTCTGCAATAAGAACAGGCATTTTATCCTCTATCATATATTTTCTGGCAGCTGCAAATGCAGGCGTATTGGTTCCTATCGCAAATTCACCCATAGGAAGCTTTTCTCTGTCTCCGAAGATAACCTTTTCTATCAGCTTTCTTCCCTCTGCATGATCAAAGAAATTCTCGCAGGCATAATCTGCAACACGTCCGTTGATGAATCTGAGCTTAAGATTTCTGAACAGATAGCCGCCGATATAAACAGATCCTACATTAAGTACTCCGTTGGTGCCCTTAAGCATAGGTGATGTAAATACCTCACCGGCAGGAACATTGACATCTGCAAGACAGTTCTCGAAATTAGTCTCCTTTGCAGGATCCTTAAGCTCATGGAGCTTTACGGAAAGCGCAGTCTCGTTGTGTCCTCTGCCCTTTATCTCCACATGATCTGCCTTATCAAGAGCATCTATTATGTGCTGCTGTATAAGCTGCCATTTATCTGTAGGCAGAGTATTTATCTCGATGAATTTGTCAAATATCTCTCTGTAGTTTTCAGCTATTTCCTCATCTGAAAAGCTGAAGCACATCTTTTCGCAGATAGAAGGAGTAGGCCATGCGATGATAGTAAAGCTGGTTTCCTCATCAGGCATGTACAGCTTTGTGATCTCGTGAGACTTAAAGATATAGTCCTTGTTGACCTTAAGCTGATGCTCTGAAAAATGCATAAGTGACTTTTTGATCACCGGCTCTTCAGCCTTAGTTCCGAACACCTCAACACACGCATGTCCTGAAAGAGCCATAAGCGCTTCTTTGTTATTCTCGCAGGCATTCTTAAGTGCCTGAAGCTTATGCTCCTCTAACTTGCTGCCCCAGAAAAGGCACATATCTTCCTTGTGATCGTACTCGCACTGTCTGTTGAAGTCTCCGTAAAATCCCGGTCTGATATTGCCTCTGAGCTTTTTATTGATAAGGTGTACAGGATTTCTGTTGATTATTACCTCAAGTCCTATTGCCTCAAACTGTCTGATTGCAGCTCTCATGAAGCGTTCAAAGCCAAGCGGAAGGTAGCATACGACAGTGGACTTTTTGGAAATGTCTTTGCCTGTAAGCTTGAATCCTTTGATATAGCCGTCAGTATAGGCCTTTGCCATCTTCTCGACAGTTTCTTCGGAAAGCTCTGACATAAGTTTTGCAACGCCTAACTGCTCATTTGTTATCCACTCACCGAAGCTGTAAAGATATGAGTCATCTCCTGTATTTGTAAGATCGGCATTCATTATGATATTCTTTGCAAAGGAATCCGTATCACACATATCACGTCTTACGAAATCTTCAACAAATTCCTCTGTGTAATCATAAAGATAGCAGTATACAGTATCTGTAAGATGCTCATTCATGATTATTTCCTGCATGAGTCCGACATCCATCTGCTCCTGCTCGAAAACATTGTAAAGCTGTATTGCAGTCTCAAGTATGGCAACTACATCGCTCATTCTGTTTTCATAAATAAACGGAATAATGCCTCTGAATTCCTGATACCAGATGCAGAGAATATTGCATTTTTCCTCTCCGAATACCTGCTTGCAGTAGTCAGGCTCAAGATAAGAATGCCCGAAGTTTTCTGTTTCAAGCTCTCCGAAAAGAAGGCTGTTCATCTCAGCATTCTTAATACCCTCCTTTTTGACCTTGTCGCAAAGAAGTGTTATTTCCTTTATCCTTGCAAAATAATCCTTGATTGCCGGATCATTCAAGGCCTCCGGAAATTCCTTTATACGATCAATGCAAAGCTCATATCTTTCCTCTAAGGCTTCGCTGCTGTTGTCTATTAAAATACTGTTTTCTTCCATCATATGAACCCTCTTTTATCTTGAAAAAATATATATCCACTCAATAAATACAAAAAGCCCAATAAGTCCGCCGAGTACGGCAAAGGTATAGTTCTTGTTCTTTTCCTTAAAGCATAGCCTTGTAAAGCTCATTCCGGCAATGTCTATAAGAAGCGCGCTTATACCGAGTGCAGCCAGTCCCATGCTGACCTCGCCGCCGGTGCTCACCGCCCTGTAAACAATAAGCTGGGTAAGGATAAATGAAAGCATTGAAATACCGAAGCTGTACCAGCCGTTCTTGCAAAACGGATGCTTTATATATGAATAGGTCTTTTTCTTTGCACTCATTTTTCTACCTTTCGAATATTTACCTCTCTCGGATAAAGCTTTTTTCTTTGTTTTATCCTGTAATACTGAACTGACCTGTTTATTACAAAGCCCAGCAATACTCCGAGAGTATTAAGCAAAAGATCATCAACGTCAAAGCTGCCCACTCTGAATATCAGCTGTGTGCATTCTATAAAAAAGCTCACAAAAAAGCCTATCAGAACACAGATAACACCCTTTCTGCACCTTCTGCTTACCGCAGGGAGCAGAAAGCCGCACGGCATAAAGGCTATACAGTTTCCGACAACATTCAGCATAAAGGCCTTCATGCCGAGCTGTCTTCTGTACACTATAAAACGCTTTATCTCCGCAAAGGGAATAAGGTTGTATCTGGGCTCCGATATTACGTCTCCCGGTACCCTGCCCAATGATTCAGCAAATATCGTAAAATAAAATATCGCAAAAAGATAAACGATAAAAACGATCCAGCAGGTCTTCTGTATTTTTGTCGTTCCTCTTATCATAAATTGTTATTTTATCATATAATAATAACTCAGTCTATCCATCGTCCTGAAGCCAAGTTTGTCGTAAAGTGACTTTGCAGGCTTATTGGCAGATGATACCTCAAGAGTGACTTCGTCCATTCCAAGCTCCTTAAGCTTATTAAAAAGCTGTCTCAGCATGGAGGAAGCATAACCCATTCTTCTTTTTGATTCATAGGTAAGTATGCCGAAAACATATGCTCTCGGACCATAGAGCTTGAAGAAGCATTCTCCGTAAGGTGTTGTAACCTTGCCTTCCTCATAGTCTCCCTCTTCAGTATGAACTGTTTCAATTTCTATATCAGCCTTAAAGCTGTCGTTCCCGGTAAGATTGGCATCTGAAAGCATAAGCGCCATCATAAGCTCGTCATGATCATACTCTGCACCGGTTTTCTTAAGTGCCTCAAGATTAGAAGTTCCCTCATATACCGCGAATCTTACCGCAAAGTCAGAAAGCTCCTCGGAAAGCGATGAGAGCAAGGTCTTAAAACAGCCCTTTCTTCTGTGTTTAGGAGCTGTAAATGCAGAAAGCTCCACTACAGTTTCATTATCGTGAGTTTCTCCCATCTCATATAACGCAATAAATCCCATAAGAGCATCCGGGTCAAGCTCGTCTGCATCGACCTCCTCAGGAATTATGACCTCTTCCTCGTTATCATCATACATAAGTGCATAATAATCCGCATCATCCGGAACAGCATACTTAACATTGTCTGCTTCATTAACATCAAGAACAAGATCCGTAATAGAATCAAGCATGTCGTCTGTAAGATAATCTGTTTTAATAATAATCAATTCCGTATCTCCTGTTCAAAACTGCTGTCTTTACTGTTCGTCTGCGTTTAATATAATATTCACTGCCTCTTCCATATCAGCAGCAATAAAATCCGGATGCACATCGTATTTGCCGTCCTTTAAAGCATTTCCTGTTAAAACGCCTATAGTTTTAAGCCCAAGCTTTTGTCCGCAGAGAATATCTGCCGTGGAATCTCCTATCATCCATGAGCCTTTAAGATCAATGTTGTGCTCTGAGGCAGCCTTAAGTATCATTCCCGGTTCAGGCTTTCTGCAGCCGCATTTAAATTTAAGCTCTCTTACCTCGCCGTCAAAGCCGCGATCAGTATGATGCGGGCAAAAATAGGCTCCGTCAATATAGGCTCCGCATTCTCCCAATCTTGTATCAAGAGCCTTTTGTATTTCATCAAGGCTCTCAAAATCAGCTTCGCCTCTCGCAACGACAGGCTGATTTGTTATGACTACAGCAAGGTATTCCGAAGAATTGAGCGTTCTTACAGCCTCTGCTGCCTTAGGCAAAAGCTCTATAGCTTCCGGCGCGTTAATAAAGCCCTTTTCAACATTAAGAGTGCCGTCTCTGTCCATGAATACACATTTTTGTCTGTTTGAAAGATTTCTTTTTTCATAAAGACCGCTTTCAACAGCTCTTGTGACCTCATCGTAGCGCTCAGGCGTACCCATATCCTTTACATACTCACTTGAGCTGTAGGCATATACACTTCCCTTATCTATCATTTTGTGAATGATATCCTTATCAAGATCCACCTTGCCTTCTATAGGCTCAGGAATAGAATTGAGTACCTTAGGTGATATAGCATAAATGCCTGAATTTACCTGATTGTGATAGAAAAATGTGCGCTCCGCCTTTTTGCTGATAAAGCCTGTTACAGGTCTTGAAAGTACTGCATTTTCATCGCTGAAGGAGGCATTAATTCCGCATTTATCTTCAGTGAAGTCATTTACATTCTCAACTTCATCGGTAACTATGATATCGGAGTCATAAGGATGTGAGTTTGGATGAACAAAGAGTGTGACAGCAGCGCCCGATTCATTATGGCAGCTCATAAATCTGTCAAAATCAACCGACAGCATCAGATCGCCCATCAGCAGAAGAAAGCTCTCATCAAGCTCCTCCTTAAGATAATACAAGGCTCCGGCAGTGCCCATAGGTCTGTCTTCATTAAAATATGATATTTTAACTCCGAAGCCGCTTCCGTCACCGAAATAATCACTGATGCATTCACTTAAGTAGCCCGTTATAAGCTTGATATCCGTAATTCCGCATCTTCTGAGATTTTCTATCTGATATTCAAGTATAGGCTTACCGAGAACGGGTATCATAGGCTTCGGTATATCCGATGCAACGCTGCGTATCCTTGTTCCGTGCCCTCCGGCCATTATAACTGCCTTCATCCGTTCCTCCTTAGTTTGATGATTTTCTTTGCGTAGCTTTTATTCATAGCTAAAAACAACATTGCTCTGTCCGGGATCTTCCTGTAGGCCTTTCCCAGTCTGAAGCCGATGTACTTAAAGCCAGATGAAATAATAAGCTCAGGAAGCTCCATTGCCGCATGATTTTTTATAAGCCATGCTGCTGTATTTTTGACGAGTTTTATTCCTTCTCCCTCTGATGCTATGCCGTTAAACACCTCCGGATTCATCGCCTGACTCATGCCAAGGTCAAAGTTTCTGTGAAGCTGCTGCATAGCTGTGTAGGAATGTGAATGCATAACTCTTGCGGCTGATACATAGCGGCTGAAATAGCCGTTTTTCAGTGCCTTTGCGGCATATATCATGTCTTCATTAAATATCGCTGTATCGGTAAAGCCGCCAAGCTCGTCATATATCCTCTTTTTGTAGGCGCAGCAGACATTTGAAGCAAAAAATGTCTTTATGCCAAACCTGTCAATGTCATCTATTGTTTTAACACTGTCCTTTGCAGGATAATTAAACTCTCTTGTATATCGTTCTATAGCTCCTGCTCCCTCTCTCGGAAGCTGTCTGCCGTAGGCAATCGCTGTTTTTTCGTCAGTCTCAAGTGCGCCTACAAGCTTAGTTGTAAGGTATTTATCATCCGGCACTGCGTCATCTGTCATGCATATGAAGGCATCTGCCTCTGATAATGCCGCAGCCGCCTTTCTTGTGCCTGCATGGTCAAATTCGCTCTGTGAGATACACTTATAAATATATGAGCTGCTGTCTTCAAACACCTGCTTTATAAGCTCAAGTGTTTTATCGGGATTACACGCAGCTTCATCCGGAACCGTGTTGATAATTATAAGCTTCCTGAACGGGCGTTCCTGAACTTTAAGCATCTGCAAAAGCCGGAGGAAGCTCTCCCCCGGTTTATATACAGGAATTATTATGTCAAATGTATTTATACTGTCCTTCAATGTCCGCTCATCCAATTTCCGAATCCGTCTGCATCAGTCGGCTTCTTCTTCGCCTCTTGCTATATTTATATTCTTTTTAACAGTGCTTGCAAAGACTATCGCAAGAAGCAGCATGTAAGCCGCATAAGCAGCAGCCGCTCCCGTCATTCCGTAAGAGGTGACTGCACGTCTTGAAAGTATCGCCGTGCCTATCGCCATAATAAGATAATTCATAAATATCATTTCCTGCTTTCTCATAATAATAAGCAGATAATAATACAGATTTGTGACTGCATAGAAACAGCCTCCCAGGATTATCATAATAAACTCATAATGTCTGCTTGTAAGAAGTCCGGTATACTGCGCTCCAAGCAGTGTTTCAAGGATATGAAGCACCGGCTTTCCTATGATATAGGTAAGCGCCACACCTATTACAGACATTATCAGAATATACATAAACAGTATTCTTCCTGCCTTCTGAAAGCTGTCATAGGATTTTTCATCCCACACTCTCGCAAGTCTCGTCATATATGGCTTAATGATGAAATTCGCAGCAAGATAAATTACTGATGTAGGCATAAACAAAATGTTGAAAATGCCGTTGTCCGCATCTGTCATGTAAAAATCCACCGCATACTTTGCCGAAGAGAATATGAAAAAATCTACAAATACAGATAAGAATATGAGCAGTGTGCTCTTAACGAGTGCAGGCACCCTTGTTTCCTTGTCATTATGCCCATCATCTGAAGAACCGGCGTCGGTACCGTGCCTGAAGCATTCTCCCGGCTGCATAAGCTTGTTCACAAGATATGATCTGAAAAAGCTTATGCATATCATCTGCATTCCTACAGCAAGGGCGGATGAAACTATAAGATCCTTCGTGATAACTATTGCAGCACAAAGCACAGCTGCAGAAAGCAGTGTTCTAAATGTCAGCTCCATGCCTCCTATATATAGCTTATCTATGCGCTGACATTCACTTTCATAAAGATCGGCTATCGCATCGCATATCTTATAAAGCACAAGCAGGAAAATGACTGAGCATTTTCTGAAGCCGTAATGCCCGGTAAAGGTCATCACAGCAAGATATACTAATGCAGCAATTGCCGCGATCCCAGAAGTGATAAGTCTCAGCTTTCTGTAATCCTCATAAGAATACTCATGTTTTGTGTCAGTTATGTGATATGGTCTGATACCGAAATACGCTATTATAAACATCTGCTGACCCACGGTCGAAAAACCGAAGCTGAAAACGCCTCCGTCGTCCGGTCCTGCAAAATGCATGGCGAAAAATGCAAGTACCATAGAAGAAAGCGCATATACAGCGCTTCCTACGGTGTTCCATATATAATCCTTTTTTAAGCTTGTCTTATTCTTATCCATAATTATTAATAATCTTATTTGTAATTGATCAGATGCTCATTATTGCACTAAGCATCCTCTTCATGTATTTTGCAGCATTGACAGGATTGAGATATGAGGTTCCTGCTTCCCTTTCGGCAACCTTGACAGGAACTTCTGCAACTCTTGCACCGTGCTTTATAAGCGCCGCAATAGTATCAGGCTCCGGTGAAAGGTAGCTAAGCTTTGCAAACATCTTTATAATGCGTCTGTCATACATCCTGAGTCCGCAGGTCGGGTCTGTAACAACAGCGCCGGTCTTAAATCTGATTGCTGCCCTGATAAGCTTTGAACCGATATTTCTCATACCGCCCATCTTGTTTTCAAGGCCAATAAATCTCGACCCCATAACTATGTCATAGCCTTCTTCGGCCTTCTTACACATGGCATCTATATATTCCGGTCTGTGCTGACCGTCACCGTCAAACTGAACAGCATATTTATAGCCCTTTTCCCATGCGTAGATCATACCGTTATGAAAGCATCCGGTAAGCCCGAGATTTATCGGGAGATTCAGTGCATTGTAGCCGCGTCTTCTGCATATCACATCCGTACCGTCGGTAGAACCGTCGGTCACTACAACGTAATCAAGCTCCGGATATTTCTCAGTAAGCTCGTCCACAACTCTTTCAATACTGTCTGCCTCGTTATATGCAGGTATTACCAGCAGTACATCGCTTTTTTTATTAGTGACTGTATTTTCTGACATATTATGATCACATTTTCCTTATAGCAATATCTTTATATCCGTGAACTCCGGGCTGCTCTTCCATGCAGCGGACAGCCTCTTCATGCCTTCCCTGCATCATAAGAATGTATGCTCTCGGCACATCTGCTCCGGCAAGATAAGAAAACGGGTAACCGCCTCCGAACCTCGCGTTTATGTCAATGACATAAGGAGCCATATTATCAGTGCTCATAATGACGTCAACATCAATAAGTCCCACTGTAGGAAATGCCGCGGATATCTGCATTCCGAGCTCCGTAAGCACCTTATATTCCTTGTCATCCTTTCCGAGAATGACAGCTTCATCAGTCTCTCCCGAACGCATGGCAAGCTTTTTTCTGACGATGGTCTTTATATAGTTTCCGTCAAGATCGGAGATCACATCAAGTCCGTATTCATTGCCCTCTCTGAGCTCCTGAATAAGTACGCATTCCTTCTTCGCTGCCTCGGATTCAAATTTGAGATAGCTTTCCTTTATCTCACGCATACACATTCCGTAGGCTGCTTTAAGCTCCTTCTTGTCGTAGGCCTTTATAATGCCTATAGAACCCATGCCGAAGCGCGGCTTTATTATCACAGGCCAGCTCATAGTCATGGCGTCTATCTTAAGAAGAGCACTGTCGATATTAACATCTGTCTCAGGGCATCTTATACGATTTCTCCACAGTCTTAAGAACATATTGTATTTATCATTGCAGTCCGCCAGAGTTTCTGCATCCGAAACTATAACCTTCGTTCCCACTGCTTCAAATTCCTTTTTATGTGCCGCCAGTACCGGCAGATCCACATCAAAAAAAGAAACGACCATATCTATCTTATGCTCTCGGCATTTTTCTATCAGAAAAGGGATATAGTCGTCATCATAAATGACCGGTGTTAAAAAGTATCCGTCAGCAGCCGGAAGTGCCGGGCTCATCTGTGAGTTAGATGCAAAAACAAGGCCCTCACCCTGAAGAGCCTTTTTGAAATACTCGACCATATAGGTCCTTCTGCCTGCGCTAGTCAAAAGAATATTCATACGCAATATATTAACATACCTCAAATAGAACGCAAAGACGTATTTATTTATTTCGGCTGACTTTCTGCCATATCCCAAAATAAAGGATAGCCTCCGGTGTGAATAAACAGACAATTTCCGCCGTAATTATTCTTCTCTATCTCTTTTTCCATACCGTAAAATGCCTTTCCGGTATAGGTCGGATCAAGCGGCAGTGCATATTCAAAGAGCATGCGTTCTATGCATTCCATTATACTATCATCATAATGGCCGTAGCCACCGCAAAGATAGCTGTCAGATATGTCAAAGCCATCCGTCTCCGGCGACATTACCGCAGGATTGAAGCTATAGAGATTATCAAGAATAACTTCCTTTTCTCTCTGTGCAGTTCTTGCCACAGATATTCCGTGTATAGCCGGACACATTTGCGGGGAATATCCGTTTACGGTTATTTCCGTTCTTTCTCCTGCCGTTAATCCGCTTATAGTAGCTCCGGTGCCTGCTGCAAGAAAGATATGATTGAATAAAACAGCATTTTCTCTCGCCCAGCGCATTATTTCCCCGTACTCCTTGAAGGAAGCCATCATAAGCGCAGTGCGGTTTCCCTGACCGAGACTGTTGCCGTATATATAATAAGGTCTTCTGCCTGCATCCTTTTCAAGAGCTATAGCTTCTTCCACAGTCTTTCTGACATTTTGTCCGCTGCAGTACATAACTTTTGCTCCGGAAGAGATCACAAATCGCTCATTCAAAGGACTTTTTGCTTCCTCATCAGCATCCTTCTTGATAATGACAGTGCATGGAATGCCCTGCTGCATTGCCATATGCGCCACCGCTCTGTTCATATTAGAGCCGGGTGAGCCATAGGATATCACAGAATCAAAGCCTCTTTTTTTCATATCCGCAATGAGCTCTGCGGCGATCCTGACCTTATTTCCTCCGAACGAAAAAGGTATTTTATCATCTCTTTTTATATATATTCCGGCATTTTCATACTGCTTAAGAAAATATATAGGGCTTTCAAATTTCATATCACAGCTTCTTTCCGACTACAAGCTTTACAGTTTCTACAAGATATCTGAGACTTTCCATCCTGAATAAAAGTGCGGCGGCTAAATATATAAGGCCTCCTACGGCTATCTGAACCACCATAAGCACAAGGCAGCTTCCTGCAGATATCGTTCCTGATATAAATGCAGTGCTTCCTCCGAACATAATTATCTCAATAACATAAACAGCAATTCCCATAAAAGCTGAAAGTATGAATTCAGGAAGGATATCCTTCCACTGCTCAAACGGACCGTAGCCAACTATTTTTTTATTCGGCCACCCGTTTATAAATGTACACACATAGTCGAACAGCGCCTTCATGAAGAGCATACCGCCTATGCCGAGTCTGATACTGAATATGAGGACAGCAACACCTATGATCTTTTTAATGATCTCAAGCTTTAAATAAATATCACTTCTTCCGTTGGCATTGATGGCTTGAAGATTCGCGATGTGAATGTGCCAAACACTGTAGGAAAGACAGCAAAGACGAAGCAGCGGAACTGCCGGCATCCACTCAGGGCCTAACAGCAGCATGACCATAGAATCCGCTACCGCCATAACTCCTATAAGTGCCGGGAACATTACAAAGCCGGAAAGCTTTATCGTTCTTCTCAACATGCTCTTTGCCTTTTGCTTTTCATCCTGAGTCTTTGAAAATGCAGGAAGCATGACGGCCTGCACAGTCGATGCCATAGAATTAACTATGACCTGCGGAAACTGGTTTCCTCTGTTATAAAAGCCGACCATTGCCGCATCATAGAGTCTTGAAATAAAAGGAGTATAGATATTGGAGTATGCCGTATCGATAAGTCCCGAAACAAGCACCTTCCAGCCGTAAGAAAACAGTCTCTTAAGTCGTTCCGCAGAAACCGCAAATTTCGGACGCCACTTAAGACTGATATAAAGAAAGGCCATAAGACAGATATTCTTTATCAGCTGCTGCAATACGAGCGCCCAGGTACCTGCACCCTTAAATGCAGCAATAACACCGGCAATTCCCGAAAAAATATCTGCAAGTATCGTAGCAATGCACTGAAGCCTGAAATTCATGTTCCTTGCAACTATAGCTATCTCAACAGATACCACAGAACCTGAAAACAGCATAAGTGCAAGCACTCTCAGCATAGGTGTGATATCAGAGTCACTGAAGAAATCCGCTATAAACGGCGCTGACACAAATATAAATGCATAAAGTGCCGCCGATATGATAAGGCCTGTCCAGAAAACCGAGCTTAAATCCAGATCATTAACCTCTTTTTTCTGAATAAGTGCTGTCTGGAAGCCATTCTGAATAATGACATTGGCAACCGAAATAAAAATAAGCATGGTCGCCATAGTGCCGTATTTCTCAGGTCCGAGCAGTCTTGCCAGAACAACAGAAATAAGGAAGGTGACCAGCTGATCGCCTCCGTTCTCCATGGCCTTCCAGAAAAAGCCCGATATTACATTTTTTTTGATGCCGCTGTTCTGCTCCAATTTATGAGTCCTCTTTTCAATGCCCGATCATAAGCCCTCAGGCATCATTATATATAAATATTTCTCATTACTCAAAGAAAATGTCGGCGCTGCCTTTTACTGCATGCCGGCATTTTCCGGATAGTGCCGAAAAGCCTTCGGCACTTTATATTTAACTGATTACTGTGCTACATCCGTAGGCGGTGCCTCAACTCCTGTAGAAGCCTCTGCCTGAGCCTGCGCAGCTGCAGCGGCATCATCCTGCTGCTTTGCAACTATAACAGGGTCTGTAGGGTCATAATTCTGATCGAACGGTATACCCTGCTGTATTGCAGGTCTGTCGAACGGACCTGTTGACCACTCATCATTATAGATAGTTATCTCGGTTCCGACTCCGCAGTTTGTATATACCCAGGCAGCATCACCTGAAGTCATTCTTACACATCCGTCAGACTGATTCTTGCCAAGATAATTATATGTTGCAGCTACAAGGTTATGTGATGTAGGCTGCGGCTGATAAATTATTGAATGAAGAATGAAGCCGTTCTTAAATCTGAGCAGGAACTGACAGTAAATGTCATCGTGCATGAACTTCCATCTGTACTTCTCGTATGTCTTGAAGGTTCCGACAGGTGTAGCAGGTCCTATAGTATTAAGAATGACCTTGACCGGCATGATATATCCGTTATTGCCGTCCTTTGCATATACGGTCATGGTCTTCATTGCCTTATTGACCTTTATAATATAATTTTTCTGCAGTCCTATGATAGGCTCAAGGTCTGTGACAACTCTGCCCTGTCCGTCAAAATAATACTTATAGCCATCGATATACTGCCAGCCGGTAACAGCATTGCTGTCCTTGAAATAATACTTGTTGTTGGCTGTGTCATAGCCCCATCCTGTGTAAGGCTGACCGTTCCACGTTGAATAATGGTATGCTCCGTCAGAGCCTGCGTAAACGCCCTCGTCATTCTGAGCTGCGAAAGGCTTAGCAGTTGACTGATTGAGAGGCTGTCCCTTCGGCCAAAGCGCTACCTGTACTTGCTGAACATATTTGCCCGTACCTATAGTTCCGGCTGACTGACCGTCATGTGCCCAGTCGAGCACACTGCCGTCATTAAGCACGGCTCTGTAATAAATATCATAGAGATTTCTGGTATGCCCGTTTCCTCTGATCTGTAAAGCAGTTACCTTTGCACCGTCTCCCGCATAAGGAGTGATCATCTCATTCATAGCCCACTTTGACCATCCGTGAGCGTCAGTATATACGCGGTAATAAACATCTCCGATGCTGTTCTCAAGTCTCATCTTAAGTCCCGAGATGCCCTCTTCCGGAGAGTTAAATGCACCCATATTTGATGTAAAGCCGTCTGTAAGTGTGCCTGAAGGTTTCAGAAGCTGAACATGCAAAAACGGCGCGCTCTGCATAATAGGATCAACTGTGACCATGCTCGCACAGGTATTAAGATCCGTATTTGCTGTAGTATAGCCTGATATAGGAGCCTGAGGCTTAGCGCCATTATTTCCTGACGGCATGATAACATTCTGACTGCCGGTATTTGACGGCTGTCCGCCGCCTATAGTCACATAGCCACCGTTATCAGCAGACTGCTCCTTAGTTTCTGTAACTATTACTGCCTGACCGTCATCTGTTTTGCCGTTGATGCCCGGTGCATATATAATGCCGGCAAAAGCAGTCATGCTTATTACCGAAGAAAGCACTGCGGAAACCGCTGCTGCCTTCATTATTTTTCTCTTCATAAAAATACCTCTTTGCAAAATGGTAGTCCGAGGCATAATGCCCTTTAAAGCCTCTCGACCGCGTTAAGTTTAGCACAGTTAATGTATGGATTCCATACTTTGTTGTAAAAGTAATTTTTATGTAAGGAAACCCTCTTAATGCTTAATCAGCCCGTAAGCTTTCCTCAGAAGCTCATAGATAAAAGGAGCTTTTGCCTTAAGATACTGAAGCTTCGCCTCAGCCTTCGGAAGCTCATCGACAAACTGCCTGTTTTCCTTTTTAAGCACGACCTTGGCATTGCCCTCTTTAAGATCTATGTGAAAACGCTGTCTCATAAGTGCTGTATTGACTGCTTCATGCCATTTTCCGTTTGTCTCTAAGTCAAATGCCTCATAAAGAGTCTTCATGGCGGCATAATGCTTCTCCCATCTATCGATAAATGCAGCCCTTTTAGATGCATCATCCATGGTTTCGCCCCATGAGCCTGAGCCTCCCGTTCGATACGCACTCATTTCCTCATCTATATAGTAAATGCCTCCGTTTTCTGCCATAAACAGCTGGAGCGGTATATCTCCTACAGGGCAGTCATAGTACCACTTCGGAAGACGCTTTGCATACTCTGTCCGAAACAGCATAGACGCAGTAGGAACATTGGTCTTTTTGGAAATAAACTCTTCCCTTGTGAGCTCTCTGCTTTTTTCAAACGGTCTGATACTGTTTTCAGATCTGAAGGCCCCGTCCTCAGAAACTATTGCAGCAGCATGTGTGCAAAGTGAATATTCAGGATGAGCCTCCATGATGTCCACCTGCTTTTGGAGCTTCAAAGCATCCGTCCAGTAATCATCTCCCTCACACATAGCTATATATTTTCCTCGTGCCCTCGGAAAATTAAATACTCCGCTTATATTGCTGATGCCCTGCGAATACTGATTTTTTTCCTCATACATAGGTCTGATAATATCAGGATATTTTTCGGCATACTCCCTGATAATATCTATGGTATCATCTGTGGATGCATCGTCGTGAATGAGTATCTCGAACGGAAAATCAGTCTTTTGTGATAAAAAGCTGTTTAACGCTTGTCGAAGGTATCTTCCGTGATTAAAAGTAATACAAGACACAGAAACCATGCAGCTATGTACAGCCCCGCCGCATACTTCTCCATATATTTTTCCGTTTTCTTCATGACTCATATTTACCTCAAAATGCCTCAAATCCGACAGATATCTGTCATTTTAATACAGACACCTGCCGGACAGCTTAAATGCTATAAATTTAGTTTTTATAATAATTTATATTCACATAATACATATGGAATTTGCTTATATCTTAGATATTTATAAGCTATTTATCATTCCTCTACGAAATAATTCAGACTCAAAAGACCGGAAGAAACAGGGATCTCCACGCTTATCTGACCTGCTGCATAAGGTGCTATATCATATCTGTTGAAAATGATATGAAGCTCATCTTCTGTCATGAACCACTGTATCTTGGCTTCCTCTGTATAGCTATCCTCCGCATCGGTATCGTTGGCATCAGCCTTAGTTCCGTTAAAAAGCTTATCTACCGTTTCCTTATAATCATCAAAGAGAAATGAATCTGTCTTTGAGTTCTGTCTTTCAAGGTCATCCAGCACATACTGATAAACCTTATCATAGTCGGTCACAACATCCTTAAGTGTGAGCTCCTTGCCGGTATCGGTATCAAAATTATAGCCAACTACATAAGCATTCGGATGAGCTCCTCCCAAATATGAGTCGCTTGTCCTTGTGTAGCTGAAAACATCATCGTCACAACGGCTCAAAACCACGAGATTATTTAAATACCAGTCCTGCACGGCGCCGGATGCATTTTCAAAATCCTTTATAAATGCCTCGCCCTGCTCCCATTCAGCATCATAAGCCTCCTCAGCCTTGGCATCGGATGCGCTAAGAGACTTTTTAAGTCTGTCATAGCCGTCATCAACTATGCTTATTCCCTCAAATGAGCCGTTGATCGTAGTTCCGGAGCCGGATTCATTGATAGTACTTCTGTCATCCGCACTTATCATAACATGAAGTCCGTCCTGAGAAGTCTGCTGTACAGTATTTTCCTCATCAGTACTTGTTTCATCCTGCTCTTTGGTTTCTGTATCAGTTTCTTTCGCTGAAGCTTCGGTCTGCTGATCTGCGGCATTTGATCCGCTATTTCCGGTATTACCGTTTCCGCAGGCTGCAGCAAAAACCGTTGTGCCCAAAACAGCTGCCGCAATTAAAATAGCTCTTTTCATAATATATTCCTCCGCATTCATGTATTTCTATTAAATATCATACATGATAGCAGTTTCATTTGTCAGTTGCTTGAACAATATATTAAGTTTTACATATCAATTATTCATTTTTGAAAGCTTCGCTGCCTGATCTGCAGTTATAAGCGCATTTATAAGCTCATCGAGATCACCGTTAATTATCTGATCGATTTTATAGAGCGTAAGCTTTATTCTGTGATCCGTAACTCTGCTCTGCGGGAAATTATATGTCCTGATCTTCTCCGAACGATCTCCTGTTCCTATCTGTGAACGTCTTAAGTCAGCCTCTTCATTCTGCTTTCTCTCAAGCTCCATCTCATAAAGCCTTGAACGAAGGATGCGCATTGCCTTTTCCTTATTCTGAAGCTGTGATTTTTCTTCCTGCATGTGAATGACTATTCCGGAAGGAAAATGTGTAAGTCTGACAGCTGAATCCGTAGTATTTACGCACTGTCCGCCGTTGCCGGATGCTCTGAAAACATCCCACTTTATGTCATTAGGATCTATCTTGACATCAACCTCATCCGCCTCAGGCATAACAGCTACCGTAGCAGTAGAGGTATGAATGCGTCCTCCGGACTCAGTCTCAGGAACTCGCTGGACTCTGTGAACTCCTGACTCATATTTAAGCTTGGAATAGGCTCCCTTTCCGGTGACCATAAAGGTCACTTCCTTAAAGCCTCCGAGCCCGTTTTCATTAAAGGACTGGATCTCGGTCTTCCATCCCATATGCATGGCATAATTCGTATACATACGGTAAAGATCATAGGCAAAAAGCGCTGACTCATCTCCGCCTACTCCCGCTCTTATCTCTATGAAAATGTTTTTGTCGTCATTAGGATCCTTAGGAAGCAGAAGTATCTGCAGCTCATCCTCGGTCTCAGCCTTGATGCGCCTTGCCTCAGAAAGCTCTGATTTAAGCATTTCTCTCATGTCGGGATCATTTTCATGCTCGAGCATATCGAGCGCATCTGTCTCATCCGACACAGCCCTCTCGTGCTTATTATACACGTCGACTATCGGTGAGAGTTCAGCCTGCTCCTTTAAAAGCTTCTGAAAACGCGCTGCATCCTCTGTGACTCCGGGCTCCTGCAAAAGTCCCATGAGCTCCTCATAATGCTTAACTATATCATTTAATCTTTCAATGCCGAGCATCAAAAACTCCTCTTTCCGTAAACGACTCTGTCCAGTCCTGCAAGATCCTTAACTGTGCTGATGTCCGTAAAGCCTGCATCTTCCATCAGCTCAGATACTGCCTTTGCCTGATCAAAGCCTATCTCAAAATAAAGCCTGCCTCCGCTTTTAAGCACCTCTTTGCTGCCTTTTAAGGCGCAGGCTTCAATTATCCTTTTATAAAAATCAAGTCCGTCTGTACCGCCGTCAAGTGCCTTCAGCGGATCATGCTCCCTTACCTCAGGCTCAAGCTTTGCTATCTCAGCTGTCTCAATATACGGCGGATTTGAAACTATAATATCAAAGCTCTCAGATACATTTTCAAAAAGATCGCTTGTGATAAGTCTGATATCCGCTTTATTGATAGAAGCATTTCTAAGTGCAACATTCAAAGCTTCCTTATCAATATCAGCCGCTGCAACGTCCTCGTATCCTCCTATAAGCTTAAGCGATATCGCTATGCAGCCGGAGCCGGTGCACATATCAAGCACCTTATCTGAGCTTATTTTTTCATTTGCAAGTACAGTCTCACAGAGCAGCTCCGTATCCTGTCTCGGGATAAGCACATGGCTGTTGACCTTGAAATCATATCCCATAAAGCCGACATGCCCCAGGATATGCTGAAGTGGAACTCTTCTTGAACGCATATTTATGCTCGTTTCAAAGGTAAGCTTTGCGCCGCAGTCCCCGGGACATTCTGTTATATCTGAAGGCTCGCTTCCTCCCGATGCTCCCGGGCAAAGAGTCCTGTCCAGATTCATCAAAAACTCAGCCGTATCCATGCCATAGGCCTGCTTCAAAAGCTCTCTGGCATCATATTCAGCATTATCAATGCCTGCTGCTTCAAGCTTTGCGATTCCTTCCTTAAGGATATCTCTGACCTTCATTTATTCTCCTCTAAATCTATAGTCTTTGCACCAATGCCGTAAACCCGATTCATTAAAGCGTTGTATTTAAGATGAGAATGTTAAATCTCAGCTTTAAGCTTTTTTGCGCACTTTTGCTGCCTCAATAAGAGTCTTTCCTAACTCATCAGGACCGTTTGGAAATTCTTCCCTCTGATATTCCTTCCAGTCGAATACCGCCTCAACTGCAGCTATGGCAACCTCTATCATACTGTCATCCGGCTCGTAGGTAGTAAGCTTCTGCATCATAAGACCCGGCTTTGAAAGGATATTGACTATAGGATTCTCACTTCTTCCTGCCAGTCTCAGAAATTCGTAGCTCACACCTGCTATAACAGGCATAAGAACTATCCTTGATAAAAGTCTCATAATAGGATCATGTACTCTTATGACCATGAAGAACACTATGCCTATAAGCATTACAATTATGATAAAGCTGGTTCCGCAGCGCTTGTGCTCCTTTGAGGATACAGCAACATTATCCACAGAAAGCGGAAGGCCGTGTTCGATGCAGTTAATGCACTTATGCTCCGCTCCGTGATACATAAAGGTGCGGTTGATGTCCTTGGTCTTTGACACAAGCTTAATGTATATAACAAAAATCGCAACTCTTATAACACCTTCAAAAAATGCCATAAGCGTGTCATTTGTAATAACGCGATTCAAAAGTCCTGCTAAAAATAAAGGGAGCCACAAAAATATAACAAGTGCCAGAACAAAGGCTGCTGCCATCGAAATACCTATTATTATCTTGTCAAGCTTATCCCCGAAGGTCTTTTCAAGCCACATTTCAAACTTTGAAGGTTCACAGTCCTCGTCATCCTCAAAAAATGAAGCCGAATACATCAGAGTCCTCATACCAATGACCATGGACTCAACAAATGCAAATGAACCTCTTATAAACGGCACTCTGGCAAGCTTAAAGCGTTCAGCATAAGGCTTAAATTCCTTGACATCTACGACAATTTCACCGTCAGGCTTTCTGACACCGACAGAGTATTTATCTTTGTTCCTCATCATTATGCCTTCTATAACTGCCTGTCCGCCTATACCGCTGTATTTCATGTAAATATATCCTTTCAAGCTCTTTTTATTTGCAAAGAACCATGATAAAAATCCATAAAATGAAAATAGACCGAGCTCAAAGCCCGGTCCAAATCTTCATTACAATTTAAGCACGTCCGTACTTCTTGTTGAATGCCTCAACACGTCCGCGAGCCTTTGCAGACTTCTCCTTACCTGTGTAGAAAGGATGGCACTTTGAGCATACCTCGACTGTGATGCTCTCCTTTGTTGAGCCTGTTACGAATGTGTTACCGCAATGGCAAGTAACTGTTGCCTGATGATACTTTGGCTGAATTGCTTCCTGCATAATTTTTCACCTCACTATTTATTGGCGATTACCGACCGCCGTCGTTAAAAAAGTAAAACTGTCTGCCGGGCAGACATGCTCATTTAGCTTTGGTATTATATCATATATAATCCATTAAAGCAAGCCATTTAAGAGCGATCCTTATGGAAGTTTGGCTCCTGCAAGGTGGAATTTAGTCTTACAAACCGGAATTAGCTTTTACAACTGACCCTTTGATTTTTATTTTCTTTTTGCGAACTTTACAGCCTGGATTATCACTGTAGGTATGAACGCAAGACCCATACAGCTTAATACCTGTACCGCACTTATATCGGCTATGCTGAATATTCCATGCAGTGCCGGAACAAAGAGTGCCAGCATAATCAGACAGATTCCGGCTATAAATGCATAGATGCTGTAAATATTGCTGAAGAGTCCTATCTCAAATATAGATTCCGATCTGCGGCAGTTAAAGCCATGAAACAGTCTCGACATTGTAAGTGTTGCAAATGCCATTGTCGAAGCCAATGCCGCACTTGTATTAAGGCCGATATAGAACGCAATAAGGCTCACTGCAGCTATCAAAGCGCCTTCTCCCGCCATTAATGCAAAGAACTTCTTAGTCATAATACCTTCCTTAGGATCTCTCGGCTTATCCTTAAGAAGTTTTCTGTCGGCAGGCTCCATGCCTATGGCAAGCGCAGGAAGTGAATCCGTAAGCAGATTAATAAACAACAGATGTACTGCCTGGAAAGGAACCGGAAGAGCCATTACCGAAGTATATATTACAGCCATTACAGCTCCGGTATTGCCCGACAACAGATAGAGCACGGCATTTTTTATATTGCGGTATACGTTTCTTCCGTTTGCAACCGCCTTTATAATAGTTGCAAAGTTATCATCCGACAATATCATTGCTGCGGCATCCTTGGATACTTCTGTTCCGGTAATACCCATTGCAACACCTATATCCGCCTTCTTAAGTGCCGGCGCATCATTTACACCGTCTCCGGTCATGGCAACTATGCGGCCTCGTCTCTGCCATGCGTCTACTATACGTATCTTATTTTCCGGAGAAACTCTCGCATATACAGATATATGCTCGATCTTCTTATCCAGCTCTTCATCACTCATCGCATCGAGCTCTCTTCCGGTAACAGCCATATCGCCTGCTTCAAATATTCCTATCTGCTTCGCAATGGCAGCCGCCGTAACCTTGTGGTCTCCGGTTATCATTACAGTACGTATGCCTGCACTTTTGGCATCTGCAACCGCCTGCATAGATTCTTCTCTCGGAGGATCTACCATCGAAATGAGTCCAAGGAAGGTAAAGTTGTACTCAGACTGCATATTTAGGACCTCATCGGATTCCTTATATGCAAATGCCAATACTCTGAGTCCGTTCTCGGAGAATGCCTCGTTCTGTGCTAAGATCCTTTTCCTGTCCTCGGCTGTGATAGGACGCACCTCGTCGTTTATGCGTATAGAGATACAACGCTCAAGCAGTACATCCACAGCTCCCTTGGTAAGTATGGTAGGCTCTCCGTGGATGAGATATTTCGTACTCATAAGCTTACGGTCAGAGTCAAACGGAACCTCCCAGATACGCTTCATATTAGAACGAATAAGGTTCTCGTTGACGCCGATATGTGCAAACAGACTATTTTCCTCGGTGTGTATCCTGCGGAACATTTCCAGCAAAGCATATTCCGTAGGATCACCTATACCCTTGCCGTCTATGATGCTTGAGTCATTAGTAAGTATTGCATCATATAAGAGATATCTGTGAGTAAGCTCCGAAACATCAAGCTCCTCAGGCTTATAGAGCTTATCATCAATATATATCTGCTGCACGGTCATCTTATTCTGAGTAAGCGTACCTGTCTTATCTGAGCAGATTACAGATACGCAGCCAAGGCTTTCTACAGCCTTAAGCTCCTTGATAATGGCATTTTCCTTTGCCATCTTCTGTGTTCCGAATGCCTGAACTATTGTAACTATTGATGTAAGTGCCTCAGGAATTGCAGCTACTGCAAGTGCAACCGCAAATATCAAAGAATCCAGCAGACTCATATTTCTGAACATACAAAGCCCAAATACGATCACACATATTATCATTATGAATACAGCAAGCTTGCCGCTGAACTGATCAAGACTCTCCTGAAGCGGTGTCTTGCGCTTCTTGGCAGAATTCATAAGTCCCGCTATCTTGCCAAGCTCAGTATCCATACCTGTTCCGGTGACTATGACATCTGCACGTCCGTAGGTTACAAGACTTCCCGAAAATACCATATTGAGCCTGTCTGCAAGTGCAAGATCGCCTTCAAGCGTGCAATCTGTTTTATCTATGCCTGTGGATTCACCCGTAAGTGAGCTTTCATTTACCTGTAAGGAATAATTGCGGATTATTCGTCCGTCAGCAACCACCATATCGCCAGCCTCAAGAAGTAAAATATCGCCAGGCACTATCTCCCTTGAAGGTATCTCTATCTTGACACCGTCTCTCATCACCTTGGCATTAGGTGATGACAGCTGCTTTAAGCTGTCAAGTGACTTCTGCGCCTTCTGATGCTGTACCGTTCCAAGGACGGCATTCATGATAAGAACGGCTATGATGACTATGGTGCTCTCAGCATTTCCGGAAAATGCCGAAATAAGTGCCGCAGCTATAAGTATCAACACACACAGATCACAAAACTGACTTAGGAATACCTCCAGCAGGCTTTTCTTTTTGCCTTCGGTAAGAACATTCTCTCCTGCCTCTGCTCTTATCTTTTCGACCTGTGCCTCATCAAGTCCGGACATATCCACATTATATTCCTTCATTACTTCGGCTGCGTCTTTCGCCCAATAATGCTTCTCCATAGCTGATCCTTATGCTCCTTACATCTGATGCCTTACTATCTTATACTCATCTCCGTTTCTGTAATAAGGACATTCTCTGTAATTACTCTTAATAAATCTCAGATACTCATCCTCATCAAGCTCGACATCACAATAGTACTCGTCATCTTCTTCATCGTATATATAGTTTGCGCAAAAATCACAGCTTGCCAATGTTTTACCCCTCCGCTTATTCAGTACCGCATTCATTATATACCAAAGCTAAGGTTCATGATATAATCAATGTGTTTTTTATCATCAAACAGAAACGAGGACATATATAATGAAGCTTAAAGACGGTGTATCAACCGAGATCCGCGGCGAAGAGCCGATATTACCTACAATGCCGAATACTGCCGAATACTATGCTGTATTTTCCGGCGCAGCCGCAGAGAATTTCCCTGAGCCGATAAGGATCGATGAAGTAACTCACTTCCTTATGAACGAGCTTAAGGAAGAAAAGACAGAGGAAGATCTTGTAAAGACTATGGTTGAGACCTATGAGGTCAAAGAAGACGTTGTTAAGGAAGACGTTCACGCTCTTATAGAACAGCTCAAGGCAGCAGGCATCATTACGGAGTAATTTTTGAAATTATAGATTTTTTCAGATGTGTCAGTGTGAGCAATTTTCGCCCGCAATGCTTTCTTTTAAAGATTAATATCCCGCCTTCATATCATGTATAGATATGAAAACGGGATATTTTATTTATCTTATTTTACCCATGCACCGTTTGCATCAACCTTGAAGCCGTCAGGTGTCATGCCGTTTGTAACAAGTGAACCCTTTGAAGCTCCTGCAAATGCGCTTGAGCCGGCCTTAGCTGCGGTATTAAAATAATACCACTGTCCGCTTATCATATTCCAGCCTGTATACATAAATCCGAACTTTCCGTCATGCTGATCATGAAGGAAATATTTCTGTCCGTCCTTATCTGTGAACCAGCCGCAGTCAGCATAACCGTTTGCATTGAAATGATACCAGTTGTTTGTTCCGTTCCATGTGCACTCAAACCACTGATCCTTAGGATAGCTTCCGTCAGTCTTCTTGAACCACCAGCCGTTGTTATCCTGTACCCATGAGCCGTTATTGACTGTGCTTCTTGAACGACCTGAACCGCCTGAGCTTCCTGAGCCGGAGCCGGAACCTCCGCTTGATTTATTGGTATAAACAAGTGCATAGGTAGAGAATTTATCTGTCTGGAATTTAATCTTAGTACCGCCTGCAATAACTGTAGCAGGAAGTATCTCAGCCTTGCCGTCATGCATTCTTATAACACTGAAGCTGCGATTTCCTGACTGAAGAGCTGCAGGGATATCCATAGTGATATCTATCATATCAGGAAGCTTAGTGATATTAGCAACCGGACTTCCTCCGATAGTCATACCTATTGAAATATCTGTGAAAAGTGCAATATTACCGTTTCCTGCAAGCTCCTTGATTGCTTTAAGCTCTGCTTCAGGAAGTGATGCCTCACTGATACTTGAAAGATCCATCTGAGTTCCAATAGGTGTACCTGCTGCAATGGCAGACTTTATCTCACTTCCAAGATCAGTTTTATCAGTCTTAATCTCGACATCAGACGTACCGCTTCCGTTATTTTTAATAATTTCAGCTACTGCATCGTTTACTGTAGTATCAGCAGCATTATCTGAAGGAACATCTGCGGCTGAGTTTGAATTAACTTTATTCTCTATAAATACAGGCATAAAATAAGCATTCTCTGTTAATTCCAAATCATCAGTATATTTATATTCATTACCTGTATAATGATCAAACCAGCCAATAAATGTGCATCCATCCTTTTCAAGCTCATCTGATATTAATAAGTAACGAATTCCTTTTTCAGCAAAGATACCTCCTGTTATATTTCCTCCCTCAACAGATAATTGTGAACCTGCATTAGAACAGATATATCCATTTATAGTTGGGTCATTGTTAATAATCAACTCTCCTGCATTTACTTTATAACCAGAATAATAATATTCATTATTAATTATTGCATGATCGTTATTTGATGTATTGGTAAATGTGCCGCCGCTTATTTCAGCTATATTAGCGTTAAGTACAGCATTCTGAGCTGCGTTTATGAACTCACCGCCAGATATATCAAGAATACCTGCATCATCATTCTTTATGGTATTGAGACCACCATTAAACGTTCCGTTTTTAATCGTTAATGTAGGAGTATTACTTCCATTAGGATTTTTTTCTTTATAATCTTTATAACTGTAATATCCGTTTTCAATCAAACTTGAATACTTACCATTTGCTGTAACAAAAGCATTTTCAATAGTCAAATTTCCAAGATTTTGAATAACATAGTAGCTGTTACCGCCGTTATCATGAGCATTTTTCCCTTTTTCATTTGATCTTATGAGAGTTGCTCCGTCAATAACTACACTACCGCCTTCTTCAATTTTCAATGCAGCTCTTGCGTGCGAGACATTATCAATTCCTCCGCCGCCTGTAATATTAAGTTTTCCGCCTGATTTGACAGTAATAGTATGTTTTCCATCTATATTTGTAAGTATCGCACCAGGATTTATTGTAAGTGTAACCTCTGCGTCTTCAGGAATTATAAGACTTGCAGTTATACTTTCTGATATCTCGGTATTTGATGTTATCTCAACCTCTTTACCTTTTATTTCTTCCTGCTTTTCAAGAGTCATTAAAGAGGCTTCATTAACAGCATCAGCTACAGCTGTCAGAGTTTCTGTCTGCTCATCTGTAAGCTCAATGCCGTTAGTCTCTGTAAGCTCTGCAATGTCATTTAATATTGCATTGACCTTGGTAAGCTTTTCAGAATCATTTCCGTATGTCTTTATTTCATCAACTGAAGGAAGACTTTCTATAAGCTTTGAAACCTTCTGCATAACTGCTTCAAGATCTGATTCTCCAGCTTTAACTCCTGCTGCATTTTCTTCAGCCTTTTTATCAGCATCTTCGCCCTCAGTTTTATCTTCGGTTTTCTTTGCGTCTGAGTTTTCTTTTACTTCATCTTTCTTTTCGACTTCAGAGCCTTCTGCTTTTACCCCCCCCTCTTTGGAATCGTCTGTTTTAGAATTCTCTGTTTTAACTTCTTCTGTTTTCTTTTCTTCCTTTACCTCTCCCTGCTCATTTTCTGATTTGCCTTCGTTTTCATCAGAGCCGGTCGAAAGCTTATTATCTTCAGTTTTTTCTTCTTTATTAACTCCTGCACCATCTTCGGCATTGTTATCTTTAGATTCACTGCCATTTTCAAGCGATGCTTCGACAGTTTTCTGCTCTCCTGCCTCATCTGCAAATACCGGAGATGCCGACATAGCCGGAGATGCCGCTAAAACAAGGCTGAGTGCAACAGCTGTCAGTTTTTTGCCGCATATAAATTTCCTTTTCATACTTGTCTCCCTCTTAATTATTATTGGCGAGATCCGGTACATTATTGATGCATGAAGTGCCGAATTATCGTCTCTCAAACCATCCTCATTCTATCACTTGCCAACCTTAATTCAAGATTAAATATGTACATATTTCCTGAATATTTAGTTGAAAATATTGTTAAGTTGTCAATTATACATAAAGGCTAAGACTTCATTCTTCGCCTACAAGGTCATCATGCCTCCGAGCCATTGGGTTCAGCTTTGAAGTCCGAGCATTGGCGGGAATATCATTTGGTGAGAATGACAATGCATCCATTCTATAAATCTATGTTATAATACTCTCACTTGGACAATAGCTATTTATTCTTATTCAGAGGTGTATAAAATGACCCTTCAGCAGCTAACATATATTTCAACCGTAGCAAGATACGGTTCCTTCAGTAAGGCAGCACAAAGTCTTTATGTTTCACAGCCCGGCATAAGCCGTATGGTTCAGGCACTTGAAGAGGAATTAGGCATAACTATTTTTGTCCGCTCAAGTGCAGGCATTTCTCTTACAGATCAGGGCAGGGAGCTTCTCAACATGGGCAACCGTCTGCTTCAGGATGCTGACCGTATAAAGGAGCATTTCATCGAAACAGAATCCGATACCTCTGATACCTTGAGCGTAAGCGCACAGCATTACAGCTTTGCGATCGATGCCATGATGATGGTTCAGAAGCGCTCCGATAAAAAAGCCTATACCTTTAAAACCTATATCGAGCAGGGGCCGCACGTTGTTAAGCACGTCGTTGAAAAAGAATCCGAGCTTGGTTTTATCTTCATTACTACTGAAAACAAGCGCCACATGAATCGTGTATTCGATGACAATGATCTTGAATTTCACTGTCTCATCGAAAGCAAGCCCTATGTTTTCGTTCACAACTCGCATCCTCTTGCAGGCAAAAAGATGGTGACATTTGAAGATCTTAAGCCTTATCCGTGCATCATGTATGAATTAGATGCCGATGCCCCTTCAATTCTTAATGAAGAGCTCGTAACAACTAACGGATTTTTCCCGAATAAGGTTAATGTTGTAAACGGTTTATATCAAAGTCTCAGCATAATGGTTGAAAATCAGGGCTTTGACATGGGCACCGGTGTCCTTTCCCGCAGCAACCGTAAATACGGAGTTGTTCGTATTCCGGTAAAGGACTATGACATGCCTGTCGAAATCGGATACATTTGCCGAAAGGGACATAAGCTTAGCCAGCTTGCCGAGGAATATATAAGATGTGTTAATGAATTATGGAATGAAGCAAAGATCATTGATTCCGAATCTAATAACACTTTGAACGTGTGAAAAAAGGCTCTGCAGTTTATATCGCCGCAGAGCCTTTTTACATTATATGATTTATTTTTTATGTCTAATTTTTATGATTCTTATTCTTTATACGTCTTATTCTTTATACGTCTTATTCTTTTTACTTCTGTTTATTCATTAAATAAGATCATTTCTTCTTATTATAAGAATACTCGTTTACTGATTTAACTACAACGCCTGTAAGAGCGAACAGTGCGATGGCGTTCGGGATTACCATAAGCTGGTTGAACATATCTGAAAGCTCCCATACAAGGTCATTTGATGCAAGTGTGCCAAGGAAAATGAACACAATAGCAATGATTGAATATATTAACTGGCTCTTCTCACCAAACAGATACTTGATATTGACCTTTCCGAAGAGGTTCCAGCCAAGGATGGTTGAATAAGCAAAGAACAGAAGGCAGATAGCTACGAAGCCTGCGCCGACCTTCTCACCCATAACAACACCGAAGGCTGTCTGTGCAAGGTTTGCCTTTCCTATAGTCTCAGGGATAATGCCTGATGCAAGGATACCGTCGCTTGTGTAAAGTGTTGAAATAATAACGAGCGCATTAAGAGTAAGTACTACGAATGTATCAATAAATACACCTACCATTGCTACCACACCCTGCTCGTGAGGTGTCTTAACATCTGCAAGAGCATGCGCATGAGGTGTTGAACCCATACCTGCCTCATTAGAGAAAAGTCCTCTCTTAGCACCTTGGCTGATAGCGATTTTAAGTGCTGCACCGAATCCGCCGCCGATGATTGCCTGCGGAGCAAATGCATACTTGAAGATCATGCCGAAGGTCTCTGGAATGTACTTGATACGAACAACGAGTACGTAAAGGCCTCCTAAAATGAATATTAATGCCATTATAGGAACTATCTTCTCTGTTACAGCTGCAAGTCTCTTTGTTCCTCCGATGAAAATGAATCCGCTGAATGCAACAAGCGCGATACCTGTGATCCATGTAGGAATACCGAAGGCTGTGTTAAATGTTGATCCGATAGAGTTTGACTGAACCATGCAGCCGAAGAAGCCGAGTGCAAGGATAATTGCTATTGCAAAGAATCCTGCAAGGAACTTTCCTAATGTTCCCTTGAATGCTGTTGTTATGTAATAAACAGGGCCTCCATGGATCTTGCCGTCAGCTTCAACTCTTCTTGTAACGATAGCCATTGTAGCCTCTGCATAGATAGTAGCCATTCCGAAGAATGCTATGATCCACATCCAGAAAATAGCTCCCGGGCCTCCTGTAAGAATAGCTCCGCTGGCACCTACTATGTTTCCTGTACCAACCTGAGCAGCTATTGCTGTTGCAAGAGCCTGGAATGAGCTCATACCGTTATCCTTTTTCTCGCCTCTTAAGGTAAGCTCACCGAAGGTCTTCTGAATGCCTTCCTTAAAACATCTTACCTGTACAAAGCGTGTCTTCACGGTGTACCAAATACCCATGGCCAGAAGCAGGAACACCAGAATGTAATCTGACAGATATGAATTGATCGTCTGTACTACTTTAAGCATTTAATTGCCCTCCCCGAAATAAATTTGCTTCGTCAGTCTTTTGTACGATCGTTTATGTATGACTGACTATGCCGCATAAAAAAAGAACCGCATTGCTCGGTTCCGGAATAAAGGTCAGGCAAAAAATGCCGTGATACGCGTGCTACTTGCTCTGTCCTTTTGCCTGAGAGTTTCGCGAGATAATATCTCACTTGCACCTTCGGCACCCAATTTAATGGGATTCTCCAGAGTTTCCTCCACACTTAGTTTCATGATGAATGTTTCATGATTCAAAGTGGTTCGGCGGAAACATATTTGATTTTCCGATATGATACATCGAAAAAGGGAAAAATGCAACCCCTTTAGGCTGCATTTTGCTAAAAAAATGAATTATTTTTTATGCATTTTACTTATATGCTTGATCAGAGCCGACGCCGTGTGCATACGCCGACTCCGAAAAGCTCACAAAAATCGAATTACATAAAAAGTTATAATTAAAAATATATAATCAATGATCTGTCATAGCCACGACTTACAGTCATGGTTTAAAAGAGATCTTTAATCAATGGAACGGCCTCATATAGAATCTTCCCTCAATATTCTGAGAGGTCATCACATTTATAAATGCATCTTTATCTATACTCAGAATGCTGTGCTTAACAAGTGAGAGCTGTTCCGTTCCTATGATAGTATAAACCATCTCGACCTTGTTCCCTGTGTAACCGCCTTCACCGTTAAAAATAGTGCATGAATGGTTTGTCACCCTTCTTATTTCGGCAGATACCTCTTGCGGCTTATCGGTTACGACAAACAATGTCTTTTTTTCATATCTGCGGTAGAGATAATTCAGCATCTGTGTGTAAGCAAACTGATAAATAATCGTATAAAGCGCAGACTCCATGCCGAATATAATGCCGGATATGACGAGCATTGTAATATTGCAAAGCATTACATAATTAAATGTATTTATGCCTTTTTTTACCGAGCAGCACATCGCAATAAAATCCGTACCGCCCTGACTGGCTCCTGATCTTAATACAATAGCACTTGCTGTTCCGCTTATTATACCGCCGAAAACTGCCAGAAGCAGCGGATCATTAGTGATATTGATCTTAGGGATAAGATCTGTTGCAAATGAGAATACAAGTATGCTGTAAAACGAAAACAGTGTGTATTTCTTACCTATTATTACAAATGCAAATGCTGCCGGTATAATGTTGAACATCAGAGAAAGCGGAGCAAAAGGTATTGTTAAGCCGAAAAACTTGAGTGCTATTCTCTGTATAAGAACGCTGGCACCGTTAAAGCCTCCCGGAACAAGATTCGCCGCATTAACAAAGACTGCAATATTAAAAGCACTTAAAAGTGAACCTATAGTTACACCCAAAATAGTCCTGGCGTCTGTTTTGATTGAACTGTCGTTGTGCTCCTTAATATAATTCATATAGGACTCATCGACCTTTTGCTTATCCTGTCCGAGATATATTTCTTTAGTTTTGTCAGCCATAACAGCGTCCTCCGTGTGTTGCTCATGCATTTTAAAGTATTTTGTAGACAATTGGTATTATATCCATTTGAAAAAATTTGTAAAATAGAAATATAGCCTGTGAAAACAAGGATTTTATGTTATTTTTCAACAAATGCCGTTTGGCGTTTTTGTACAATATCTTATCGTTTTATGTGTGATAAATTGGTAGTACCAATCTGTCTTTTTCTGTTTATAACTGACCTGCGGTTCAAAACAACACTTTTTGTCCCATAACCCACCCTATAACTATAGGCAACAAAAAAGCACCGAAGAGTTTCCTCAACGATGCTTTTATTATTTATCAAGCTCTAATTATTTATTAAGAGTGTTCTTTGCAAGCTCGCAAAGTGATGCAAATCCAGCTGCATCTGAGATAGCAAGCTCTGAAAGAACCTTACGGTTCATATCAACACCTGCAGTCTTAAGACCATGCATAAGCTGTGAGTAGCTGATACCGTTCATTCTTGCACCTGCATTGATACGTGTGATCCAAAGAGCTCTGTACTGTCTCTTCTTCTCCTTACGTCCTCTGTATGCGTTAGCAAGTGCTCTCATTACTGACTGCTTAGCTACACGATACTGCTTTGAACGTGCTCCTCTGTAACCCTTAGCCAGCTTGAGTACTCTGTTATGCTTTCTTCTTGCGTTCATGCCGCCTTTAATTCTTGCCATTTTAATTTCCTCCTACGACTAAAGATTTACAGATAAGGCATTATCTTCTTCATTGTTGCTACGTTTGTAGAATCTACCTCAACGCCCTTTACAAGATGTCTCTTTCTCTTTCTTGTCTTCTTTGTAAGGATGTGTGACTTGTTAGCATGCATTCTCATGAGCTTTCCTGATCCGGTAAGCTTAAAACGCTTTGCAGCTGCTCTCTTTGTCTTGAACTTTTTAACTGCCATATCTGTTTCCTCCTGATTCTTTACGTTTATTTTTTCTTAGGGCTTAATATCATAACAAGGCTTCTGCCCTCAGTCTTTGAAGGCTTATCTACCTGAGCTACATCTCCGAGAGACTCGCAAATGTCATCAAGAATGTATTTTGACTGTCCCATTCTTGAAAGCTCACGACCTCTGAATCTAAGGCTGACCTTTACCTTGTTGCCCTTTTCAAGAAACTTTCTTGCGGCTGATACCTTTGTATTGAGATCATTAGTATCGATATTAGGTGTTAAACGAACTTCCTTGACCTCAATGACATTCTGTTTCTTCTTCTGTTCCTTTTCCCTGCGGCGCTGTTCATAGCGGTACTTGGAAAAATCAATGATCTTAACTACCGGCGGTACAGCATTGGCGGCTATCTTTACAAGATCAAGTCCTGCCTCCTCAGCTAAGTGAAGTGCCTGCTCCGAGCTCATAAGTCCGAGCTGCTCTCCGTCCTCGCCGATCACTCTAACTTCCTTGTCACGGATCTGTTCATTTATCTGAACGTTTATATCGCTAATATCAACACACCTCCTCAACAAAAATATAAGCGGATACTTTCTTAAAGGTATCCGCTCCGAAATCATCTTATTCGCACAAATAAAAATCTAAGTGCTGTAAGCTATTAACCTGCACAGTCTGCTGTACGAGGTGAGGCGGATTACCTACTTCATTTTATCAACCTGTTAATAATACCCGACAATGCAGAGTTTGTCAATGGATATTTTTGTATTTAACAAAGTTTCGGGCGGAATGCCGTATAGACACATCCGCCCGTATTTTCAAAATAAATTACTTCTTCATCTCCTCGATGATCTTTACTGTATCAAGAGCGATCTTGAGCTCCTCGTTTGTAGGAAGAAGGTAAACCTTAACCTTTGAGTCATCAGCAGAGATAAGTGTCTCCTTACCTCTTACGTCATTTCTCTTATCGTCGATCTTAACGCCAAGGTATCCGAGATACTGGTCGCAGATTTCCTTACGAGTAAGCTTATCGTTCTCTCCAAGACCTGCTGTGAAGCAGATGCAGTCAACACCGTTCATAGCTGCTGCATAAGCACCGATGTACTTAGCAACTCTGTAACGATATGCCTCCAGAGCAATCTCAGCCTTCTTGTTGCCGTTATCAGCTGCGTTCTGAACATCTCTGAAGTCTGATGAAACGCCGCCTGAAAGTCCGAGTACACCTGACTTCTTGTTGAGTACGCCAAGGATTCCGTCGATGTCAAGGTCAAGCTTGTGGCAGAGGTACTGCATAACACCAGGATCAACGTCTCCTGAACGTGTTCCCATGATAAGTCCCTCAAGCGGAGTAAGACCCATTGAAGAATCTACGCACTTTCCGCCGATAGAAGCTGAGATTGAAGCTCCGTTTCCAAGGTGGCAAACGATAACCTTTGCCTTCTCAGGATCAAGACCTGCGATCTCGATAGCTCTGTGTGAAACGAAGTCATGTGAAGCACCGTGGAAGCCGTAACGACGAACCTCGTACTGCTCATAGTACTCCTCAGGAATACCGTACATATAAGCCTTTGGCTCCATTCCCATACCGAATGCTGTATCGAATGTACCGCAGTTTGGCTTACCAGGCATAGCAGCCTCGCATGCCTTGATACCGATGATATTTGCAGGGTTGTGTAGTGGTGCAAGGTCTGTGCATCTTACAAGAGCTTCCTTAACTTCTTCTGTGATGAGTACTGACTTAGCAAACTTCTGTCCGCCGTGTACGACTCTGTGTCCGATAGCATCGATCTCGTCTGTTGACTTGATTACGCCGTGTGCAGGATCTGTGATAGCCTTGATAACAAGCTCTACAGCTACCTGATGATCCTTCATAGGTGTCTCTATAACATAATCATCCTTACCAGGAACCTTGTGTGTAAGTACTGAACCGTCGATACCGATACGCTCTACAAGACCCTTGCAGAGAACGTCCTGTGTATCCATATCAAAGATCTGATACTTGAGGGATGAGCTTCCGCAGTTGATAACTAAAACTTTCATGTTCACTCCTTAAAATGTCGATTTATTGTTAATTACTTTACGATAACACCCATCTGAGGTGATGCACATGATGCTGCGTTAGCCTCATCTGTATCGATATGCATAGCAAGAGCATACTTATCTGAAACACGTACTACAGTATCGCCGAAGATAAGGTTTCTGCCGTTATCATTCTTAATAAGAACTTCTACGATCTGGCCGTTCTCAACGCCGAACTCAGCAGCATCTGCAGGAGTCATATGAATATGTCTCTTAGCAACGATAACGCCTTCCTTAAGCTCAACCTCACCTGCAGGTCCTACAAGCTTACATGAACCTGAACCGGCGATGTCACCTGACTCACGTACAGGAGCTGCGATTCCGAGTGAACGAGCATCTGTAGCTGAGATCTCAACCTGGTTAGCGCTTCTGCATGGTCCGAGGATAGACATCTTTGTCTCGCCCTTTGAACCAACAACAGTGATCTTCTCACCTGAAGCAAACTGTCCAGGCTGTGAAAGATTCTTCTTAACTGTAAGCTGATATCCTGCTCCGAAAAGAACCTCAAGTGTCTCCTGAGTAACATGTGCGTGACGAGCACTTGTCTCAACGATAAATTCCTTTGCCATCGTAATAACCTCCATGGTTTATATAAAAAATAATATACATTGCTATCGGCTTGATATAAGCAGATCAGAACTTCTCAAATCTGACTACATCAGTAACAAATATTGTAGCTCCGCCGACCTCGATCTGCGTAGGCATGGTAGCATAATTAACCATGCTCGCACCGGAAATGAAAGGCATATCGACCTTTATCTTCTGTCTTTCACCGCATTCACTCTTAATGATCTCGATAGCCTTATCGACTTTATCGTCTTCGGTACCTATCATAAGTGTAACATTGCCCTTACGCAGGAATCCTCCGGTCGTGTTGAGCTTTGTAATGCTGTAACCGTTTTTGCTGAGTGCAGAGGTCACATCGTCTTCGTTGTCGTTTCTGACTATTGCATAAATTAATTTCATGGTGTCCTCCATTCCTTTCTCAATTACATCATAAGCCACGTAATATAATAACACACTAAACTTATGTATTCTACTTTTTTAACCTATTTGTTTCCAAAATTACACAAAAAATGTATACTTATGTGTATATTTTTTTATCGGAGTCTCTAACCATGAAAACTGCTGCAGTTATATGTGAATACAACCCGTTTCATAACGGACACCGCTATCAGCTTGAATATATTAAAGAAAAGCTCGGTGCCGACTTTGTCGTATCCATAATGAGCGGCAATTTTGTTCAGCGCGGTGAGCCTGCACTGATAGATAAATATGCACGCACCCGCACCGCACTTAATAACGGAGCAGATCTTGTGCTCGAAATACCAACAGTATTTGCTGCCTCATCTGCTGCCGAATTTGCTGCTGCCGGCGTAGGAATAGTCGTTAAAAGCGGCATCATTGACATGCTATGCTTCGGAACTGAGGGAAGCACAGAGCTTGAAGATCTCAGGCAGTATGCCGGGCTCATATACTCCGATAATAATTCAGATCATCGCTTCGCTGCGCATTCCTTATCCTCAGAAGCCTCCGATAAGGCCTCAGACTTTGATGCACTTATTCAAAAATTTCTTAAGTCAGGAGAGACCTACCCTAAAGCTGTAAGTCTTGCCGCAGAAAGCCTTTACGGCATTGAAAAGGCTTCGAAGCTTTCACTTCCTAATAATATTTTAGCTGCGGCATATATTAATGCGCTTTCACACCCGGAGATATTCTTTCCTTACGGAGAAGTTCCTGCAAATGCAGCCGACATAAAGCCTTTTGCGATAGAACGAAAGGGCTCAGGCTATGCAGATCCTTCTCTTAGCGATGGCTTTGCTTCGGCATCGGCTCTTCGCTCTTTTATATTTAACGAAGCTGTGGAAATCGACCGTATATCAGAGCTTTCTGCTTATGTTCCGCTTGATATGCTTGAAGCCTTAAAAAAAGCTGCCGTTGAAAACAGAATGATTTCTGACAATGATCTTAGCCTGCTACTTTCAGCACGACTTCTTGATGCTTCCGCCAAAGGAGTCGATCTTAGCACCTACCTTGATGTCAGCCGTGAAATTGCCGACAGACTTAATAATAACACAGATCGTATAATGAGCTTTGATGAAAGAACTGCTTTCACAAAGACAAGACAGTATACCTACAGCCGCATATCCAGAGCGCTCCTTCATATCACTCTCGGCATCACTGATAAAGAGTTTAATGAAAGAAAGGCTCATGGCTATATAAACTATTTAAGAATACTCGGCTTCAGACAGGATGCCGCCGGAAAGGGACTGTTAAAGGAGCTTAAAACAAAAGCTTTAGTTCCGGTAGTTACAAAGCCTGCCGATCATAAGGAGCTTATATCCCGCGATATTTATTTCGATCAGCTTTACTGGTCCTTAAAATCACAAAAGGGCGAATATGAACGCCCTCCTGTAATCGTCTGATAATTCAGACCTTATTAAAATTCAACCTTCTTGCCGTGCTTTAAGTTCTCATAAAACTCTGCGGTAGCAGTAAAAAGAACGTCTGTGTTTGAGTTTATTGCAGTCTCTACAGAGTCCTGAATAACTCCGATGATAAAGCCTACGGCAACTGCCTGCATAGCGATGTCATTTCCGATTCCGAAAAGTGAGCAGGCCATAGGAATAAGCATAAGTGATCCGCCTGCAACTCCTGAAGCCCCGCATGCACCTAAAGCTGAAAGCACACTTAAGAATATCGCTGTAGGAATATCTACATGAATTCCGAGAGTATGTGCACACGCCATAGCCATTACGGTTATAGTGACTGCGGCACCTCCCATGTTTATGGTAGCGCCAAGCGGAATCGATACTGAATAGAAATCACGATCAAGTCCAAGATTCTCACAAAGTGTCATGTTTACCGGAATATTTGCAGCTGAGCTTCTTGTAAAGAATGCTGTAATACCGCTTTCCTTAATGCATCTGAATACGAGCGGATAAGGATTTCTCTTTAAGAAAACTCCCACTATAAGCGGATAGAATATAAGCTGAACTATAGCCATGCTGCTGAGAAGCACAACAAGGAGCTTTCCGTAGGTCGTAAAAATTCCGAGACCGCTTTCTGAAACTGCGCTGTATACAAGTCCGCATACACCGAACGGAGCCATCTGAATTATCCATCTTACTGTAATAGAAACCATCTCGGCAAGATCAGCTATAACAGCACTGGTCTTATCTGTCTTAATGCTGTTAAGAGCCATTCCTCCCAATACTGCCCAGAAAAGAATACCGATGTAGTTAGCATCTACAAGCGCTGAAACAGGGTTTGTTACCATGTTTTTGATAAGATTCATAAGCACTTCGCCTATACCGCTCGGTGCCGCTGTTTCTCCGGTGCCGACTACAAGATCCATATTGACAGGCATTATAAAGCTTGCAAGCACCGCTACTACAGATGCTAAAAGTGTACCTAAAAGATACAGGATAATGACCGTCCTGAAGCGGCTTCCAATACCGCCGTTCGCATTTGCCAGTGAGCTGAGCACTAACAGGAAAACGAGCACAGGTGCAACTCCCTTAAGTGCACCAACGAAAACGCTTCCCAATACGGCAATGCCTCCGGCCTGCGGAACAGCTATACCTATTAAAGCACCGATAGCAAGACCAACCAATATTCTTAAAATAAGGCTGATCTCTGTCCATTTTTTAAAAATTTGTTTCATCACTTTATTACCTTTCACCCCTGAAATTTAAACGATTATGCCCCCTAAGACAAAATAAGACCAAATCTGTCGTTTTGTTGTATATGCGACAGATTCGGTCTCGAACAATCGTTTTTCACGATATATATTATTACATTTTTTGAAGTTTGAAAATACTTTTTTCAGATTATCACTAAATTAGATACACTGTCCTGCGGAGCTACGCTTAAAGTCAGCATTTTAACAGCTTCTGCACCGCAAGCACTTACAAGCTCATCCCTTACTGTGCCGAGCGCTTTTTCAGGCGTATTGTTTTCATGGCTTAAGTGTCCCAGAATAACATTTTTAAGCTTCAGTGTTATTATTTCTGAAAGCAGCTGACCCGAGGCATTGTTGCTCAAATGTCCGTCAGATGACATTATCCTTCGTTTGAGCATCGCAGGATACGGTCCGTTTGCAAGCATAGCTCTGTCATGATTAGCCTCAAGTATCGCTGCATCAAGGAGCTTCATGTGGTCGGCTATCATATCATCAAAATGTCCGCAGTCAGTGAGCACGGCTGCCTCTTTATGCTCCATCTGTCCGGCATTTTCCTGAAATGCCTCAAATCTGTAGGCACACGGCTCAGCAACATCGTGATATATTCGAAAAGGCAGAATATCAATGTCCCCTATCGAAAAATATCTGTCCAATACGACCTCTTCCATAAGTCTGCGGCCGGCATAATTAAAGTACTCATCTCCGCTCGCATCAGCAAGTGCCTTAAGTGTTCCGCCTGTAGCATATACCGGAATGTCATAAGCCTGCATCAGACGCTTAACTCCCTTTATATGGTCAGAATGCTCATGTGTTATAAGTAAAGCATCTATATCATCAAGCGTATAACCCACTGTTTTCAAAAGTTCGTTTGCTTTTCTTCCCGACACTCCGCAGTCGACCAAAAGCTTTGTATTTTCGGTGCAGACAAGCGCAGCATTGCCCTTGCTGCCGCTCGAAAGACTCACAAGTTTCATTTAAGAAGTTCCTCTATCTGCCCGGCGGTTTCCTCCTCCGAGCCCGAATTATTTATTACATGATCAGCCAGCTTTTTGAATTCATCGGCAGATCTCTGACTTTTAATAATACTGATGCACTTTTCCTTTGAATATCCGCGGCTTTTCATAAGACGCTCTATGCGTGTTTCATCGTCCGCATAAATATACCAGGTCTTATCACAGATATCCTCAAAATCAGCATCAGGAAGAGCCGATTCCACAGCGGCAAATGCCCTTCCTTCGCCGACCTCATTTTCATGCGCTCTTATGCGTTCCCTGACATAGCTCCAGACTGCAGGATGAACTATGGCATTGACCTTTTTTAAGGCTTCATTATCTGAATAAATAAGCTGTGCAAACTTTGCCTTATCTATCGGTCTATGCTCTAAGTCTCTTTCAGCCTTTTCTTTCGCTCTATTCTGAGATTCCGGAGCAAGTCCATTCTTAAGGCTATTATTAGTGTTTCCTTCTGATTGAGCCTTGCCGTCATCATCCTCAAGTATTGCCGTTCCGAATACTTCGATCAGCTTTTTATAAACAGACTCTCCGGGCCTTTCAAGCTCCTTTGCTATATCATCCGTCTTAAGTATCAGAAAACCGTATTTATTATTTAATATATCGGTGACAGTACTCTTTCCGCTTCCTACACCGCCTATAAGCCCCAATACCATTTTACGCACCTGTACTTTCTGATCGTAACAGCTCTTCATTGAGATAATCGATTGCGGCATCTATGCCGGCATCATTAAAATCAAAATCCCTGATCCTTATCTCTTCCTCAGGAGTATTATCAAAGGCAAACGGCCCGTTCCATACATAACAGCGAAGCACTGTTTTTTTCTCCGGCTGTTCCTCACCTTCTCCGGAGGCATTCTTATCCGTTTCTGCCTCAATCTCAGTTTTAGCCATTTTATATCTGAGCTTTCTCTTTGAACCCGTATAAGATGTCTTCTTCAAAAATGACAGCGGCAGGACATCGTGTCTTGTGATCTCCTTTGTTATCATTTCCGGTTTAATGACACTCATACCAGTTTCCTCCGTCTCTGACATCCGCCATGAGACGCACCGCAAGCTGTGCCGCATTTTCCATGCAGTCCTTAACTATACGTTTTACATCCTCGACCTCATCCAAGGCAGTCTCAATAAGAAGTTCGTCATGCACCTGAAGAACTATTCTTGATTTCATGCCTTTCAAAGCCTCGTCGGTACTGTTCATGGCAATCTTCATGATGTCCGCAGCTGTTCCCTGAATAGGCGAATTCATAGCTATTCGTTCTCCGAAATTCCTCTGCATAAAGTTTGAGGACTTAAGCTCAGGTATAGGTCTGATCCTTCCGAAGTATGTCCTTACAAAGCCATGCTTTTTTGCATCCTCAACGCAGCAGTCAAGATACTCCTTTACCTTAGGATAGCTTTCGAAATATTTATCAATGTATTCGTTCGCCTCTTTACGGCTTATTGAAAGGCCTTCTCCGAGACCGAATGCAGAGATACCGTATACTATGCCGAAATTGACAGCCTTGGCATTTCGTCTCATCTCAGGAGTAACTAAGTCTATCGGTGTATGGAAAACCTGAGAAGCTGTCAGTGTATGAATATCAACAGCATTTTTATAGGCGTCAATAAGCACCTGATCTCCCGAAAGTGCGGCAAGTATCCTTAATTCTACCTGACTGTAATCGGCATCAACAAAGGTGAAGCCATCTTCAGGCACAAATACCTTTCGTATTTCCTTACCTTCATCAGTTCTTACCGGAATGTTCTGAAGATTCGGCTCTGTGCTGGATATTCTTCCTGTAGCTGTAATAGTCTGATTGAAGGTGCCGTGTATCCTGCCGTCTGCCGAAATATATTCGGTAAGTCCTACGGCGTAGGTGGAGTAAAGCTTTGTAAGAGCTCTGTATCTTAATACCTTAGGGATAACAGCATGCTCTCCTGCTGCTTTTTCAAGCACATCTGCTGCTGTCGAATAACCGGTCTTTGTCTTCTTTGCTCCCTTTATGCCCAGCTTTTCAAAAAGTATCTGTCCTAACTGTGACGGTGAATTGATATTAAACTGCTCTCCGGCAAGCTCATATATCTCATCTGTAAGCACATCTATCTGACTCTTTAAAAATGCCGCATAGCTGTCAAGCGAAGCTCTGTCAACCTTGATCCCGGCCTTTTCCATGCTGTCAAGTGAGTATACAAGCGGTAGCTCTATCTCCTTATAAAGCTTCATTGTGCCGTCATCTTCAAGCTTCTTTCTGAGCTTTTTATCGGCAAGCAGTGGAATGACTGCATTAAGCGCAGCATATTTAACCGCATTATCCTTTGAGGCTCCGGCATCAACCGTATCTGCAGTCTTCTTTTTGGATTTTTTAGCTGTTACATTAGTCTCCTCAGATACCATAGCCATACCAAAAAGACTCAGCTGTTCTATAGTATTCATACCCAGCATATCGAAAAGATCGTTCTTTCCTATAAGCTCCTGCCTGTTTTCTACAGCCATGCCGAGCATGTCTCTTGCAAGATCATCATATTCATAGGTATTTCTGTTTGGATCTATAAGGTACTGTGCTATGCCATAGTCGTCTATAAATTCATTCTTTTCAAAGCTTACAGTCTTAAGCTGTGATTTAAGGTCTATGGTAACAGTCCTTTTGCCGTCTGCTATACGATTATTAATAAGCTCCTTTATGTCTGATTTAAGACTTTCTGCAGGATAGCTTTCTCCTGAGCATATGACAAACATCCTTTCCTCAGAAAGAACAAGCGCAAAGCATATATTATCGCCTTCTGCAAAAATATGCATGCCTACAACATCCTCTTCACAGCTGTCCTTAAATGCAATACCTGCCATGAACGGATCTGTCACAAGCTTTATGTTGTCATATGAGATTGCTGTTTCAGCTGCGCCCTTTTCATCTGCTAATTTTGAAAAACGTGCAACCAGGCTCTTAAGCTCAAGCTCTCTCATAAGGTCTAATGCCAGAGAAGTGTATATCTCAGAGCATTTTCCCAATGTCACATCAACATCTATCGGTACATCTATGTCTATTGTTGCAAGTACCTTTGAAAGCTCCGCACGCTCATAATTTTCACGCATTTCCTTTTGGGCTCTCGGAGGCTTAAGCTCATCCAAATGCTCATGAGCATTTTCAATTGAACCATACTTTACAATAATGGCTGTCGCAGTCTTAGGGCCCACTCCTTCAAGTCCCGGAATATTGTCGGAGGTATCGCCCTGAAGCGCCTTAACATCAATAAATTCAGACGGAGTTACCTGATATTCTCTTAAGACATCCTCCGGATAATAATTAAATACCTCAGTTCGTCCCTTTGAGGTCTTCGGAATGCTTAGCTTAATGTGTTCGTCACAAAGCTGCAGCAAATCTCTGTCACCCGAAACTATAGTCACATCCAGACCCTTGGCCTGTGACCTTTTCGCAATCGTTCCTAAGATATCGTCAGCCTCATAGCCTTCCAATGTAATAATAGGAAGGTTCATTGCCGTAAGCACCTTCTGAATCAGCGGAACCTGCTCTAAAAGCTCAACGGGCATAGGCTTTCTTGTGCCTTTATATTCAGGGTAGAGCTTGGTCCTGTTCAGCTTCTGTCTCTCAAGATCAAAGGCTATCGCAGCATAATCGGCACGCTCGTCATCCATACATTTCAAAAGAATATTAAGAAATCCATACACAGCATTAGTATGGATCCCGGATGAGGTCGTAAGCTCCGGGATACCGTAAAAGGCTCTCGAAAGTATGCTGTGACCATCTATCAATAATAATTTTTCCATTTCACACTCCGACATACATTATTCTAAAAAATACGAAAACAGACGCAAGCAATGCCCAGAATGCCACCGTTCCGACGGCATAGGCAGCTCTGATAAGGATCTTTTTGTTCTTTATATAATTAGTATTTTCTTTTGTATTCTGTCTGAAAGCAGACGAAAGATCATAGCTGGAGTTTTTGCGGTCAAGAAGCTTAACGCCCTCTCTCACGATATAGTTTATCTCCAGCTCTTCTGCACAGGACTTACAGCTCTCAAGATGGTGAAGGAAATCATTGAGTTCTTCATCACTAAGCTCCACGTCAAGATATGCAATTATATCCTTATTAAAGGTAATACAATCCATGGCTATATTGTATACAGCGTGCAAAGTATTTTCAAGCTATTTTAAACCTTGCTTTTGATAAGTATTCATGCTATAAATATAAAGATTATGATTGCCGTTGTGGCGGAATTGGCAGACGCACGTGACTCAAAATCACGCGGGAAACCATGCCGGTTCGAGTCCGGCCAGCGGCACTAAAAAGTCGTATGAGGATCAATTTGATCCTTCATACGACTTTTTGCTTTGTCTGACACTACAAAAACTGCCCATATATTTACAAATACGAGCAGTTCTTGCTTTAGGAAAAAGTTTATTATGAGGTTTGTTGGGTGTTTGTTAAACTAAATTTTATTATCCTGCAAAGGACATTATTATCCTTGAGAATATTCCTGCAATGAATACAGAAAGTATTGTTACGGAAGTAAATCCGGAAATAACATATGCTGTTCTGATACGCTCAAGAAGCATATCCTTTTCTTCATCGGTCTTTGAGGTTGCGTTAGCGATCTCATTTGCAATAAGCTCAGTTCCCGGATATCCGATAAACTGACAGCAGCAGATACCGATAGAAAGCTTCTTATCTCCTACTATCTTCCATGCCGGTGTAAAGAAGAATACCACTGCCATTACAAGGAGTGCTGCTGCATAAAGGATCACTGCCTTAACACCTATGATAGGCACCTGGCTCCAGTCAACCTTTGCAAGTGATGGAATGATAGTACACATTGCAAGGAATGAGAAAAAGCCGTTTGCATTTGCATAATCTCTTAAGACATGATGAGGTACCAGTCCTACATTTCTTAAAATGATACCGAATATCATGATCCAGATAGCTGTGTTGATCCAGCCGTTGCAGACCTTGCCGAGGTAATAAGAAACAAGTATAACGGCTGATGCTATACCAAGACAGGTATAAGGCGAATAATACTTTTTTAATTTTTCAGCAATTGTCTTTTTAGCCGGTTTATTTTCAACATTTTCCGCGCTGCGTTCGAACTTTGATTCTCCGCTTCTGTACTCAGCAAGTATTCTGTGCGCATAGCTTAAACCGCAGTTTGATGCAGGAAGTGTTCCTACGAATTTCTGTGTGGCATAGATAAAGAGTGCTAATGATGCAGCTGTCTGGAAGCCCGCATTCTCACAGGACTCTATCATAAGAGTTGTTGAAACGATTCCTCCGTTTATAACAGGACCTGCAGCAAAGGAGAATTCCTTTCCCACTAAAGGCATTGCTATCATACAGCCTATAAGTGCACACAGAAGACCTAATGCCGCACATACAACGGTACGCCATTCCTTCTTAAGTGTCTGAAGGTCTACCGATGTTCCCATATTAAATATAAGGAAATATAGGCCTATGCTTGATACCTTGGAAAAGCCGCTTATATCCATAATGTCAGTAGGGTACAAGCCTGTCATGAACATTATCATAAAGCCCATCATGATGACAAACATTGATGATATTCTTGCTTTTGTGATCGCACCTACCGCATCACCGATAAGAAATACGATGAGCACGGCAAACGCTGCCTGATATGTGTTCATACTAATATCCTTTCACGCCGTTTGAGGCTATAAAATCTGAAAGCCTTTGCCTGTCACATTTATGCTGCAACCTTAGCAAAGGCCTTCATTTATGCCATATTTTAAAGTATCAATACTTAAGCTCGTTGAAATGGAGACAAACTGCAGCGATGAGCTTTGTTCTCTCATAGAGTGACTCTAATACTGCATACTCCTTTAAGGTGTGGTTGAAGTCACCTCTTACACCAAATGAGCAGATTGCAGGCACTCCTGCAAGTGTGATATGTGATGCATCAGATACACCGCCTAAAACGATCTTACCAGGTGTGCCGTAGCCGTAAGCTTCTGAAACATCCTTGCAGAGTGTCCAGAACTCCATTACACCGTTAATTGTCTCAAATGCAGGCATACCGATACGATATGAGCACTCTGTGGTTGTTCCTTCAATATATGTCTTCTCGCAGATAGCCTTTGCAGCCTCGATAGTCTTAAGCATCTCATCCTGCTTTAAGAATCTCATATCTACTACAAGCTCGCAGCTTCCAGGAATAGCATTCGCAACTGTTCCTCCGTTTATAACGCCGCAGTTGATTGTGCTTCCCTTTGAAAGATCTGTAAGAGCTTCAAGGTCAAGGATCTTGTGTGCCATCTCAGCAATTGCGTTTCTGCCTCTTGCAAAGTCATTTCCGGCATGAACTGAAACTCCTGTAACCTTTACATTGAACTCAACTCTTGCGCTTCTTCCGATGCAGAGGTCGTTGTTCATTCTTCCTGTCTCCATGTTGAAGGCACAAAGACAGCCCTTAGCAGAATCCATGATAACCTGTCCTGCATTAGGATTGAACTCATGGCATGACTCCTCATCTGATACGAAGCAGATCTTGATAGGTCTTTCCTTGTAACCAACTGAAGCAAGTGCCTTGATAACATAGAGAGCGATAACGATTCCACCCTTCATATCAAGAACTCCGGGTCCCTTAACATTCTCGCCGTCGATCTTGAATGGATCTCCCTCACCGTAAGCGCCGGTAGGGATTATTGTATCATAGTGACCTGAGAAAAGGATAGGCTGTCCAGGATTCTCTTCTCCCCAGATTCCTACGAGGTAATCCTGTGTCTTATCTGTCTGCGGAAGTCTCTCGCACTTAACGCCTGCTGCCTCAAATTCCTTCTTAAATCTCTCAACTACCTTGTCAAGATTCTTAAGCTCATTTGAACGACCCTGAAGATTGATAACGTCTCTGTAGACATTAAGCATTTCTTCTCTGTGGTCCTCAATATATTTTTCAATTTCGTTCTTTAAAATTACGTCCATCTTAATCCTCTAAATAATATGCAGTATATTTTTTTGTTAGTTACCTTAAATATGATCAATTACTTTGCAGCAGCTTCCTTGTTTCTGTTCTGTACATAGAGAACTCTTGAAACACCGATACCGACAGCAATAACAAGGATGTTGATAATTGCACTGTTCATACCGATCTTCTTTCCGAAGTAAAGAAGTGCAATACCTGCAACGAATGTGAAGAGTCCGGCCTTAAGGTTCTTTCTTGCGTTATCTACAAAGATAGCTCCGAAAAGTGAAGGAAGGATATAGCTGAATGAACCTGTGATGAAAGGCGGAAGCATTGGAATAACCTGGTTTCCGATTATTACGAATAATGTAATAAGTGATGCTGAAACGAAAACTGAGCATGCAACACCAAGTGTACCGATAACGTCTCCCTCATGTGTTCCCGGCTCAACGCCTACGATCTTCTGAGCCATTGCAGCTGCCGGCATACGGATATCTCCGCAGCTACCTGCGAGCCATCCGATGTATGAACCTGCAGCACCCATTGTTGGGTAGTAAGCGATAGGCTGAATGATCCATGTGATTCCGTAAGTTGCAGCAAGTGCTCCGTAGAGCTGAAGAAGTACTGAGACAGATGGCTGAACGCCATATTTTAAACCAACATATAAAGCAGGAACAAAGTTTGCTATGCAGGCGATTCCGACTGTGATTCGTCCGTTTCTTATAACCTTCTGATCAAATGTCATTTTTAATTCCCCCTATTAATCAACCATGTATAGCCTGTGTGATCAGGATACCGCAGATAAGAGATACTCCGAGTGCAACCTCCTGAAGTCTCTTGTGCTTCTTAAGAAGTGTTGTCATTACGAGCATAACGCCGCCGCTTACTAATGCTGCTGTCCACTTCTTTATGTCGAAGGTGTAGAGCTGGTTAGATAAGAGGTATGCGAACATTGCCATTGTTGAAGCAGCAAGAAGAGCCTTTATCCACTTTGGATCGTACTTCTGATCCATCCATGAAACGATGCCGCTCATCTTGTGAGTAAGGGCAAATGTTATAAGAAGCCAACCGATGTTGTTAAGGGCCATTCCCCAAAGTGCTCCGTCGAATGATGCAAGGTCAAGGCCGTTTGCTGTGTCAACTCCTAAAATGTTTGCAACAATTGCAACAACTCCAAGCTCTGTTCTTGCTGCACCTACGTCGCAAAGTCTCATCCATGTTGTAGGCGCTCCTACAACTGCCATAAGTGCAAGTACTGAAACTACCGGTGAAAGTGAAGGTCCGAGTGATGTGATGCATGCAGATCTGATACCTGCTGTATATCTCTCCTTGGAAATTCCAAGATTCTTACACTCCTTGATTGACTCTTTGAAGAATACGATAGCCTGTGAAACTGATGCGACTACCATGATGCCTGAAAGAATCCACAACATAGGACTTGTCATAATTGCTGTTACATCCATAATTTTTTCTCCCCCAAATATTATTGTTTGATGTTATGAACTTCATCTACGTGCAATATAACATACAAGACCATGCCATAAAATGACCGTAATATGTCCATAAATAAAAATTACAGTTAATTTTTTGTCAATTTTCTACAAATCTTATCCTATCAGCATGATTTTATGAAATTTTCTCATTAATTACTTAAGTAAGTGCATCCATTGTTCTATTTGTGCGTTATAATGTATTAAATTATCTTTTAATGAATAAATGATTTTCTTTAATTTTTAAGGAGGAATATATATGTCTGTAGAAAGAGTAAAGGAATATTTCAGACAGTTCGGTATGGAAGACCGTATTATGGAGTTTGAGATCTCAAGTGCTACCGTAGAGCTTGCTGCAAAGGCTGTAGGCACTGAGCCTGCCCGTATCGCCAAATCAATATCTTTTCTTGTAAATGATAAGGCAGTCCTTATTATTACTGCCGGTGACACCAAGATAGATAATCATAAATTTAAGGATAAATTCGGCGTTAAGGCAAAGATGCTAACACCTGATCAGGTAATAGAAATGATTGGTCATGCCATAGGCGGTGTATGTCCGTTCGGTATTAATGACGGCGTAGATGTTTATCTTGATGAATCCATGAAGCGCTTTGATACAGTCTTCCCTGCATCAGGAAGCAGCAACAGCTGTATAAAGCTCTCTATTCCTGAGTTAGAGAAGTATTCAAACTATAAAGAATGGGTAGATGTGTGTAAGCTCGTAACAGCCTGATAAATTTAACCATAAAAGCCTGTGTTGTCAGCATTTTCGCTGCAGCACAGGCTTTCTTTATTTAGCGTTTTCTTTATTTAGTGTTCAAGGAATAATTCCACAACTCTTGATGGTCTGCCCTTTTCTCCGCAGGCCATTTTTCCGGTAGTTGCCGCATATCCGGCACTTTCAAGCTTTTCTATGATACGATCCGCACTTCTTCTGCTTATAGATAATGCATCCGCAAGTGACTGTGATGTAAATAAGTTATTGGATTCTCTGATTATAGTCTGCAATATCTTAACTACAGTCTTTGCACCGACTCCGGTCTCTCTGGCAATAAAATTAGATCGCTCCAACAGCTGGTTTTTCTCATTGATCATATTGTTTTCGCTGCCAAGCGTATAGACTGTATTGGAATCGAGCATGATAACACAGCTGTTCTTATTTTTTGCTATGCATTTTTTAATTGAAATATCAGCGTTATTCTTTGCTTCCTCTGCTGTCTTTCCGCAGCCAACGCCTATGGAAACAAGGTTAAGCGTCTCTTTTTCAAGCCAGTCAAGCAGCACACATTCCCTGAACATGTCTGAATGTGCCTTTAATATCTCGATTGTGGTAAATATCATATATCCTGATATACCGATCTCCGCAACCGTGCCTGAAATCATATGCGCATATCTGTATACTATCTCTGCAAGCTTATTTCTTTCAGATATCCTGCCGAAGTCATTCATATCTACAGAAACATAGTTCTGGGCAATGCCTATATTAACCAAAATAACAGCAAATAGATTCTTGGCATTTTCCTTTGCTAAAACGATCCTCTTCGCAAAGGATAATTGCTCTCTGAATTCTCCTATGGTCGGGCTCGCAAATACATAAGGAACTCCGTTTTCCTCCATTAGATTTGCAACCTTTGTAAGCCTGGTTATGCAGCCGGTGACCTCTTTATTCCTTAAAAACTCTTTGTGTTTATCAAATATATCCTTATTTGAAAACATGTTTTTAAAGTTGCCTTCTATACACTTTATGCCCAGCTGTTCTTTCGTATATCCAAGCTCTCCGTAGGTTTCCAGAAGACCTGTTTCTGAAGATGTATCAAAGCTCAGTCTTTTTACATCCCAGCCTTTCTGCACAGCTTCAAGCAGTGCTCTGTAGACTGCAGTATCCGAGATAGGGATATACTGCCAGAGCGTTTCTTTTTTTAGCTTATTTTCTGTATATTTATACGAAGCACTTCCTGCGAAAATTATAACATCGTATTGCTGCTGTTTTCCTTCTATAAGCTCCGGAGCTTCCCAGTAATCATCATAAAGATAATAGTCGGTCTCAACATCTGAATACTCATTATCAAGTATCAGTCTGAATTTGTCATAATAAATTTCAGGTCTGTCTTTGGGACATACAACGCCGAAACGCATAGGCTCCGTCCTCCTTTTCTGATAAGTGCGTTATATAATTCACAATTCAGTATAACAAATACAGATCGTGTTTTCTGCATTTATATAAAACATTATCCTAAATCAGCAGAGTTTATGTGAAATCAGCTGTTTCAACACCCTCGGAGCGCACTAGTTCCCTGAGTTTTTCCATTTCTTCCTTGGAAGGTCTGTAGAAATCATCATGCTCATAAGGCATACCTATTGCTTCGTACTTGATCGTGCCGAATTTATGATAAGGAAGGAGCTCCATTTTTGCCTTAGGAAGATTGTTATGAACATACTCGGCAGAGCGTCTGATATTATCCTCATCGTTGTTTACACCGCCGATTACAGGTATTCTGATAACAACATCCGCAGGAACCTCTGAAAGCTTCTTAATATTCTTAAGCGTCATCTCATTTGAAACTCCGGTATAAAGCTTATGCTTGTCATCGTCCATCATCTTAAGATCCATGAATATGAGATCCAGTCGCTCTAAGGATTCTCTTACAGATTCAAACTCAAAATGGCCGCAGCTTTCAATATCCATTGAAATATTCATATCGTAAATCTTAGAAGTAAGATAATTCAGAAGCTCAGGCTGAGAAGTAGCCTCTCCTCCTGAAAATGTCACACCGCCGCCGCTGTATCTGTAAAATATCTCATGCTTTCTTATCTGAGTAAGAATGTCATCTGCATCGGCAAGACTTACCATTTTAGCTCTTGCGCCCTTTGGACATATCTCGGTGCATTTTCCGCAGGCAATACATTTTTCTCTTTCAAGATTCATGTTAATGCCTATATGCTCCGGACATACAGCCGTACAAGCACCGCAGCCTATGCATTTTCTCTGATACCAGCCGATAAGCGGCTTTCTTGAAAAGCCTTCCGGGTTTGAGCACCATTTACATCTTAACGGGCATCCCGCAAGGAATATAGTTGTTCTTATTCCGTCTCCGTCATTTACAGAAAACGGCTGAAGCTGCATTATATAGCCCTTTACTGCCATAGCATCTCCTTTTTTTCATTCATTATATCAAAATACGGGAAGAGGGTGACCCTCTTCCCGCACTTAGGGATTAAAGTTGCATTGTATTTTATGAGTAATTATGGTCTTTCTTATCAGAATTCCTCGTGTGCGTTTCTCGCCATGATAGAATCCTGCATTTCCTTTGAGAGGTTAGTGAACTGTGCACTGTAGCCGGCAACTCTTACAAGCAGGCTTCTGTACTTGTCAGGATTCTTCTGTGCATCCTTAAGTACCTCATTTGAGATAGTGTTGAACTGAACATGGAATCCGCCGATTGCAAAGTAGCTCTGAAGCATTGCTCCGAGATTTGCACGGCCTCTCTTTGTTGCAACAAGGTCATGGTTAAGTCTTAAGTTGAGCAAAGTTCCGCCGCTGTGCATGTCGTGCTTCATCTTAGCCGCACTTCTTAAAGCTGCAAGGCAGGTTGTAGTATCTGTTCCTGTAACCGGTGATACGCCCTCGTTGATCGGATCCTTTGCATGTCTTCCTTCCGGTGTAGCTCCGAGGACCTTTCCTGTAGGAAGATAGTTTGAAATTCCCATGAATGCTGTTACAAAGTGTGCTCCGTAGATATCCTTGTGCTGAACTACCTCCTGACGATAGAAGTCTGCAAGATCTCTTGCAATGAGATCTACATAGTCATCGTCATTACCATACTTAGGGCAAGCGATTGCCTTCTGTCTGAGCTCTTCGTAACCAACCCAATCAGCATTTAATGCATCAATGATCTCTGAAAGTGTAGTTGCCTTCTCCTCATAAACAAGCTTCTTGATAACAGCAAGTGAGTTAGCTGTTACAGAAAGACCTACACCTGTAAATACAGGTCCGATGTTGTACTTTGCACCGCCGTCAACAAGGTCTGCACCATTCTTCATGCAGTATTCATTGCAGGCTGACATGAATGGACGATGTCCGATCTCCTTGTGGATCTCCTGTGCTGTAACAAGGCTGATAACACCGTGCTTAACAAGATTTCTGAACTGCTTCTTCCAAGCCTCAATGATCTCCTCATATGATGTAAATGTCTTTGGATCCTTCTCCGGAACAGATACCTGCTTGCCGCTTAATCTGCTCTTTCCTTCGTTAAGAGCAAACTCAAGTGCTGCAGCAAAGCTGATAGTGCATGCAGATGTCCACTGGAAAGTCTTTCTTGAATGAGGAACTACGCAGCCGCAGTTATTCCAGTCTCTTGCATCGATAGGATCATAACCGAGGTTTGAAAGCATCTGATAGCCTGTTCTGTCGCTGTGAATAGCAGGGAAACCGCAGCCTGTAGATACAAGCTCTGTTACAGCCTCCATGAACTCAGGAGGGCAGTCCGGCTGAATACGGCAGCTAAGTGTAGGCTGATGAGTCATGATCTCCTTTGTAGCCTGGATAGCCATGTATGAGATGTCATTGGTTGCATCAGAACCATCTACCTTTGTTCCGCCAATTGTAAGGTTCTCAAAGTTTGTATATCCGGCGAAGAAGCTTGCAGTATTCTTTGAAATAGTCCAAGCCCACTCACTGTACTTAAGCCATAAGAGCTGGATAAGCTCAAGAGCCTCATCTCTGGAAATCTTGCCTGCCTTAAGATCCTTCTCATAGTATGGGAACATGTACTGGTCAAAACGTCCTGGGTTCCATGCAAGAGGGTTCTCTGCAAGGATTCCGCCTAACTGTACAAACCATACAAACTGTATAGCCTCTCTGAATGTCTCAGGTGCCTTTTCAGGAATTACTGAGCAGATCTCAGCGATCTCAAGAAGCTCTGCCTTTCTCTTCTCGTCCTTTTCTTCAGCTGCCATAGCCTTTGCCTTCTCGGCATATCTGTGGCCAAGGTCGATCATACCCTCACTTACAAGGATAATAGACTTGTAGAAATCGATCTTCTTTCTGTCTTCAGGATTTGTCTCATCAAGCTCCTTTATATGCTCCTCGGCTTCCTTCTTGATTCCGCCGTATCCCTTTGGAAGAAGCTCGTCGATATAGTCTGCTGAGATCTCACCGACACCGTTTCTCCACTTTGAGTCTGTATCAAGGAATCCTGTATCAACACCGATGATCTTGGTATCCTCAGGAACTCTTGAAAGGAATGCTTCCTCAACTGACTTACCCTTCCAATAAGGGAAAATGTTTTCTCTTATAAATTTAACCTGCTCAGGTGTTACATCATAAGGATCCTGGCTTCTCTCAGGGAATGTATCGATCTCATCATTGATCCATGTCCATCCGAACTCAGGAGTAAGGATAGCGCACTTACGGTACTCACCGCTGGTTCCGACTATAAGCTCTCCATCCCAGATGTTTACAGAAAGCTCTTCACATGTATCCTTGAATGCCTGTGCGGTACGAAGAATATGAGGCTGACCCTCTGTTTTCTGGAATGATTTTGTCCAGCTCCATGCTCTCTCGTAAGAGATATGAGGCTTTGTGTTAACATAATTCTGGCGAATTTTTTCAACTCTATCTGTTACAGCCATTTTTTCTCCTTTTTAAGTGTAAGAGATATTAAATCTCACGTCGTTTTGTACGTTATATTGTATATTTGCATATTACACACGCCATAGTTAAATGTCAAGCGTTATAACGTACAAATTCGACCTATGTATTTTTAAAGAACATGAAGCAATAAAAAAGCATCACAGACTGCCTGATATAAATGAATATACTCGTGAATATAGTCATTTACAGACAATATGTGATGCCTTCAATGTTTTGAAATATTTAATTACTTATACTTCAGAATGTTGTGGAACACTGTCTTTTCTCCTGAAGGATTAGCGTAGCAATGACTTGTATTTCCGTTAAATGAAAATGCCTGTCCCTCGCGGATAGTAAATACATTGTCATTAACAGTCATCTCAAGCACTCCTTCAAGCACTACAATGTACTCCTTTTCAACATTTGTATGTGGTATAGAGTCATGCTTACTTTTCGGTTCAATGATGATCTTATAGTAATCGAAGCCGGATACAGGATCAAACGGGAAAATATTGTAGAGATACATGCCGTCCTCTGACTCCTGAATCGGCTCGATCTCATCAATATTTACAACTGTTGACTCAGCATTTGAGCTGGATATCAGATGTGAAAATGATACCTTGAGGCCTGTAGATATTTTCCAAAGAGTAAGCACTGTCGGCGCTGATTCACCTCTTTCTATCTGTCCAAGCATGGCCTTTGATACACCTGTAAGCTTTGCAGCCGTATCAAGACTCATATTCATTTCCTTCCTTATGCTCTTAAGTTTCTCTCCTATATCCTTTGAAATGCTGTCCATCAGGCTCTCCTTTAATAACCAGTTATAACATAAACTTGTCGTAGTATATACGTTTTTTTGCATATACGTCAATCGTAAAATAGCCCGATTACTCCGAAAAACACAAAAAACGGTCTAATTTCGTATAAAAATACACGTTATAACGCACATTTCTTCTTTTCTCTGTTCTCATACCTTATAAGGAAATACACTGTTAAAATGAGTGTTGCTGCCTCAGCCGCAAGCGGTGACCACCATATACCCGGGCCGCCCCATATCAGGATAAACAGCACAAGGAATATGAGCAGTGCAGCAATTCCTCTTGAAGTCGATATGATCGAGGCATAGCTTGATTCCTCTACTGACATAAAATATCCGCTCGGCACAACATTAAATCCAATAAGCAGATATGACAGTGAGAAGATCCTGAATACGCCCGCCGAATAATCTATAAGCGCACTGTTTTCAGCAGTGTTTGCTATAAACATTGTAACTATAGGTCTTGCAAAAATCTCGCATACTCCTACTATAAGAACCGTAAATACCAATGCAGCAGCAATTCCATATTTGAGCAGTGCTCTGCACTTTTTCTTTTCTCCGGCTCCGAAGCAGTAGCCGATGAGCGGCTGATATCCCTGTGAAATGCCGACCATAGTATAAAGCGCAAGGCATTGAACGTATGTGACTATTGTATATGCAATAAGCGATTCCTCATTGAGATACTGTATGATAGCTCTGTTAAAAAAGAATACGATTATTCCGGATGAAAAGTCTGTGATTCCCGAAGAAAGTCCGTTCCTGAAAATACGCCATACATATCCCCAGCGCCACTTAAAGCTGCAGAACTTGATAGTACCCTTCTTACCGAAGAAATGAATCAGATACAGCAAGATAACTACAGTATTTGAAACACCTGTCGCAAAGGCCGCACCGTAAACTCCGAACGGAAATACAATGACTAACAGCCAGTCCAAAAATATATTAAGAGCCGAGCCTGCTGTGACGACCCAAACAGCTATCTGAGGAAAGCCGTCGGTCTTAACAAGCATCTCGAACGAATATGACAATATAAATGAAAATGCAAATGGTGCAAGTCCCTTTAAATACTCTGTAACATAGAGCATATTGGCATCTGTGGCACCGAGAAACCTTGCAAAGCCGTCAAGATTTATGAATACGGCTATTGTGACAACCACAGAAACTATAATATTAAGGAGAATGTTTTGTGAAAACACCTCCTTGGCACCGCGTTCATCCTTTTCACCAAGCTTAATCGCAACTATGGTCGATGCTCCGACTGCCATAGTTATGGATAATGAAAACATGCCGAGCGTAAACGGAGTTATGATGTTGACTGCAGTAAGAGCCATCTCTCCTACACCTCTTGCGACGAAAATGCCGTCAACAACGGTATAAAGTATGTACACCCACTGCGCCACAATTGAAGGAATGATATATTTTATAAACGTTCCTTTTAATGATTTGCCCTCTAAGTCCATTCTATCTCTTTATCTCGTCTTTCTTTCTCATCTTTCCCTTATTATCCTTTAAACCAAAACAAACAAATATACTGCAGCCATTTATCCCTTTTACCGGCTGCAGCTATTTGTTCTTACCCTTATCGCTCATTCTACCATAAAGTAATGCTTAAGTCTAATTCGGCTTTCGCATAATCAGACTTCCTTCTTCCTTAAGCCATCTGACATAGGTTTTGTAATCAGGAATGAACTTTTCTACCTCGTACCAAAATGCTTATAGAAAGCATCTGATTTTATCAATTAGTGCAGCATCTGCCGGAAGCCATGCAACACTGTTAAGTTCATCCTTTGCAAGCCACCTTGCTGCTTCATGTTCCTTAAGCACTAAATCTCCCTTTACTACTTCGCACAAAAAGCAGTCCATCGACAAATGAAAATCCGTATAATCATACTCCACTGTATCTATCAGTTCCCTGACAGCTATCTCCGTATCAAGCTCTTCTGATATTTCTCTTTTTAATGCAGCTTCCGGAGTCTCTCCTGCTTCGATCTTACCACCCGGAAATTCCCATCCGTCTTTATAATCCCCATAGCCACGCTGTGTGGCAAATATCTTATTGTCTGATAAAATGACCGCAGCCACTACTCTGATAGTTTTCATGATTTAGTCCTTTTGATGTTTTTATAGCAAGTCCATTTGTTACAAAGGCATAATTACAGAAATTACAGCGAACTTTGTGAGTGCGGACACACTTTTTACAACGAAATTTGTGGGTGCAGACACACTTTTTACAACGTATTTCGCAGGCGTAAGTACACTTTTTACAGCGAATATCGTTGTTATCACTCAGATACCTACTGCTTTATCATTTTTATTTTGTTTTAACACTTACTTTTTTGCCTGAAAAAGCAATTCCGAACTTCAAAATCCCTGCGATTGCTTCTTCTCTCATCTCCGAATCATACCTAAGCTTTTCAATCTGATTTAACGCATCAGCGGCTAGATTATCAAGTTCTGATTCATTTAATTTTTCTTTCCACTTAAATTCCAGAATGATGCCCGGATATCTTTTCTCTCTAGGAATCAAGCAAATATCATATCGTCCGTCCCCGGATTCTCTGTTGGATTTGATTTTGTACTGATTGTCCATCAATGCTATCAACCCAAGCATTAACCCATGATAAAAGCCCTCTGCACCACCGTCATAAAAGCTGATTGATTTATCCAGATATTCGGCAACAGCATTTTGTAATTTCTTATAGTCATTTGCATAAAGACTTTCTGCAATTTTATTAGCAGTAGTTCTAGTAATAGCCCCTACTTGCAATAAATGCGACAAAATCTCACTTTTATAAACTGAGGCTATTTCTTTGTTTGGAATCGAAACCTCACATAAATATGAGCCGTCTGGCTGCAATTGCTTTTTAGGTGTTTTTAAATATCCTGCAACTAATAATAAGCTATAAATATTTGCCGGATCTTCTGTAAGCGATCTATATACAACATTTTGATCTATTTTTGCAACCACTCGTTCCCCTTGTAAGAGTGCATACAGCCTTTCTGTAATGTCATCGGTTGCAATTTTCATGACATCTTCCAATATCTCATTTTTACCGGTATTTACCCAATAGGCCTGCGGGATACATCCTTTTGAAATATAGTTTATTACAGACCACGGATTGTAAATTTCTTTATTGCCGAATAAATAGCCGTCATACCACTCCCTAAGCTCATTTTCTTTTTCTGACAGACCATAGTATTTCAGCATTTGTTCAACTTCGTCACTTGTAAAGCCAAAAAAGCTGTCATACTCATCATCCATAACGGAATTTACTGTTAGATTGTTTAATCCGCTAAAAATGCTTTCCTGCGCAATTCGTAAAATTCCGGTCAGAAAACCATATGACAAATTTTTATTATCCTTAAATGCTCCGGAAAAGAAATTTCTCATAAATCCAATTATTTCATCATAGAAGGCTTTTGAATAGCCTTCCTGAATCGGAGTATCATATTCATCAATAATTATGATCGGTGCCTTTCCATAATGAACTGCGAGCATTTTTGATAATCTTTCAAGTGCTGAACTAAGCTCAACTTCATTTGCTGTTGTATCAAGAATTTTCAAAAAATATTCTTTCTCATACGTCGATATCTTTTCACTGTCTAATAACTCCTGATGTCTTCCGTACTCTTCCTGCAACAAGCCTTTTATCTTATCTATAGTAGCTTCCCATGTATCAAATTTTACATCTTTAAATGTTAAAAATATTACCGGATATTTACCCTGATGAGCCTGATATTCTTGTCCGCATTTCCAAATATTTTTATCTGTAAAATACTTACTCGTATCTTCGTGAGATATTTCAAAGAAAACTCTTAACATGTCCATATTCAAAGTTTTTCCGAATCTTCTCGGCCTTGTAAATAATGACACTAAAGGCTTTTTATCTAAGAATTCTTTGATCAGCATTGTCTTATCCACATAATAGTACTCTGATTGCGCACGCACATAATCCGAAATACCTATTGGTAATGACTTCATCTCTGTTTTTGGATTTTTCTTTATATACTTTCCATTTGAGACTCTTTTGTCTGCAGGCTTATTTGCTGTTTCAGGAATTAACCAGATTCCTTTTTCTTTTATTGCTCCGTTAATTTTACCTTTTTTACACATGTCATTCACTGAACGATAAGAAACGCCCCATTCAACAGCTTTTTCCTTACAAGTTTTCATCCCTGCAATCTCCTGTCATTTACAATCACAATCAACTCTATACGCAAATTATATATTAACATTCGCAATATATCAACGTTCTTTGGCATTTTGCGAATTATATATTGCATTTTACAGGTTTCTTGCGTTTTCCTCAAAATTGGATACTGTATTCTTTTTATCTTCCACTTTCTGTCTATTTTTCTTTTACTATTCACTGCTTGTAATAAAATAAGCAGCCAACCTATTCTTCATAGACTAACTGCTCTTGTTTTAGTTCCATATTGTCTGGAGATACGCACACATTATTGATTTATAGCTTCCTGCTCTAATTTGCAATCATGCTCCAGCATGTAACTGATTACTTTATCAAACTCTCCGCCAAGCAAATTCTTCAATCTGGTTCTGTCATTCTCCGTAAGCAGCGAATAAATAGCTGAAATCTCACTCTGGTACTCCATCTCTTTTTGGTTTGTTATACTATTTATCGTCTGTATTAATGTGACAGAATGGTTAGGCATTATGACACGAATCTTTTGATCATTCCCAATGTCATACTCTATCCATCCGTAATCCTTAAGCTTCCTAAGGAATATTGATGCCTTGGATTTTGAATCCTTTAACGATTCTGTTTCATCCTCAAACTGGATATCTCCGGTTCCCATAGACTCAAAATAATTCGTAAGCTTTGCCACGAGAACGTCCCTGTCTGCACCATATGACAGCTCTGTTCGATACGAGTCATATATGATGTTTAAACAGTCAACATATATATTTTTATACAAGCTTGTGAATGGCTTAAAGAAATCTTCGCCGACTATATCAAACAGCTTTGCCACTGTATGAAGCTCCTTCCATAACTATTGTTTCCAACATTATTCTCTTATATCTATAAGTTTTGAATACTGTACACAGAAAAAGTGTCACTTATAATATGCCGTATTTAGCGAAAGTTCTGTGCTTCAAGCACAGCCTTCATCTACTAAATTTAATCAACCATAAGTGCTGCAACTTTATTATATCAGGACAAATACGAAATTGATATCCGCACTGCCTGCTACAGGAATCTCTTATTTCTAAAATGAGCATAAAAAAAGGACCTCATCCTGAGATCCACGATAAAATTCTACAAAGAAAAACAGAGTTAACATCGTACGAGTACAATGCCGCCCTGTAAAAGTTAAACTTTTTCTATGTGGTGATTATTTTACTCATCTGGAAACCATCTGTCAATTACCATTTTAAGGAAAAAGAAACACCAACCGTTAAAAGTCAGTGTTTCTAATATAATTGTACTACTTGAAAATGAATTATTAGTAATTAATTTTTCTCTATTACTGTTATTGCGCACCATTTTTTAGAGGCCGCCTGCCACTATTTGATTTTATTTCTTCGGCAGCTCATACCGGGTAGTGCGACTTCCACCGAACTGTTTGATTTTACCGTTATCCACCATTGCTTTCAAAACACGGCCAGCTGTGGACTGGCTGACATTCAACAGTGCCTGAGCTTCTTTAC
>CAKSBC010000012.1 GCA_934438085.1 uncultured Lachnospiraceae bacterium
ATCTTACTTTTCCTGGACATAACAATACCCCCAAGTAGGTTTCATTTTTCAATGTCCTACTTAGGGGTAGCATATCAAATCAGCGGGCTTAAATCATATGAACTTATCGTATGCTATCGGAACTTGTCTGCAATCGCAGAATTTCAAACGCATTTTTGGCGTAAGCTCGGAGTAAATTGGCGTAAGTTGTGGCGTAAGCACCGACAATTTAGGGGCAATCAATAGAGCTTTGCGCCTGCCGGAATGTGAGGATCAACCATCAGCAAATGCAACTTTTCCTCGCCGTTTTCGTGATGTACGGCGGAGATCAGCATACCGCAGGAGTCGATACCCATCATCGCTCTCGGAGGTAGATTGGTGATTGCAATGCAGGTCTTACCGACCAGTTCTTCCGGCTCATAATACTCGTGAATACCACTCAAAATGACCCTATCTACGCCGGTTCCGTCGTCCAAAACGAACTTTAAGAGCTTTTTGGACTTCTTCACAGCTTCGCATTCCTTGACCTTTACGGCACGGAAATCGCTCTTGGAGAAGGTGTCAAAATCGACCTGATCTTGGAACAGAGGCTCAATCTGAACATTAGAAAAATCAATTTTTTCTTGCGTCTCAGGAGCCGTCTGAGCAGCCTCCACAGGAGCCTCAACACGCTTTTCAACCTTCTTGTCAGAGTCCAGCGGCTTCATTGTCGGGAACAGTAAAACGTCTCTTATTGCCTCTGAATCTGTAAGAAGCATAACAAGTCTGTCGATACCGTATCCGATACCACCTGTAGGAGGCATACCTATCTCAAGCGCATTGAGGAAGTCCTCATCTGTATGGTTAGCCTCTTCATCACCTGCTGCAGCAAGTGCATCCTGTGCCTTGAAGCGCTCTCTTTGATCTATAGGATCATTAAGCTCTGAGTATGCATTACACATCTCACGGCCGTAGATATAGAGCTCGAAACGCTCAACATGATCCGGTCTTTCAGGATTCTTCTTTGTAAGCGGGCTTATCTCGATCGGATGATCTGTGATGAATGTAGGCTGTATCATCTTATCCTCACAGAATTCCTCAAAGAAAAGATTTAAAATGTCTCCCTTCTTATGTCTTTCCTCATACTCAATGCCCTTTTCCTTGGCGATAGCCTTGGCCTCTGCATCATCCTTGACCTCATCAAAGTCAACGCCTGCATACTGCTTAACAGCCTCAGTCATGCTGAGTCTTGCGAAAGGCTTCTCCATATCTATAACAGTGCCGTTGTAGTTAATAACAGCACTTCCGCATACCTTATTTGCAAGGTATCTGAACATGCTTTCTGTAAGCTCCATCATGCCTTCGAAGTCTGTATATGCCTGATAAAGCTCCATAAGTGTAAACTCAGGATTGTGTCTTGTATCAATTCCTTCATTTCTGAATACACGGCCGATCTCGTAAACTCTCTCGAGTCCGCCGACTATAAGTCTCTTAAGATAAAGCTCAAGAGAAATACGAAGTCTGAGATCATCATTAAGTGCATTGAAATGTGTCTCGAACGGTCTTGCCGCAGCGCCTCCTGCATTGGAAACAAGCATAGGAGTCTCAACCTCGATAAAGTCTCTGCCGTCAAGGAAATTTCTTATCTCCTTAAGGATAAGAGAGCGCTTGCGGAATGTATCCTTAACCTCAGGATTCATAATGAGGTCTACATATCTCTGACGATATCTCGCATCAACATTGGTAATGCCGTGGAATTTCTCAGGAAGGATCTGCAGTGACTTTGTAAGAAGAGTGATTTCCTCTGCGTGTACAGAAACCTCTCCTGTCTTTGTCTTAAAAACAAAACCCTTAACGCCTACGATATCACCGATATCAAACTTCTTGAAATCTGCATAAGGCTCTTCTCCGACAGCGTCTCTTGCAACATAGACCTGGATCTGGCCGTCTCTGTCCTGAATATGGCAGAAGGATGCCTTACCCATGACACGCTTGAGCATGATTCGTCCCGCAATAGATACCTGTTTATTCTCAAGCTCATCAAAGTTATCAATGATTTCCTTGCTGTGATGTGTCTGATCATATTTGGTAATAACAAACGGGTCCTTACCTGCTGCCTGAAGCTCTAAAAGCTTATCACGGCGCACCTTAAGAAGACGGTTAATGTCCTCAGGCTGTGCTGCCTTTGCTCCCGCGTTCATGTTCTTTTCTCTGTTCTCAAGATTTTCTGCCATTTACAACTCCTTTTGCAGACCGGATAATGTCCGCTAAACTATATTAAAGCCGCAGCTTATAAGCTGCACGAATTATTCAGCCTTCTTAATTTCCAATACCTTATACTGGATCACTCCGCCGTCCGGAAGCTTAATATCCACGGTATCACCTATATGGTGTCCCATAAGTCCTGCACCTACAGGTGATTCATTACTGATCTTTCCTGCAAGGCTGTTTGCCTCAGATGAACCAACGATGAAATATGTAACCTCTTCGTCAAACTCAAGATCATAAAGCTTAACCTCACAGCCGACATTGATCTTGCCGTGGTCGAACTCTTCATCAACTACTACTTCAGCATTTCTGAGAATGTTTTCAAGCTCAAGGATACGCTTCTCGATCTCTGTCTGCTCTTCCTTTGCGGCATCATAATCAGCATTCTCCGAAAGATCTCCCTGCTCTCTTGCAACCTTGATCTTCTGTGCTACTTCCTGTCTCTTAACAGCCTTAAGCTCATGCAGCTCGTCCTCATATTTCTTGAGACCTGCATAAGTGATCATTGTCTTTGGTGTTTCGTTGCTCACTTTTATCTATACTCCTGTTTCTAATTAGTGTTAATTCCTCAATCGTGTTATTATAACTTTTGGCAATGTCTCTGTCAATCACAAGTGCTTTTAGCACCGATATATGAACATTATTATAGTGAACATTATCGACATTTAAGAGCCTCTGATCACGAAGCCTCAAAGTGCCTCATTAACAAAGCTCTTCAGCTCATCAAGCGTTTTGAGACTGTTCATGCCTGCACGAAGCTTTGCTGATCCCGGTATTCCTGCCGTATACCATGCCAAATGCTTTCGCATCTCAGGTATCGCAATATATTCACTCTTATATTTAACCATAAGCTCAGCATGGCGAAGTATCATTCGCTTTCTTTCTTCCATATCCGGCTCAGGCAGAAGCTCTCCGGTCTCAAGATAATGCACAGTTCTTCCAATGAGCCACGGATTTCCCTTCGCGCCTCTTGCTATTGCGACTCCGTCAACTCCGGTTTCATCTATCATTCGCTTTGCATCCTCCGGTGTGAAAATGTCTCCGTTTCCGAAAACCGGGATGCTCACCGCTTCTTTAACCTTTCTGATAATGTCCCAGTCGGCATTTCCCGCATACATCTGCGCTCTTGTTCTTCCGTGCACTGTGATGGCGCTGACGCCTGCCTGCTCTGCCATTTTCGCAAACTCAACAGCATTTACATGCTTATCGTCAAAGCCCTTTCTGAACTTAACGGTAACCGGCTTTTTAAGCACTCTGCTCATAGTCTCAAGAATACTGAATGCAAGCTCAGGCTTTTTCATAAGAGCCGAGCCTTCGCCGTTATTTACGATCTTCGGCACAGGGCAGCCCATATTGACATCTATTATGTCAAAATCCTCCGATATTTTTTCTGCCATGCTGGTCATTATCATCGGATCTGATCCAAAGAGCTGAACAGCGATCGGATGCTCATCTTCCGCCGTTTTAAGTATTATTTCATTATTTTTATTCTTATAAAATATCCCCTTTGCGGAGACCATTTCTGTGCTCACAAGTCCTGCGCCCTGTTCCTCAAGCAGTACTCTGTAGGCGGTGTCTGTAATACCCGCCATAGGCGCCATGATAACGTTGGACTTAAGCTCAACATTTCCTATTTTCATATATTCAAACTATATTCCTGTTTATTTCTTCTGTTCTGTTTTCAGCTTTGCATATTCCGCTGCAAATGTCTCAAGCTGTTCAAAAAGCTCTCCCATGTTGCGCTGCATACGTCTTATCAGCAGATCCGAGCCTATCTCATCTATCGGATCAATTGCCTGAAGATGAAGCTTATGCTGTGCGTCAAAAGAGAAAACAAGCGTTCCGCCCGCATCTGAGCAATATGTAACGGCAGCGACCTTGAGCGCCTTTTTTATATCCTCAGGCAGAATGCCGTATTCATCTTCATTAAAATAAAACTTCATGCTCTGCGCATTGGCACAGCAAAGGATACTGTCTTCCATAAATTCTCCTATTTTCAAGTTATAATTTCGCCGAAGTTTCTGATTTTCAAGCTATACTTCCGCCGAAATTTATAAATGTAATAATTCCGCCAACGTTATTGCTGCAAGGCGTAATTATAATAAATTCCTCAGCCGTGTCACCGCTCAAATTTCGGCGTAAGCTCCCTGATCCTGACATTTGCATCTCCGAAAGCAGCTTTAAGCCTCTCAATAAAATCGTCCGAGGCATCCACAGCCAGTGACCGTCCTAACTTCTTATAGCTTTTTTCCTTTTTAAGATAAACTACAGGCTCGGCAGTGCCCTGATTTTCAAAGCACATGTCCTCAAGCCTTGAAGCAGCCTTATCATAAGCGGCCTTATCATCAAAGGCTATCCATATTTCCTTTTTAAGCTCGTCAAAGCCTATGATCTTATCTGCTATAAGCGAAGCGTTTTCATCTCTTCCTATACTTATGCGGCCGTGCAGATAGACCTTGCTGTCAGCTTCAAGCCTTGAGCGGTATCTGTCAAAGGTGTCCGGAAATATCAGGACCTCAAATTGTCCGTACAGATCCTCGACCTTTAAAAATGCCATTTGCCTCTGCTGCTTGGTTATCTTTAACTTTTTCTCGCTTATAATGCCTCCGCTTATAACCTCAGTGCCATCCCTGAAACGGCAGACCCCGGTGCTTTCATCGGCATAGTAATCCTTTGACAAGGCGGTGACTGTTCGTTTAAAGGTGTCGATATGTTCCTCAACCGGATGACCGCTAAGGTATAGTCCTGTGGCTTCCTTTTCATACATAAGAAGCTCTTCGCGGCTGAATTCTCCCACCGGCGGCATAGCACGCTTAAAGCTGTCATTTTCCTCACTTTCGGCAATGTCAAACAGAGTTATCTGTCCGGCTATCTCACTGTGTTTTCTTGCCGAGGCATCGCTTAGCAGTCCCTCAACCATGATAAGCTTCTGCTTTCTTGTGCCCGGCATCGAGTCAAATGCCCCTGCCTTTATAAAGCCGTCGATAGCCTTTCTGTTAACAGATTCCGGCTGTCTTGATACAAAATCCTCTAAGTTCTTGAAAATGCCTCTTTCACGGCGCTCTCTGACTATATCCTCTACGACCGTCCTTCCGACTCCCTTGATGGCAGTCAGTCCGTACAGCACTGTGTTCTCATCCAAAGCCGTAAAGCCGTAATCACCGGCATTAATATCAGGCGGCATAAGCTTGATGCCCATGCTCTTTACCTGCTGAATGTATTCGGATATCTTGCCGTTATTATCCATGACCGAGGTCATAAGTGCCGCCATAAACTCCGCCGGATAATAATATTTAAGCCATGCTGTCTGATATGACACCACCGCATAAGCCGCCGCATGAGATTTATTAAATGCATAGGAAGCAAAGTCTATCATCTCATCGTAGATATGGTTAGCCACAGACTCTGATATTCCGTTAGCAATGCAGCCCTTTACATGCTCCTCTTCATTGCCGTAGACAAAGCTTTCGCGTTCCTTCTGCATTACAGCATGCTTTTTCTTGGACATTGCTCTTCGCACAAGATCGGCACGGCCTAAGGTATATCCGGCAAGACTCTGCACTATCTGCATAACCTGCTCCTGATAAACGATACAGCCGTAGGTCGATTCAAGTATAGGCTTAAGCTCCTCACAATCATAGCTTACAGAGGCTTTATTTTCCTTACCCTTAATATATTTCGGAATAAAATCCATAGGGCCCGGTCTGTAAAGGGCAAGTCCCGCAATGATATCGTCGATACTCTCAGGCTTAAGCTCCTTCATAAATGAAGTCATTCCCGCTGATTCAAGCTGGAATACTCCCGAGGTATCTCCCTTTGAGATCATCTTATAAACGTCCGGATCGTCATAATTAACATTATCTATGTCAATGACTTTACCGGTATTCTTATGAATCTGCTCTATGGAGTTATTAATGACCGTCAGTGTCCTTAAGCCCAGGAAATCCATCTTAAGAAGTCCCAGCTCCTCAAGCGTCGTCATAGTATACTGAGTAACCACAGTACCGTCCGCATTTCTTGAAAGCGGCACAAAGCGGTCAACTCTGTCACTGGCTATAAGCACTCCGGCAGCATGCATGCTCGAATGTCTCGGAAGTCCTTCAAGCCTCATACTCATATCTATGAGATATTTGACCTGTTCGTCCGTCTGATAGGCATTTTTAAGGTCTGGACTCATTTTAAGCGCCTTTTGCAGGGTAATGCCTAATTCGTTCGGTATCATTCTGGCTATCTGATCCACCGCACCGTAAGGCATATCCAGCACACGTCCGACGTCTCTTATAACACCTCGTGCAGCAAGTGTTCCGAAGGTAACTATCTGTGCAACATTGTCCTTACCGTACTTGCCGACAACATAGTCTATGACCTCCTGCCTGCGCTCATAGCAGAAGTCCACGTCTATATCAGGCATGGTCACTCGCTCAGGGTTCAAAAATCGCTCAAAGAGAAGTGAGAACTTGATTGGGTCGATATTGGTTATGCCGAGTGAATAAGCCACTATAGAGCCCGCAGCTGAGCCTCTTCCCGGACCTACAGGGATCCCGTGTCTTTTGGCATAAGCTATAAAATCCGAAACTATGAGGAAGTAATCCACAAAGCCCATTGTTTCTATGGTATTAAGCTCATACTCAAGTCTTGATCTGATATCCTCTCCGTAGAGCTTCTTTCCGCCGTCTGCTTCCTTAAGGCAATCCGGATATCTCTTCTCAACTCCCGAAAAGCAAAGCTCTCTCAGATATTCATCAGCCGTCTTTCCCTTCGGAACAGCAAATTTCGGCAGCTTATAATTTCCGAATTCAATGCTGACATTACATCTGTCAGCGATTTTCTGTGTATTATCTATAGCCTGAGGTGCATACTTAAAAAGCTCCCTCATGTCAGCTTCGCTCTTCAGATAATACTGACCTCCGTCATAGCGCATCCTGTCAGTATCGCTGACCTTTTTGCCTGTCTGAATGCAAAGCAGAATATCGTGCGGCTCAGCATCCTCTTTAAATGTATAATGACTGTCGTTGGACGCGATAAGCTCAATTCCGGTATCTTCTGAAAGTCTCAGGAGTCCTGCATTGACAGTTCTCTGCAGTTCGATTCCGTGATCCTGCAGCTCCAGGAAGAAATTACCCTTTCCGAAAATGTCCTCGTATCTGAGCGCCGCCTTCTTGGCTTCCTCATACATTCCAATTCCGAGTGCTCTCGCCACCTCTCCGGCAAGACATGCCGAGGACGCAATAATTCCCTCATGATATGTTTTAAGCAGCTCGTAGTCGACTCTCGGCTTATAATAAAAGCCGTCCGTAAAGCCCGAGGAAACTATCTTCATAAGATTCTCGTAGCCGGTATTATTTTCAGCAAGAAGTATCAGATGATAATATTTATTCTCGTCTGACTTATCCTTATCAAAACGAGAACCGGGCGCAACATACACCTCGCAGCCTATTATCGGCTTTATCCCCTGCTTTACCGCTTCCTTATAGAAGTCGATAACACCGTACATAACACCGTGGTCTGTTATGGCTAATGAATCCATCCCGAGTTCTTTTGCACGGCCAATAAGCTCGCCGATCCTTGATGAACCGTCGAGCAGCGAAAACTGTGTGTGCACATGAAGATGAGTAAATGCCATAGCCGACCTGCTTATAAAAATAAAGTGTTATATACGACTAAAGCAGCAGGTAATGCCTGCCGCTTTATACAAATGTTCTATAGATTCTTATCATTAAATCCTCAGAAGTCAAAGATTACTTTGAAAAGAACTCCGCAATAGCTTCTGCGGCGTTATCTTCATCGGTTCCTTCTGCGGTAACTGTAATAGTGTCTCCATTATAAGGAACAAGGTTCATAACACCCATGATGCTCTTAGCATTCACCTTTTTTTCGTTGTACGAAATATATATTCTTGATGAATACTCTCCTGCAACAGACACCAGCATAGCCAGTTTTCGTCCGGCATCGTTAGCAACATTAACCACTACATCACGACTTACCATAATTCCCCTCTCCTTTAAATAAACAGGACTCAAAGCTTAACATCCGATTCACGCAGTTCCTCTGCGATCTTGGCGATCCTCCGGAATCTGTGGTTCATTCCCGATTTACCCACTCCGGGCATCTCCTCCGCAAGCTCACCTAAGGTTGCGTCCGGGAATCTGAGTCTCAGCTCGGCAGCCTCTCTCAAGCTGTCCGAAAGAGAATCAAGTCCCTTCCTGTCGGCTATATACCTTATATCCTCAGCCTGCTTGACCGCTGCCGAAACCGTTTTGGAAATGTTGGCAGTCTCACAGTTGACTCTTCGCTGAACGCTCTCACGCATCTCCTTAAGAACCTTGATATTTTCAAAATCCAAAAGAGCCTTGTGAGCTCCCAGAAGCGTCAGCATATCCGATATAGCCTCACTGTCCTTCAGATAAACCACAAAATGTTCCTTGCGCTTCATCAAACCGCAGCTTATACCAAAGCCGCCTATAATATCTCTGACCGAATGCGCCTCATCCTCAGAATCACATACAAACTCAAGATGATAGAACTTTTCGGGATCGCTCATGGTTCCTTTATTGCAAAACAGCTCCATGAGATATTCCCTGTCCCGTGACTTTTCCCTATATTCGGTAATTTTACTATGGCGTTTTTTGCTTGTAAAGCACTTATTCTTTATCTCATTTTTCGTCTCTGATGAAAATGACATACGTTTAATTTAAAAAAATTTTTTTTAGTACAAAATGCATAAGTACGGCATTGTTGCATTCGTAAAAATACAAAGTGCAGTTTTAGAACTGACTGTTCAGCTCAGAATTAACTCTGTCGAAAAATTCCTTAGGTGCGTCAAAGCCCATTTTCTTTGCACGGTTATTGACAGCTGCACATTCAACTATTACCGCAATGTTTCTGCCCGGTCTGATTGGTATTTCATAAGTAATGACCTTATTTCCGAGGATCTCTGTGTATTTATCCTCCATGCCAAGGCGGTCATATTTTTTCTCCGGATCAAATTCATCCAATTTGATGATCATGTCGATATTCTGCGTCTGCTTTATCGCCTCAAAACCAAACATTGAACGAACATTGATAATACCGATGCCTCTGAGCTCAATGAAGTCTCTCGTAAGCTCCGGTGCAAGACCTACCAGGGTATCTTCTGAAACCTTTCTGATCTCAACGGCATCGTCGGAAACAAGTCTGTGGCCTCTCTTTATAAGCTCAAGCGCCGCCTCTGATTTACCTATACCGCTGTCTCCCTGAATAAGCACTCCTTCACCGTAAACATCGATAAGTACTCCGTGAAGAGTCTCCTTCGGAGCCATGATTACCTTGAGCCATCTCATAGTCTCAGAGATAAGATCTGTAGTACTTCTTTCAGTTCTGAAAACAGGAACTCCGTACTCAAGACAAGCCCTCATAACTCCACGGCACGGTCTGTAATTTCTTGTAAATACAAAGCATGGCACTCTGTAGCTTGCGATCTGCTCAAAACGTCCGTGGATAACCCTTTCCTCAAGGGAATTGATATATGCCTGCTCAAGACGACCGATTACCTGAATACGCTCCATCGGCCCGAGATCAAAGCCTTCAAAGAAACCGGTAAGCTGAAGAGCCGGCCTGTGTGTACTGTAGGTGGTCAGCTTTCTCTCCGTGATATCGATCTCCGGAGTCAGGTTCTCAAGCTTCATTTTTTCGGCAAATGCTTTAACATTCGCCTGTTCCGACATATTGCTGTAAGCCATAGCTCTCCTTTCCAAACATTAATCAAAATATCCTAAAAGTCTTACCTCAGGTTCAAGAGTAACACCATATTTATCAAGTACTATCTCTCTGACCTTTTTCATAAGCTCATAAATATCTGTCGAGGTCGCCCCGCCCTTATTGATAACGAATCCGGCATGCTTCTCGCTGACGCAGGCTCCGCCGACACTAAAGCCCTTTAGCCCCGCATCGCTTATAAGCTTGCCTGCAAAATGACCTTCCGGTCTTTTAAATGTCGAGCCTGCCGAAGGATATTCAAGCGGTTGCTTTTCCTGACGTCTCTTAAGGAATTCCTCGTTTTTCTTCTCGATTTCCTCAGTTTCACCCTTTTGAAGCGCTATCTCTGCTCTCGTAACGATGAGCCCTTCATCCATGAGGCTTGAACCTCTGTATCTGAATTCAATATCGGAAGCAGATAAATTGATGATATTACCCTTTTTATCCACTGCCTCAACGCTTCTTACGACGTCCTTCATCTCTCTGTCGAATGCTCCGGCATTCATAATGCACGCACCGCCTATGCAGCCCGGAATTCCCGAAAGCTCCTCAAAGCCCGTGCCTCCGAACTTTGCCGCAAAGCGTCCCACTGCACTCATCAGACAGCCTGCTCCGAGATCCATGATAAGCTCGTCACCCTGCCACTCATAGCCAAGCATGGTAAATGCTGTATCATCGTTTCTGCCGAGGTCAATGATAACGCCTCTGTAGCCCTCATCGGATACAAGGAGATTTGAACCGTTTCCGATAACAAAATAATCTATGCCGTTAAGTGCAAAATACCTGATAAGCCCTGCAAGCTCCTTGGTATTTCTCGGAATTATATAATAATCGGCAATACCTCCCGTCCTAAAGGTCGTATGACCTGCCATAGGCTCATTTTTAAGGATCCTGCCGCCTGTTATTTTCCTGATGTTATTTATATTCATTAAGAAGCTTCTCCTCAAGCTCTATTTTTGATGTGTCCGAATTAAGAAATGTCACGCTGCCTGCTGCGCTGTCAGCTGCTCCGACATCAAGTCTGCCTTTTTTACTAAGCAGCTCCTTTGTCTCCTTTGCCACAAGCGAAGCAGCATCATAGAAGCTGATATCCTTATCAAAGCATTCCTTAAGCTGTTCTTTTACAAACGGAAAATGTGTACATCCCAGCACAACAGCATCCGTATTCTTTTTGTATGGTGCTAAAAGCTCTTTAAGATATGATAAAAATTCTTCACTGCCGGTCTTTTCATTTTCCACAAACGGTACGATGCCCGGTGCAGCTAAAGCTGTGATCTCAGCCTTATCATTAAGCTCTTCAAGTCTCTTTCTAAGTCTTTTGCCGTTAATGGTCGCGGTAGTAGCTAATACAAGAACATGCTCACCAGGATGCTCCTTTACTGCCCACGCCACTGCAGGCTCTATGCCTATAAAGTCATGCTCCGGAAATACCTTAATAAGCTTATCCAAGGTTTCTGAGGTCGTAGTATTGCAGGCGATCACAAAGCACTTGATATCGTCTGCCTCTAAAAGTCTTGTGCATACTTGCGTATTCAGCTTCAAAAGCTCCTCCGGCGTCTTGTCGCCGTAAGGCGCATTTGCCGAGTCTCCGTAATAAATATAATCCTCTCCCGGTAGCTCCTTTCTGAGAGCACTTAAGACCGTCAGTCCTCCGAGACCTGAATCGAATACAGCAATTTTACTCATTAACCCAAAAACAAACGGGATAAAATAAAGTATCCCGTATACCTTCCAAAAATTATAGTCAGTATATAATACCACATTTGAGGCATGCAAACAAGCACACGCCCCAATACACCAATGTTGTACTGACCTTGTACTGACCTTATACTGCCGGTTATACTGCACGTTATACAGTCCTAAGCGTGTATCAGACTATGAAACCTTTTCCTCTTAGCCCTGCACTCATACTTCCTGCAAAGTCCTATGGCAATATTAAAAGTGTAAAAAAGTTCTTGCGTAATCATTGTAATTATGCTAATATAATTTCGCTGCGGAGGTGTCGGAATTGGCAGACGAGCAAGACTAAGGATCTTGTGCCCGTTAGGGCGTGAGGGTTCAAGTCCCTTCCTCCGCATTTATTGTATCTGTAATTATTTTATACGCAGAGATGGCGGAATTGGCAGACGCGCACGGTTCAGGTCCGTGTGATAGCAATATCATGAGGGTTCAAGTCCCTTTCTCTGCATCAAAGACTGGCGAGTGATTGCCGGTCTTTTTTGTTCTGTATCCCTATATTCCTATATCCCTAATGGGTACTAATTGGATTTTCATTAGTGTGAAAAGATTTTCAACTATTTGTAAATTTACGCTTGCGCATTCATGATAAATATGTTAGTATATTCTTCGTTGCGGAGATGTCGGAATTGGCAGACGAGCAAGACTAAGGATCTTGTGCCCGTTAGGGCGTGAGGGTTCAAGTCCCTTTCTCCGCACTAAAGGCTATCACGAAAGTGATGGCCTTTTTCATTTCTATATTTATTATTTAAAGGCAGTTGACTTAGCCGTACGGCAAATATTATACTTACAGTAAACATATTATGCCGTACGGCTAAAAATATAGTATATTAAGATATATTCTGAGAAATGGTGATATGATGAGAATAACTGATCCGAAAACATTTGGTACCGCTATAAGAAATCGCAGAAATGAACTTAAATACACACAAGCATTTTTATCTGAATTTACGGGTTTCAGTGTAACCTTTATATCTGATTTAGAACGTGGAAAACCAACAGCTGAACTTGGAAAAGCGCTGCATCTGGCAAGTATTTTAGGTTTGGATATAAATGTGAAAATAAGAGGTTGCAATGATTAATCTTAAAGTATTAATAGTTGAATAAACCTGCCTTATGTACTTAGCCAATTCGCGGTTCAAAACAACACTTTTTGTCCTATAACCCACATTTTTTGATGTATAACTCTTCAAAAAGGACGTATGTAGAATGATTAGTGTTAACTAATTATAACTACATACGTCCACTTTTTAAAACTTAATCACAATACTACAGAGTTATCAACAATATTTTTCTTGATACTATTTATGCAGGATCAGAAAGAGTTACTGTTTTCATTGCTCCATCAGCATCATATTCGATTGTAAGTGTTGATGTTCCTGACTTTCCAGGATCAGCGATTGTTATTTCAGTTCCATCTCCTTTCTTAAATGGAAGCTCCTTATCTAAACCGCTCCAATTATCAGCCTTTTTGCTCTTTATAGTAACATTTGCAACTACAATTTTAGTTACTGTTCCATTAGCATCAAATGTTACGGTTGCATTTCCGGATGTTGGATTACCATCTGTGCATGTAAGATATGAAGTCTGTGCCTCAGCATAAGCAGTTCTTAAATTAGCTACTGAAACAGCATCTCTTGACTTCTCAAGCTGTGCAGAGAAAATCGGAATAGAAATTGCAACAAGTACTGCGATGATAGCAACAACGATAAGCAGCTCAGCAAGTGTGAAGCCTTCTCTGTTCTTCATCTTCTTCAATAAGTTTTTCATCTTATCACTCCTTTTAATAAATCCTATTATATTTATATAAGGGTATATCTTCGTTGTTTACACGACAGATTTTACTCTTATATTCTACATCCCATTATACATTGTGAACATCGGCAGGTAAAGTGCAATCACAATAAATCCTACAAAAAATCCTAAGAAAATCAGTATCGCAGGCTCTAATACAGCGAGCGCTCTTGAGGCTGCATTCTCAGTTTCATAGTCATAATATTTACTGATTGAGCTAAGTGTTTCCTCCAGACTTCCCGACTGCTCTCCCATCGCACACATCTCGATTAGAAGCTCATCAAGCGTGCTTTCACGCTTTAGGCATTCTCCGAGGCTGAAGCCCTGTTCAAGGTTTTTCATGACGTTTACAATGGATTCGCTGACATATTTATTTGTAACGGTCTTACTCGTTATCTGGACAGCTCTTACAAGCGGAAGTCCTGCGATAAGCATTGTTGCCATTGTTGATGCAAACTGGCTCGCAATGTTTAGTCTTTCTATGTTTCCGATAAGCGGCAGGTTAAGCATTTTCCTTGAAAGCTTCATGCCGCCCTCTCTGGTCCTTGCATATATGATCACAGCCATTGCTATAAGCAATATGATTATAGCTATGAGCCAGAACCATTTTCTGAAGAAATCGGAGCAGCTTATGAGCGCCATAGTTATGCCCGGCAGATTTTCTCCCTGATCGAGAAAGGTGTTTGCAATAGTCGGTATCGCCTTAATCATGACTATCGAAATGACGATTATCGCAAGTATTATTACGAATACCGGATAGATCATAGCTCCCTTTATTTTGGCGTAGAGCTTATGTCTTGTCATAAAGAAATCCGAAAGTCTCTTGAAGGCAGAGGCCAGAGATCCCGATTCCTCACCGGAACGTATGGTCTCTATAAATGTAGGCGGCAGCTTGTCTCCGTGTATCTGAAAGCTGTCTGCTATGCTGTAGCCTGCCGACACATCGTCTGCGACCTCCGAAAGTATCCTTCTTAATGCTCTGTCCTTGGTCTGCTTTGCCACGAGCTTGACCGCATAGCTTATGGATATTCCGGAATCGAGCATTATGGCAAACTGCTGGCAGACTAATGCTATAGACTGTGCGTTTATCTTGCCGTGCGAACTCGTCAGCTTATCTTTAAGGCCTTCATAGTCATAGGTCTCTTTAAGGCCTGTGACTACGCTCATTTCTTCCTTAAGCTGGGCTACGGCTTCATTTTTATCTCTTGCTTTAACGACTCCCTTGACGTTAACTCCGTCTCTGGATATCGCCTCATAGCGAAATGTACTCATTTAAACATTCCCCTCTGCTGCATTAATGAATCATAACGATCTGACATCAGTCTGTTGTGCTTAATACTCTTGATGCCTCGTCGACCGTGGTCACTCCGTCCATTACGAGCTTTCTGCAGTTGACCATCATAGGCTCAAAGCCTGAGTCCATGATAGCTTTTCTTAATTCTCCGGTGCTGACCTTATCACGCAGCTTTTCCTTAATGTCTGCTGTGAGTGTCAGTATCTCAAATACCGCAATTCGTCCCTTGTAACCTGTGTTCATGCACTCAGGGCAGCCTGTTCTCTTATAGAAACGCATTTTCTGAGGCTCGTATTTCTGCGGATCCATTTCCAGTACATCGAGATCCTCTGCAGTAGGCGTATATTCCTTTTTACAGAACGGACAAAGTCTTCTTACAAGTCTCTGCGATATGATTCCCTTAACAGCACTGTTAATGATATAAGGCTCCACTCCCAGATCTATAAGTCTGTCTATGGTGGTTATGGCGCTGTTGGTATGTATGGTCGACAGCACAAGATGTCCGGTTATGGCGGATCTCATGGCTATCTCTGCAGTCTCTCCGTCACGGATCTCTCCTACCGCTATGATATCAGGGTCCTGACGAAGTATGGAACGCAGTCCGTTAGCAAAGGTCATGCCAACCTTTTCATTGACCTGCACCTGATTGACACCGTTAATGTCATACTCTATAGGATCCTCTAAGGTGACAACATTGACCTCTTCCTTATTGAGCTCGTTGATCATCGCATACATAGTAGTTGATTTACCCGAGCCCGTAGGTCCGCAGAGAAGTATGACGCCGTTGGCATTCTTTAAGAGTCTGTTATACTCGTCAAGATACTTGCCGGTGAGACCGATGCCCTCCTTTGTAAGAAGTGCTGCGGACTTCTCAAGGAAACGTATAACTATCTTCTCTCCGTATTTGGTAGGAAGCGTAGAAACTCGAAGGTCAAAATCTCTTCCCTTTACTCTTACATTGGCACGTCCGTCCTGAGGTATCCTCTTTTCGGCGATATCCATGTCCACCATTATCTTGATACGGGAAATGACAGAGTTCTGGAGCTTTTTAGGCACTGTAAGTATATCGTGGAGCACTCCGTCTATTCGCATACGGATAACAAGACCTTCTGCTCTCGGCTCAATATGGATATCCGAGCTTCCGTTTCCTGCTCCTCTTTCAAGTATCGAATTGACGAGTCGTATGGCAGGTGCAACCTGATCATTGCCGTCGCCGTCTCCGAGTATGGTATCATTGCCGCCCGCCTGCAGTCCGACTATGGCTGAGCTTCCGATAACATGCTCAAGGTCATCTATCGCTCTGTTAACGCTCTCGTTTCCGTAAAGCGTAGATATAGCCATCTCCATTGCTGTGGTCGTTGCTATCATCGGAATGATACGCTTCTTGGAGCTGTTTCTTACAGCCTCAATGGCTTTAAAGTTAAGAGGATCCACCATAGCTAAGAACAGAGTTGAGCCGTTAAGCTTTACCGGCACTACATTGTATGTTCTGGCTATATTTTTCGGCACCAGCTCTGCGAGATCAACAGGTATCTTGACTTTTGTAAGGTCAACAAAGTCAACGCCCAGCTGAAGCTTAAGACAGTCGATTATCTGTCTTTCTGTCAGCGTGCCGTTATCCTTTAAGACCTCTCCGAGTCGCTTGCCTTCTCGTTTTCCCTGTTCAAGAGCAGCCTGAAGTGTTTCTTCATCGATCTCACCTGCCGAAACAAGTATCTGACCAAGCTGTCTGTATGCCATGTTGGTTACCTCCGAATTTACGCAATCAAAAACTTTTATTGCTCTTTGTGTTAATTATACAGCTGAGCACCTGCTTTTGCCTATAAAATTTTTGCTCAGTGCGCTTCTCTTTTTAATGCATTATCTATAAGCTTTGCAACAAGCTCCTTCTTTGATATTCCCTGCTTTTCCCAGAGCATTGGATACATGGAAATAGCTGTAAAGCCGGGAAGTGTGTTTATCTCGTTAAATACCGGCTGACCGTTCTCATCCACGAAGAAGTCTACTCTTGAAAGTCCGAAGCCGTCCACAGCTTTAAATATCTCTATTGCATCTTTCCTGATAGCCTCAATAGTCTCCTTAGGAAGATCCGGATCAAGCACCGTCTGTGAATCAGGGTTATTATATTTTGCATCGTAGTCATAGAAATCTGCAGCTGCAAGTATCTCTCCTACGCCTGCGGCTTCGACCTCATCATCACCGCCTCCGAATACTGCGCACTCGACCTCTCTGCCCTTTATAAATTCCTCACAAAGTATCTTGGAATCTACCTCAGCAGCCTTTTTAAGACCTTCTGCAAGCTCTTTTCTTGATTCTGCCTTAGTAACTCCTACCGATGAACCGGCCTGGCTCGGCTTTATGAATATCGGGTAAGCTATCTCTGACTCAACTCTGTCCATTGCGGCATTAAGACCTGCCTCAGTCTTTATTTCCTGACGTCTTACTCCCGCAAAGCGAGCCTGTCTGATACCAGTCTTTTCAACAATTATCTTGGTATAGAATTTGTCCATGCACACAGCCGATGACAAAACTCCGCAGCCTACATAAGGTATGCCTGCAAGCTCAAAGAGTCCCTGAATGGTTCCATCCTCTCCGTATTTTCCGTGAAGCACAGGGAAGATAACGTCAAGCTCAACATCCATGACCTTATCATCCGGAGTAGTGATCATAACACAGCCTCTTACCGCATCAGGACTGATCTCAGCAGTTGTTTCAGAATCTCTCCAGCTTCCGTCCTTTATGCTGTCAAGATCATTTGCGAGCACCCAGTGCCCTTCCTTGGTAATGCCGATAAGGATGACATTCCACTCATCTGTATCGATATTTGAAGCTACATTTATGACTGACATGCATGAAACCTCATGCTCTGTTGACTGTCCGCCGAATATTACCGCGATGTTTCTTTTTTCCATAATATTTCCTTTCTCCGGACTTAAGAATTTCATAAGAATTTAATCAATCTTTCTTCATTCATTTTCCCATAGGTAATGATATAGTAAAGACAACGAAAGAAAATTTCGCACTATCCTTTTAAATCCTACTATAGATAAGGGAGCTTCTTACGAGGCTCCCTTTACTGTATCTATTATTTATCTCCCTCGGCTGATCTCTTTGCCTCGTCGCTGATGCCGCCTGATGTGATGGCATTTGCTTTCTCAACAGATGCAATAGCACCCTTAAGCATAGGAATACGGCAGTTCTTTCCGCCGAACTCTACGATTACCATGTCGCTTGTGATGTCGATGATCTTACCGTACATGCCTGATGTTGTGCAGCAGTAATCGCCTACTGCAAGTCTTGACATAAGCTCATCTCTCTTCTTCTTTTCCTTCTTTGCAGGAATTACGGTAACAAGTATCATAACTACTACGATAACTGCAAGATAAATAAATAAAAATGTGTTTGACTGCATTGTTTTCCTCCTTATTATACTGAGCCCTGTGTCATGGACTCTGTCATTTCTTTTCTGAACTGTTCGAAACGTCCTTCTCTGATAGATGCTCTTATATCTTCCATAAGATGATTATAGAAATACAGATTGTGAAGCGTGCAGAGTCTCATGCCGAGCATTTCGCCTGCCTTAAGAAGATGTCTGATATACGCTCTGCTGAAATCTCTGCAGGCAGGACACTGACAGCCTTCCTCTATAGGCTTGTGGTCAAGCTCGTACTTCTTGTTAAACATGTTGAGCTTTCCCATCTTGGTATAAACATGACCGTGACGTCCGTTTCTGCTCGGATATACACAGTCGAAGAAGTCTATGCCTCTTGCTACGCCCTCAATAATATTGAGCGGTGTTCCGACTCCCATGAGGTATGTCGGCTTATTCTTAGGAAGATGAGGCACTACAGCGTCCAGTACATCGTACATCTGCTCATGTGTCTCTCCTACCGCAAGGCCTCCAACTGCATAACCGTCAAGATCAAGCTCTGAGATCCTGTCGGCATTGGCTGTTCTTACGTCATTAAGAATTCCGCCCTGGTTGATTCCGAAAAGGAGCTGTTCCTTATTAACTGTATCAGGCTGCTCGTTGAGTCTCTTCATCTCAGTCTTACAGCGCATGAGCCACCTTTCGGTTCTTGCTACACTTTTTTCGATGTATTTCCTGTCAGCTAATGCCGGAGGACATTCATCAAAAGCCATGGCTATGGTAGAACCAAGATTTGACTGTATCTGCATGCTCTCTTCCGGACCCATAAATATGCGGTGTCCGTCGATATGAGAATTAAAGCTTACGCCCTCTTCCTTTATCTTACGAAGCGATGCCAGTGAAAATACCTGAAATCCGCCGCTGTCTGTAAGCACAGGTCTGTCCCAGTGCATGAATTCTCTTAAGCCGCCGAATTCCTTTATAAGCTTGTCACCGGTACGCACATGCAGATGATAGGTATTGGAAAGCTCTACCTGACAGCCTATCTCCTTTAGATCTGCTGTCGATACAGCGCCTTTAATGGCACCGACAGTGCCGACATTCATAAAGACCGGAGTTTCAATAGTGCCGTGCACTGTCTCCATATGTGCGGATTTTGCTTTGCCGTTTTCGGCAACGATTTCGTATTTCATCAGCTGTTCTTAGCGGCTCTTTTTGCCTTCTTTTTCTCTAATGCCTCTGCCTTTTCCTTTGCTATAGCATCAGCCTTCTTCTTATCCTTATGTGCATTCATAAGGTTCCAGAGCGGACCTGTTACACATACAGATGAATAAGCACCGCAAACGATACCTACCATAAGAGGAAGTGCAAACTCTCTGATTGATGAAACACCCATGATGTAGAGGCAAAGAACCATTACAAAGGTTGTAAGTGATGTGAACAGGCTTCGTGAAAGTGTCTCTGTTACAGAAAGATCCACTATATCACTGACAGCCATTCCTTCCTTCGCCTTGAGGTTTTCACGGATTCTGTCGAAAATAACTATGGTAGCATTTATAGAATAACCTACGATAGTCAGCATGCAGGCGATAAAGGTCGAACCTACTGACCACTTGAATGCCGCATAGCATGTAAGCACTACAAGTACGTCGTGTAAGAGTGCAAGCACTGCCGAAGATGCAAAGTATATGTTCTTGAATCTGATCCAGATGTAAAGAAGCATAAGCACTGCTGCAATGCATACTGCCTTAATGGCATCTGTCTTCATTTCCTTGGATACACTTCCTGAGATATTCTCAGCAGTGATCTTCTCTGTATCTACTCCGAAGTTGTCCTTAAGGGCCTCGTTCATAGCCTCACGCTGATCAAGGTCAAGCTCTGTGGTACGAATAAGTACTTCGTTTGTACCGGCTACCTTGGAGATCTGAGGGTTATTATCTCCTGTTGCCTTTGTAACTACAGGGGCAACGTCAGATGAAAGGTAATCAAGTGAAAGATCCTCGTTGAAGGTAACATTGGTAGATGTACCGCCCTTGAAATCAAGTCCGTAGTTGAGTGAATCTCCTGTGCTTGACTTATTAACACCCATGAAAGCAAAGCCTGCTACTATGATCGCTATGGAAAGTATGAAGCAGAACTTGCTGTTCTTTACAAATGACTTAGGCTTTTCTACAGGAGGCTTTGAGCCGTACATTGACGCCTTATTTGCTCCGAGGAAATAGAATGCATTGAGAAGCCATCTTGTAACGAACAACGCTGTGATCATCGATAAGATGATACCGAGAGCAAGTGTCTGAGCAAAGCCCTTAACAGTACCTGAACCAAGGTAGTAAAGTACAACCGCAGCAATTACAGTTGTAACGTTGCCGTCCACGATAGCTGAAAGCGCCTTGTTGAAGCCGGCATGTATGGATTCTCCGACATCACGCTTAACTCCGATTTCTTCCTTGATACGTGTAAATATGATGACATTGGCATCAACGGCCATACCTATTGAAAGTATGATACCGGCAATACCAGGAAGTGTAAGTGTTATCTCGAAAGCATTGAGCAGTATCGTGATAAGACCTGTATACATAACCAATGCGATCGATGCAGCAAGTCCGGCAACTCTGTACAGAACGAGCATGATAAGGATAACGATACCAAATCCTATAGCACCTGCCTTAAGTGATGTGGATATTGCCTGCTGTCCGAGTCTTGCGCCTACTACGTTTGAACGGATCTCTGTAAGCTCAAGCTTAAGTGCTCCGAGACGGATAGTCTGTGCAAGATTATTGGCTTCATCAACGCTGAAGTTACCGCTGATAGAGCAGTTTCCGCCTGTGATAGCCTGCTGAACTGTAGGGTAAGAGATAAGCTCTCCGTCATAGATGATACCTATCTGCTTACCTATATTGGCAGCTGTTGCATCGGCGAACTTCTTTGCGCCTTCATCGGTAAATGAGACATTTACCTCGTAGGAATCGGCTGAACCTGCCTCTCCCTTTCTCTGTGCAACGCCTGCTGACTTGATATCCTTACCTTCTACTACGGTTTCAGCTATACCTGTAGGCACGCCGTCATCTCCGTAATTAAAGGTACAGAATAAAAGTGATCCCGGCTTACCGAGCTCTTCAAGAATTGCGTTGGCATCAGAAACGCCCGGAATATCGATATTGATACGGTTTGAGCCTTCCTGATATACGCTTGCCTCTGAAGAATAGCCCTCAGCTCTCTTCTGAAGCTTGTATATAGTATCCGCCATATCTGTATCTGACGGATCCTCCTCGCTTGCCTCATAGGTGATGCTGACACCACCGGCAAGATCGAGTCCCAGTTTGATCTCCTTCGCATACTTGTAGCCGCCGAAACAGAATCCGACAGTTGCAAGCAGGATGAGTATCAGCTTGAGAGCGGAAGCTCCCTTACTCTGTTCTTTCATATAATTACCTGCCTTACTAAAAATAGACTTTAACCGAATAATAATAGCACATAACACTGAGCATTTCAATGTTATGTGCTATTCATCAGGCATCTCCCATGCCCAATACTATGATTCCGGCTACGGTAACAGCGATCATGATGTATTTACCTATAGTAAGTCTTTCCTTTAAGAAGATATGGCTCCATATCATTGATACTACACAGTATGCTGAGATAAGTGGTGCTGAAAGTATAGCGTTTGCTGAAAGAGCAAATACATAGGCATACTGTCCTGCAGTCTCAACTATAGCTGCAAGAAGCTTCGGAAACTCAAGGTGCATAAGCTCCTTAGGAGATTCCTTCCAGAAGAATTCCTTTTTAACCTTTACAAGATAAATGAGTGCTATTACTGCTGTAATGAGGAATGTAAGCTCATATGCAACGTTTGCAGGATCCTCCTCTATGTAGCTTCCTAAAAGCCATGCATCCGCAAAGGTTCCGAGACCGTCGATTGCACAGTAGATAAGCGGATAAATGATAGCCTTCATTGAATTAACATAGTTATTCTTTTCAGCAAATCTTTTATCAAGCTTGATGTCTACAGCCTCAAGGCCTACTACTCCGAGTGTTACGAGCACAACTCCTACAAACTGTATGGAATCCATTCTCTGTCCTAAGACTATCGCACAAAGGATAGCTGCAACGGCACCTGAGGAATTGCATACAGGTGATGAGATCGAAAGCTCTATATATCTGAGACCGGCATAACCTACTGCCATGGATACGATGTAGCAGATACTTGCAGGCAGATACAGAATAATGTCATTGAGTGTAACACTTACGCCTCCTACTGTCATCATGTAGAATGCATGAATACCCATTACTACGCCGACAACAATAGTCATCTTAAGATGGCTGTTTTTATCTTCTGCAGGGGAGCCTAACTTTGAGAAAAAGTCAGAGCCTGACCAGAATAAAATAGCGATAAGTGATAAAATAAACCAGTTCATTTTGTAGATCCTTCCTAATTTTTTGGTTTTTTTGCCTTAAAAATAATATAGGAAGATTTGCTATTCGTCAACAAAAATATTGTATTGTGTTTATTTTTGTGTGTATCAAGCCGATACCTTTACAAAAACAGAAAAAACTGCCGTTTTCACGACAGTTCCTTCTGAAAGATGTAATGTAATATTTTGAAAGTATGAAACTTTATGGATGCTTATCAGTTAGCGGTTGAAATAGTTGCAAGTGCTGACTCGTATGTAGCGCCGCCTGTTATCTCGATAACCTGAACATAGCCTGTTCCGTCAACGACTCTGAGGTATGCATAGTCATACTTTGTTCCTGTAGGATCAGGAAGCTCTCTTCTGAGTGCTGTAAATGTCAGGTTGCCGAAGGTCTTTGCGCCGAGATTCTCGATCTTGTATTTGTTGCTTGCGCTTGCCTTTGCCTTCTTTGTAACCTTATACTTTGCAAATCCCTTTGCAGAGTTGGTGTATCCGTTGATGAAGCCGTCAAGTGTTGTGTTGCCTGCAGTGAACTCATCAATTCTTCTGTATGAGCAGCTGATGCTTCCTGATTCAGACTCATAGTACCAGTCTGTACCTGCTCCGTCCTTAAGAAGTGTAGGTGCTACTGTAAGAGTGATCTTGAAGTTTGACCATGTATTTACTGCTGTAGAACCTGAAATGCTTGAGCTTCCGTAAGCCTGATCAAAGGTACCTGCTGATGGGTTATCTCCGCCTCCCTTTGACTTATATGCCTTCTTTGTGCTGTTCTTTGATACAGTTGCGTTAGCTTTCGAATTAGCAGCCGGTGCTGTGTTATTAGCAGGAGCTGTGTTGTTTGCAGCCTTCTGAGCATTCTCAGCTGCGATCTTTGCGAAATCAACGCAGGTTGCGTAGTCCTTTGAAGAATCAGCCTCCTGAACCTTTCCGTCAACTACCCAGCGTCCGTTGGCATCGATCTTGTTGCCATCAATGGTTGTGTTGGTCTGAAGCCATCCGTTATAGTTGAAGTAATAGCATCTTGTTACTCCGTCGGCATCCTTTATCCAGTACCATGTATTTGCAAGGAACTTTGAGCCGTCAGCATTAAGCTTGTACCACCAGCCGTTGCTTCCTTCATCACACCACTGACCGTTTTCTACAGATGCAGCTGATGCTGTGAAAGCGCTTCCAAATGTTAATGCACCGGCAGCAGCGATAAGCGCAAGTGCCTTTAAACTCTTCTTCATAAGTTACCTCCTAATGTTATCGAATCATATGTAAATGTCATTCATAATTAATTTCTTTTGACATTACATACTATATCACATGCTTTTAATTAGTGTCTGAATATTCTCTTAAGCATAATTAAAGTTTTTATCGCCAAATTCTAACGATTTTCTTCGTTAAGAATTTCTCTGACCTTAAGAATGTCTTCAAGTGTTACCTGAGTACTTCCCGGATCCTTTTTAGGCTCCTTTGGTCTCTTCTTTTCCTGATGCCCGACGTGCGCCGCGCTTTCATCCGCACTTTTTTCAAGTGCCTGCATGATGAAGTCAGTGTCTATAGCTTCATTCGGCATATCAGCTTCAGACTTGTCTGATTTCTCAGTTTTTACATACTCAGCTTTTGCTTCCTTATGCTCCGGATTGATATTTGAATATATCCCAAGCATCCTGTAAGGCTCGTCCGGAGTCGTAGCTATCTCGTTGCCGCCGGTCACCACCATTTTTTGTGCGCTGTAAAGCTTCATGCAGAGCTTATGATACGACTCATACATTCCGTTTTTAAGAAGCCATGCCGCAGTGACTGCCTTGACGCCCTTGGGTCTTAGGTCTTCCAAAAGATCTTCAAACTCTTCCTTCTCGCAAAGCTCTTTTATCTCGGCAAGCTTTCTTTCATCACTGTAGCCGCTCCTGTAATACATGAGTCCCAGGAACGAGCATATATGAAGAAACAGTCTGTTGTTCATTTCATCGAATGTCTCGTCTGAGGCCTTGATGCCTAACAGCAGTTCATTACAGTCCCTCAATACTAAAAGTGAGCTTGCGACACCATAGGTCTGAAAGGTAGTTATCAGACTTTCTCCGTAGCCATGCTGAACATAGTTAAGGAATGCGCCCTTTATGACACCAATGGTTTTGCAGTACTTTAAATATCTCAGTACATAGTCTATGTCTTCATTTACAGCGAGCTTTTCGTTATAAAAGATCCTGTTTTTCTTAACTATGGCAGTGTTGTACAGCTGATTTGAATGTGTACTTATCATATGAAGATCATAAAGATCGGTCAGCATATTGTCGAGGAACGTATCGCTGTCGTCTGTATAATCGTCTTCAACCTTGAAAACATTTTTTTTACCGTCGTCAAATACCATTCGGAAACCGCACATCACCGTGTCGGCTTCAGTACGTTCTGCCGCCTCATAAAGCACCTCAAGCATTTCCTTGTCGATATAATCATCGGCATCAAGGGTCAAAAACCATTCTCCCTGCGCCGCCATTATACCGTCATTTCTTGCAGCTGAAACGCCTCCGTTCGGTTTGATGATCAGTCTGACTCTTTTATCATTTTCAGCTATTGCCTTGACCTTATCCGAGGTGTCATCGCTTGATCCGTCATCAATGACTATCACCTCGATCTCCGGATAGCTCTGAGAAAGCACAGACTCCACAGCCCTTGTGACTGTGGCTTCCGAATTGTATGCCGGTATTATAACACTTATTAATGGATAGCCTTGTTCGTTCATGCACTCATCTCACAAATAATCTTGTCTCCAACATAACTATACTCTGTACGGCTTTCAGTAAAAGCATTTTGAAATCCCCTGCGCCCAAATATTTTTTAAAATATATCCTTTCAGAATCACGGCGAAAGCTCTGCCTTTTTACCGCTCCGTTTCCGGCTCCGCTTATACTGTGTGAACCCTCATGTAAGTAGCATTCCGAAAGAAGAAATGTCTTTTTGCCAAGCCTTTCCATTCGTGCTCCGAGTGCATATTCCTCCATATAAAGGAACATATCCTCGTCGTAGCCTCCGCATTCGGTAAATGCCTTGGTATCGACCATGAGCAGAGAGCCGTGAACCGCATAAACCGGAATGAGCGGAGCATTCTTTTCATAATAATCTCTGCTATAGTTAATGCGATCAGAAAAAAGCCTTTTAAGGATCGGTCCGCTTGCTGAAAGCTCTGCAAAAAATCCTCTTTTGCACCAGCCGGATCTCTTTAATTCATCATAATTCTTAAGCGCAGTTTTCTCAAGCTGCTTCATATTAATATCATCTGCTTTGTGTGCATAAGACGCAGCATCAGTGGCAGCTGTATCACTCATAACAGCCCCGACAACTCCGATATCCGGGTGTTCCTTAAACACTGTCTGCATTTTTTCTATGAGAGACTCGCTAAATGCCGCATCCGGATTCGCTATGACCGCAAGCTCAGCTCTAAGCACATCATGTGCATAGCGCACACCTATATTGTTGCCGTAGCCGTAGCCTCCGTTTTTTTTATTTTTAATGAGTACCGTCTTTTTTACGCATTCTCTTGCTGCCGGCTCAAGCTTTTTCAAGCTGTCATCTGCGGAAGCATTATCCAAAACAACTATACAGTCAATTGCTTTGAAATGCTCTATGCGCTTCATGGCGTCTATGGTCGCCTCGGCATCATTATAATTAAGTAATATCGCCGCTGTCGTCATGATTTCTGTTTCTTCTTTACAGTTTTTTCGTAATAGCTGTGTGATATCCGATCTCTTAATGCCGGGCATATCGCCGTGACAAGATTCATAAGATGATACATAAGCATTTCCTTTTGCCTGCCCGGAGTTTTTTCTGTTCCGGCCCAAGGTGAAAGCTCAAGATATTTCTCATAATCGGCAGTATATGGATTAAAGCTGCCCTTTATCCAAGGCCTCTCGTCTCCTGCATAATGTATAACCGCCGGAAGTGCTCTTGCGGCATCATATTCTTTTTCGCTCATTATCTTTTTATACCACTTCGCCGTGCGGCAAAGGCTTTTATAGCTGCGATAATGATAATTTGAGAAAAAGTCATAGCCCTGCCAAAGCACTCTGACATTATCCTTCAGAACATAGTTAACGATATCCTGATCGGAAAATGGCAGTCTTCCGTTCTTTTCCTTGTAGTAATCAACACACTTTGAGGTTATCTGCTGCCTTTCCCACGCTTTCCTGTCTACGAGCATAACTCCGGTGTTGAAGTAAGGCGTATCTAAGCTCATGCCAAGATACTCTCTGACCTCAGGATAAATGGTTGGCTCCGGGACAAGTCCTGCCGGTTTACCTTCAAGCTTCGTCTGAAACAGCATATTTAATTGTCTCTTCACCACAGTATCGCAGTCAAGATAAAGATATCTTTCAACATCCTCAGGTAAATACTGTGGAGCAAATATCCTTGCAAGTGCAGTCACAGTAAATTTTCCGGCATCGAGGCCTTCTCCGAATATAAGCTTAAGTCTTCCTTCAAAATCCTCAAGATCGATCACACTGACCTCACGCTTAAATCCGTTCGGCACCGCTCCCATGCCCTGCTGCATGGCAATTCTGTCCGTGACAGAATATATATCTCCTATTGAAGAAAGCTTTTTCTTGGATTCCTCGGATATCCTGTTTCCTAAAATAAATATCCTGATACTTTCCTCAAGTCTGTTATTTTCAAAGATAGATGTAATGCTGACTGCCGTATGCACCGCATAGCTGTCATCACAGTTATAAACTATATCCATATTCTTAAATTATTACACCTGCTGCCTTCATTGCCGCAATAATATCATCGCAATGCTTCTCGCACTCTTCCTTTGTCGGAGCCTCTGCCATTACCCTTACGACGGGCTCTGTGCCGGATTCTCTGAGCAGTACTCTTCCGGTATCGCCTAATGCTTTTTCTGCCTTAAGGACAGCATTTCTTACTTCTGCATTTTCAACAGCCGCCTTTTTATCCTCTACTCTGACATTCTTAAGTGACTGAGGATACATTTTGCAGCCTTCAAAAAGCTCTGATGCCTTCTTTTTGCTTTCAATAAGCACACGCATTGTCTTTAATGAGGTCAGTATACCGTCTCCTGTAGTGGCATTATCAGCAAAGATGATGTGTCCAGACTGCTCACCGCCAAGCTTATAGCCGTGCTCAGACATGCATTCCCATACAAATCTGTCACCAACAGCCGTCTTTTCATATCGGATTCCTTCTCTTTCAAAGGCTCTGAACAAACCGAAATTGCTCATAACGGTAACAACCGCGGTATCATCCTTGAGAAGTCCCTTGGATCTCATATTTAATGCGCAGGCATATATGAGCTGGTCTCCATTGATCTCCTGTCCCTTTTCATCGGAAGCAAGGCAGCGGTCTGCATCTCCGTCATATGCGAATCCGATCTCGCAGTTATTCTCTTTGGTAAAAGCTGTGATAGAGTCTATGTGAGTTGAGCCGACCTTGTCGTTAATGTTAATGCCGTCAGGAGTATAGGCCTTTACTATGACCTCTGCTCCTAAGGCTTCGTAAACCTCCTTTGCAAGGAATGAAGCAGAGCCGTTGGCACAGTCAAGTGCAATTTTCCTTCCTGCAAATAAAGTCCTTGCATAAGCTCTGTCTTCATCTGAAAGCTTTGCAGTTTCTAAGCTCTTAACATTCTTAGCATCAGCGATCGCAGCAGCTATAAGGTGATCGCGGTAATGCTCTCTTCCCTCAGAATAGTCATTTACGGTACCTATCTCAGCTCTTAATGCATAAGGTATCTCTCCCATAGATCCGTCAAGATAGCTTTCAACCTCAGCTATCTCACTGTCTCCAAGCTTTGATCCGTCACCGTTTATGACCTTTATGCCGTTATCATAGTAAGGATTGTGTGAGGCAGATATCATTACTCCGCAGTCAAAGTTATCATTTCTTGCTGCATACGAAACCGAAGGTGTAGTTGTTACATGCATAAGGTATACGTCTGCTCCAGATGCCGTAATTCCTGCCGCAAGTGCATTTTCTATCATAGAACACGAAAGTCTCGTATCTTCACCTATAACTATGCGGCATCTTTCTCCTGCCGCCTTCTTTTGCTTGTAGTAATAGCCTAAAAATCTGCCGGTCTTATATGCAAGCTCTGCAGTAAGCTTGACTCCTGCTTCGCCTCTGAAACCATCTGTTCCAAAAAAACGTCCCATGCCGTCTCCTTGTATCTGTCTGAATATCACTGAACTGTAAGCTCCTGATGATATTTCAGTTATTCATAACTATGCTGATTTTAACACAATACCGACATACAAAGTTCTTCTATGCTTTGCATGCCGGTCTAAAAATTCAGCTGTTTTCGTTCAATTCCTTTATAAATCTGCTAAGTGCATCCTGCCACGGCGGAAGCTGCTCAAAGCCATGCTCTGTGAGCTTAGAAGTATCAAGTCTTGAATTATGAGGTCTTTTTGCCTTTGCCGGATACTGATCTGAGCTTACAGGCTCAACATCTACAGTTTTTCCTGCCTCTTTAAATATAGCCTTTGCAAATTCATACCATGAGCAATAGCCTGTGTTTGCGGCATGATAGGTTCCGTACTCATCGGTAACTATCATATCAACTGCGAGTCTTGCTATATCAGGCGTATATGAAGGTCCTCCGACCTGATCCGATACTACTGTAAGATGATCATGTGTCTCTGCAAGCTTCAGCATTGTCTTAACAAAGTTCTTGCCGTTTATTCCGTAGACCCACTGCAGTCTTATGATGAAATGTCTGTCCGGAATAAGCTCTCTTACAGCATTTTCACCGTCCAGCTTTGACTGTCCGTAAACGCTTACCGGATTTGTTTTATCCTCAGGCTTCCAAGGCGTAGTGCCCTCTCCGTCAAAAACATAATCCGTCGAGAAATACATAAGCTTTGCGCCTGAACGAGCGCAGGCTCTTGCGATATTTGCCGTGCCGTTAACATTAACAGCTCTTGCCGCATCGACATTGTCCTCTGCTGCATCTACTGCTGTCCATGCAGCACAGTGAATCACCGCATCCGGATGAGTCTCGTCAATGACCTTATCTACAGCAGCGGCGCTTGTTATATCCATATCATCGGAATTCACTCCGATGCCTTCAATGCCGCGCGCCTTAAGCACCTTCATGACATCATAGCCAAGCTGTCCTCTGATGCCTGTTACCAATACCTTCATTACTGCACTCTGTCCTTGTACATATCTTTGAAGTATGTCTGATAATCTCCTGAAAGGATATGCTGCATCCAATCCTGATTATCGAGATACCACTGAATAGTCTGTCTGATACCTGTATCGAAATTGTAGGTAGGTACCCATCCGAGCTCCTTCTCGAGTTTTTCCGGATCGATAGCGTATCTGCGGTCATGACCAGGTCTGTCCTTAACATACTTTATAAGTGATTCAGGCTTACCAAGAGTCTCAAGTATAGTCTTAACTACATCAAGGTTAGTTCTCTCGTTATGTCCGCCGATGTTATAAACATCACCGATCTTTCCGTTTCTTACGATAAGGTCGATAGCCTTGCAGTGATCCTCAACATGGAGCCAGTCACGTACATTTGTTCCTGTTCCGTAAACCGGAAGCTCCTGATCGTTAAGTGCACGGCTGATCATAAGCGGGATCAGCTTCTCAGGGAACTGATACTGTCCGTAGTTATTTGAGCAGCGGCTGATAGTTACAGGAAGACCGAAGGTTCTGTGATATGCCTGAACGAACATATCCGCTGATGCCTTTGATGCTGAATAAGGGCTTGAAGCATGAAGCGGTGTATTCTCTGTAAAGAAAAGGTCAGGTCTGTCAAGCGGAAGATCTCCGTAAACCTCGTCTGTAGATACCTGATGATATCTCGGAGTTGAGAATTCCTTGCAGGCATCAAGCAGAGTGGTTGTTCCCATAACATTGGTACGAACAAAGTCCTCAGGGTTCTTTACCGAACGGTCTACATGAGTCTCTGCGGCAAAGTTGATAACACAGTCAGGCTTTTCCTGCTCGAAAAGATCAAATACAAACTTTCTGTCTGCAATATCACCTCTGATAAATTTATAATTAGCCTTGTCCTCTATAGGCTTAAGGTTTTCAAGGTTTCCTGCATAGGTCAGCTTATCTAAATTGATAATTGTATCTTCCGGATATGTATTTACAAGATACTGCACCATTACGCTGCCTATAAAGCCTGCGCCGCCAGTTACGATTATTCTCATTATGCTTACTCCTTATCTTCCCTCTATCTTATCAACGTATTTGCCGTCAAGTACGTCCTTAAGGTATTTGCCGTACTGATTCTTCTTGAGCACTTCGTAGGACTTCATTACTTCGTCCTTTGTGATCCATCCGTTGAGATAAGCTATCTCCTCAAGACAAGCTATCTTTCTGTGCTCATGAGTCTCTACTGTACGCACAAAGTTTCCTGCGTCCATGAGTGACTCATGGGTACCTGTATCAAGCCATGTGTAGCCCTGACCCAAAAGCTCGACCTCAAGCTCTCCGTTTTCAAGATAAATACGGTTAAGATCTGTTATTTCAAGCTCGCCTCTTGCTGACGGCTTAAGATTCTTGGCATAGTCAACTACTCTGTTATCATAGAAATAGAGTCCTGTTACGCAGTAGTTTGACTTCGGATGCTCCGGCTTTTCCTCAATAGATATAGCCTTGCCGCTCTTATCAAACTCAACGATTCCGAATCTCTCAGGATCATCTACATAGTAGCCGAATACTGTAGCGCCGCTCTCCTTGGATGCCGCACGCTGAAGTCTCTGTCTGAAGCCATGTCCGTGGAATATATTATCTCCGAGCACCATAGCCGCATGATCTCCGTTAATGAAATCCTCACCTATGATAAATGCCTGTGCAAGTCCGTCAGGTGACGGCTGTACAGCATAAGAAAGATTTACACCGAACTGGCTTCCGTCACCTAAAAGGTCAGAAAAGCGAGGTGTATCCTGAGGTGTTGATATAATAAGTATATCCTGTATGCCTGCATTCATAAGTACAGACAGCGGATAATAGATCATCGGTTTATCATAAATAGGCAAAAGCTGCTTACTTGTTACCTTTGTCAGCGGATAGAGTCTGGTGCCGGAGCCGCCGGCAAGAATAATACCTTTCATATTTCCTCCATAAACGGATCAATATAGTTTTTCATTAAAATCCAACTTACATTGTACCCGAACCGTAAAGAATTGCACTACTTTTTTCTTAAATTTATGCAAAGATTTCTTTATTTATAGGAATCTTCAGATTATATACTCATTTCCGCCGTCTGTTTTCATGAGATCTCTTAATGTAATACCGTCAAAGTACTCGTTTATCAAACTATTGAATTTGCTCCACATAGGAAGTGTCCTGCATTCCGACGCCTTTTCGCAGGGCTCTGCTCCCGGCTGTAAGCACGCCACCGGAGCAAGGTCTCCCTCTGTAAGTCTTAAAATCTCTCCTATCTTATAATCCTCCGGCTCTCTGGTCAGCATATAGCCGCCGCCTTTTCCGTGTACTCCCTTTATAAGGTTATTTTTTGCAAGCACCGGGAGTATCTTCTCAAGATATTTAAGTGATATATCCTGTCTTTCTGCAACCTCCTTCATTGGAATGTATGCGCCGTTTCTGTGTTCTGCAAGATCAAGCAATACTCTAATTGCATATCTGCCCTTTGTTGATACTATTGCCATTTATAATTACTCCGTTCTATCTATAATGTAATTTGCAAATTTTATTATCTCTGCCTTATTTAGCTTACCACAACAGCGATTTATTGTATATACCCCCTTTGTTGGTAGAGTAAAAACAAACGAAAAACCCGGGGTTTAATTCCCGGGTCTTATAACAGTTATATTTTGAAGTATTGATCAGTCTGCAAAAAGTGGTGTTGAAAGGTATCTGTCTCCTGTATCCGGAAGAAGTACTACAATAGTCTTGCCCTCTGCCTCAGGTCTCTTTGCTATCTCGATAGCGGCATATAAAGCAGCACCTGATGAAATACCAACAAGTACGCCCTCTGTTCTGCCGAATTCCTTGCCGGCTGCAAATGCCTCATCATTGCCGACTGCAATTATCTCATCAAATGCCTTTGTATCAAGGACCTCAGGAACAAAACCTGCACCGATACCCTGAATCTTATGTGCTCCTGCAACTCCTGTTGAGAGAACGGCTGAAGTTGCAGGCTCAATTCCTGCTACCTTTATATCAGGGTTCTTTGACTTAAGATAATGGCTTACACCTGTAATTGTTCCGCCGGTACCGATTCCTGCAACGAAATAGTCAACCTTTCCGTCTGTATCCTCCCAGATCTCAGGTCCTGTAGTCTCAAAATGTGCCTTAGGGTTTGCAGGGTTAATAAACTGTCCTGCTATAAAGCTGTTAGGAATTTCCTTATTAAGCTCTTCTGCCTTCTTGATAGCACCGGTCATTCCCTTTGCGCCGTCTGAAAGAACAAGCTCTGCGCCGTATGCCTTTATAAGCTGTCTGCGTTCAACAGACATTGTCTCAGGCATAACTATGATAATGCGATATCCTCTTGCAGCAGCCACAGAAGCAAGTCCGATTCCTGTATTGCCTGAGGTTGGCTCTATAATAACTGAATCCGCCTTTAAAATTCCCTTTTCTTCAGCATCATCAAGAATAGCTTTCGCAACTCTGTCCTTAACAGATCCTGCAGGATTAAGATACTCTAACTTTGCAAGTATCTTTGCCTTAAGTCCGTATTTCTTTTCTGTATTTGTAAGCTCAAGAAGCGGTGTGTGTCCTACTAACTGATCTGCTGATGTATAAATCTTTGCCATGACTGAAATCTCCCTTTGTTATATCTTAGTTTTTGTAAAAGTTACTATTATTGCTCTCTTCGTTCTTTTTATAACATTGACTGCCTTTTGCTGTCCTATGTATCTATTCTATGTTAATACTTACAAGTTGTAAAACTACTTCTGCTTTCATTAATCATCATTGTCAGTTGTGACAACATCGTTTAAAAAAGTTGTGCATTTCGTCTTCCTTTTGCGCTACCAACCAACCGTGTTGGTATGATAATACTCCCAGGCTATACTTTTGTCAACAATTATTTTATGTTTTTTTTCGTTATATATCAAAAAAGAGCCCGCCGCAGTTTTCCTGCAGAAGGCTCCTGATTTCGTCCAGATTTGGTATCTTGATTTAATAATTTCAATATTACTTTCTTCCGTGAAGTATAGGTGAAAGCGGCTTATATATAAGGAAACAGATTCCTACATCGATCATTCCTTTTATAAATGTAAACGGCACATTAAAAATAATGAGACATTTTATAAGGCTGTCTGCCGCCGGAAGTATAGCCTGATACATGCCTACTATAACATTCATAGGAAGTCCGAAAAACTTCTCATAGGCAGGGTATACAACATAATAGTTTGTCACTACGCTGATAAGTGCCATAATAAGCGCACCGATAACAGCTCCCTTAACTGCCCTTTTATAGTTCTTCTGCTTATGATAGATAACGCCGGCTGTAAATGTAAATGCTGCTCCCAAAATGAAATTGCTGAGCTCACCCACATATGCACTGCCTGTTCCCTTTATAAGGATTATAAGCAGGTTCTTAAGAAAGCTTATAATGACTCCGTATACAGGACCCAAGGCAAAGGATCCCAGCAGCGCCGGAAGGTCTGAAATATCAAGCTTTATAAATGACGGTATCAGCATAGGTACCGGCACCTCGATGAACATCAGTATAAAAGCTACTGCCGAAAGCATGCCCGCAACAACTGCATTGTGAATGCTGTGTCTTCCGTCTCCCTGCGCTGTTGTTTTTATGTTGTTTGATTTATTTGAGGCTTCTTCATCCTCTGAACAATTGGCATTAATAGTATTTTCTGCCTGCATCATTTCTCCTTATTCTTATTAACAAATTCCTCAATACGGTTAATGCTTTCCTGACTGAGCACATGCTCAATACGGCAGGCATCGGCCTCTGCAGTCTTGTCACTGATCCCCAAAAGGCTCAGAAATGAAATAAGGATATTGTGACGCTCATATACTGCATTTGCGATCTTTTGGCCCTCATTGGTAAGCTCAATATAACCGTTTTTGTCCATAGTTATCATGCCGTCGCTTCGAAGAATACTCATAGCACGGCTTATGCTTGGTCTTGAGTAATTAAAATGCTCTGCAATGTCAATGCTTCTGACGGCGCCCTTTTCCCTTTTAAGCATTATTATAGACTCGAGATAATCTTCTCTTGACTCGCTGTGTTCTTCCTGCATAATACTCCCCCTACATAATATAAACAATGCTGTAACAAATTATATAAATGCATAAAAAGAAATATATGCACTTTTATAGCACGCATATATTTTCTTTATATTACAATATTATCAATCAAAACTTAAGCTGTCAATAAACTGTCACATAGACCCCATTCTTGTATAGGTAGCTGCAAGTCTTCCCTCAGAGGTCTCTCTGTACATCTGATTCATATCAAGACCTGTACGGTACATGCTCTTAAGCACCATAATGTACATTTTACTTGACTATGGTATTTATGCGATTTAGACTTTAATGAGCTATGGGATATGTTTCCCATTCTGATTTCAATACTTACAGGAGGTGAAAGCTGTATGGACAGTTGCGACAGTATAGGGCGAAGTATTATACACGGCAGACATGATCCAACTTCCGTCAGATCTTTTTATAAGAGGATAATGCTTTCATTTTGCACCTCCTCATTTAAGATTTCTGATTGATTTCCCTGATCGATTTTTCTTAATATAAAACATTCTGAAAATGTTCTGTCATTTCTGCTGTTTATAATTTCCTTTACTTCACAACAAACATATTTAACGGGCTTTATATACAGATTTTTGTCTGGATATAAAGCTTTGACGCGCTTTTTAACATGCTTTTTTTGCATGCTAAAGCTTAATGTACAAGCTTTATTTGTTATGTTCATTTTCATAACGGATATGGCTTAAGTTTATGTGAATAAGGAGGTTTTAATGACAAACAAGCTTATAAAAAAACCCGATTATGTAAAAGAATTACTTGCTGTTTTCCACAGCCATCTGAAAAAAGCAGAGCTTCTTGATAAGCTTTCCGATTATCATGAAAATGATATCGCCGAAGCCTTTGAGCTTCTTAAGCCCGAAGAAAGAAAGCATCTGTACCCTATTATAGGAGCTGAGCATATAGCTGAAATCATAAGCTACAGCGATGATGCCGCTAAGTATTTTAACGAGCTGACTCCCGAGAAGGCTGCACGCGTTATGTCCTTCATGGATTCGGATGATGCTGCCGATATCATTGACAGCATGGAACCGGAGGCTGCACAGAAGCTCATATCACTGCTCGATTCGGAATCCAGCCGAGACATTCGACTCATCATGTCCTACGACGATGACGAGATTGGAAGTATGATTACGACCAATTTTATTGAGATACCTAATACACTAAGTATCAGAGCCGCAACCAGAGAGGTAATTAACGAAGCCGGCGAAAATGATAACATTTCAACCATCTATACAAAGGATGCCGACGGCTGCTTTTACGGAGCTATTTCCCTCAAGGATCTTATCATTGCCAGAGAAAATAATACTCTTGAGGACATAATCTCCCGTTCTTATCCATTCCTTACAGATCACGAAAAGATAAGTGACTGTATCGAGCGGATCAAAGACTATGCCGAGGATTCCCTTCCGGTTCTTAACGAAGACAGAAAGCTGATAGGTGTTATCACAGCTCAGGATATCATCGAGGCTGTAGACGATGAGATGGGCGATGACTACGCAAAGCTCGGAGGTCTTACAGCTGAGGAAGATCTTAACGAAAAAACCTTTGAAAGCATCAAAAAACGTATGCCGTGGCTTATTATTCTTTTGTTCCTCGGCATGGTTGTATCCTCTGTAGTCGGAATGTTCGAGGTAATAGTTGCCGCGCTTCCTATAGTTATGTGCTTTCAGTCTCTTATACTTGATATGGCCGGTAATGTCGGCACTCAGTCACTGGCTGTAACCATCCGTGTCCTCACTGATGAAGAGCTAAACGGCAGAGAAAAGCTGCATCTGGTTGTTAAGGAAACCAGAGTCGGATTCCTCAACGGACTTCTCTTGGGTATGCTTGCATTTATATTCATCGGACTTTATGTAGCTACCATGAAGCAGACACCTATGCTCCATGCTTTTATGATTTCCGGCTGTGTGGCTGTTGCTCTTATGACAGCTATGGCTATATCAAGCACGGTAGGCACACTGATACCTTTAATATTCCATAAGATCCATATCGATCCGGCCGTTGCCTCAGGCCCACTCATCACAACTGTCAATGACCTCGTAGCTGTTATTACCTACTACGGCCTTGCATGGTTTTTGCTGCTGGATGTCATGCATCTTGCCTGAGAAGACTATATGCCAGCACTTTTTGTCCTATAACCCTGAAAATGCGGTACACCGATTTACGATGTACCGCATTTTTTAAAAGAAAGCTTTTATGGTTTATTGTTTATCAGCCTACTCTTGCTCCGTCTGCATTGAAGGTATAAAGTACGCCGTTAATGCTTACTGTAGCATTGCATACCATTGATCCTAAAGGACCGCCTGAGTTAGGTCTGAAGTAATATGTGACTCCGTTGATATTCTGCCAACTTGTGAGCATACGTCCGTAGGTTCCGTCATGCTGCTCATTGAGATAGTACCAGTTTCCGTCGCTGTCCTTGATCCAGCCTGCCTTCATTCTGCCATAGTTTGAAGGATCGCAGTAATACCAGTTGTTTCCGTCCTGTACCCAGCCCTTCTGGATAACTCCGACTGAGTTCTTGTAGTACCAGTTGTCGCCTGAGCCTGTCCATCCGCCGTTTGATGAGGTGTTATTGTTGATAACATTTCCCTTTGATGAGCTGCTTGATGAACTATTCTTAGGAGTTCCGTCTGTCCAGTCACCCCATGTTTCATAGCTTGTGAATTCATAGTCAGCATCACTTGGCTCTGAAGACCAGTCACTTGGAACTATGTTAGGGTTAGAGCTGCTGTTGAGCTTAGTAGCTCTGAGTGCGATTTCTTCAATCTTCATATGATCCTTATCAGGATTCTTTTCCCTATTGCCTTTATATTCCTTGTTATATGAAGAAATCTTTATTGTTGAGCTTGTTGTAGTACCGTGAGCAGTTTTTGTATCTCCGTCATAGTTTGTATATACGATTACATACTCTACTGTGCCGGCACCCTTCTTATCAATGGTTACTGTATTTTTTGAGAAATCCGAAGTAGTAAGATCAGGTGTCTCAAGCTTAACATAAGGATAAGCCTTAACCTTGACCTCAAGAGTAGCTCCATCATCTGTTACCTTCTTGGATGTGATAGACTCGATGCCTGTTCCCTGAACTGTAATACTGTTGGCATTGCTTGGGAACTCATAGTCTCCGTTTGCACTGAAGGTAAGCTTATAGGTCTTAGCATTCTTTGCTGCAGTAGCTGTAGTTGTTGAGCTTGTTGAGGTATCCTCATAGCTTAAGCTGTACTGCTCTTCATCGTCAGACTGGAAATCCGGTGAAGTGATTCCTGTTGAGCATGTCTCACTCTCATCGATATCAGCCGTGAACTTTACACTTGTGATCTGTGTAGCGGCAAATGATGAAAATGATATAGCTGCGGTCATCAGTGCCGTCATAAATGCGGCTCTGCTAAGTGTCTTTTTCATTTGCAATTGTCCTTTCTTTTAAGCCTGCACCTCCGCTTTTTAAGTAAAACGGAATGTGTAAGATTTTCTTTTCTTATAGCCAACGTCATGCTTTTGCTAAAGATTGTTCTTCGGCACATACATCAATGCTGTTGACTTTATGATACGATTTTTCACTCTTAATCTCAATAAACTTTATCATACGAAATTTTTAAATTATATACTCAAATTTCGTAATAAAAACAGCAAAATTTGTTCAAAGTTCCTGATTCTATTAAAGCATTTGAAATTGCGATTAGAAAATCAACTTGAAATCAATTAACGCAATCGTATCATTTACAGATCAAACAGACTCAGCTGATTTGATTCAGGTATGCTGCCCAAAAGTCCGAGAGACTTTAGAAGCTCTGCATTGGTTTTTGTAACCTTTGTTCGCTGTATAAATTCCTCAACGCTTAAGTAAGGTCCGTTCACGGCGTCCTGCTCTATGGACAAAGCAGCATTGGTGCCGAGTCCCGCTATGGAATCGAGGGACGGCATTATCTTTCCGTTTTCTGTAAGTATGAATTCACTTGCCTTTGCCTTGAAAATGTCTATAGGCTCAAATTCAAAGCCTCTTGCCATCATTTCCTCAACTATACGCATATCTCTGTATAAGAGCTTATCGTTGGCAGTTATATCCTTTGAGTTATTCATATGCTCTCTCAGCTCAGCAAGGTTTTGTCTCAGCTTCGGAAGACTTACGCACATCTTCTCGTAGTCAAAGCCTTTACCCTTTACTGTGTAATAAGCGGCATAGTAGGCAAGCGGATAATGTACCTTATAATAAGCTATACGCCATGACATAACTACATATGCCGCAGCATGCGCCTTCGGGAACATATATTTTATTGTGTCACAGGACCAGATATACCATTCCGGCACTCCGTGCTCCCTCATGACATTGCAGTACATTTCATGATCCGGGTTTTTAGGGAACTTTCCCTTACGCACAAGCTCCATGATTTTAAAGCTCATACCCGGCTCTACTCCCATGCTGATAAGATATATCATGATATCGTCTCGGGTACAGATGGCAGTATCAATGGTACAGGTTCCCTCACTGATAAGCTTCTGAGCATTTCCGAGCCATACGTCTGTTCCGTGTGCAAGTCCGGCTATTCGTACAAGGTCTGACACATAATGAGGCTTTGCCTCCAAGAGCATCTGCATGGCAAAGTCCGTTCCGAACTCAGGGACTCCCATAGTTCCGCAAGGAGTTCCTCCTATATCATCCGGTGTTATGCCGAGTGATTCAGTGCTCATGAATAACGACATTATCTCCGGCGTTCCTATCGGAATGTCCATAGGATCAAGTCCTGTGAGATCCTGCAGCTGACGAACCATTGAAGGGTCATCCTTTCCGAGGATATCCAGCTTTAACAGGTTATGGTCGATGCTGTGGTAATCCATATGTGTCGTAACCATATTGCTGGTATCATTAGCCGGATACTGTATCGGTGTAAATGTACTCATTTCCTCACCGTGAGGAAGTACTACTATTCCTCCCGGGTGCTGACCCGTTGCACGTCTGACCTCAGTACAGCCCTGAGCAAGTCTCTCTATCTCTGCACGGCGCATCTTCTTTACCTGCGCATCCGGATTCCTGGCAAGCAAAGCCTTTTCATGGTCTTCGTTATATCTTAAGACATAGCCGTAGGCTGTCTTATCCTGTACAGTTCCTACCGTTCCCGCCTTAAAGGTCTGTCCCTTTCCGAAAAGCACCTCTGTATATCTGTGTGCATTCGGCTGATACACTCCTGCAAAGTTAAGGTCTATATCAGGCTCCTTATCTCCCTTAAAGCCGAGGAAGGTCTCAAACGGTATATCGAAGCCGTCCTTTACAAGTCTGGTTCCGCAGACAGGGCAGTCCCTGTCCGGCATATCATAACCGGCTCTGGTGCTGTATTCCTTAACTATATCCGAATCAAAATCCGAATAATGGCACTTCGGACATCTGTAATGCGGAGGCAGAGGATTTACCTCGGAAATGCCTCCGAAGGTTGCTGCAAGAGATGATCCTACAGAACCTCTTGAGCCTACCAGATAGCCGTGCTCCATACTGTCCTGAACAAGTCGCTTTGCTATGATATACATGACCGAATATCCGTTCGATATGATAGAATTAAGCTCCTTATCAAGTCGGCTCTTTACTATATCCGGGAGTTCCTCACCATATAAGCTTTTAGCGGTTGCATAGCATGCATCCTCAAGCTCCTTATCCGAATTCTCAATGACAGGAGGACATTTATCCGGTCTTACCGGATCTATCCTTTCACACATATCAGCAAGCATCGACGGATTTTCGATAACTATCTTCCTTGCAAGCTCATCTCCTAAGAATGCAAATTCCTCAAGCATTTCATCCGTAGTTCTTAAGTAAAGCTCGGTTCCGAATTTGCCCTCATTGAATCTTCTGCCCTTTGAAGAAGCCTCAAAATATTTGATTATCTTTCTGTAAATCGATTCGCCCTTTTCCGCAAAATGAACGTTTCCGGCAGCAACAACAGGCTTTCCTAATTTATCTGCTATTTCAATGATCCTTTTAGTGACATTATAAATATCCTGCATGCTGTCAATCGGAACCTTGTTGTCATTTATAAGATAAGCAAGATTTGATGGCGGTACGACCTCAAAATAATCATAGAAGGAAGCATCCTTAAGGAGCTCATCGTCTCCTACGTCTCTGAACACTTCATCATATATTTCTCCATCCTCGCTGCCGCTTCCTATAAGCAGTCCGTCTCTCACACTGTCGACAAGTGATTTCGGCATCCTCGGCTCATTATTATGGAGATAATCTATGTGAGCAGTTGAAACAAGGCGATACATATTTGTACGTCCGAAGTCATTTTTAGCTATAAGTGTAAATGCATTCGGATGAAGCTTTTTTATAGTTGCCGCATCCATCTCGTCAGCAGCATAAAGCGCATTAAGATCGTTAATGTCTCGTTCCTTAAGCATTTTAACAAAGGCAAGGAATATTCCTGCTGTAGCCTCGGCATCGGCTACCGCCCTATGGTGCGTGGAAAGCACGACATTGAGCTCCTTTGCAATGTTATCAAGCTTATTTCTGAACAGATTTTTAAGGAGCATGTGGGAAAGCCCCAGAGTATCTACAACAGTCGGATCAAAATGAATGCCTAAAAGACCTGCGTAGTTTTTAACAAAGCCCACATCGAACATTGCGTTGTGGCCTACTACAGGTACGTCGTTTCCGCCTATAAACTCGATGAATTTCGGTATCCAGTATTCATAATTTCCTGCGCCTCTTACCTGATCGTCAGTGATGGTCGTGAGCTCAGTGATATGCGGAGGGATAGGTCTCTCAGGGTCGATAAACTCTGAGAATCTGTCTGTAATTACTCCGTTTTTAACCTTTACCGCACCTATCTCTATAATGCGGTCTCTCTTCATTGAAAAACCGGTAGTCTCTATATCAAAAACTACAAATTCACCGTCAAGGCTCTGTCCCCTTGGCTTTCTTACGGCATTTTTATCATCATTAATAAGACTTCCTGTAAGTCCGTAGATGAGCTTAAGATCTGAACCCTTCGGAAGCGAATGTGCCGCAGTAGGAAATACCTGAACTGAATTGTTATCTGTAATACAAAGCGCCTTCCAGCCCCATTTGACAGCAAGATTAATATAGGTCTTAACATCGCCTATACCATCCATATCACTCATCTTGGTATGAAGATCAAACTCTACTCTCTTTTCGCCATCATGCTCATCCATGCGGCTGTCATCTGTATTCTCAGCCTTCTTAATGCTCTTGATCCTGCCTATTGTAAGCTCAGGCGTATACTGATTCGGAGGCTCCACTGTTCCGGATATGGATACATATTTGCCGTCCTTAAGCTTGCCTTCTAAGTCATTTTTGGCATTTTCATCACAGAAAAGTCTGCATGAGATAGAATCTGTATTATCGGTAATGTTGAATTTAAATATAAATTTACCGTTTCTTGTCTTTATAAGCTCAGGCCCGAATATCCTTCCGGTAACTATTACGGCACCCATTCCGTCCTCAAGCGTAGATATTTTTAGTGCCTCACCCTTAAAATCATAGCCGAATATCACGTCCGGATTCTGCGATTTTTTATCAGTCTTTGGTGTCCATGCAGTCTCTGCTTGTTTATATCCGTCCTGCCCCGGCTTTTTAGGAAAACGTCCGTTTTGCTGAGCCGGTGCGCCGTTTCCCTGTCCCTGTGTTCTGCTGCCGTCCGTATGAGTCTGGCCTCCGACGCTGCTGCCACCTTCTGCCGCAAGCATCAGTATTTCTATCTGTATGCTCTTATTGTCGAAAATCTTTTCTCTGATGGCCTTTTCGGCAGAGCGAATGGTAGATCTCGGTATTTCTTCTTTATTTCTGAGATATACCGTAAGAGAGCTCCTGTCAGCCGAGACGCTTATCTTTATGACCTCGGCGTTTTTCATGAGCTCCCTGTCGGTAAGATCCATATCAAGATTTACAAATACATTTGAAAAGCTTTCTTTCATACCTTTTTGCTGTCAGTTATCTCTTTATCGAGTTCTTCCTTAAATGCTTCAAGCAGCTTGTCCTCGTCGACCTTTTTAATGATCTCGCCTTTTCTGATAATGAGACCCTGTCCTTTTCCTCCGCAGATGCCAAGCTCCGCTTCCTTTGCTTCGCCCGGACCGTTTACCGGACAGCCCATGCAGGCAACCTTTATATTAAGCTCCTTATACTCAGGTCTTAATACAAGTTCATTTACCTTTTCCGCAAGCCCTACAAGATCTATCTGAGTCCTTCCGCAGGTAGGACAGCTGACTACCTCTATGCCGCCCTTTTTAAGTCCGAGGGTCTTAAGTATCTGCTTTGCAGTCTTAATCTCCTCGACCGGATCCCCAGTAAGACTTACTCTTATGGTATCTCCTATTCCTTCATAGAGGATAATGCCAAGTCCCACTGATGACTTGATATTCCCGGCCCATACAGTGCCGGCCTCGGTGATTCCCACATGAAGCGGATGCTCTGTTCTTTCCTTTATGAGCTCATGTGCCTTTACACACATAAGCACATCTGAGGATTTAATGCTTATGACTATTCTGTCATAGCCCATCTCTTCTATCATTGCCGCCTTATCAAGCGCTGACTCAACAAGTCCCTCGGCAGTGACATGACCGCCGTATTTTGCAATCAGCTCTTTTTCAAGAGAGCCGGAATTAACGCCTACTCTGATCGGAGTATTATTTATCATTGCAGCACGCACGACTGCCTCAAGATTTTCTCTTCCTCCGATATTTCCCGGATTTATCCTGATCTTATCTGCGCCATTTTCCATAGCTGCTATGGCAAGCTTGTAATCAAAATGTATATCTGCAACAAGCGGTATATGTATACGGCTCTTTATCTCTGATAATGCCTCTGCTGCCTTCATATCCGGCACCGCAACTCTGATAATGTCGCAGCCTGATGCCTCAAGTGAAAGTATCTGCTTTACAGTAGCTTCAACATCATCTGTCTTTGTGTTGCACATCGATTGTATAGCTATAGGATTATTGCCTCCTATAGTTTTATTTCCTATTTTTACCTCATGTGTATGCATTCTCATTTGCTGTATCCCTCTTGAAGCTGTTATCCGAATATCAACAGCGAAACATCATTAAACATTATAAATACCATCAGTGCAAGGAGCAGAAGCATTCCTGCCATGTGTATCCTGCCCTCAAGCTCCTTCGGAACAGCATGTCCCGTCAGCAGCTCAATAGCTATAAAAACAAGTCGTCCTCCGTCAAGCGCAGGGAGCGGCAGAAGGTTCATAGCTCCCAAGGATCCTGAAATAATTATCATAATGTTTAAAAGCGTCATAGCTGCCGCTGTCATGCCGTAACCCGATGCAGTTTCCACTGTCTTATCCATTACTGCCACCATTCTCACAGGACCCATGACATCTTTCCTGCTGACCGCACCGCTTATCATCATTTTAATTGAATAAACCGATGAGCGTATGCAGTAGCCGACGTCATAAAGACTGTAATGAATGATCTCGCCTAAGCTGTCTGCCTTGGCATAGGCTGCACTGTAGGTAAACCCCAGTCTGTAAGTTTTATTCTCTTCGTCATACTGCGGAGTAAGGATAACGTCCTTTTCCTTCATACCGTCATCAGCATCAAGGTACCTTACCGCAATGTCATCTGCATTCTGAACGTTAGCCGCATTTACGACCATGAAAAGCTGAATATCTCTTGCTGTTTCGACCTTTGACAGTCTGACTCCCTTTGAACGATCTCCGACAACTGCAAGACCTGTTATCCTGTCGCCTTCGGATAAGCCTGCCTCATAAGCCGGCATTCCCGCAGTAGTATCTGAAATAATCGCCCTGTCATATCCGTAGTGTGAGGTTATGATAAGCGCAAAAATAAATGCCAGTATAAAATTAAATATCGGTCCGGCGGCTACTATGAGAAATCTCTGCCATGCCTTCTTTTCGACGAACTGATCCTTTTTGTGATAGATACGTCCGTCGATAATGATATTTTCGCCGTCTATCCTTGGTGCATCGGCATTTAAGGTTCCGTTTGTTATCGCGCCTGAGCTTCTCTCACTGTCATCGTCCTCTGCCATTTCCTCTCCGAGCATCATGCATGAGCCGCCTAAAGGAAGTGCTCTAAGAGAATATCTGGTGTTGCCGCGAACCTTTGAACAAAGCCTCGGCCCCATACCTATAGAAAATTCAATAACTCCGACACCGAAGGTTCTCGCCACTATAAAGTGCCCGAATTCATGAATAGCTATGATAAAGCCTAATGCTAAAACAGAAATAATAATACTTATCATTAAAATACTTTCCTCTTCAGCCTGGTTAAAGCTTATATTTATTTCTTATAAATGCCCTTGCCTCTTTTTCAGCCTCAAATATTTCTTCAAGTGAAGGCGACGGTATATTTTTATGTGCCTTCATGCAGGCCTCTATGCCGTCTGCAATATCGGTGTACCCGATCTTTCCGGAAAGAAATGCTGCTACACATTCCTCGTTTGCAGCATTGTAGACAGTAGTAACGCTGCCCTCTGTCCTGCAGGCATCTATTCCTAATTTAAGCCCCTTAAAGGTTTCTGTATCAGGCTCCATAAAACGGATCTCTGCCATATCCTTAAGGCTTAATGTCTTTTTACCGTTAAATTCTGCACGCTTTTCACTTCTTAAGGCATAGGCTATAGGTACTCTCATATCAGGCGCACCAAGCTGAGCCTTTATAGCTCCGTCCTCAAACTGAACCATTGAATGAACGATTGAGCCGGGCTGAACTACTACGATAATATCATCTGCAGGCACATCGAACAGATAATGCGCCTCTATGACCTCAAGACCTTTGTTAACCAGAGTCGATGAGTCGATGGTTATCTTTGCTCCCATATTCCAGCTCGGATGCTTGAGTGCATCCTCAGGCTTGATATTTTTGAGCTCATCAAGAGTCTTCCCTCTGAATGGTCCGCCGGAGCAGGTAAGATATATTTTATCTATCTTATTGTCCTTTTCGCCCGCAAGACACTGATATATAGCGGAATGCTCCGAATCTACAGGTGTAAACCTTACCCCGTGCTCTTTTGCAAGCGGCATTATTATATGTCCTGCACATACGATAGGCTCTTTATTTGCCTGACATATATTTTTGCCTGCCTTTATCGCCTCTATCGTAGGTTTAATTCCTATCATTCCGACGACACTGACAAGCACAGTGTCTGTCTCCGGATATACCGCACATTCGATAAGGCCGTCCATTCCGCTTACCACCTTCATGCCTTCGGCTTCCGGAATCATACCGTTTTCGATTCTCTTTACAAGCTCTGCAGCCTTTTCCTCATCATAAATACAGCAGATCTGCGGACGAAACTCCCTGATCTGCTCCGTTATCATATCAATATTTTTAAGCGCAGCTAAAGCTGTTACTGTTATATCTTTGTCTGATCTCACTACATCAAGAGTCTGCCTGCCGATAGACCCCGTACTTCCAAGAACACAAAGCTTCATTGCCGCCTCCGTTTTAAACTCAAACAGCCGGACGAACTGCTGTAAATAAAACACGTTCGTCCGACCTAACATATTACCTTATAAATTTGTCTACAAGCGTGAGCGTATAATATATCGCCGGTGCCGTAAATAATACCGAATCAAATCTGTCCAAAATGCCGCCATGCCCCGGTATGCATCGTCCGAAATCCTTGATATCATGGTTTCTCTTTATGGCAGATGCCGCAAGGTCTCCTATCATGGATATGATCGCACCTACTCCGCAGGCAATAGAACAACTTATAAGAGGACTGATTGTAGATGTCATCTTATTCCTGAACACGAATCCGTAGATAAACCCAAGCAGCGCTGCTCCGAGCACTCCCCCGACAGCTCCCTCCCAGGTTTTCTTAGGGCTCAGCTTCGGCACCATTTTATGTCTGCCTATCAGCATTCCTGTGCAGTATGCCAATGTATCACAGCCCCATGAGCATAAAAGTATAAGCCACACTGTAAATAAGCCGTCATGAAGCATTCTCGTAAGATATACATAGCTCATCAGCACAGACACATAGCACATACCGAAAAATGCACCTGTTATTTCTTCCGTTTTGTATTCCGGGAAGGTTATAACATAGGCTGTCATAAACACTATCAGTGCTCCGACCATCATCGCTGCAACATACGCTCTTCCCTGCGTATATACCAATACATAGTAAACCGCCGTCATGGCATAACCAATGACAGCTATAGCCTTATGGTCTATTCCTATAGCTCTGTAAAGTTCCATCTGACCGATAAGAGAAAGTGCGGTAACAGATAAAAGCAGCGGCAGATTGCCTAAATACATTACTATTATGGCAGCTATCAGTAATACAACACCGCTTGCAAGCCTTTTCCAAAACAAAATCAGACTCCTCCGAATCTTCTGCTTCTGTGATTAAACTCTTCTATGCATTTAAGGAGCTCATCCTTATTGAAATCAGGCCAAAGCACATCAGTAACAACTATTTCCGAATATGCTGACTGCCATGTAAGGAAATTGCTGAGTCTGAGCTCTCCGGATGTCCTTATGATAAGATCCGGGTCAGGTATGCCTGCAGTATCAAGATACATAGCAAAGCCGTTCTCTGTAAGCTCTCCCTCAGGAACCTTATCATCAGCTCCGGCAAATGCTCCGGCAGGAACCTCTCCCTTGACATAAGCTTCCGCAAGCCTCATCGCGGCACGTCTGATTTCATCTCTTCCGCCGTAATTAGCAGCCACGACGAAGGTCATGCCGGTATTATCCTTTGTCTCATCCTCAAGCTTATTAATAGCATCAATGATATCTGTCGGAAATCTTCTTCTGTCGCCGATCATCCTGATGCGGACATTGTGTTCCTTCGCCTGCTTTAAAAGTCTCATGGCATAGAAACGGAAGAGCTGCATGAGTCCATCCACCTCATCCTTAGAACGTTTCCAATTTTCTGTTGAAAAAGCATAGACAGTGAAATACTTGATTCCCAACTTTCCGGCCTCAGGTATGAGTGCCTCGATAGCGGTACATCCTGCCTTATGCCCCATGGTGCGCGGTAATCCACGCTTTTTGGCCCATCGGCCGTTGCCGTCCATGATGACGGCAACAGAGGATGGGATGTATAAATTATTTGTTTCCATATTTAAAATTCTTTCCATGATACACGCAGCGATTCGTGCTTCGCACTTTCTCGCTGCTGCAAATATTCGTAATCCGCCCTTCGGGCTTCTTACTCATATTTGTTCGGTCCTCAAACCCAATAATAAGTCCGCAAGCGGCCTTTCTTTTCTTTGAATTTAGGCTTTCTTTCCATGATACACGCAGCGATTCGTGCTTCGCACTTTCTCGCTGCTGCATGTATCCTTTTTTTATAATGATACCCAGCAGCGCTCCATGCTTCGCATTCCCTCGCTGCTGCAAATATTCGTAATCCGCCCTTCCGGGCTTCTTACTCATATTTGTTCGGTCCTCAAATCCAATAATAAGTCCGCAAGCGGCCTTATTATTGGATTTTCGTCCCTTGTATCATTTATATCGTCATTATGTCCTTTGTCTTGGTATCGCACATTTTGTCGATTTCTTCGATGGCCTTGTCGGTGACTTTCTGCATGTCTTTTTCTGCCTGCTTTGAGTCGTCCTCTGTGAAGTCTCCGTTCTTTTCCATCTTCTTTATAAGATCCATAGCATCACGGCGGATGTTTCTTACTGCTACCTTGCCCTCTTCTGCGTATTTCTTGATCTGCTTTGCAAGGTCCTTACGTCTTTCCTCGTTAAGCTCAGGGAATACGAGTCTTATTGTTGAACCGTCATTTGTAGGGTTGATGCCCAGATCTGACATGTTGATAGCCTTTTCAATTTCCTTGATCATCTTGTTTTCCCATGGTGCTATCTGAATGATACGTGCCTCAGGTACTGAGATGTTTCCTACCTGCTGAATCGGTGTAGGTGTTCCGTAATAATCTACCTTTATCTTATCAAGGACATGCGGATTTGCACGGCCGGCTCTGATACTATTGAAATTCTCCTGGAGATTGTTGATTGATTTCTGCATTTTCTCTTCGAATATCTTAAGTTCCTCTGTCATGGTGTTTTCTCCTTGATTTTGTTTTTTATTAAACATCATGTACTGTATCCATGATGATACTGTTATTTTATGTCAATGTCAGTCAGCCGTTACTATCGTGCCGTCTATCTTTCCGTTAAGTGCGTCGGTTATACTTCCCTCTTTATTGAGTGAAAATACTCCGAGCGGCATATGGTTCTCCATGCAGAGCACCGATGCCGTAAGGTCTATTACCTTAAGACCTCTTTCTACGACCTCGCTTATGGAAATGCTGTCAAAGCGCTTTGCTTCCGGATTTGTCTTAGGATCCGAATCATATACTCCGTCTACAGCCTTTGCTAAAAGTATCATGTCTGCCTCTATTTCGATAGCTCTTAATGCAGTTCCGCTGTCTGTTGAGAAGTAAGGGTGCCCTGTTCCTCCGGCAAAGAATACTACTGTGTTATCGGAAAGAGCCTTCATAACTGTATCCTTATCAAAGACAGGCATCATGCCCGGTATATCAAAGGCTCCGAATACAGCTGTCTTCATGCCATGCTTTCTGAATACCTCAGAAACATACAGACAGTTCATAACTGTCGCAAGCATGCCGATCTGATCGGATTTCACTCTGTCGATCTCATCGCTTGTACGTCCTCTCCAGAAGTTTCCTCCTCCGATCACTACAGCGATCTCAACGCCCTGATCATAAGCTGTTTTAACCTCCTCAGCAACGCTTTCTACTGTAGGAAGATCAAATCCGGTATGTTTATCCCCTGCAAGTGCCTCACCTGAAAGCTTCAGCATTACTCGTCTGTTTTTTTCCATATATCTGCCCCTGCTTTTTCATTCATTATCATGACAATGCTTTTCAGCCCGTCACTCGCGTTTAGTATATCATACTTAAGACCATTTTTTTTATTTTTCTGTATCGCCGATACGGTTTTTGAGTTTGACAGTTTTTTCAAGATACTGTCTTTCAATATCCTTATTGCATTCCTTAACAGCCTCATACAGCTCTCTTGCCGACATTCTCTGCGCTCCGTCACCGAAAACTATGGTCTGCTCCATTCCGTCATTGGTCGCAACCGTAACACGCATATTTTTAGCATTCTCATGTACTGTCTTCTCAATATATGCATCCGCCGTCTGCGCTTCCTTGGTATAAACAATGTAAATGTTATGATACTTCTGTACAGAGCCTGTGCCGCTCTTAACCTTATAGGCATCAAATACAAGTATCAGATTCATGCCCTTAAAGCCCTGATAATTTGACAGTATGTCCGCAAGCAGACTTCTTGCCGCATCTATATTGAGCTTTGCAAGCTCGTTAAGCTCTTCCCACGCAAAAATAATATTGTAGCCGTCTACAAGCAATACCTGATCCTTGGCTTTGATTATATCCACTGTATCAGAAGCTTTGCCGGAATCCCTTTTGCCTGCTGATGCCTGTCTGTTATTCCGCATCAGACTGCTGCTTCGTTTTTCCTCAGCCTTTGCCTTATTGATGTTTTTTCCGAGCACGCTGCTCCAAATGCTTTCAAGCTCCTTATCACCTGAAAGTCCAGCGCCTAAATAGTCATAGGCCTTTGCTGCCCTTCCACCGCTTTTACCGCTTCCTGAGGCATTTTTATCAGTCGCATTCCTTCCTTTGGAGCTTGCTTCAAAGGGTTCTAAACCGTTGCCGGCCGTATAAAAGCTGTAATTTCCCGTGCCGAAAAAATCATAATTCGCCTCAGGAGCTGTGTTATCATTTACGTCGGAAATTCCGTATTTTCTTTCCTCTGCTTCGACATCTATATGCATCATGCCGTCAGCTTCATCCCAAGGAACATAATATCCTGCACCGTGTGAGCAGAAAACCGAGCCTGTAGGATCTGATATATCAGCCTCTGCATCATAGAAATGCTCCGAAAGAACCTCTTCCTCGTTGGTACACGGGCCGTAGCCTCCGAAGCTTAAAGACAATCTTCCGAAGCCTCCGGAATAGGAAAGTACCTCCTGAGCATAGCCTCTGAGCTTTGAAACCGCCGCTCTTCCTTTAAATAATACCTCTTCCTCCAGCATAAGAGGGCCTTCAAAGCCGTCCGTTCTCTGTGAAAGATCGGTCATTGCACGTCCCGCAAAAGCAGCAGGAACAGTGAGCTCAAAATTATAATACGGCTCGAGAAGTCTGCAGGCTCCGCTTCTCATGGCTTTCATGAGACCTTGTCTTACTGCTCTGTAGGTGGCTTCTCTGAAATCTCCGCCCTCTGTGTGCTTTTCATGAGCCTTTCCGCTTATGAGAGTAAATCTTACATCATCAAGCTCTGATCCCATTAAAACTCCGCGGTATTTCTTTTCCTCAAGATGTGACATTATAAGCCGCTGGAATCTGAGTGCTAAGACATCATCGCTTACGCCCGAAACGATTTCTATGCCGCTTCCGCTTTCAAGCGGTTCTATCAAAATATGTGCCTCCGCATAATGCTTAAGCGGTTCGAAATGTCCCACACCTATAACAGGTGCCGTGACAGTTTCTTTATAAACTATCGAGGCTTCTCCAAAGCCTATGTCGACACCGAATCTGCGCTTAACAAGCTCCTTAATGATCTCGGTCTGAACCTCGCCCATGAGCCTGATATTTATTTCTTTATTCTCCTCATCGTAAAAAAGCTCGATCTCAGGAATTTCTTCCTCAAGCTCCTTAAGTGACAGATAAAGCTTGTGCTTATCAACATCAAACGGCGCTGTGACCTTGGATGTAAAAAGCGGAACCAGAAGCTTATCATTTGAAGACGATTCTTCCCCGAGTGCCGTTCCGGCTGCTGCACTGTCAAGTCCGGTTACAGCAACAGCCATACCTGCAAAAGCTTCCTTGAGCTGTTCACAGCCTTCTCCGTTAAACAGCATGATCTGCTCTATCTTCTCATAAACAGCATTTTCAGAAGCACTCTCACTTCTTACTGATACATGCACTGCTACCATTTCCTTAGGCTTAAGTACTCCTCCGGTTATCTTAACGTGAGCTATTCTTCTGCCGTTTTTATCTCTTGTTATCTTGAAAACTCTTCCTGCAAAGCTGTCCGTATATTTTTTCTGAACAGTATAGTTTTCAATCATACTTAAAAGACTGTCAACACCATCATTTTTAAGCGCTGACCCAAAGCAGCACGGAAACAGTTTTCGCTCAGCTATAAGCCCGGACACTTCTTCTGACGTAATGCTTCCGGTCTCTAAGAAGCTCTCCATCACAGACTCATCTAACAGTGCTATATCCTCTGCCGATTCACCTCTTATCTCACCGGTTTCCGTGTCAAAGCTATCCTTGATATCAACAAAGCCATGGCCGAATTTTGATGAAAGCGCTTTAAGGATCTTCTCTTTATCAGCTCCCTGCTGATCCATCTTATTTACAAAAACAATTACAGGAACCTTGTATGCCTTCAAAAGCTTCCACAGCGTAATGTCATGTCCGTGTATCCCATCGGGAGCACTTATTATCAGTACCGCATAATCAAGCACTGACAATGCTCTTTCCATTTCAGCCGAAAAATCTACGTGTCCCGGAGTATCCATTAGCGTATAATGCTTTTCTCCAAGCTTAAAAAGAGCCTGTTTGGAAAATATAGTTATTCCCCTCTCACGCTCTTCTGTAATACTATCAAGAAAGCTGTCCTTGTGGTCTACTCGTCCTGCCTTCCTGATAGTACCGGTATTATATAAAATACTCTCTGAAAGAGTGGTCTTGCCGGCGTCAACATGCGCCAGCAGACCTATACAAATATTTGTTTCCAGTTTATTTACCTCTTAATCTTTATCAGCTGGCAAAAACGTAATCCTCCAGAACCTCATCCATAGGTTCGCCTTCTACCGTATACGGCCAATCACTTGAGTCAAAATCCACAGCTATATATCTGCCGTCATCAAGACTGAATATTACAAAGCTTTCTCCGTCCGTCATATAAAAATGAAGAGCCGTTCCTGCCGGAACATCGGTCTTTTCTCCGGTTTTCTTTCCGTCAGCATCTGCTATAGCTGCAGTTATGTTTTTTTTAAGCTTAGGTGAGATATAATCAGCTGTAACTCTATAGAGCTCATCACTTTCCGGAATGCCAAGGGCATTTATACTGTAATATCTCCAGGCATTGTATGTGCTTAAGGCATCCAGGCGTACAGAAAGTTGCAGCTTTGCAGGGTCACTATAAGCTGCTGTGGTTTCTGAGTTCATCCATATATCACCGTCCTCAGTATACTCATAGCTGATTCTTGCCGGACAAACGCCGTAATATCCGCAGTCCTTTATATCGCCTCCGGTTATCTCGTATATGTAATTACCGGTAAAGTCACTTTCGGATGAAGCAAATATATGCAGGTAATGTCTGTAACCAATCTTTACGTAATAAGTGTAAAAGTCGAAATAGTGAGCATCACAGCTTTTGGTAGTGCTCTGTCCGTTGTCATCGGTAAGCACTATATCAAGACTCTCGTAGCAGAATTCATCATACGTACCATAATCAGCCGTAACATTTACATATTCACCGTCATTATTTATATCTGCAAGATATCCGTCATAGCCTTTTATTTTAACAGCATAGCTGTCGGAAGCATTGTCAGTATAAATATCCTTCACAACTCCCGGATACTCACTGAACATCAGACTTATGTCAGCCTTGCCGAAAGCATATGAAGCAATGCTGTAAGGATTAAAGTAAACATTTAGTCTGTCATAGCCTATTGTCCAGCTCACACCATCATATGTTTCGGAGTCAATATACTCAAAGAAGGTTTCTACAGCCTGCGCCGGAGTTTTATTTTCGATAAGACCGCCATCATCAGCATATCTTTTTGTAAGCTCTGCTTCAAGTGCCTTTGAAAATGTCTCCTTATCACTTATAACATCATAAATGCTGAGCTTTTTGCCGGTCTCGGTATCAAAGCTTCGGCCTAAGGATGCATAATTTCCGTGTGCTCCGCCGTAAAAATCCGTATAGTCGATAAGATAACTTAAAACAGTTTCATCAGCTCGAACAACACTTGCGCTGTTTTCAGCAATAAGCTGCATGTAATCTCCGCTGCCGCCGTATTCGAGGATCGAGGCTGCGCTGTCCCTAAGATCTTCAAAATCCTTTTCACTCATCCTCTTATTTTCCTCAAACTCGTCATTAAGAGCCTTTGCAAGAAGCGGGTATTCTTCAGCCTCCTCATCATTAAGGATGACACCAGCAGTCGTTGTATTAAAATTAACGCTGTATTCACCGTTATCTACAGATCCATACTTACCGTCGCTAATTATTTTAGCATGAAGCAGCTTTGCTTCCTTTTCATCCTCTTTGATTAATTCTCCAAGCTCCTCAGTTGCTTCATCTGCCTCGCTCTTAATAGCCTCTGTGCCCTTTACTTCAGCAGTAGTTTCCTTTGCCGAATCAGATTTTCCTCCGCAGCCTGCAAGCACATACATAAGCGTCATGGCAGCGATTATTGCAGTATATCTTTTTTTCATAGCCGGTCTCCTGTCTCCGCAGCGTTATGCCGCAGCAGCATTTAATCAGTTAATTCTGTTTCGTCTCTTTTATCTCTCTGCATAAGCTTTGTTACAGTGGCCTTAGGATCCGCTCCGTGATTAATAATTGAATCCACGGCAAATGTCAGCGGCATTTCAACATTATATTTGGCAGCAAGCTCAAGTGCGGCAGGCAGTGCATTGATTCCCTCAACTACCATGCCTATCTCCTTCTTGGCTTCCTCTGCGCTCATTCCGCCGCCTATAAGTATTCCTGCACGATTATTCCTTGAATTCATGCTGGTTGCCGTAACTATCAGATCTCCTAATCCCGCAAGTCCTGCAAAGGTATCTCTGTTGCAGCCCATAGCTATTCCGAGTCTTGTTATCTCAGCAAGGCCTCTCGTAATAAGTGCCGCCTTGGTATTATCTCCGTAGCCAAGTCCCTGTGACATTCCTGCAGCCAGAGCCATAATATTCTTCATAGCTCCGCAAAGCTCCACACCTTTGGTATCAGGATTTGTGTACACTCTCATGCAGGTGTTCATAAATACATCCTGTATAAAGCCAGCGGCCTCCATATCTCTTGATGAGGACACTATCGTGGTCGGAAGATCCTTTGCAACCTCCTCTGCGTGTGTCGGTCCGCTGAGAGCAACTGTACGAACGCTCTTTCCTGCACTCTTAAGTTCATCCTCAATAACCTCGGTAAGTGTCAGCAGTGTGTCTGCCTCTATGCCCTTTCCGACATTAACAATGATCTGCCCTTCATTGATGAACGGTGCGGCATCTCTTGCAGTATTTCTCACATAGAGTGAAGGTACTGCAAACATTATCACATCCTTACCGCTGCACAATGAGGATAAGTCTTTATCAAACTCTATGCTCTCCGGTATCTTCATATTTGCTAATGCAGGATATATTCTGTTTGCAGCGTAGCCATCCAGCTTTTCCGCATGCTTTGTCCATACAGATACTGCACTGCCGTTATTTGCAAGCATCCTCGCAAGCGCCATGCCCCAGGTGCCCGCTCCGATAACTCCTATTCTATTCATTGGTAATCCCTCCGGATATTTTATTCACTGTCTAAGATAATTTTATTATACCAAAAAGTCCCGAATATCAAAGCTCATAAATAATCTCTTATAACATTAATAAAGGATGTCTGCCGCAAGTACAGTAAGACATCCCAGATTTAAAAATAATGTTATGTTGTAAAACCGGTTATTTAAGGCCTATAAATGCCAGCATCTGCCCTCTTTCAGCTCCCATTCTTCGATGTGAATAGAAAAGATCATCTCTTTCAAAGGTGCAAAGCTCTGAACAGACTATGTTGAACTCTCTCAATCCTGCTTCAAATAGTATGCGCTTGTTGGCTCGCTTTAGATCAAGCATATATTTGCCGTTCTTCTTCTTTTGGAGTGCAAAATGCTCTCCTCCGAATATTTCCATGAACCGGACGGCAACCTCCTGCCCTATCTCATAGCAATTTTTGCAGATGCATGGGCCTATAACCGCTATAAGCTGTGACGGATCTGTGCCGAATTCCTTTTCCATAGCACGAACTGCCTTGTCACCGATAAGGCCTACAGTTCCCTTCCAGCCAGAATGTACCATGCCTATAGCTCGGTTTTCAGGATCTAACAGAAATATAGGCGTACAATCTGCGTGAGATGTAGCAAGCAGTATCCCCGGTTCATTCGTAATAAGTCCGTCAACGTCATGAAAGTCTCTGTCTCTGACAACTCCCATTCCGGCATCTGCCTGTGTCACTCTTCTTATTACAGCGGTATGTGTCTGATGAGCCAATACCACTCTGTCCGGAGACTTTGCAAAGCAGGCGGCGGCTCGTTTATAATTTTCTGCCACAGCCTTCTCGTCATCCCCTCTGTTAAAACCTAAATTGAGTGTCCCGAACGGTCCGCTGCTCACACCGCCCACTCTGGTCATAAACCCGTGATATACAAGTCCTGTACTCTCAAGGCTGTCGTACTTGACATATTTTACGCCATTGTGCTCGGCAATATATTCCTTATCCATAGCTTAATTTCTGTCGCTTTCTTACTATATCAGACTTACTCAATAACGCTGACTGCTATGCCTACGGCATTTGCGCCAACATGGCAGCATATACTTGCAGAAAGCGGATAATACTTTATCTCAAATTCAGGAAATGCTGTCTGTACCTGCTGTCTCCAGCTATCGGCAGCATCAGGATCCGTAAAAGAGCCTGCAACACTGACAGAAAGTCTGTCCTGCGGAATGTCCTTGAATCTGGTATAAATATCCTCTTCTATGGACTCTATCATCAGCTTTTCAGCCTTCTTCATGCCTCTTACCTTGGCAAAGGCATCAAGCTTTTCTCCCTGTATCTGAAGCACCGGTTTTAAATTAAGAGCATTTGCAACAGCAGCTCCTGCCGCTGTAACTCTGCCGCTTCTTATAAGTCTGTCAAGTGAATTGACAGTGACATAAATGCTTTGATTATATGCATTATTCTCTAAGCTATCCTTTATTGTATCTGCATCACAGCCTCTGTCTCTGAGCTTGACTGCATCATAAACCGAATCCATGAGTGAAAGCGAAATGCGGTGATTGTCAACCACCTTGACTTTCCCTTCATATTCCGCTGAAAATGTTGTCGCTGTAGCACATGAACCGCTAAGTCCGCTTGACATCGGAATATAAACTATCTCATCAAAGCCGGCTGCAAGGATCTCATCCCACATAGCAGTGAAATCTCCCGGTGAAGGCTGTGAACTGACTGCGTCGCAGCCTGCCTCAAGCTCGCGGTAAAAATCTCCAAGCTCTATACCCACGCCTTCAAGATATGCACGGTCATTTACGGTTATCGGCATAGGCAGAACATATATTCCTGCCTTTCTGCCATCCTCGACCGTAAGTCCGCTGTTTGTATCTGTCATTATCGCTGTTTTCAATTTATTACCTCAAGTATCTAATTATCCGAGCTTTTCAAAAAAAGCTCTTATATCCTGTTCGGAAGCTGACACAGACCCTTGTGCAAAGCCGCCTTTTCCGCCTCCGCGTCCGTTCAAAACGGTGTTCATATCACGTATAAGCTTAGGATCATCCTCATCCTTAAGCTTGACTGCATATTTATATCTGCGGCACGATTTTACTGCATCTTTCTTTTGGATGTCAATATCTGCGGCACAAGTAGTTTCTGCAATTACCTTTGTATTTACATTTTCTGCATGCTGATTGGAATCATCCACACGTTCTGCGCTGTCTGCCGAAAAAACAACACTTCTACCCTTGCAGTGTTCAGCTATAAGAACGCACAATTTACGCACACTGTCAGGATCTAGTCCTTCGGTGAAAAACAATACATTGTCCTTATCTTCATACTGTTCCGCAATTTTTTCAAAAAGCTTCTGTTCAGTAAGAGAAAGCTTATATTTAAGCTCCGAAAGCTCTGCTCTCTGCTTCATATATACATTGGCAGTCTTGTCGTATGAGGCTGCCATGGCTCTTGCAATAATGCGGTTCTGCTCTCTGCAAATGCTCAGATAATCAAAGGCTCTCTTTCCGCATAAAAGCTCTATCCTGCTTCCCTTTGTGAATTTCTGACAGGATAAGAATTTTACAAGACCTACCTCTGCACTTCTTTCAACATGAGTTCCGCAGCAGGCACAGGTATCTGCTCCCGGGAATGAGACTATCCTTACGGCACCGCTTAATTCCTTCTTACTCCTGTATTCTAAAGCTGCAAGTTCTTTTTCTCCGGGAAAGCTTATTTCTATCCTGTGATCTTCCCAGATATATTTATTCGCCTTTTCCTCTATCTTAAGCAGCTCTTCTTCAGTGATATCGGCGTTATAATCTATGGTAATGATATCGGCTCCCATATGAAAGCCTACATTATCGCAGTTGAAGGCTTCACATATCATGCCGCTTACGATATGCTCTCCGCTGTGCTGCTGCATATGATCAAAACGTCGTTCCCAGTCTATAATTCCGTGAACTATTGTTCCCGGCTCTATCTCAGCATCACAATAATGTAGGATCTGTCCGTCTTTTTCATGAACATCTGTAACGGATACTTTCTTTAGTATATTCTTCGAAGAGTCGCTGCAATTATTGCTTAGTACATTTACATCACAGCTTTCATTTCCGCAGGCATTTTCAGCATTTGCAGCGGCTGAAAGTCTCTCATTTGATCCTGACTCAAATATCTCCCCAACATCGGCAGGCTGACCGCCGCCCTCCGGATAAAATACAGTCCGGTCAAGCTCGATCAGCCATGTTTTGTTATTTTTATCTGATTTTCTGCAGGAAACGACCTTTGCGTCAAATTCCCTTATATATGCATCCTCATAATAAAGCTTTACAGTTTCCATTTGTTACTTCTAAAGACCTTTCCGAGCTATATTACATTTCCTTTACGCACGCTCTGATGAGTCCGGAAAAGCTCTTAGATGCTTTTTCTGCGGCTATATTAACCTCTTCTCCTGAAAGCTTTGTCTTAAGGACACCTGCTGCCATATTTGTAAGAACTGTAATTCCTAATGTACGCATTCCGCAGTGAGCGGCAATGGTTGCCTCAGGCACAGTACTCATTCCTACTGCATCCGCCCCAAGTATTCTTGCTGCTCTTACCTCTGCAGGAGTCTCAAAGGAAGGTCCCGGGAAGTACATATATACTCCGTCTCTGAGGGTAATGCCGAGCTCCTTTGCCTTATCATGAGCAAGCTTCATATATTCCTCGTTATATACCTCGGTCATGTCATTAAAACGAGGACCAAACTCAGGAATATTTGCACCCTGCAAAGGACCGAATCCAAAGAGTCTTATGTGATCATTGATAAGCATAAGCTCTCCGACCTTCCATTCTGTATTTACGCAGCCCGCAGCATTGGTCACTATCATTTTGTCAGCACCCAAAAGCTTGAGAACTCTGACCGGGAAGGTTACCTCTTCCATAGTGTAGCCTTCATAGCAGTGAAGTCTGCCCTGCATTACAGCAACATTTTTACCGCAAAGCTTGCCGAAAACAAAGCGTCCCTTATGGTCAGGAGCTGTTGATGTTCTGAAATGAGGAATGTCCTTATAGTCTACATATACAGGCTCGTCGATCTCATCTCCCATAAATCCGAGTCCTGATCCCAAAATCATAAGTATTTCAGGTCTGAAATCTCCGAGTCTTTCTTTAAGCATTTCACAGCTTTCCACATAATCTTCGTATCTGTATGACATGATGCACCTCCGAAAGTGTATTTAATTTCATTCTTACTTGTTCTCTGCAGCTCTATGATATGCCCTAAATGTGAGCTGACTATGAAATATAATTTTGATTTATGAAATCTTACCATATTATTATAAATGGTTTTTATCAAATAATGAAGAGAAAGTATTAACGAGCAGATATTTATAACTGTAAGAATATGAAGTATTTATAAGCTGATATTTATAGCTGTAATAACAGGAAATATTTATAAGCTGATACTTATAGCTGTAATTAATTAAGAGACCGCCGAAGCGATCTCTTATGTCGAATAAATATTTTAATTTATACAGCGTACTGCCGGTATGCCTTAACCTTTTCAGGCTGCAGCTGCTGCCTTTTTATTTAACGCAAGCTGCCATACTATAACAGCTCCGACTATAGCTACGCCAATGATATCAGATGCAGATCCCGGATACATAAGTGCAAGTCCGCCGCATATAGAAAGAATTCTCTGTAAAGGATTCATCTTCGCAAACATAAATCCCGCTACTCCCGTCGATACTCCGAAGATACCTACAAGTGAAGTAACCGCAATACTTACTATCTGTAAAGGTCCTGTAACATCGATAAATATCATTGCAGGATTCATAGCAAGAATATAAGGAACGATAAATGCTGCAATAGCAAGCTTGGTAGCATTTACAGCAGTCTTCATAGGATCCGATTTTGCAATCGCCGCTCCGGCATAGGCTGCAAGTGCTACAGGCGGTGTAATATCTGCAACGATTCCGAAGTAGAATACAAAGAAGTGTGCCGCAAGCATCGGAACTCCCATACGTACAAGGATAGGCGCACAGGTAGCTGCCATAATGCAGTAGTTTGCTGTTGTAGGTACACCCATACCGAGTACGATACAGCAGATCATGGTAAGGAACAGAGCAATAATAACCTGATTACCTGCTATAGCTACGATACCGTTGATAAGCACATTGGCAAGACCTGTCATTGTGATAGTTCCTGCAATGATTCCGGCGATTCCGCAGGCTGCAGCAACAGAGATAGCGCCCTTTCCGCCGCTCGCAAGCGCTTCGAATACACTCTTTAAATTCATGCGGTGTGCCTTGTTAGGAAGGCTGACAACTATAGCTGCCACAATTGAAAGTGCGGCTGCAGTCTGTATAGTCTTGGTCGCTGTACTTACAAGATATATGAGCATGATTATCGGAAGAAGAAGATAAATCTCCTTTGCAAGTACGCTCATCTTAGGAAGCTGATCCTTAGGAATACCCTCAAGATTATTCTTCTTGGCTTCCACATGTACGGCAATAAATATACCTGTGAAATAAAGCACTGCAGGAATTATTGCTCTGACGATAATGTTGCTGTAAGGAACATTAACGATATCCGCCATAAGGAATGCTGCTGCACCCATGATAGGAGGCATTATCTGTCCTCCGGTAGATGCCGCTGCCTCAACCGCTCCGGCAAACTCGCCTCTGTAGCCTGTCTTCTTCATCATAGGTATTGTTACAGAACCGGAACCAACTGTATTGGCAACCGATGAACCTGAAACCATTCCTAAAAGCGCTGAAGAAACGACTGCTACCTTCGCAGGTCCGCCAGAAAATCCACCTACAAGTGCATTGGCAAAATCAATGAAGAAATCAGATATGCCCGTACGCTCAAGGAATGCACCGAATATGATGAATATTACGATAAACTTTGAGCAGGTATTGATAGGAGTGGAAAGGATTCCTTCCTTTGAATAAAACAGAAGTCTGACTGCATAGTTAAGACGTCCTGTAAATGTAGGATTTGAAAGTCCCTTTGTAAGGGCATATATAATGAATGCCGCAGCAACCACCAGGATCGGGATTCCTACAGAACGACGACAGATCTCTGCAAGAGAAAGTGTACCGATAATACCGATAATGATCTGATAATTAGCAAACTTACTGCCCTGCTGAATTATTGATACAGCATTAAAGGTAAAATAAAGGAATGCGCCGGTTCCGAGCACCATGAGAATGATGTCGTACCAAGGCATGTAATTAACCTTTTGAACTCCCTTTTTAGCCGGGAAGATGACATACCCAAGGAATATGATGCACGCTACGAAAGATGTCAGCCTGACCTCCTCAAGAAATGTTCCCCAAAGAGTTACATACATGCAGAAAAGCGCAAATAACGCCAGAAGTCCATTAACGATGAGCTTCGGCGTTCCCTGCCAGTTACGGGTGTTTGACTCTCTGTCAAACTTCTTCATTACATCATCTACCGCTGCCTGTATGTTTTCAGCAGTATCCGCATGTACGTCGGCAGATATCTCCGCATTCAGTTTTGTATCTTTCTTTAGTTCCATATTGACCTCATTTGACACTTTTTGGGCGGAGAACGATATAGCTGTTCTCACACCCAAAAATATAGTTTCAATAATGTGATTCAGAGTTTAATTACTCAGCCTCTACTGTAACGCCCTGCTCCTCGAAGTACTTAGCTGCGCCCTTGTGGAAAGGTGCTGTCATACCTGTTGTAGCGTTCTCGATAGAAAGCTCTGCGCCCTTTGAATGCTCTGTTGCGATTGCATCAGCATTCTCATAAATAGCCTTTGTAAGAGCATATACAGAATCCTCGTCAGCATCAGCTGAAACGATAAGTGTAGCCTTTACAGTAATAGTATTAACATCCTCATCCTGTCCTGAATATGTTCCTGCAGGAATAGCAAGCTCTGTGTAGTATGGGCACTCATCGATGATAGCCTTAGCTGTATCTCCCTCGATAGGAACGAGATAGATCTGATTAGAAGTTGCGAGCTCTGTGATAGCCGGTGTAGGAGCACCTGCTACAAGGAATGCTGCATCGATCTTGCCGTCCTTAAGTCCCTCTGCACTGTCTGCAAAGCTTAAGTACTGAGCCTTGATATCATTCTCTGTAAGACCTGCTGCGCCTAAAACATCCATAGCGTTGAAGTAAACGCCTGATCCCGGAGCACCGATAGAAACGGCCTTACCCTTAAGATCCGCAGGAGTCTTGATGTCAGGATTAAGTGTTACAAGCTGAACTGTCTCTGCATAAAGACCGCCAACTACACGGAAGGTGTCAAGAGCACCGTCATCTGCAAAAGCCTTAACTCCGTCCCATGCATAAGCCATAACGTCTGACTGAACTGTTCCTAGCTGATAATCGCCGGCATCGATACCCTGAATATCTGCCTTTGATCCGTCTGTTGCAACAACTGTTACGTCGATGCCTGCCTTATTCTTGATGTACTGGCTTAAAACTCCTCCGAACGCATAGTATGTGCCTGAGGTTCCGCCTGTACCCATAGTCATCTTAACGCCTGTAGGTGCAACTGTCTCGCCCTCTGCTGCATCTGAGCTTCCTGCTGCATCTGAGCTTCCTGCTGCTGCAGTTGTTGAATTTGTATCACCTGAGCTTGAGCAGGCTGCCATGGATACTGCAAGAGCTGCAGCCATGATAACTGATAAAAACTTTTTCATAATACCCTCCGTGTTGATTTATCTTTTATTTCGGAGCCGTCATTTAATATAATGACCCTGCTCTTCTTTCCGCCTTCAGCCTAAGCCGCGGCGCTGTTAGTTTATAGTATATAAGTATGTTTTTTCCTTGTCAAGCATAAAATGTATTCATGTATACATGTATGTTTAGTATTTTTCATAAATTTCTCTATAACCATTACTTATAATGTATAATCAGTTCTTTTGTATATCAAGCTGTGCGTAAATAACTACAGAAAGAACTATGAGCCCTCCTATGAGCTCACCTCTTGACGGAATCTCATGCAGGAATACAGCCGCAAGTATAATTCCGTATACTGTTTCCATAATAGAAACTATACCTACAGTCTGAACACTTAAATATCTCTGAGTGCTTACAAACATAGCAAATGCCACTGCTGTAATGACTACTCCGATAAAACCGATAACTGCGATATCTGTGGCATTAAGCCCGTTAAATGTAATAAATGCAAAAGGAAGTGTCGTAAGACTTGCGGCTGCCTGCTGGTAAAGTGTGACCGTAGTGCTGTCATATTTAGAGGCAACCTCATTATTAAGTACAGTAAGTATCCCGTACAGGAAAGCTGATAACAGACCGACCAAAAGCCCCATAAACATACTGTTTTCAAAGGATATGTCAGGGCATGTTATGCTGACTCCTACAATTATCAGTATGGTCATTATGAGGCTCTTTTTTGTAAGCTTCGCGCCGTATACAAAATGATCTAAAAATACCATAAATAACGGGGCGGCTGCATAGGTTATAGTAGCTATTGCAACAGTAGAAAGTCTGATAGAAACAAAAAATGTCAGGAAATGAAAGCCCAGCACCGCTCCTGCCGCCATAAGTATAATGAAATCTCTTTTATTTTTAAGCTTCAGGTCCTTTTTTACAATAAGACTGTAAATCAGGAGAACACATGTAGATACGAATACTCTTCCGAAGGTCAGAACAGAGGAGGATACTTCTGTATATCTCGACATTACTCCTGAGGTTCCGTACAGAAGAACCGCAATATTAATATATAAAATGCTTCTGGTTATATCCTTTTTGCTGATACTGTTGTTCATTAATATAATATTCTCCATGCTATTTCAGTTCGGCGCTGTATTAGCCTTCTGCCGTTTTAAAGCGGTGCTTGAATATTATCATTTTCCGAATTCGTTATCAAGCAGCAAAACAGTGAAAAAGCTTTAATATATAAAACTTTCTCACTGTTTTGTATGTGAATAGTATTTAAGAAGCTTATTTAAGATTATTATCAGAAAGCGGGTCAATCATTCTTCCGTTTATGTCGAATTCAAGCTCATAAAAAGCTCCTATGGCTTCAATATCATCATTCTCTTTAAGCTTTTTATATGCAGCCATTGATACTGCCATATATTCAAGCTCCGAGGTATTGCGTATAAGCATGATCTCTGAGCTTTCCGGCTCGGTTATCCCGCATGCCCTGAAACAGGTCTCTATAGCAGTCCTGTCATCCGGCGCAACACAAGGTATCTTTGCCTGATCAAGGCAGGTCGAGGTCACTCCCGTAAGTGAAGTATCCGTAATGTTGATATTATCATAGGCTCTGCGGCTTATAATATCTACGATTCCAAGCCCCATGGCATTCCCGTGAGATTCCTTTGTAAAATCAAGTACTGCAATATTTTTGATCTTAGGAAATTCCGGCTCCTTTTCACCAGCAATGCGTATCCTTCCGACGACCTTTGTATCTACAGTAGTTCCTGAAAACTGTTTTCCTGCCTGCTCTATAATAAGAATGTCAAAGACTTTAAGCGGCAGTGCAATGGCTCCGGCTTTAACCTCCTTTAATATACGTTTTTCAGTCTCGAGCAGATTTTCCGGAAGAATAGCTTCAATGCTGTCCGTCTCATGCTTCCAGTTTTCCGTAACGGCAAGTGCAAATAATACCGGCAGCTTGTTAAGAATGACGTTTCCGGCATTGCGGATAGCCTCACCGTATCCGACAGTATGGCTGCAGGCATGAATAATTCCCGCACCCTTTGGATTTCCGAGACCTACTGCCATAAGCTTATATATTCCGCTTTCTGTTACATCCTCAAAATCAGTATGCATTTTTATACGGTTAATGAGTATGATTTTGTCAAATTCAAGAGCTATCGGATTCGCAAAGACCTCGGTACCGTTTGCACCTGTTCCGTAATAAACACTGTCTGTGCCTGTGCGGATCTCACATCCTACACTTTCCTCAGTGACTCCGAGTGCCTCTAAGACCTCTCTTTGCCCTTTGGCAGTTCCTCCGCCGTGCGATCCCATAGCCGCAAAAACGATTGGTATCCCTCCGGCATGTCTTACCTCATCAACAGTGCTTTTTACAATAATATCAATATTTTTAATGCCTCGGCTTCCGACAGCTATGCCTACAGTCTTTCCTGAAAGTCCGCTCATATCTGCGCCGCATTTATTAACAGTATCTTTTACTGCCTGCGAAATATCCTTGATCTCAGGACGTGCCTTATGATGCTGACAAATATTTATAAACTTTGGAAACATAATTTTGTCCTTTCTTCAACATCTGCGATAATATTATGTCAGGATAGGTGAGATCCTATAAAGTGAAAAGTCTCTGTGTCCGAGCCTTTCCGCGGCGCACTCTTCTCCATCAGCGGTTTTGATTACAGCCTCATAGACCCTCTCTCCGCCTTCATCTATAGTCATGCCCGCATCGATTATACCTGAAAGATCGATGTCTATATTTTCCTTCATTACCTTGGCTATACGGCTGTTGCCTGTAACTTTTATCATCGGCGCTGCAGCAAAGCCCATCGGAGTGCCTCTTCCTGTTGTAAATACCAGCACCTGAGCTCCTGCGCAGGCGATTCCAAGACTGCAGGCGATATCATTTCCCGGAGTATCCACAAATGTAATACCTCCATGTTTTTTTGCCTTTTCTCCGAATGCTATTGCATCAACTATTTTGCATTGACCTATCTTACATACCGCACCAAGAGATTTCTCTTCTATAGTAGTAAGTCCTCCGTCAATATTACCCGGCGAAGGCTGAGTTCCTCTCAGATCCACCTTCATATCAATGGCTGTATTTTCAACTCTTTTTATACGGTCGCATATGAAATCATAGTCCTTTTCATTCTCACAAAGCTCTTTAAGGATTCCTTCAGCTCCCATAAGCTCTGTTGTTTCACCAAATACGACCTTGGCGCCTACATTTATAAGCTTCTCAGCCATTTTACCAAGTGACGGATTAGATGCAATGCCTGAAGTAAAATCAGAGCCGCCGCATTCAAGCCCTACCGTAAGCTCGGAAATATCCGCATCTACTCTTTCCTGCTTTAACAACTTTTCTTTAAATGCTTCACAAATCTCGATTCCACGTTCTACCGTGTCTGTAGTTCCTCCAAACTCCTGCATAACTATGAGCTCAGTATCAGGCTGCTCAGTTTTTATCGCTTCATAAAGCTCATGCGGAAGTATTTCCTCACAGCCAAGTCCTACCACGAGCACTGCTCCGGTATTAGGATGAGTACCCATAAGTCTTAAGCATTCAAATGAAAGTGTAAGATCCTCTCCAAGCTGATCGCAGCCGTACGGATGTGTATATGCATCTGCAATATCTACCGCAGCCGCAATCTTTTCTGCAACATGATTAACGCAGGCTACCGTCGGAATAACCGCTATCCTGTTTCTTACTCCGAATGTTCCGTTTGCTCGCTTAAACATTTTCAGCTTCATCAAAGATCACCTCTTCCTCTTCCGCTTACAAGATTGTGCGTATGTACATAATCTCCGGCTATGATGCTGCCGTTTGCCTTTCCTATTGAAAAACCATATTTAATAACATCGTTTCCGTCCGCTATATTTTTAAGTGCTATCTTATGCCCTCTTACAATGTCTCCGTTCGCTCTTGTTACGCAGACAATACTTCCGTCAGAGGCCTTGACCATCACTATATCGCCTGCCGCAGCTTCAGAAAGAAGGGTTGCAACATTATCCTTTTTATTCATAAATAATGCTGTTTTTGCTGTTTCTGTACCGCTTTCGCTGCCGATTTGTTCTTTAGAAAAATAATGCTTATTTTGTTCCATGGTATGACCTCCGTTTCTGAATAATCTCTAAATAAATGCTACTTTATTTTTTCTAAATTGTTTATAAAAATTTTGTGGTTTTCTATTACGTTAATCTTTTTATATTAAACCAGCTTTATTCTGCAAAATTAGTTACAGTCAAGTAATTCTCTTAACACTTTTTTTATATTGTAATATCACCGCTTATTTATATTAAATATTAAATCTATTTAATTTGTTTTTATAAAATGTTAAAATAGTCTCGTAAAATAATTGCTATACAAAATAGTCATATAACTATTTATATACATATTTATATGCATTTTTATATACATATGTGAATCATATAAAGCCACAAAAATTCAAAACGCTGAGTAGATAGGATGAATCAATGGAAACAAAAAAATATGAAGCACTTATAACCGCTGTAAAATTGGGCAGCTTCTCCGCAGCTGCCGAAAGCCTGGGATACACACCGGCCGGAATATCTCTTATGGTTGATGCAGTCGAGGACAGTCTTGGTATAAAGCTGTTAAATCGTACTCGCCAGGGCGTGACCCTCACTGAAAACGGCGAAAATATGATCAATGAAATTAAGGCGATACTTCACCATGAAGCAATGCTCATTCAATATGCCTCCGAACTGAGCGGTCTTACGATAGGTTCTGTAACTATCGGTTCGTACTGCAGCATCGCATCTCACTGGCTTCCGGAAATTATCAGAGATTTTACAATTGAGTATCCTGGCATACATGTCAATATCCAGGAAGGAGAACATCAGCTTTTAAATAAGCTCCTGTCATCCGGCACTGTTGACTTTATCATGACAAGCTTTGACCCGGATGTTTCATTTAAATGGCTGCCGCTAATGAAGGATCCTATGACAGTCGTGGTTCCTTTAGGTCATCCTCTTTGCGAGAAATCAACAGTATCGGTAAAGGACTGTCTTAACTATCCTTTTATAATCGCAGATAACGGCAGAGAGTACGATGCAACACGCCTTCTTATTTCTGAAAATGCTGACGTTGATATACGTTTTTCCACGCTCGAAAACTATTCCGCAATAGCTATGATTGAAAGCGGGCTCGGAATAAGCATTATGAATAAACTCATCACTAAAGGACTTAACAGAAGGGTTGCTGTTATTCCGATTTATCCCGACAGAAGCATTGAGCTTGGCATAGCATTTTCTGACAATACCTCACTTTCTCCTGCTGCGAAAAAGCTCATTAACTTCATAAAAAAGCGTTTTATTTAATAAATATACGAATTGATATGTCTTGTAAATTACATGTGCCCTTCATTTTGATGTATTTTGTGATGTACGTAATCTCTTCATTTTGAGCGACTTTAAAATATAATTGTTCTGTCATTAGCCTATTTTGCACCTTGGACAAATAATATTTTAAAAGAGGTTTTAACATGTCAAAGCTAAGAGCAGGATATACACGCAGAAGGAACGGAATTCTTCAGAGACAATTTACCGTAAACGGCAAGCGCTACACCGTATATGGTGCAAATTATAAAGAATGTGAAGCAAAGGAGCTTATCAAGAGAGAACGTATCAAGCAAGGTCTTACTGACAATAACAATATCACTTTAGATACATACTTTAGTGAATGGGAAGCCAGACGAACCGGCACGGTCAAGCCTTCCACCGAGCGCCGATGCTATTCGAATTTCATCAAAAATATATCTCCTTATATCGGACATAAGCGTCTCCGCAGTCTTGACAGACGTGACATTTTCAAGCTGCAGCAGGCGTTAAAGGAACGCGGACTGAAGGAATCTACAATAAACATGAATTTAGCCACGCTTCACAACATTATTAAGGGTGCCGTGCTAGATGAGATTATCCCTAAAAATGTATGCAGCAGCATTTCAACGCTCAAGTTTTCAGGAAAAGAAGCTCGCGAAACCATTCACCGTGCACTTAAGGATGATGAGCTGATACCATTTTTTGAGTCCGGCATAGGCTTCTATTATTACAGAGCTTTAAAGCTCATGTCCTTAAGCGGAATGCGTGCCGGAGAAGTCTGTGCACTTTTAGAATCAGATATTGATCTTTCCTCCGGAATTATCCACATAACCAAAACGATAACTTTATCTAAAAAGGGATATGTGATTCAAACACCAAAGACCAAGACCAGTAAGCGCGACATCCCGATAAATGCACAGCTTAAGGAGGTCATCAAGGAACAGCTTAAAGTCAATAAAAATCGTCCTGCAGCATTATCCGATACCAACGGATATCTGTTCCCAAATCCCGAGGGCGGATTCTCGACGCCAACATCGCTAAACATTACCATAAGCAGGATCCTGGATAAGCTCAGACGTGACGGCATTGATATAGAGCACTTCAGCTCGCATGCGTTCAGAGATACCTTTGCAACAAGAGCCATCGAAGCCGGCATGAAGCCTGAGACACTTCAGGGCATACTCGGACACAAAAACATCGGCATGACCATGAACCTTTATTATCATCTTTCCGAGGAAAAGAAAAAGACAGAAATGCAGATGATAAGGCTGCCTTTTTAATCTGATCAAGATATAAAAGTGATGTATAAATTGATGTTTTAACAGTTAAGAGCAGTGCGGAGTCCTTCTCTGTACTGCTTTTAGGCTATGTGTATCATATTAGTGGAAGAGCTATAACGGAAATTACTTCTA